>NZ_AOFD01000001.1 GCF_000332815.1 Arthrobacter nitrophenolicus
CTGCTGCGGCCGCCCCTGCGCCGCCGGCCGCGCCGGCAGCCGGCGGTAACGGCTCCACAGCGGTGCAGTCCAAGGAATCTGTGACGGCACAGGCCAAGTAGCACGTGCAGCGCCCGACGGCGGCTGTCCCCTTCGCGGGGATGGCCGCCGTTTTTTGTCCCGGCGGCCGTCCGGCCCGGACGCGCCACATTCCTGCGCCTGGTCCTGCTGCCGGGACGCCTGCCTCCTAGACTGGGCTCATGACTGCCGAAATGAACCTGCAGGCGCTTCTGGCGGGCATGCACCCCGTTCAGCGCGAAGGGGAATATGTCTACGTCCTCTGGCCGCACGGACGGCCACTGGCAGCCGGCATCGAGGCTGCAGTAGCGAGGCTGAGGGCCTGACAGTTGTGTTGCCGCGGGCTGAGGCGGACCGGCAGGGGCTCAGCTATGACTTTGTCGGAGCGTGGATCACGCTGCAGATCCACTCGGACCTCGAAGCGGTGGGCCTCACCGCGGCAGTCAGCAGGGCCCTTTCGGAAGCCCGGATCAGCTGCAACGTCCTGGCGGGGTTCCACCACGACCACCTCCTGGTGCCGGTGGCGGATGCGCCCCGTGCCCTTGAAGTCCTGGCCGAACTTGCTGCCAGGAACCGGGATGCACCGGCCCGGGAGCTGATGCTGCGCAGCGAGGATCCCTCAGACAGGGAGGCCATCCTTGCCTTGACGGCCGAGGCTTTCGCCATTTCTCCGGCCACCGGACTGCCGGCAGGAGGTGAGCCGGTGGAAGTGGGTTTGCTGCGTGCACTCTTTGATGCGGAGGAGTACCTCCCCCACCTCAGCGTAGTGGCCGTCCAGGACGGGGAGATCGTGGGCCACGTCATCAGCACCCGCGGTTGGGTGGGGGACCAGGGGCTCCTCGGCCTTGGCCCCATCGGTGTCACTCCCCGGCTGCAGCGGCAGGGCATCGGTTCGGCACTCATGCGGGAGACAATCGACAGGGCAAACGCCGCGGGGGAACACGGCATTGTCCTGCTTGGAAGCCCCGACTACTATGCCAGGTTCGGCTTTGTCCCGGCGTCCACCTTCGGTATCCAGGCGCCCGACCCGGCGTGGGGCGACTACTTCCAGTTCCTGCCGCTCGCGCTATGGTCCGGCGGCGCCCACGGCACGTTCCGGTACGCCGCACCATTCTCACTCATCTGACGGGATACCATTGACCCGGCGCCCCAGTAGCCCAATTGGCAGAGGCATCGGACTTAAAATCCGCGTGTTGTGGGTTCGAGTCCCACCTGGGGTACTTAGAGAAGCAGGAGACTTCGCGGTCTCCGGCAGGAAGCCGCCCGTATCCTACGGGCGGCTTCCGACGTTTAATTCCACATATGCAACGACTGTTATAAGGATGTGACCTCACTCACTTATCTTCGCCTGTGATTTGCATTAGCTTGAAGCTACATCAGGAATACCTGATTTTTCGTGTCGAAGGCCGTTCGCACCTTTAGATCGAGGAGCTCGTAAATGACTTTATTCCCCCAGGCGGGAGCCCGCGCTGCCAAGCTGACAGCGCTTGGCATCGGCGTTGCCTTCATGGCAACGGCTTGCGGCGGTTCGTCCACACCCACGGCGACCGAAACCACCACTGGAGCAGCGGCGACCGGAATCGCGTGCCCGGCGCCGGGGTCAACCGGCGGAAGCAGCGCGGCGCCCACCAGCGGCGGCGGGGCCGTTCCGCCGTCGACCGGCAGTACCGAAACGCCGTTGAAGCTGGGCTCGCTGCTTCCCACCACCGGCTCGCTGTCCTACCTCGGCCCGCCGGAAATCGCCGGTGTGAACCTTGGCGTGAAGGAAGTCAATGACGCCGGCGGTGTCCTGGGCAAGCCCATCGAAGTGGTCCACCGGGATTCCGGCGATACCAAGACCGATATCGCCACGCAGTCCACCACCGCCCTGCTGGGCCAGGGAGTCAGCGCCATCATTGGTGCAGCCTCATCCGGTGTGTCCAAGACGGTGATCAACCAGATCACCGGTGCGGGGGTCCTGCAGTTCTCCCCGGCCAACACGTCTCCGGACTTCACCACCTGGGATGACAAGGGCCTGTACTGGCGCACGGCTCCTTCCGATGTGCTGCAGGGCAAGGTCCTGGGCAACTACATGGCTACCTGCGGTGCCCAGACAGTGGGCATGATCGTCCTGAATGACGCCTACGGAACCGGCCTGGCCAAGAACATCAAGGCTGCCTTCGAGTCAGCAGGCGGCAAGGTTGTTGCCGAGGAGCTGTTCAACGAGGGCGACACCCAGTTCAGCAGCCAGGTGGACAAGGTCATCGCGGCCAAGCCGGACGCAATCGCCCTGATCACCTTCGACCAGGCCAAGAGCATCGTGCCCCTGATCTCCGGCAAGGGAGTGAACCCCAACCAGCTGTTCATGGTCGATGGCAACACGTCCGACTACAGCAAGGACTTCCAGCCCGGCACCATGCTCGGGGCGCACGGCACTTTCCCCGGAACCTTCGCCAACGAGGCCTTCACGAAGAAGCTGCTGGAAGTTGATCCGGCGCTGAAGGACTTCACGTATGGCGGCGAATCCTACGATGCCGTGAACCTGATCGCCCTGGCTTCCGAAGCCGCCGGCAGCACCAGCGGCCCGGAAATCGCCAAGCAGCTCAAGGCGGTCTCCGAGTCGGGCGAGAAGTGCAACGACTTCGCCTCCTGCGTCACCCTGCTGCGTGAAGGCAAGGACATCGACTACGACGGCCAGTCGGGCCCCATCACCTTCTCCGACGCCGGTGACCCCACCGAGGCGTACATCGGTATCTACGAGTACACCGCAGACAACAAGCTGAAGCCGGTCCAGTCGGAATTCGGCAAGCTCTAGCAATCGGCTGAACGCACACAAAGGAGCCCCCGTCCTGCCGGACGGGGGCTCCTTTGTGTCCTGCCCGTTGTTACTCGACGGTGTCGGCCAGGGTTCCGAGGTAAAGCTGGATGACCTTGGGATCCTTCATCAGTTCACGGCCGGTACCCGTGTAGGCATCGCGGCCCTGGTCCAGGACGTAGCCGCGGTCGCAGATCTGCAGGCAGCGGCGCGCGTTCTGCTCCACCATGATCACGGACACCCCCGCACGGTTGATCTCGTGCACGCGCAGGAACGTTTCGTCCTGCTTGACGGGAGAGAGGCCTGCGGAGGCTCATCCAGGAGGAGCACGGCCGGGTCCATCATCAGGGCGCGGCCCATGGCCACCATCTGCCGCTCACCGCCGGACAGCGAACCGGCGCGCTGGGCACGCCTCTTGCCCAGCTCGGGGAAGAGGCTGGTGACAAAGTCGAACCGCTGCGCGAAGTCCTTGGGCCGCTGGAACATGCCCATCTGGAGGTTCTCCTCGATGGTCAGCGTGGAAAACACGTTGTTGGTCTGCGGGACGAATCCGACGCCGCGCGTCACCAGCTTGTTGGCCTTCAACCCGGTGATGTCCTGGCCCCGGACCACTACCGTGCCCGAGTGGACCTTCACCAGGCCGAACATGGCCTTCAGGAGGGTGGACTTGCCGGCGCCGTTCGGCCCGATGATGCCGATCAGCTCACCCTTGCGGGCCTCAATGCTGCAGCCGTTGAGGATGTTGACCCCGGGCAGGTACCCCGCCACCAGGTCGGTGACTTTCACAACGGCGTCACCGCTGCTGACAGGCTGGGCGGCCGGGACCGCGCTCGTGCTGCTGCTCATTTGGTGTCCCTTTCCGTACTGCCGTGCCGGCCGCTGTGGTCCCCGTGGGGGCCTTCCGTGGTCCGGGGGCGGGCTTCCTCTTCCGCCACGGTGTCAAGCGAAATGATGCCCGCGTTTTCGGTGCCAACGATCGACTCTTCATCCGCCACAAGCTCTGCGGCAAGCTCCTTGATGCCCTCGGAGTCGCCGAGATCGACGTCGTGGTGGGCGCCCAGGTACGCGTCGATGACTGCAGGGTTCTTCATGACCTCGCCGGGCGGGCCTTCCGCCACCACCTTGCCTTCGGCCATGACCACCACCCAGTCGGCAATGTGCCGGACCATGTGCATGTCGTGTTCCACGAACAGGACGGTCATGCCTTCGGCCTTCAGGTTCTTGATGTGGTCAAGCAGCGACTGGGTCAGGGCCGGGTTGACGCCTGCCATGGGCTCGTCAAGCATGACCAGCTTCGGCTGCACCATGAGGGACCGTGCCATTTCCAGGAGCTTGCGCTGGCCGCCGGAGAGGGATGCCGCGTAGTCATCCTTTTTGGCGTCAAGCTTGAACTTCTCCAGAAGCACGTTTGCCTGGGCAGTGATCTCCTTCTCCCGGCCGCCCCAGATGCCCTTGAACAAGGCCCTGGACAGGCGCTCGCCGGGCTGGTTGGCCGCGCCGAGCCGCATGTTCTCCATGACCGTCAGCTTGCCCATAACCTTGGTCAGCTGGAAGGTCCGCACCATGCCCATGCGCGCCACCTTGTACGGTGACACCCCGGCGATGCTCTTGCCCTCGAACTGCCACTTTCCGCTGTTGGGCGTATCGAATCCGGTCAGCAGGTTGAACAGGGTGGTCTTGCCCGCCCCGTTGGGACCAATCAGGGCCGTGATCTTGTGCCTGGGGATTTCGAGGTACTCCACGTCCACGGCGTTGATGCCGCCGAAGCTGCGGGTCACGTTTTCCGCGACGACGATGGGGTCGCGTTTCTTGCAGCCGGGACCCACTTCCCCGGCGGCGATCGGCCGGGTATCGGTCATGAAGTCCGGGGTGCTCCCGGCGGCTGCCGGTACTTCGCTGTGCATGCTCATGCGAACGCCAGCTCCTTCTTGTTTCCGAAGACGCCCTGGGGCCTGAAGATCATCAGCAGCATCAGTGCGACGCCCACCAGGATGTAGCGCAGCTGGCCCGCCTGGACGGTGTTCAGCCACGTAATGGTGCCCGATTCGATCAGGCCGTAGAGGATGCCCTGGGTCAGTGACAGGACCACCCAGAAGATCATGGCGCCGATGACCGGTCCCAGGACTGTGGCCAGGCCGCCCAGCAGCAGGCACGTGTAAAGGAAGAACGTCAGTTCCGTGCCGTAGTTGGCAGGCTGCACCGCTCCGCGGGGGAGGGTGAAGACCATTCCGGCGAGAGCCCCGAGCACACCGCCGATGACCAGTGCCTGCATCTTGTAGGCGTAGACGTTCTTGCCCAGTGAACGGACCGCGTTCTCATCCTCGCGGATGCCCTTCAGGACACGGCCCCAGGGGCTGCGCATCAGCAGCCATACCAGCGTGCAGCACACGACCACCAGCCCCCAGCCGATAACCCGGATGAAGAAGTCGCGGTTGTTCATGCCGAAGTAGGACCCCTCGGGGAAGGGGTTCATGGCGTAGAAGCCGCCCTCGAACGCTGCCAGGCCGTTGGCGGAGCCGGTGACGGATGTGAGCTGGTTGGTGGTGACGATGTAGCGGACGATTTCCGCGGCCGCGATGGTGACGATGGCCAGGTAGTCCGCCCGGAGCCGCAGGGTGGGGATGCCCAGGAGCAGGGCAAAGATTGCCGAGGCGGTGATGGCTATCAGCAGCCCGAGGAAGAACGGCACTCCGAAGGTAAGGGTGGAGATGGCGAACCCGTAGGCCCCCACCGCCATGAAGCCGGCCTGCCCGAAATTCAGCAGGCCGGAGTAGCCGAAGTGGACTGCGAGGCCGAGCGCGGCCAGTGCATAGGCGGCCGTGGTGGGGCTGAAGATTTCACCCGCGGCGCTGGCAAAAATGAATCCAAAATCCATGTCTGTTTCCTAACCCACGCGCTCGCGACGGCCCAGGATGCCCTGTGGCCGGAACAAGAGGACAACGATCATGATGAACAGGGCGCCTACGTACTTCAGGTCGGCGGCAAGGCCAAACACCGTGGTCAGCTCCACGAAAATGCCCACGATGATCGAACCGATCAGGGCTCCGAACACGGTACCGAGGCCGCCCAGCGTGACGCCTGCGAAAATGAGCAGGAGGATGGCCGAGCCCATGTCGAAAGTGACGCCGGGCCGGTAGTAGGCCCAAAGGATGCCGCCGAGCGCAGCGAGCATGCCGCCGGTGATCCACACGAGCCGGATCACGGCGTCCACGTCAATGCCGGAAGCGGCGGCCAGCGCCGGGTTGTCCGCCACTGCGCGGGTGGCCTTGCCCAGCCTGGTCTTGAGCAGCACGATGCCGATCAGGGCGATCACCACCGCGCTGATGCCCAGCGACCAGAGGTTGTTGGGCGAGATGGATACCGGGCCCAGCTGGATTTCGGGGCTCTGGGCATACGGAAGCTGTTGCGTGGCGCCGCCGAAGTAAAACTGGATGACGTAACGGACGGCCAGCGCGAGGCCGATGCTGACAATCATCATGGGCACCAGGCCGGTCCCGCGGCGCCGCAGCGGCCGCCACAGGCCCCTGTCCTGGGCATACCCGAACAGGGCACCGCCCAGCAGGGACAGGATCAGTGCCAGCCAGAAGGGCAGCCCGGCCGCGTTGAACGCGAACACCAGCACCGCGCCCAGCGTCACCATCTCACCGTGGGCGAAGTTGGTGAGCCCGGTGGTTCCGAAAATCAGGGACAGTCCCACCGACGCCAGCGCGAGGAGCAGGCCGAAGCTCAGTCCTGCCACGAGGCGGTTGAGCAGGTTCTGCCCGAAATCCTGCTCCTGGACCACGATGCCCTTGCCGAAGGCAAAGATCACTGACAGGTTCGAGGTCTGGCTGAAGGTGACCTCACGCGGGTTTTCTTGCCCCTCGGCGAGCTTGATGCCTTCAGGCAGGGTGGATTCGTCCAGTTCCACGGTGTAGGTGCCCTGCTCGGGCACGCCGATGTTCCAGGAGCCGTTCGCTGACGACTTGGCCGTGCCGGTGAAGTCGCCCTTCTTTGCCGTGATGGTCACATCCGCCAGGGGTGCGCGGGTGTCGTCGCGGAGGAAGCCGCTGATGTTGTTCTGGAAGGTCTGGTTCGACGGGGATGGTGTCGGTGCTGGGGAAGCGGCCTGGGTTGCCGGTGCTGCGAGGAGGAGGATCGCCAGGATGGTTGCACTGATGGCTCCCATGATTCCCGGCAACCCCCGGCGTCGTCCGGCCGGCTGGCCGTGGGGTGTACTTCTCAAAATGAAAAACCTCCACTTGGGGG
Source organism: Arthrobacter nitrophenolicus (assembly GCF_000332815.1). Taxonomy (GTDB): domain Bacteria; phylum Actinomycetota; class Actinomycetes; order Actinomycetales; family Micrococcaceae; genus Arthrobacter; species Arthrobacter nitrophenolicus. Next base: position 7,100 of record NZ_AOFD01000001.1, read on the forward strand.
CGGTCTCGGCTGCGCCATTGCAGCCGCTGCGAACGGACGCAGGGCGGGGAGGCGCCATCTCGCCCGGCACCTTCACGCATGTGAGTTCCGTCACCCTGCTTGGCTTATGCTACAGCGCGCGGGATGCCGCAAATGCCGAGGTCCAGGCCTTGTTGGTAGCGATCAGGTAACAACTCCGGCAGCCCGGGCGCGCAAACGGGAGGAGCGCCCCAAGAAACCTTTGTTGAGCCACGGTATTTTCCAGGCGGCAGGGTGCAGCCGGGCTTGGGCAACGGCACCGGCCAGCGTCACGGTTGCGTTGCATAGCCGCCCGTTCGGGAACTTTCAGGGGTGTATTGGCGTGGTAATTGGTACCGTAAACCTTAAGGTTCACATCACACCCACACGGAGGAATCCAGCAATGGCACTTGGCGGCAACCCGATCTTCAACGGAAAGAATTTCCGTGGAGCCACCCAGGCACCGCCTGTCCCGCAGGCTCCCTACGGCCAGGCTCCTTACGGCCAGGCTCCTTACGGCCAGCAGGGCTGGAACGCCCAGCCGCAGGGTATGACGGACGAGCAGCTGCAGCAGATGTACAGCCGGCCCTCCGCCGGCCCCGCTGACACCGGGCGGATGACGATCGACGACGTCATCGTCAAGACGGCGGCCTGCCTCGGAGTGCTGCTCGCCGGTGCCGCTGTCACCATGGTGGTGGGCCTGAGCCTGGCATCCCTGCTGATGGTCGTCGGTGCGCTCGGCGGCTTCGTCCTGGCGCTCGTCAACACGTTCAAGAAGCAGCCGTCCCCGGCCCTGATTCTTGCCTACGCAGGCCTCGAAGGCCTCTTCCTCGGCGGCCTCACCCGCGTCCTTGACACCATGTACCCGGGCGTTGGCCTCCAGGCCGTCCTCGGCACCCTGTCCGTCTTCACCGTGACGCTTGTCCTGTTCAAGAGCGGCAAGGTGCGCGCCACACCCAAGGCCATGAAGTTCTTCATGATCGCCTCATTGGCTACGCGCTCTTCTCCGTGGTCAACCTCGTCATGATGCTGACCGGCCTTACCTCGGAACCCTTCGGGTTGCGAAGCGGCATCATCGGCGTCGTCATCGGCATCCTGGCCATCGGCCTCGCGGCATTCTCGCTGGTCATGGACTTCACCAGCATCGAAGCCGGCGTCCGCAGCGGCGCCCCGCAGCGCTTCTCGTGGACGGCCGCGTTTGGCCTGACCGTCACCCTGGTCTGGCTGTACGTGGAAATCATCCGCCTGCTGGCCATCCTCCGCGGCGAGGAGTAACCGGCAAGGCGGTACCGCCGCCGGAACCCGAACAGCAACGGAGGGCCCCACCAGATTCCTGGTGGGGCCCTCCGTCTGCCTGCGCCCGGGCGTCCTGCGGCTCAGGCGATGCGCATCGCCCCGGCGGCGGGTGACACGGTGAAGATGTCCGGCTCCGTGAAGCCGGCCTCGGAAAACGCCCGCACGACGGCGTCGCGCACCTTGTGTTCGCTGGCGGCGGGGGTGAGTGCGATGGCTGCACCGCCGAACCCGCCTCCGGTCATGCGTGCGCCGATGGCACCGGCTGCCCGCGAGGTATCCACCGCGAGGTCAAGTTCCGGACAGGAGATCTCGAAGTCATCCCGCATGGACGCGTGGCTGGCGTCCAGCAGATGGCCGATGGCAGCGGGTCCCCGGTCGCCGAGGAGTTCCACGGTCTGCAGCACCCGGTCGTTTTCGGTGACCACGTGCCGGACGCGCCTGAACGTCACCTCGTCCAGCAGCCCGCTGGCTTCCGCAAGGTCGCCCACCTGCACGTCGCGCAGGGCTTTGACCCCCAGCACTTCAGCGCCCAGCTCACAGGCCGCCCGCCGGGAGGCATAACCGCCGTCGGCATGGGAGTGCGACACCTTCGTATCGATGACCAGCAGGACCAGCCCCGCGGGCTCCATTTCGAATGGAACAAGGGTGGCGTTCTGGTCCCGGCAGTCCAGGAACACCGCGTGCCCGCGGGCGCCGCGGAGTGAGGCGGACTGGTCCATGATGCCGGTGGGGGCTCCCACGAAGTCGTTCTCCGCCTGCTGGGTGGCCAGGACCATGTCCTGGGCTTCCAGGCCGGCCCCGGTGAGTTCGTTCAGCGCCGTGATGACGGCGCATTCAATGGCGTGCGACGACGACAGGCCGGCGCCCAGGGGGACGTCGGAATCCAGCAGCAGTTCAATTCCCGGAACGTCGATGCCCCTTTGCCGCAAGGCCCACATGACGCCGAGCGGGTACTTTGTCCAGCCTTTGGCCGACCCCGGCTCAAGGGATCCGGTGGTGGTGGTTACCACACCCTGGTCGCCGTAGGTGGAAAGCAGCCGGACGGTCGAATCCGTGCGGACTCCGACGGCCACGCGGGCTGTCCGGTCGATGGCGAAGGGCAGGACGAAGCCCTCGTTGTAATCCGTGTGTTCGCCGATGAGGTTCACGCGGCCCGGCGCCTGCCAGATGCCTGCGGGATCGCTCCCGAACTCCTGGGTGAAACGGGCAGCCAGGTCTCCTGCAGGGGCAGGAGCCGGCGCCGTGGCGGGATCAGGTGCGGTGCTCAAGCAGAGGCTCCTTCGGAGAGGCCGGCCAGGGCCGGGGACGCGGGCGACGCCGGAACGGTGACCGAACGCAGGCGCTCGGCCACGCTTTCCGGGGTGGTGTCGTTGATGAACGCACCCATGGCTGCCTCGGACCCGGCAAGGTACTTCAGCTTATCGGCAGCGCGGCGGGGCGATGTCAGCTGCAGGTGCAGGTAGCCGGAGGGCCGCAGGACAGGGTCCAGTGGAGCCTGGTGCCAGGCCGAGATGTACGGGGTGGGGGTGGGGTACAGGGCATCCACCCGTTTGAGCAGATCCAGGTAGACGTCCGCCAGTTCGTCCTTCTCTTCACCACTGAGGGCCGCGAGGTCCGGTACGTGGCGGTGCGGAACCAGGTGGATCTCCAGCGGCCACCGGGCAGCAAAGGGGACGTAGGCGCTGAAGTTCTGGCCTTCCATCACCATCCTGCTCCCGTCCTCCCGCTCAGCACGCAGGAGCGACCCCGTCAGGTCTCCCGGCCGTCGCGGGCGTCGTGGTACTTCCGGGCCGCGTTTCCCATCACGGCGGCGCGGGGCGTGACGTACGGGTAGGCGTAAATCTGCCCGTGCGGATGGTGCAGGGTGACCCCGATGTCCGCGCCGCGGTTTTCGAACGGGAACACCTGCTGGATTCCGGGCAGGGCGTTGAGGGCGGCGGTCCGTTGTGCCCATGCCTCAATGACGGTGCGGGAGCGGGTCCGGCTGAGCCCGCTGAAGGACCCGGTGTGCTCCGGTGTGAAGGACACCACCTCGCAGCGGCCGTACGCCGGACCTTTCGTTCCCCACGCCGCATCCTCCGGCACGGGGCCGAGCGCCGGTCCCAGGGAGGGAAAGCGGTTCTCGAAAACCACCACGTCGTAGTCCGCGGCCGGTATCTCGGAGGGGTTGCTGCCTGTGGTGGGGCAGATGGGGCACTGGTCTGCCGGCGGGAGGTGGGTCCGGGTCTGGCGGTGCGCTGCGACTGCCACCCACTCGTTCGTCAGGGCATCGAACCGGACTTCGCCCGGTTCACCCCGCGGGGGAAGGCCGCGGTGGTCCGTGGTCAGTTCGGCTGCCCGCGAAGCAGTAGTGCCGGCGTCGTCGAAATAAATCAGCTCCCGGCCGTCGGAGAGTCTGGTGCTGGTGATCCCTGTCATGCAAAAAGTCTCGCATAGCCGATCAAAAAAGAATAGTTACGAACAAAAAATAACATTGACTATTGGTGCCGCCGGCGATGGCCGGGGTACCGTATGCCCATGACATCGTCTCCACACCAGGAATCCCCGGCCGGTTCGACTCCCCAGGCTTACGCGACGGGGCGGCAATATGAGCTGCGGCGCGGCGATGCCCTGGCCGTGGTTACCGAACTGGCCGCAGGCCTCCGCTCCTTCCACCGCGGCGGAGTGCTCCTCACGGAGACGTACGGCGACGACCAGATCCCGCCCGGGGCCACCGGAATCACGCTCGCCCCCTGGGCCAACCGGGTGGAGGACGGCACCTGGTTCCTGGACGGCAAGAAGCAGCAGTTGGACATCACCGAGGTTGGCCGGAACAACGCCAGCCACGGTTTGCTGCGCAATGCCGCGTACGCCCTGGTTGACGAGTCGGAACACTCGGTCTCCCTGGAGGCCACCATTTTTCCGCAGCACGGCTATCCCTTCCTGCTGCGGCACCGCGTCCAATACCTCCTGGACGACACCCTGGGCCTGGTGGTCCGGCAGACCCTTGCCAACCATTCCAAAGCTCCGGCCCCGTTCGTGCTCGGCGCCCATCCGTACCTCCGCCTGGGCGATGCGCCCATCGAGGACCTGGTGCTGACGGTGGCTGCGGACACCCGGCTGGTGGCCGATGACCGGCTCATTCCCCGCAGCGCAGCACCCGTGGCGGGAGACACCGACTTCCGGTCCGGCCGGCACATCGCCGAACTCAGCGTGGACGTCGCGCTCACCGGCCTGAAGCGCGTGGACGGCAAGGCCCGGCATACCCTGAGTGCCGCCGATGGGCGCAGCGTCAGCCTCTGGCAGGATGAAGCCTGCGAGTATGTCCACGTCTTCGTGAGCACCGAGTACCCCGGCCGCAGCCGCGCCGTCGCCGTCGAGCCAATGACCGGCCCGGCAAACGCTTTCAATTCCGGCGACGGGCTCCGCTGGCTGGCACCCGGCGAGGCCTTCACCATCGAGTGGGGGATCGACTACAGCGTCGGGGCGCAAGGCTAGCGGTTTCCCATTAGGGCATGGCTGCGGAAGTATTAGGCTATGACGCCAACCGGGGATGCCGAACCGCCTTCAACCGCAGCCTCCTTGCAGCAAGAACCCGCTTCATCACCACCGACGCTGCGGGTTCTCGCTGACCGTGAACTGGACCGCGACATTCCCTACGGGATCCGCATCGCGGCCTCATGGGCCTGGCGGCTGGGCCTGATCCTCCTGGTGGGCGGTGCCCTGGTGTGGCTGCTCAGCCACATCAGTTTCCTGATCATCCCGGTCCTGGTGGCCGCGCTCCTTGCCGGGCTCCTTAACCCGGTGGTGGGCTGGCTCAAGAGCTACCGGATACCTTCCGGACTGGCCGTGGCCATGACCGTGCTGGGCTTTATCGGACTCATTGCCGGTGCATTGGCTCTGGTGGGCAGGCAGCTCTGGACAGGTTTCGGAGAACTTTGGTCCGAATCTCTGGCCGGGGTAAAGAAGATCCAGGACTGGCTTTCGGACGGCCCGCTCCACCTCACGGCCGACCAGATGGACCAGTACTTGAAGGAAGCCACGTCGGCCCTGCAGGACAACACCAGCAGCATCGTCAGCGGCGCGCTCTCCTTCGGCAGCACTGCCGGCCACTTTGCCGCCGGCCTGATCCTTGCCCTCTTCATCCTGATCTTCTTCCTGCTGGAGGGCGACAGGATCTGGGTTTTCCTGGTGCGGCTCCTCCCCAGGAAGGCGCGCGCGGCCGCCTTTGGAGCCGGCCGCAAGGGCTGGACCTCCATGGTCAGCTACGCCCGCATCCAGATGTTCGTTGCGTTCGTGGATGCGCTGGGCATCGGGGTCGGCGCAGCAATCATCGGTGTTCCCCTGGCGCTGCCGCTGGCGGTGCTCGTCTTCATCGGCTCATTCATCCCCGTGGTGGGTGCCCTGGTGACCGGTGCCATCGCCGTGCTGCTCGCGCTGGTGGCCAACGGGCCGGTGAACGCCCTCATCATGCTGGGAATCGTCCTGCTGGTCCAGCAGCTCGAGAGCCACATCCTGCAGCCCCTGGTCATGGGCAAGGCTGTGGCACTGCATCCGGTGGCCGTCATCCTCACCGTTGCTGCCGGTTCATACCTCGCCGGCATCCCGGGTGCCCTGTTCTCGGTGCCCATTCTCGCCGTCGCAAATTCCGCCATTCGCTACATTGCCGCCAGAACGTGGGAACATGAACAGGTGCCGGTAATGCCGCTGGCGGCCGGCGCCCCGGCGGACAACACCATCAAGGACGTTGCCCGGCCGGCCGTGCGCCGGTACGGCAGGGACGCCGCAGCCGGCACCACAGCAAAAGATCCCGATGTCCGCAGCTCTCCCAAGCCGGGCGCCGGGGACGAATCAAGAGGAGAATAGTCCGTGAATATCCTTGAAACCCTTCCCGTCACACTGGACGATGTCCTGGAGGCGCAGAAGCTGCTTGACGGGATTATTGCGCGCACTCCTGTTGAATCGTCGCGGGCGCTGGGAACAATGGTAGGCGGCGACGTTTACTTCAAGTGCGAAAACCTGCAGCGTGCGGGATCGTTCAAGGTCCGCGGAGCCTACGTGCGGATGGCCAGGCTGTCCCCGGAAGAGAAAAAGCGCGGCGTGGTGGCGGCCTCGGCAGGCAACCACGCCCAGGGCGTGGCCGTGGCCGCCAAGAGCCTCGGAATCAAAGCCCGCATCTACATGCCGCTCGGTGTGGCGCTGCCCAAGCTGGCTGCCACCCGCAGCCACGGCGCGGAAGTTGTCCTGCACGGGCACAACGTCGACGAAGCGCTCGCGGAAGCCCAGCGGTACAGTAACGAGACGGGAACCGTGTTTGTCCACCCCTTCGACAACGTTGACGTCGTTGCCGGCCAGGGCACGCTAGGCCTGGAGATCCTCGAACAGGTGCCCAACGTGGACACTGTGCTGATGGGCGTCGGCGGGGGCGGGCTTTTGGCCGGTGTTGCCGTGGCCATCAAAGCCCGGGCAAAGGAACTGGGCCGGGAAATCCGCATCATCGGTGTGCAGGCTGAAAACGCCGCTGCCTACCCGCCGTCGCTCGCCGCCGACGCCTGGTGCCCCTGAAGAAGGTATCCACCATGGCGGACGGCATCGCCGTGGGCCGCCCCGGCCAGCTGCCGTTCAGCATCATCCGCGAGCTGGTGGATGACGTGGTCACCGTCAGCGAAGACTCCCTGGCCCGGGCCTGATCTTCCTGCTGGAACGGGCCAAGATGGTGGTGGAGCCCGCCGGCGCCGTGGGCGTGGCAGCGCTGATGGACGGCAAAATCGAGAACCCGGGAACCACGGCCGTGGTCCTGTCCGGCGGCAATATCGACCCCATGCTAATGCTGAAGGTGATCCAGCGCGGCCTCTCCGCGGCGGGACGCTACATGACAGTCCGGATGATGCTGGACGACAGGCCGGGCTCGCTGGCCACCATCGCCAGGATCATCGCCGAGAACGATGCCAACGTGACCGGCCTGGACCACACACGGGTGGGCGGCTCCATCAGCATGGGAGACGTCTCCATCACGGTGAACCTGGAAACCAAAGGCCATGAGCACGGAGCGCAGGTCCTCAGCGCCCTCCGCGCCGAGGGCTTCCAGCCGATCGTGGTGCACTAGGAGGTGCCATGGAAGGGCTGACCGGGGACGGGGGCATCAGGCAGCGCCAAACCGTGGCGGCGAGGGCCAAGGGCGGCCTGCTGGTCCTTGGCGCTTTCGTGGTCCTGCTGTTTGTCATCGAGCTCTTCAACATGGTGATGCTCCGCTCGCTCAACGCGACGTTCGGGCTCCGGCCCCGCAGCGCTGACGGGCTGCTGGACATCTTCACCTTTCCCCTCCTGCACGCGAACCTGAACCACCTGCTCTCCAACGGCCTGCCGCTGATCATATTCGGATTCCTGGTGTTCCTCTCCGGCCTCCGGGTGTTCATGACCGCCCTGGCTTTCAGCTGGCTGGGGTCCGGACTTACGGTCTGGCTGATCGGCGACAGCGGCGTCACCGTGGGCTCGTCGGGCCTCGTTTTCGGCTTGTTCTCGTTCCTCCTGGTCCGGGGTTTCTTCAACCGCAGCTGGCGGCAGATCCTCCTGGCCGTGGTCCTCTTCATGGGGTACGGGAGCATCCTGCTCGGGATCCTGCCCATCGTTTCCGGTTTCGTCTCGTGGCAGGCACATCTGGGCGGTGCCGCCGGGGGACTGGTGGCGGCGCTGCTGCTGCGGCCGCGGACGGCCCGCGTGGCCTGACCGGCCGCAGGCAGGGAACGCAAAAGCGCCGGCCCCTTGCGGGTGCCGGCGCTTTTTTGTGTGCCTGTCTGGAACTAGGCTGCGTACGGCTTGGCGGACAGGATTTCCACCTTGATGTCCTTGCCGTTCGGTGCCGTGTAGCTGAGCGTCTCGCCTTCCTTGTGCCCCAGGATGGCAGCTCCCAGCGGAGACTTCTCGCTGAACACGTCCAGGTCGGAATCGCCTGCGATTTCGCGGGATCCGAGCAGGAAGGTTTCCTCGTCGCCGGCAATCCTGGCGACGACGATCATGCCGGGCTCAACGATGCCATCGTCAGCGGGAGACTCGCCCACGTGGGCGTCGCGGAGCAGGACCGTGAGCTGGCGGATGCGGGCCTCAATCTTGCCCTGCTCCTCCTTGGCGGCATGGTAGCCGCCGTTCTCCTTGAGGTCCCCCTCTTGCCGGGCTGCATCGATCTTCTGGACAATTTCCGCCCGGCCAGGGCCGGAAAGGTGGTCCAGCTCTGCCTTCAGGCGGTCAAAAGCTTCCTGGGTAAGCCAGGCTGCAGCTGCGCTGTTGGTGGTAGACACGGACTTCTCCTCTAATGGTCCTACATGCAAAAGACCCCGCCACAGTGGCCACTTGTGGAACAGTAACCAGCTCAGCGGGGTGAAGGTATTGCTCCATTGTAGTCAATCCTGTGGACTTATCCCAACAGGGGAGCGGCGCACGTCACATCCACTAATCCGCTTTATCCGCTATCCAGCAGTCGTCCACCACGCCGGACACGGACGGCGATTCGGTCCGGACGGCCACGCGCTGCGTCACTGTCCTGCCGCCGTCGGACGTTCCCTCCCGGGCGTCTGCCGGGATGTCCACTACCTTCCAGCCCACGATGGCGAACTTGGAATCCAGCGCCTTGACAGCGCACTGCACAGCGGTCCCCGGTTCCCGGGTCACCTGGAAGTCCACCTCGGCCAGCGTGCCGTCAGGGGTGCTGTAGCCGATGTCCTTGAACGAGATATCCGTCAGCGAGTTGGACGTGGAGACCCATGCCATGAAGCCGATCCCGCCCGCCAGGGCCACCACGGCGATGGCCCGCTTGGCAGCGGCGGAGAGCCCCCGCTTTTTAGCACCATAGCGATTGGCTAGGCTAGTGTCTGCGGGCGCGGATGGGGCCGGCTGGTCCGGGGAAGTCACCCGTCCAGTTTAGTGCCCATTCCGCCGGTGCCGGTCCTGCACCCGGTGGCGGCAGCGGCCCGCCCGCCGTTGTAACAGCCATAACCAAAGATGAATGAGGAGCCGTCCCTCCATGACAGCGTCCAGCAACTCCCCGGCACCGCTACGGCTGCTTGCAGTCCATGCCCACCCGGATGACGAATCCAGCAAGGGCGCTGCGACGATGGCCAAATACGCCGCCTCCGGCGTGGACGTCATGGTGGCAACATGCACGGACGGTTCCCGAGGGGACATCCAGAACCCGGCGGTGGAAGGCGAACCGCACCCCAAACGGGACATGGCCGGGGCCAGGCGCCTTGAAATGGAGAGTGCCGCCAAAATCCTGGGCATCAGGCAGCGATGGCTCGGGTTCGTGGATTCCGGGCTTCCCGAGGGCGATCCGCTGCCGCCGCTGCCCGCGGGCGCCTTTGCCACGCTGCCGCTGCACCGGGCCGCGGCGCCCCTGGTGCGGCTGGTGCGCTCCTTCAAGCCGCACGTCATCCTGAGCTACGACGAGAATGGCGGATATCCCCACCCGGACCACATCATGGCCCACCGGGTGGCAGTCGAAGCCTTCGAGGCGGCGGGCGACCCTGAACGCTATCCCGGTGCGGGGGAGCCGTGGGAGCCGAGCAAGCTCTACTACGACAGGGCTTTCAGCCCGGAGCGGTTCCGGGCGCTGCATTTCGCGCTGGAGGAGGCCGGCCTGCAGTCTCCGTATGCCGAGCGGCTGGCCGCCTGGCTGGAGTCCGACGCCGAGGGCCACACGCCGCCGCCGGCAGCACATCCGACCACCACGCAGATCGATTGCGGCGATTTCTTCGAGGTGCGCGAGGACGCCCTGCGTGCACACCGGACGCAGGTGGATCCGCTGGGGTTCTTTTTTGCCGTGTCGGCGGAGATGCAGCGGCGCGCCTGGCCGTGGGAGGACTACTCGCTGATCCATTCCCGGGTGCCTCAGAACTCCCGGAGAAGGACCTGTTCGCGGGGCTAAGATAGTAGCGGCAGGCAATTTCTATGCCGCGTAGAAGATAAGCCGGCCCTCCGGCCGCGCCATCCGCCGCCACCCGTTCCACAGAAGGTTTAATCGTGCATCATCTGCTCCTCAGCCTGGCCACCACCCCCACGCCGCTGCCCACCCCTACGCTGCGGGAAGGCATCTCTGAGGACCAGGTGACGCCGGGCCTCCTGGGCTTCATCATGACCGCTTTCTTCGTGGTGGCCACTGCCCTGCTGATCGTGGACATGGTCCGCCGGATCCGCAGGGTCCGCTACCGGGCACAGGTGGAAGAGGACCGCATGGCAGCCGCCGCAGCCGCGGATGTGGCGGCGGCCGACGCGCAGGACGGGCTGGAGTCCACACCCAGGCAGTCCGACGGCGATGGCAACGGCATTGCCCCCGGCCAGTCCCGGCCGCAGGACTAGGGCCCCGCGCCGGGCTTTCACAGTGCCGCCGGCTTCCCGCCCGGCCGGCCCTGGATGAGGCCTCGTCTGCTTAGCTGAGGACGGCCATGGCGATCGCCGTGAAGTGGGCCGCAAAGGCGAAGACGGTGAAGGCGTGGAACAGTTCATGGAACCCGAAGTGGTGGTAGCTGAAGTTCGGCTTCTTCAGGGCATAGAACACCGCGCCGGTGATGTACAGGACGCCTCCCACGCAGATCAGCACTGCGGCTGGAACACTGGACTGGAAGAACTGCGGCAGGTAGAACAGGGAACCGCAGCCCAGGGCTATGTAGATCGGTACGTACAGCCAGCGCGGGGCATCCGTCCATAGCAGCCGGAAAAGCACCCCAAGGATGGCGCCGGACCAGATGACCCATAGCAGGAGAACAGCCTGCGGCCGCTCCAGGAGGGTCCAGGCCAGCGGCGTATAGCTGCCCGCGATCACCAGCATGATGTTGGTGTGGTCCAGCCGTTTCAGCACCATTTTCACGGCCGGGGACCAGTTGCCGCGGTGGTACACGGCGCTGACGCCGAACAGCAGCACGCCCGTGGCCGCGTAGATGGCCGAGGTGATTTTACGGTCCACGCTGGGTGCAAGGGCCACCAGCACCACGCCAGCAACAAGGGCCAGCGGGGCGGTCACGGCGTGGATCCAGCCGCGCCATTTCGGCTTAATCATCAACAGCTCTGCCAGCCGTACCGCTGCCTCGTCGAGGGCGCCCTGCCCGGCGTCTTTCCGCCCGTTTCCGCCTTTTGGCCGGGGCAGGTTCGGGACGTCGGAGGAGTCGCTGTTCATCCTCCAAGAATAATCTACGGTCCGGTAAGTTACTGGCTGGTAACACGACGGCGGTGCTGCCGCCGGCCACGGGACGGGACGTCCCGCCGCCGCGCGGGCGGTAGCTAGGATGTGCAAGTACGTACAGCGAGGAAGTCAGGTGAGTCGACGCGTGGAGTTGCCCGGGTTCCTTTACGGCTTCTACGAGCGGCGGCTCCTCAAAGACCTGCCCCGCGACCGCATTCCCCGCCATATCGGTGTCATGGTGGACGGCAACAGGCGCTGGGCAAAGCAGTTCAACGCCCCCACCAGCCAGGGCCACCAGGCCGGCGCGGACAAGATCCATGAGTTCCTGGGCTGGTGCCAGGAGCTCGGCGTCAAGGTGGTCACCCTGTACATGCTGTCCACGGACAACATGAACCGGTCCAGCGAAGAGCTTGACCTCCTGATGGGGATCATCGCCAACACCCTGGACCGGCTGGACGAGGATGCCAACATCTCCGTCCATGCAATGGGTGCCCCGGAACTGCTGCCCGGCTACCTCGCCGAGCGGCTCAACAAACTGACGGCCCGGACGCCCGTCCGGGAGAAGATCCACGTCAACGTGGCCGTCGGATACGGCGGGCGGCGTGAGATCGTGGACGCGGTCCGCGAACTCCTGCATGACGCCGTGGCCAAGGGCACCGACATTTCCCGGCTGGCGGATGAACTCTGCGTGGACGACATCTCCCGATTCCTCTACACCCGGGGCCAGCCGGATCCTGACCTGGTGATCCGCACCTCGGGCGAACAAAGGCTCTCAGGATTCCTGATGTGGCAGAGCGCGTACAGCGAGTTCTATTTCTGCGAGGCCCTCTGGCCGGCCTTCCGCAAAGTGGACTTCCTGCGGGCCCTCCGCGATTACGCGGGCCGGCAGCGGCGCTTCGGGACCTGACATCTCCGGTTCACGGGGAGTTCACGCCGGCGCAACAGGAATCGCCGCGTAATGGTTGCGGAAATTACCTGGAGTGGATTTACGTTATATCCATCAGCAGGCAAAACCGCCGGCTGATCGGGGAGGCCAGTACATGGAGCGAAACATCGCACCGGTTGTATGGGAGGCCGGACCCGGCCTCGTGGCCGAGCCGCCTCACCAATAACAATTCCGGGCTTGCCCCGGGGCTGGAGTCGATGTGGCTACTTCTGAACAACTGCCCGAGGTCCTTTTCGACCAGGGAGGGAAAGCTACCTCTCGCGCCACGCGAGCCACTACACAAACCGGCGCAGCAACGGATGCTGCGGCCGGTTTTGCCGTCTCCGGAAGGGAAGCCCTCATCCACACGTTCGTGATCGACACGTCAGTCCTGTTGTCCGACCCGCGCGCCCTGCTCCGCTTTGCCGAACACGAGGTCATTGTCCCGGTGGTGGTCATCACGGAGCTGGAGGCCAAGCGGCACGACCCCGAACTCGGCTACTTTGCCCGCAAGGCCCTCCGGCTCCTCGACGACCTCCGGGTCAAACACGGCGGACTGAACCAGCCAATCCCCATCGGCGACGACGGCGGCACCCTCATGGTGGAGCTGAACCACATTTCGTCGGAGGTGCTGCCGCTGGGCTTCCGCAGCGGGGACAACGACAGCCGGATCCTTGCGGTGGCGAAGAACCTCTCCAACGAAGGCCGGGACGTCACAGTTGTGTCCAAGGACCTGCCGATGCGGGTCAAGGCCTCGGCGATGGGCCTGACGGCCGACGAATACCGCAACGAACTGGTCAAGGACTCCGGCTGGACGGGCGTCGCGGAGGTTGAGGCCAACGAACAGGAAATCTCCACCCTCTACGGCCACGAACCCGTTTTCATCCCCGCCGCAGCAGAAATGCCTGTCAACACCGGCCTGGTGCTGCTGTCCAACCGCGGCTCCGCCCTTGGCCGGGTGGGACCGGACAAGCAGGTCCGCCTGGTCAAGGGCGACCGTGACGTCTTTGGCCTGCACGGCAGGTCCGCCGAGCAGCGCCTGGCCATCGACATGCTGATGGACCCCGCCGTCGGCATCGTGTCCATCGGCGGCCGGGCCGGCACCGGCAAGTCGGCCCTTGCCCTGTGCGCCGGCCTCGAGGCGGTGCTGGAGCGGCGCGAGCACCGCAAGGTCATCGTCTTCCGCCCCCTTTACGCCGTCGGCGGCCAGGAACTCGGCTACCTGCCCGGTTCAGAGTCCGAGAAGATGAACCCCTGGGCCCAGGCCGTCTTTGACACCCTCGGCGCGCTGGTCAGCCAGGAAGTGGTGGAGGAGGTCATGGACCGCGGAATGCTCGAGGTCATGCCGCTCACCCATATCCGCGGCCGTTCCCTGCACGACGCCTTCGTGATTGTCGACGAGGCCCAGTCGCTCGAAAAGAACGTCCTGCTGACCGTCATGAGCCGTATCGGGCAGAACTCCAAGATCGTCCTGACCCACGACGTCGCCCAGCGGGACAACCTCCGCGTCGGGCGCCACGACGGAATCGCCGCCGTCGTCGAAACCCTGAAGGGCCACCCGCTCTTCGGCCACGTCACCCTGACCCGCTCCGAAAGGTCCCCGATCGCAGCTCTGGTCACCGAGCTGCTCGAAGGCTAAGCGGAGGTGGCTGGAGGGCCGTGGTTCCGTTCGGCGGGCCACGGCCCTTCGCCGTCGCTTAGCGCGGAGGTCCCTTCCCAAGGCTCGCAAGCTCGCCTCGGGACCCTCGGGACGCCGCTTCCTCCCGGCGCGCCGCTACGGTCGCTGGGCGACCTGCGCATCGCTCTGGTCGGCGATGCGCTCCTACGCGAAGGACCGTAACCCGCCTCGTGGTCAGTCACCTTCAGGAACTTGGCTGCTGCTTCGTGGCCCTCGACCTGTAACTGCCAGTCGGGGCGCTTGAAGGTGTTTGGGGTGAGGCGGACGTGCTGGACAGTTTCGATCTGCGGGCCCCAGGCCTTGCGGGTGGTTCCGTTGAGTTCGTAGCCGAGGGAGCGGGAGACTCCGAGGGAGGCTTCGTTCCAGGCGGCGGCCTCGGATTCGGCGACTTCGGCACCCAGCCAGTCAAAGGCCCACAGGACGACGGCGGCGCGCATCTCCTTGCCAAGGCCCCGGCCCTGCACGGACTGCTTCAGCCAGGATCCGGTGGATACGGTCTTAAGCAGGGCGAACTCTTTGGCACCGACGTCCTGGCAGCCGATGAACTTGCCCTCGTGCCAAATGCCCAGGAGAAGCGTCCAGGACTCGGGGCTGCACTCAGCCCGGCAGCGCCAGTACCAGCGGGCCATGTTGGTGCCCAGCTCCTCCCCGGGAACCTCGGTCCACGGAGTGCTGAACGGGCTCTTCCCGGGCTCATGGATGCCGCTGCGTGCCGCGTCGACGGCGGCCGGAATGTCCTCGTCCCGGATCGGGCGCAGTTCCAGCCGAGGCGTGGTCAGCCTGAGGTCGAAGAGTGGCCAAACGGAACCCAGTGTAGTCATCAGCGAAGCCTAGCGGATGGGTTCTGCCAGGCTTTGTCACATCAGGCGGGGATGTCCCAGCTGATATGCCGCCGCACATCCGTGAGGTTCATGGATTCGGCCAGGAACAGGTCATCGAGCATGTATTCGTCCACGGCGAGGATCCGCAGCCACTGGCCGTACTCGCTGGTGGCGGGTTCCAGGGATTGGCTGGCAACGCACACGCCGGTTCCCACGTCCACCCGGATACGGTTGCGCCCGGCAAGGCAGAGTGGTGCAGCAGGATCCGCCGGATGGTAGGCGGGAGTGGGGATTACCACTGCCTCCAGAGCTGGTCTGCCTTCATGGTCAACAGCACGGTGCTCCTCCACCAGCAAGGCGTTGCTGCCTGGAAACTCGAGGGGAACGGGAGAGTTGCCGGCAAGTTCAACCGGATCCAAGGCAGCGGAGAAGCGGCCGTTTCCGAAACCGGGTTCCCCGTAGGCGGCTTCGGGCCGGCGTTTGACCAGGCCGGAGCCGTCGTAGACGGGTGTGACCAGCTGCGGCGGCAGCAGCCATGATTTCCGGGTGGAGCTGACGTAGAGCCCGTCGCGGGAATCGTTGATTCCGGTGGTGCTGTGGAGGACCAGTCCGTCCGGGCTTTCCAGGCGGAGGGCGCCGGGCCGGCGCAGCCATGCCCGCACCAGGGGAGCCGTGGGAGACGGTGCCTCGGTGAAGGGTTCGTCCCAGTACTCAAAGCGCAGCGACTGCCACTTCCAGGGCGAGGACCGGCACAGGTTGCGGAACGTGGCGATTGGGTCTGCGGACGATGCGCCGCGGTCCGGATCCGGCCGGTGCCGGGAATCCCATGTCGCCATATCCACAGTTTACGCGGGCACGGTACGGCGGCGACGGGAATTCCAGTAGCATCCGAGGGGTGATTGGTCGACTGGGGGATCTGTGGCAGCACATGCCGGCTGCTTTTTGGCTGGTGCTCGCGGCGTGCCTGTACTTCGCGGTGATGGCTGTCCGGCTGACGGTAATTGATGTCCGGCACCACCTGCTGCCCAACCGGATCGTCTTCCCGTCCTACGCCGTGGCCGGCATCCTGCTGCTGGGCGCCGCCATTGCCGGTGCCGCCGCCCCGGCGGGCGGCAACCTTAGTGCTGCCTTGTTTGCCGTGCCGGCGCTCCGCGTCGTGGCTGGTGCGGCCGTGCTGTGGCTTTTCTACTTTGTGCTCCGCTTTGCCTACCCGCCCGGCATGGGGTTCGGCGACGTGAAGCTGGCAGGCGTGCTGGGAATGTACCTTGGCTACCTTGGCTGGGGGCATCTGTTTGCCGGGACTTTCCTGGCGTTCCTGCTCGGCGGTCTCTGGTCTGTCGCGCTCCTGGCAGCCCGGCGTGGGACGCTGAAGTCCTCCATCCCGTTTGGTCCCTTCATGCTGGCCGGGACCGCCGCCGCCATGCTCCTGCCCGCCTGACGGCGCCACGGGTAGGCTGGCCGTATGCCTGCGCCTGAGTACATCCTGAGCCTGCGGAATAAGATCGGCAACGACCCCCTGTGGATTCCGGGGGTCCGCGGAGTGGTCTTCGACGACGCAGGACGCGTCCTGCTCGCGCAGCGGACGGACAACCGGCAGTGGGCGCTGGTCAGCGGAATCCTTGAGCCGGGGGAGCAGCCGGCACGGGGCCTGGTGCGTGAGATTTTCGAGGAAACGGCAGTCGTGGCGGAAGCCGAGCGGGTGGTGTCCGTGGGAGCGGTGGGCCCCTTCACCTATCCGAACGGGGATGTGTGCGAGTTCCTCGACGTGGTTTTCAGGTGCCGGTACGTCAGCGGGACGGCGAGGGTTAACGATGACGAGTCCCTGGCCGTGGGATGGTTCGCCCTGGACGAGCTTCCCGAGCTCATGCCGGGCCACCTTTCGAGTATCCGGCACGCCCTGGCGCCGGCGGAAGCCGCCCACTTCGAACCTTGAGCCGCCGCCTCACACGACAGGGACGCCGCAACCCCCAAGATTGCGGCGTCCCTGCCTGTCGATTGCCGCGTCCCTGCCCGGGCGCGGCTGTGGCGCGGACGACGGCGGTCAGCGGCCCTGGGAGACCAGCTCGCCGTCGTCGTCCTTGACAGCCAGCCGGACTTCTGCCGGGTCCGGGACCGCGGAAGTGGATGAACCGATGGCCGGGCTGCCGGCCAGGCCGGCCGCGAGCAGTTCCGCCTCCTCGCCGCCCACGGCCTCGCCGCGGGCCACCATCCCCGCGGTGTCGGAGAGGGGGATCTGCTTTAGCGTGATGGCCAGCAGCAGGGCGGCGGCGATGAACGGGAGCAGGTACCAGAACACCGGTGCCAGCGAGTCCGCGTAGGCATTGACGATGGCGTCGCGCAGCTGCTGCGGGAGCTGGCTGAGCGCTTGCGGATCCAGCGTGCTGGTGGACTGGGCCGCCTGGTCCGCCGAGGCTCCCGCCCCGGTGAACGCGTTGGTCAGGGACTCGGACAGCCTGTTGGTGAAGATGGCCCCGAACACCGCCACACCCATGGCGGCCCCCACTTCGCGGAAATAGTTGTTGGTGCTGGTCGCGGTACCGATCTGGTCCGCGGGGACGGAATTCTGGACCACGAGCACGGTAACCTGCATGATGAGGCCCAGCCCCGCGCCGAACACGAACAGCTGCACGCAGATCACCCAGATGGGGGTGCTCGCGGCCAGCGTGGTCATCCACAGCATGGCGGCCATCGTGAGCGCGGCACCCAGGATGGGGAACATCTTGTACTTGCCCGTTTTGGAAATCCGGATGCCCGAGTAGATGGAGGTTCCCATCAGGCCGGCCATCATGGGGAGCATGAGGAGCCCGGACTCGGCGGCGGAAGTGCCGGAGGACATCTGCAGGAACGTGGGGACAAACGCGATGGCCGAGAACATGCCCAGGCCCAGGGTGAAGCCGATGGCGGTGGCGTTGATGAAGATACGGTTGCGGAACAGGCTGAGCGGGATGATGGGGTCTTCCGCACGGCGCTCCACCAGGACAAACGCGGCGGCGGACACCAGCAGGCCGGCTCCGAAGGCCCAGGTGAGGGGTGAATCCCAGCCCTCGTCCTTCTTGCCGCCGAAGTCGGTGAAGAATATGAGGCACGTGGTGGCGGCGGACAACAGGGCGACGCCCAGGATATCGATCCGCTTCTCTGCCTTCTTGTTCGGCAGCGTGAGTGTGAACCAGGCGATGGCGAAGGCTGCGATGCCGATGGGGATATTGATGTAGAAGGCCCATTCCCAGGTCAGGTGGTCAACAAAGAAGCCGCCAAGGAGGGGGCCTGCCACTGCCGAGAGACCGAAGATGGCGCCCAGCGGGCCCATGTACTTGCCGCGGTCTTTCGCGGGGACAATGTCGGCAATGATGGCCTGG
Organism: Arthrobacter nitrophenolicus; assembly: GCF_000332815.1. Lineage (GTDB taxonomy): Bacteria > Actinomycetota > Actinomycetes > Actinomycetales > Micrococcaceae > Arthrobacter > Arthrobacter nitrophenolicus. The sequence continues at coordinate 25,320 of NZ_AOFD01000001.1, forward strand.
GACAGGATCATCAGGCCGCCGCCACCCAGGCCCTGGATTGCCCGGAAGACCACGAAGCCCCAGAAATCGGTGGCCAGGGCGCAGCCAACCGAAGCCAGCGTGAACAGGGCGATTGCGACCAGGAACAGGTTGCGCCGGCCCAGGATGTCGCCGAACTTGCCGTAGATCGGCATCACGATGGTGGTGGCCAGCAGGTAGGCCGTGGTGATCCAGGCCTGGTGTTCCACCCCGCCCAGTTTGCCCACGATGGTGGGCATGGCCGTGGACACGATGGTCTGGTCGAGGCTGGAGAGCAGCATGCCGGCGATCAGGGCCGAGAAGATGATCCAGATGCGCTTCTGGGTCAGCAGCAGCGGACCGGCCGGCGGCTTGGTGGTTGTACTCATTGGTGTCCTTCTGCGGCTGTGGTTTCCAAGGTGTTGAATGGCTGGGAGAAGAGCAGGCTGGCTGCGGAGATGTTCTCCATCAGCAGCTCCTGGTAGGGGCGGGTGTTGCCGTCCGAGAAGTAGGCCATGCTGCTTTTGCGGGCAATCGTGCCCAGCAGCACCACGGCCATTTGCACCACAGGGTGGTCCGCCGGGACGCCCTCGCGCCGGGCGACGTCCCGGGCAAACTGCGCTTCGCGCTGTTCGGTGACGCCCATGATGCGCAGGATGAGCTGCGGTTCTTTCTTGACCACGGCGATCAGTTGCCGGGTTTCCTCTTCGGACGCCGACATGTGTTCGGACAGCTGCAGGGAGAGCCGGACCAGGTCGCGGAACAGGGTGGGTGAGATCTCACCGGAGGGCGAGTCTGATCCGCCGGCAACGAACTCGTCGATGATGTCGGCCGGAACGTCATCGTCCGCGTGGCCGATGATGGCGTCTTCCTTCGTGGGGAAGTAGTTGAAAAAGGTGCGGCGCGAGATGCCTGCCGCCTCGCAGACTTCCTCCACCGTGTAGCCGTTCAGGCCGCGTTCGGCAGTGAGGGCCCTGGCCGTTGCGTGATGGCACCTCGGGTGGCCGCACGTTTCCGCTGCCGCAGCCCGGATCCGGAAGTTGCACTATCATTCACGAAGTAAAGTTTTGCACTTTAAGGCAATGAGTGCAACTTCATGCGCGGTCGGGCCGTTTACGGGCCTTAAAGCCCGACGGCGGCCGGTCACCTTCCGTTTCGAAAGGTGACCGGCCGCCGTCGGGCGTCCAGGGGGCGGTGCGGCCCTACGCCTTGTGGGCGGGCGCCGTCATGGTGGTGACGTCAAGTGCTTTGTCCAGGTCGGCCTCGGAGACCTTGCCTTCACCGTCCCCGACGAAGCCCAGCTTCTCGGTTGCCTGGCGGATGGTCAGGCCCTCCGCGACAGCGGTCTTGGCGATCTTGGCGGCGTTCTCGTAACCGATGTACTTGTTCAGCGGGGTGACGATGGACGGGGAGGCCTCGGCCAGGAAGCGGGCGCGCTCCACGTTGGCCGTGATGCCGTCAATCATCTTGTCCGCCATGACGCGGCTGGTGTTGGCCAGCAGGCGGATCGACTCCAGCAGGTTGGCAGCCATGACCGGGATGCCGACGTTCAGCTCGAAGGCGCCGTTGGTACCGGACCAGGCGATGGCGGTGTCGTTGCCGATAACCTGTGCGGCCACCATGATGGACGCCTCGCAGATGACCGGGTTGACCTTGCCGGGCATGATCGAGGAGCCGGGCTGCAGGTCCGGGATGGCAATCTCGCCGAGGCCCGTGTTGGGGCCGGAGCCCATCCAGCGCAGGTCGTTGTTGATCTTCATGAACGAGATGGCGATGTTGCGCAGCTGGCTGGACGCTCGATCAGGCCGTCGCGGTTTGCCTGTGCCTCGAAATGGTCGCGGGCCTCCGTAAGGGGCAGCCCGGTGTCGGTGGCGAGCAGTTCGATGACGCGCTCCGGGAACCCTGCGGGGGTGTTGATGCCGGTGCCCACGGCGGTGCCGCCCAGCGGAACCTCGGCAACGCGGGGGAGGGAGGCGTTAATGCGCTCGATGCCGTAGCGGACCTGTGCCGCGTAGCCGCCGAACTCCTGGCCCAGGGTCACGGGCGTGGCGTCCATCAGGTGCGTGCGGCCGGACTTCACCACGTCCTTGAACTCAACAGCCTTGCGTTCCAGCGACTCCGCCAGGTAGCCCAGGGCGGGGATCAGGTCATTGATCAGCGCGGAGGTGGCCGCAACGTGCACGGAGGTGGGGAACACGTCGTTGGAGGACTGGGAAGCATTGACGTGGTCGTTCGGGTGGACAACCTTGTCGCTGCCTGCGGCCTTCAGGGCGCGGGTGGCCAGCTCGGCGAGGACCTCGTTCGTGTTCATGTTCGAGGAGGTGCCGGAGCCGGTCTGGAAAACGTCGATGGGGAAGTCGCCGTCGTACTTGCCGGCAGCAACCTCGTCAGCCGCGTCCGCGATCGCCTTGGCCAGCTCGCCGTCGAGCACACCCAGTTCAGCGTTGGCCTGGGCAGCAGCCTTCTTCACCCGGGCGAGCGCCTCAATGTGCGTGCGTTCCAGGGTCTTGCCGGAAATCGGGAAGTTCTCCACTGCCCGCTGCGTCTGCGCGCGGTACAGTGCGTTCACGGGGACGCGGACTTCGCCCATCGTGTCATGTTCAATGCGGAACTCTTCAGTGGAAGTCATGGGGCTAGCTTATGGCGACCAGCCACCCCATCGAAAACCGTGAACAGCATGCTACGGGGCCCTTGCCGGGCCCCGTACAGATGCCTTCTAGAGCTCGCCGATTCCCGAAACAAGGTTCGCACGGCCCTCTGCCAGGCTGTACGAAAGGCCGATGACAGCCGTCCGGCCCTGTTCAATTGCGTCCGAAATCACACGCGAGCTGTCCGCCAGCCGCTGCGAGGTCTGCTTGACGTGCTCCACCACCATGTCGTTGACCTCGGTTTCGTCGTTGCGCAGCGAAGTCAGTACGGAAGGCGTGATGCGCTCGACGAGGTCACGGATGAAGCCGGCAGGCATCTGGCCGGTCTCCACGGCTGACTTGGTGGCGCTGACGGCGCCGCAGCTGTCATGGCCGAGGACCACGATCAGCGGCACTCCCAGCACCCCCACGCTGTATTCGAGGGAACCCAGGACGGCATCATCGATCACCTGGCCGGCCGTCCGCACCACGAAGACGTCACCGAGTCCGACGTCGAAGATGATCTCGGCCGCGAGGCGGGAATCGGAGCAACCAAAGATCACCGCAAACGGGTGCTGGTTCTCCACGAGGGAGGAGCGGCGCGACGCGTCCTGGTTGGGATGGGACGTCTCGCCGCTGACAAAGCGTTCGTTTCCTTCGCGCAGACGGCGCCAGGCAAGTGCAGGAGTCAGGTATGTAGCCACGCGACTACGTTACGGTGCAGGTGCGCCCGAGGGTGAAACTGTGACGGCGGGGCTGCTTTCCATGGACTTCACGACGGCGTCCGCCAAGGTGGCGAACTCGTCCAGCTGGGCGGCGCCGGACAGGATGACGGTTGTTCCGCGGTAGTCCAGGACCAGGGATTTCTCGCCCTTGCCGGTGTCCCGGATCTCCCATTCCTGGCCTCCCGCGTTCCGGGAACCCGTCACCGGTGCGTTGCGCGTCTGCTGGAGCAGCCAGGTGGGATTGGCTTTGCTGGTCTGGACCAGGGAGATGAATGAGTCCTTGGGGGTCAGGAACCCCACCTCCCAGGTGGGGACCCCGCTGCCCGTCCCTGCTTCCCAGCGTGCGTAGTTCGGGCGGAAAGTGCCACCGGTCTCCGGGGCAGCCGGTGTGAATCCTGCCACATCCGTGGCGTTGCGGGAGACAGCGGCCACGTCGATGTCGGGGCGGTAGCTTCGGTCTTGGGCAGCGGATTCATGAGGATGATCGGCAGGAAGGCTGCGATGCTGACCACCAGTGCGATGATCATGCCGATCGCTGAAGCGTTCGCCCGTTTGGCGGCGGCAGCCGGAATGACAGGCTTCACCGGAGCTTCGCCGCCCGGACCGGCTGCCTCCGGTCCGCCTGCCGGGTCCGCTGGCTCGGGGCTGGGACTGGTCTTCTCCTGCATGTCATTCACCCCTCTATAGTCGCCCATGCCGGCGGGCAACTTCCATTCGTGCCGGATCCCGCCGCCGGACGCCCCTCCAGGGCACATTGCGCTGCCACGTCATCCGCCGCCCGGCGGGCGGCACCGCGACTATGATCGGAAGTAGAGGAATCACCGTCCACCTGTTCCGGCGGGCGGGTTCAATGATCGCCACTCGAAGAAGAGGTTCACGTGTCACCAGCGTCCATGACCCAGAAGTACTCCACGATCTCACCGTCCCTGGCGGTGGGCAATGACGAACCGGACCGCAACCTTGCCCTCGAGCTTGTCCGCGTCACCGAGGCGGCAGCGATCGCCGGCGGCCACTGGGTGGGCTTCGGTGACAAGAACACGGCGGACGGCGCGGCCGTGGATGCCATGCGCTCCTTCCTGCAGACCGTCCACTTCAACGGCGTCGTGGTGATCGGCGAAGGCGAGAAGGACGAAGCGCCAATGCTGTTCAACGGTGAGCGCGTTGGTGACGGCACCGGCCCCGAGGTGGATGTCGCCGTCGACCCCATCGATGGAACCCGCCTGACCGCACTCGGCATCAACAACGCCCTCGCCGTGCTGGCCGTCGCCGAACGCGGCTCCATGTTCGACCCCTCCGCCGTCTTCTACATGGAGAAGCTCGTCACCGGCCCGGAAGCCGCTGACATGGTGGACCTGCGCCTGCCGGTGAAGCAGAACCTGCACCTGATTGCCAAGGCCAAGGGCGTAAAAGTCAACCAGCTCAACGTCATGATCCTTGACCGCGACCGGCACCGTCCGCTGGTGGAAGAAATCCGCGAGGCCGGCGCGCGCACAAAGTTCATCATGGACGGTGACGTCGCAGGCGCCATCGCCGCGGCCCGCTCCGGCACCGGCGTGGACGCCCTGATGGGCATCGGCGGTACCCCCGAAGGCATTGTGGCCGCCTGTGCCATCAAGTCCCTCGGCGGCGTCATCCAGGGCCGGCTGTGGCCCACCAGCGACGAAGAGAAGCAGAAGGCGATCGACGCCGGCCACGACCTGGAACGCGTCCTCTCCACCAACGACCTCGTCTCCAGCGACAACTGCTACTTCGCCGCGACGGGCATCACCGACGGTGACCTCCTCAAGGGCGTCCGCTACTCCAAGGACAAGGTCCTCACCCAGTCCATCGTGATGCGCTCCAAGTCCGGAACCATCCGTTTCGTGGACGGTGAGCACCGCGCAGACAAGTGGGAAGGCTACGCCCGCAAGAGCTGACCCGCCAGGCTGGACCGCCGGAGTCCCGGAGCAACGTGCTCCGGGACTCCGGCGTTAAAGCCTTGGTATAGGGTTTAAGCCATGATTCCAGCTGTTGTTCCCTGTACTGACCGCGCCCTTTGGGATGACCATGTCGACCGGTTCCAGGGACATCCGCAACAGCTCTGGGGCTGGGGCGAGACCAAGGCGATGCACGGCTGGTCCGTTGACCGGGTGCTCCTGGAAGCCGACGGCTCCGTCATCGGCTGCGCCCAGTTGCTGGTCCGGCGCCTCCCGGTTCCCTTCCGTGCCCTGGTGTACATCCCCCGCGGCCCGATGTGCTCCGTGGAAGACACCCCGGCCGTGCTGCGCAGCCTGGCCGGGCACGCTGCCTCCCGCCACCGTGGCGTAGCTGAGCATCGAACCCGACTGGGACCTGGATTCCCCGTATGCCGCCGCCGTCGAGGGCGCAGGTTTCCGAGGGACCACCAACACCGTGCTGATCCCGCGGACCCTCATCCTGGACCTCGGCAAGTCTGATGACGAGTTGATGGCGGACATGTCCAAGACCACCCGCGCGAATATCCGCAAGGCCATGCGCAGCGACGTGGAGTTCCGGAAGGTCAAGAACGAGTCCGAGCTTGAGCAGGTGCTGGGCATCTACCACGAGACGGCTGAGCGGGCCGGCTTCGGTATCCACGAGGACCAGTACTACCGGGATATCTTCCGCAACCTGGGCGAGGGGTCACCCATCATCGGCGCGTTCGACGGCGAGCAGCTGCTGGCGTTCGTCTGGCTGGCACGCAGCGGGGCCACTGCGTTCGAGCTTTACGGCGGCGTATCCGCAGAGGGACAGAAGAAGCGCGTGAACTATGGCGTCAAGTGGGCCGCACTGCAGGCCATGCGCGGGGACGGGTGCTCACGGTACGACTTCAACGGGCTCCTCAACGACGGCATCTCTGACTTCAAGAAGCAGTTCGGCAAGCACGAAAACATGCTCCTGGGAACGTGGGAAAAGCCGCTCTCGCCGTTCTACCCGGCCTACGCCCAAGCCATGCCCCTGGCGCGGAAGGGCATCCAGGCGGCGCGCCGGCTGGCGAAAACCGCAGCCGGCCGCGCCCGTGCCCTGCTCCGCCGCTAAAGGCCCGTAGTCACCGCAAACGCCAGGGCAGGCTCCGTGCTGCCTGCCACCGGGTGGACGTTCACCGGCGCTTCGGCGGCAGCCAGGAATGCGCTGCCGCCACGCTCGAGCTGCAGGTCCCCCTTCGGCGAATCAAGGTACACCTCGCCCGCAACCACGATCACCACGGCGGCCCCTGACTGGGCCAGCGGGACGGGGGCGGCGCCGGGCTGCAGTTCAATGCGCTGAAGCTGGAATTCCGCGAAAGGCGGGCGGTAGAGCTCCTGGTCAAGGACAGTCTTTTGGGCGTCGAGCATCGGCACGGCCACCGGGTGGAAGTCGATGGTGCGCAGGAGTTCGGGTACGTCGACGAACTTGGGCGTCAGCCCGCCGCGCAGCACGTTGTCCGATGACGCCATGACCTCCACGCCCAGCCCGTGGAGGTAGGCGTGGACGTTGCCGGCGGGCAGGTAGACGGCCTGGCCCGGCTGCAGGGAAATCCTGTTGAGAAGCAGCGAAATCAGCACGCCGGGGTCGCCCGGATACTTTTCGTTGAGGCTGATGACCGTTCCCAGCTCGGCCTCGTAGGGGGAGAGGGAGCCGTCGCCGGCGAGGAGCGCGGCCACCACCTGGGCAGTGGCGTCGGAGACGGCCTGGCCCCCGGTGATGAGGCGTTCGAACGCCTTCCGCAGGCCCGCCCCCTCATCGGCGTCGTCCAGGTCCGCCAGCAGCGCAGGCACGAGTGCCGGCACGTGCCCCTCCACTGTCTCAAAGGCGGACGCCACGTGTTGCAGGATCATCCGGGTCCCGGCTGCCGGGCGGAACCCGCACAGTGCCTCAAACGGCGTCAGCGCGAAGATCATTTCCGGCTTGTGGTTGTCATCGCGGTAGTTGCGGTGGGGCGCATCGGGGGCCACGCCGTCGGCGTTCTCCCGGGCAAAGCCGGCCTTGGCCTGTTCCAGGCTGGGGTGGACCTGCAGCGACAGCGGCTGGGCGGCGGCGAGGATCTTTGCGAGGAAGGGCAGCCGGGGGCCGAACCGGGCCACGGAGTCCGCGCCCAGGAAGTGATCCGGATCCCGGACGATCAGCGCGTCCAGCGGGGTGGATGTGCCGTCTTCAGGCACGCGGGCCATGGACGGCGAGTCAGGGTGGGCCCCGATCCAGAGTTCCGCTTCGGGGCTGCCGGACTCGGGCCGGCCCAGGAGGGCCGCAATCGCCGTCGTCGAACCCCAGGCGTAGTCCCGGAGGACATTTTCAATCTCGTACAAGACCGGTTCCGTTTCTTTGAGTCGGGTTGCGGAAGGTTACAGCGCTGCGCACTGGCCGTTGGTGGCCACGAGTTGGCGGATCGCCTCTTCGTTTCCCGCCCGCTTGAGCTGGGTCAGGAGCTCTTCGGTGATGGGCTCGCCGTCCGGTGTGGTGGTCACCGGGGTAAAGTCCGACGGCGTGGGCTGCTGCGGCAGGCTGCCGCCGGCGGCGATGGTGGCGGGCAGTGTCCCTGCCGCCTGGACAGGCCCGGCGCCTGCCGCCGGTACCACCATGACGTCGTCGGCCACTCCTGCCGACTGGGCGCCCTGTGCGGACGCGGAGGCCAGCAGCTGGTCCACGCGCTCGTGGAGCTCGTCGAAGTTCGGAACCGTGGAGAAGGAAGCGTCGAAGTCCGGCGGGCCGATCGTGAGCCGCTTGACGTCCTGGCCTTTCGCCTTGATGGCCAGGTCCAGGAAACTGCCAAGCTGCGAGGCGGAAATGTTGGACTCCACCACCTGGGTGCCGGCTTTGGCGATGTCCTCGAACTTGGCAAGCAGCGTGGCCGGGTCGAGTTGCTTCAGCATGGCCTGCTGGACGCATTGCTGGCGCTGGATGCGGGCGTAGTCGTCAACGTATTCGCGTGACCGGCCGTACCAGAGGGCCTGGTTGCCATCGAGTGTCTGCTCCCCGGCCGGAATCCACCCGAGGGGCATGCCGTGGGTCTGGCTGTAATCGTCGAAGTAGCCGCTCATGGGGACCCAGCCGCCGGCCTTGATCCTGATGCCGCCCATGGCGTCGATGAGCGTGGCAAAACCTTCCATATCCACCAGGACATAGGCCTGGATGGTCATACCCAGCGTTCCGGAGACGGCTTCCATGGTCGCCTGGGCTCCGGGATCGGCCACACCCGGGTAGAGGTCCGCGTATTCGTTGGTGACCTCGGTGTTGATCGCATTGATCAGGCACTCGTCGCCGCAGTCATAACCGTCGGGATAGATGGCCCGCATGGGCGAATCTTCAGTGAACTGCGCGTTCTGGAAATTCCGGGGGACGGAGATGATGGCCGTCTGGCCTGTTTCAGCGTCAACGCTCAGCACCGAGAGGCTGTCAGGACGCCGTCCCGTCCGGTCCTCGCCGGCGTCGCCGCCCATCATCAGGAAGTTGTAGCGCCCGTCAACAGGGTCAATGGCAGGGCCCGAGGAGAAGATGCTGCCGATGGCGTTGCGGCTGACATTGAGCAGGTAGGCGGCGTAGCCAAGCGAGCCGCTGCCCGCCACCAGGGCAAGCACCAGGGCAATGACGACGGCGGGCCGGGCCCGCGGCGCCAGCAGCACGGGACGGATGAGCCGCAGGGTGTTGATGAACAGGAGTGCCCAGCCAACGGCGAGGGCCACCAGGACGACGACGATCACCAGCGAGGCAAACGTTGGTGACCAGGGTGGCCAGTGCGGGCCGGTTGACGATGAGGAGAAGGACGGCCAGCAGCAGGGCGGCCCATACACAGAGCGTCACGCGGAGCGCGGCACGGCCCAGTTTACGGTCACCCGCCACCAGCTGGGCGCTGCCCGGGACCAGGAGGGTCAGCAGGATCAGGACGAAGGCGCGCTTGGTCCGGACCGGACCGGAGGCGCTGACCGGGTAGCGGACCGGATCCGTCAACGCGGTGTCGGTGGGCGATTGTGGAACTTTGCTGCTGGACATACCGGCGGTCCTAACGGCTGCCCCGCTGGGAGCCGTTGCCTTCAGCGAAGACTTCGCTGACTTTTTGCCGGAGGTTGGCCCCCTTGCGGCTGGCCACGGCGTTGAGGTCGGACGCGAAATCCAACAGGTCGGTCCGCAGGGACGCGGCAAACTCATCGGTACCGGCAGCGAGGATCCGCACCGCCAGGAGGCCGGCGTTGCGCGCGCCGGCGATCGATACGGTGGCAACCGGCACACCGGCGGGCATCTGGACAATCGAGAGCAGCGAGTCCATGCCGTCAAGGGTCTTCAGGGGAACCGGAACACCGATGACCGGCAGGGGAGTGACGCTGGCCAGCATTCCCGGCAAGTGGGCGGCGCCGCCCGCTCCTGCGATGATCACCCGCAGGCCGCGCTCATGGGCTGTCTGCCCGTACCGGATCATTTCGGTCGGCATCCGGTGGGCGGAAACCACGTCCGCTTCAAATGGGATTCCGAATTCGGCCAGGGCATCCGCCGCAGCCTCCATCACCGGCCAGTCGGAGTCGGAGCCCATGACCAGACCCACCAGGGGGCTTGCGGCGGGGTTTGCTGTGGCGCTCATGCAGTCTCCTCGAAAGTGTGTGGCGCTTCGTCCGCCGCTGCCCGCCCGTCGCGGATGATGTTTGCCACCATGGTGGCGCGGCGCCGGACTGAATCGACGTCGGCGGTTGACGCGCCTATCAGGTTCACGTGGCCAATCTTCCGGCCCGGCCGCACGGACTTGCCGTAGCAGTGCACTTTGGCGGCCGGTTCGCTGGCCAGCGCCAGCGGGAACGCCGAATACAGGTCCTGGTTCCCGCCGCCAAGGAAGTTCTTCATGACCGTCACCGGGGCGAGGGCATCGGTAGCACCGAGGGGCAGGTTCAGGATGGCACGCAGGTGCTGCTCGAACTGGCTGGTCACTGCCCCGTCCTGGGTCCAGTGCCCGGTGTTGTGGGGGCGCATGGCCAGTTCGTTGATCAGGAAGCCGGCACCAACACCGGGGGTTTCGAACATCTCCACAGCCAGCACTCCGGTCACGCCCAGTTCGCCGGCAATCCGCAGGGCTGCGTCCTCGGCAGCCGCGGCAACCTCCACGGGGATGTCCAGGGCAGGGGCGATCACTTCGTCGCAGACACCGTTCACCTGGATGGTGTGCACAACCGGCCAGGCCCGTGCCTCGCCGTCGGGAGTCCGGGCGACCAGCGCTGACAGTTCCCGGGTGAACTCAACCTTGGCTTCGGCCAGGAGGGGGCTCATCGCCTGGAACCAGTCTTCGGTGCCGGCTGCTTCCTCCGCCGAATTGATGACCCGGACACCCTTGCCGTCATAGCCGCCGCGGGGCGTTTTCAAGACCACAGGCCAGCCGGTGGCGTCACCGAAACTGACCAGGTCCGCAACATTGTCCACTGAGGCCCAGGCAGGATTGGGCAGTTCCAGCCTGTCGATCGCGGCGCGCATCACCAGCTTGTCCTGCGCGTGCACCAGGCGTCGGGCCCCGGCTGGACGTTCACTCCGGCTTCCTGCAGGGCCCGGAGGTGGTCCGTGGGCACGTGTTCGTGGTCGAACGTCAACACGTCCAGACCCTGGGCGAAGTCAACCAGGGTCTGCAGATCCTTGTAGTCGCCCACCGGGGACGTGGAGACCGCGGCTACTGCCGACACGTCGTCTCCTTCAGCCAGGACACGGAGTTCGAAGCCGAGTGCAGTTGCTGCTGGGGCCATCATTCGCGCAAGTTGGCCGCCGCCAACCACACCTATTACTGGAAAAGTCACATGGGCCAGCCTACCGAAGACCGCCCGGTATCCCGGCTTCCGGCAGCGGCTGGGGAAGCGATTTTGTGTAACGTGGGGCTGCCCCGGGCATCCTTAGGGGGCTGGCTCCATGTTTTGGGGGCTAAAATGGGCCTCTGGCCAGGTGGCCCATAGTTTGGACGGCCATGGAGGGTCATGTATAACGCATTAGCAGATCGTATCCGGGGATTGGCCTCGCTTTTTTGGCGCGAAGTGGCCAAGTTCGGCGCTGTCGGCGGTGTGGCGTTCGTCATCGACAACGGGTTGACGTACTACCTGATGCATGGCCCCATGTCGGACAGCGAAGCCAAAGCCAGGTTCGTGGGTGCATCAATAGCCACGGTCTTTTCCTGGATTGCCAACCGGTTCTGGACGTTCCGGCACCGCCGCCAGGACAACGTCCTGCGCGAATTCCTCATGTTCATCCTGATCAACGGCATCGGGATCGGCATCTCCACGGGCTTCACTGCGCTGGCCAAGTACGGCCTGGGGGTCACGGACAAGAACCTGCTGTTCTTTGCCGGCGTTTTCGGCATCCTGGTCGCCACAGTGGTGCGCTTCTTTGCCTACCGCTTCCTCGTCTTCAACAAAGAGCTGGACCAGGAGCCCGAGTTCTCGCACGACCACGAACTCATCGAAATCCACCACCACCAGAAGGAACACGCGGCCGCGGCCGAGCGCGAGCCTTCGCCGGACAGGCCAACCCAGCAGTAGGGTTCCGTCCGGCCAACTCGTCAGCTGCCGTGGATGCGTTCCGCTGCCAGCAACTTGTCCGTCAGTTCCACATCAGGATGGGTCAGCACGACGGAACCTCCTTGTTTCCAGGCGCCGAGGGCATGGGCCAGGGCTTTTTCCAGGCCGTCAGAGGCAGGAATGTGCAGCCGCACGCCCTCCTCGTGGGCCACAGCGAAGGTATCGAACAGTTCCCCGTGCAGGTGCCCCCTGCCGCGGCTGTCCACGATGGCGCAGGCACGCGGGTCCGGGTCGGCGTGTGACATGAAGACGTCGCCGTGGCTGCGGACTTCGGCCGCGTAGTCAATGCAGCCGGGTGCGAGCTCCCCCGACCAGCGCATAGCGAGGGCGGGCAGCGCAACCGCGATGACGGCGTCGTAGTTACCGTCTGCTGACTGGGGGTCGGCGGTGACCAGGAAATCGGCGTCTGGTTCCGCGAGCACCGCCTCAAGGCCAAGCTGCCACGCGGACAGCGCCCAGACCAGTGCCTTCCAGTGGGCCGGCAACTCCAGCCGCAGGCGCATCCCCGGGGCGGCGTCGAGTTCGTCCTGGAGCAGGTTGCTGGTCTTGGCCACCCAGTTGTCCAGGACCCGGCCGGAGAGCTCCACGCGTTCCGCGTCCGGTCCGTACCAAGTAAGGCGTGGAGCGGTGGAATTTCCTGAGCGGAGGGTTGCCATCAAATCGAGCGCGGGTGTAGTCATGGCACCATCCTGCCACTGGAGCAGGACGCGGTCACCGGGTGCATGCCATCAGGAGATGCCAAGGCTAAAGGTGATATTTGTCACAGGAGAAGGTAAGCGTGCTTGCTATTTGTCCGGTTTCGGGGTATTTTTCGCGCAATTGCGGGTTTTTTCGGCCCTTTTCCGCAGTCACGGGGGTCCCGTGCGGTCTGCTCCGCGGACGGGGAGGAAAATCCCGGGCGTGGCGTGACAGTCGTTGGGGAAGTTCACTGATTATTATCCCGGCAGCGGCTTGACTCGCCCTAGTTACACGCGTGTAATTAGGTATCTAAAGCGACTGCGTAAATACCGGCACACAACCGAGTGCCTGCGTATCCAGGCAGGGGCTGAAACATCAGGAGGGTCGCCGTGGGGCATGTAGAGCGTATCCAGGAAGATGCCGTCGTGGCCGGTCAGGCAACGGCAAAGTACCGTGCACGGGGGGTGCCAGGTGACTGGTTCGTGGACCCTGCGGATCCCGGGGCTGCGGAGCGGTACAACCGTGATGCCAGCGGCCTCCTCGAAGACCAGGCCACGGCATTCCTTGCGGCGCATGAAGCCCTCCTGGCCGGGGGACAGGACCCCGAAGACGAACTTGATCCGCCCATGGAAGTGCGCGCACCTGAAACCGTGCAGCCCGTCTGGATCGGACTGCCGTTCCAGCAGGACTTCGACGACGAAGGCGAGCTTGGGTGGCAGACTGACGCCTTGTGCGCCCAGACGGATCCGGAAGCGTTCTTCCCGGAGAAGGGCGGCTCCACCCGCGACGCCAAAAAGGTGTGCGGTGCCTGCAACGTACGGTCCCAGTGCCTCGAATATGCCCTGGCCAACGACGAACGGTTTGGCATCTGGGGAGGCCTGTCTGAGCGTGAGCGCCGGCGGCTGAGGAAGCGAGCAATCTAATTCACCAGGATGTCCTTGTCACTGCCGTTGTGGTCGCCCATAACGGCAGTGACTACCTGCCCAGAACCTTGTCAGCCCTGGCGGACCAGACCCGGCCCGTGGACCGCGCCATTGGCGTGGACACAGGCTCCCGCGATAACTCCCGCGCCCTGCTTGAGCGGGCGATGGGTGCGGCCAGCGTGGTCAGCCATGACCGCGGCAAAGGCGGCATGGGAGCCGCGGTGTCCGCCGGACTGGCGGCGCCGGCCGCCCGGAAGGCCAGCACCGAAGACGGCAGGCAGGAATGGATCTGGCTGCTGCATGACGACGCCGCCCCCGCCCCCGAAGCGCTGGCCGAACTGCTGGGCGCGGTGGAGCGGGCACCCTCCGTCACCGTCGCAGGCTGCAAACAGCTGGACTGGCACTCGGAACGCAGCCTGATCGACGTCGGACTCTCCACCAGCCGCTGGGCCGAGCGGCTCACCCTGATCGATGCCGACGAACTCGACCAGGGTCAGTACGACGGCCGCAGCGATACGTTCGCCGTCAATTCCGCGGGCATGCTGGTCCGCCGCGACATCTGGGAGCAGCTGGGCGGCTTCGACCCCGCACTCCCCGGCAGCGGCGACGACGTCGACTTCTGCTGGCGCAACCGCCTGGCGGGCCACCGGGTGGTGGTGGTTCCCGCGGCGCGCATGTTCCATGTAAGCCACAGGCCACACGCTTTGGGCAACCCGGCAGCGGCACGGAAGGCGCAGGTCCACCTGCGGCTGAAGCACGCCCCGGCATGGATGGTTCCCGTCCATGCCGTTGGCGCACTCCTTGGCAGCCTCTTCAGACTGGTAGTGAGTATTGCGCTGAAGGACCCGGGCCACGGTATTACCCAGTTCCTTGCCACTTTCGCTGCCCTGGGCAGGCCCCGGGCAGTGGTCCGTGCACGGCGGACGGCCCGGCAGACGCGCCGGATCCGCCGGTCAGTCATCCGCAAGCTGCAAACACCGCGGCGGGAAGTCTGGAGCCACCGGCGGTCCCTGATGGAAGCCATCGGCTCGGACGGCAGCCAGGCTGACGACCTCGAGCAGGACCCGCTGGCACACCAGCCCAGCGGTGACGCTTCCGACGATTTTGCCGCCCTGGCAACCACCAAACGCGGTTGGGTGGGCAACGGTGCCCTCGCGGCGGTCATCGTTGCTTCCGTGGCATCGCTGCTCGGCCTGGCAGGGCTTTTCCGCGCCGATGCGGTAGCCGGCGGTGCCCTGATCCCTGTGTCGTCCGCGCTCGGGGATATCTGGAACCACGCGTCCAACTGGTGGATCACGCTCGGCGCTGGTCTTCCGGGCAAAGGAGACCCGTTCGGCTACGTCCTGTGGCTTATCGGCGTCCTCGGCGGCGGCGACGGCAACGCTGCCATGGCCTGGCTGCTGCTCCTGGGTACGCCGCTGTCCGCCCTCGCGGCCTGGTTCGCAGCCGGAGGGCTGACGGTCCGCCGCCGGCTCCGCCTCACCGCAGCCCTTTTCTGGGCGGCCGCGCCTGCGCTGCAGGCAGCCCTGAACCAGGGGCGCGTCGGCGCCCTGGTGGCGCATGTCATGATCCCGCTCTTTGTCCTCGCCCTGCTGCGTGCCACCGGGTCGGCCGTGGGCCATGGGCGCTTTTCCCTCCCTGCGCCGGCTGACCGGCGCGGCGATAGACCCCCGGTCAGGCCCGGAATCAACGGTACGCCGTCATGGACCGCGGCCGCGGCAGCGGGCCTCGCCATGGCCGTCGTTACCGCTGCTGCCCCCTCACTCCTGGTCCCCGCCGCGGCGGTAGTCGTGTTCTGCGGGGTCGTGCTGGGCCGCCGCGGCCGCACCGTCTGGTGGGCGCTGCTGCCAAGTGCCGCGCTCTTCGTCCCGTTCGGCCTGTCCGTACTGGACAAGCCTCGGGCGCTCCTGGCAGATCCCGGCCTGCCGCTGGGCTTCGATGCAGCGCCGCTCTGGCAGCAGATCCTGGGCCAGCCGCTGGAGTTTGCGCCGGATAAAGGCCTGGATGGACTGCCCTACTTCCAGGACGGGACCCTGCCCTGGGCCCTGCTGCTGGCACTCCTCCTGGCCGTCCCGGTCCTGGCGCTTGCCGTCGCCGGGCTGTTCAGCGGACACCGGGCCACGAAGGCGAAGGTGCTGTGGGCCGCAGCCCTGGTTGCCTTGGCAGGAGGCTGGCTCGCTTCACATGTCGCCGTCGCCATGGACGCTGACACCCTGGTGACGCCCTTTACGGGTCCTGTGGTTTCTGCTGCCTCGTTTGCGTTCCTGGGCGCCGCGCTCCTCGGTGCCGAACAACTCCTCACCGTGGCGGACAAGGCGGCAGCCGGCCCGGCCAGGCGGAGGACGGCCGTGCGCTCGGCCTTGGCTTTTGGCATGGTGCTGCTCCTCGTTGGCCCGTTGGCCGGGATGGCCGCCTGGTCCGCCCGGAACCTGCTTCGCCCGGCAACTGTTTCGGCCGCCGGGTCCCCGGCCGAGCCGCCCGCCGTGACGGGCACTGCCGAGCCCGGGGATTCCGGTTGGGGTACCCACCGGCTTGTCGAGGCTGCCAGCCCGCGCACCCTTCCCGCGACGGCCATTGACCGTGGAACCGGGCCGGAGCAGACACGGACGCTCCTGATCAGCACGGGCGAAAACGGCACGTTTGACGCCGCCCTGATGCGCGGGGCCGGTACCACGCTGGACGGCCTTTCTGCTGTCGCCGCCGCGCGCAACATCCTGGGTGCGCCCGGGGCCGAAACGGTCCGCGATGACGACGACGTCACCACAGCGGTCCGCCGGTCCGTCGCAACGCTGGTGGCCGGGCAGGGAGTGGACCCCCGCAGCGACCTCGAACAGCTCGGTGTGGGCTTTGTGGTCCTCCGGTCCGCTGACACGGCAGCCCAGCTCACCGCAAGCAGGATGGACGCGGTACCCGGCCTGGTGGCTGTGGGGCAGACCGACGTCGGATGGCTTTGGCGGGTCACCCCCCTCAACCAGCCGGTACTGCAGCCCGCTGACATAGCCCACCGGGTCCGGATCGTGAATGCCCAGGGCGCAACGGTCGCGCTGGTCCCGTCCGCGTTCGACGGCGTCGACGCCCCGGTCCCGGCAGGGCCCGAGGGCCGCCTGGCGGTCCTGGCGGAGCGGGCGGACCCCGGCTGGAGCGCATGGCTCGACGGCCGGAAGCTGACGTCCACCACGTCCGAATGGTCGCAGGCCTTCACGCTGCCCGCTTCCGGCGGCCAGCTGACCATCCGGTACGAAAACCCGTGGGCCCCCTGGGCAGGAATTGCCCAGGGCGTCGTGTTCGGGCTGACCATCATGCTGGCCATACCCATGCCCGCCCGGCGGCCGCGGACCGGCCTTTCCCGTGACGAGGGTTCCCTGCGTAAGGAACAGCAGAATGCATGAGCACACCATGTCCGCAGAGACCGCCGGGACTGAACAGATCCCCGGCGGGCCGGAGGCTGAACGTCCCGGCCGCAAGCGCCGTCCCGGTGCCCTCACCGGCGCCGCCACCGCAGCACTCGTCCTTGCCGGAACCGGCGCAGTGGTGGCCGCCGGGTCGGTGCTCCCTGCCCCCGAATCCGCACGCACCATTCCGGCTGCGGTGGCAGCCGTCCCGGCAGGGGAAAGCGTTGGGGTATGTCCCGGGCCGGCCCGGCTGCTGGAAGGCACGGAGGCAGGAACCGATCCGCAGTTCAGCCCGGTATCGGCCACAGCCGCCACCAGCGTGACCGCTGCCGTCCTTGGCGCATCCGGCGTGCTGCCGGCCAGCCGGTTGTCACAGCTGGACGGAAAGACCGCCGCTGATATCGCCGGAGACCCCGGACAGCCACCGGCCGAAGGGACCCGCCAGGAACTGCTGGCAGGCACCGTGGCCAGCCGGTCGGTGGACCAGATGACAGTGCTGAGTGCCGATGCCCTGGCCAACCAGCAGGCTTCCGCCGCTGGTGCCATGAAGTTCAGTGCCACCGACGGCGACCTGCAGGGAAGCGCTGCGGCCAACTGCCAGCAGCCCTCCAACGACCAGTGGCTGGCCGGAGCCAGCACCACGGTGGGTCGCGCCTCGGTATTGCTCCTCACCAACGCCTCCAGCACACCGGCCACCGTCAGCCTGGAACTCTTCGGCGGTGGCGGACAGATCCAGGCGCCCGGCAGCCGCGGCCTGCTGGTGGCTCCCGGCACCACACGATCCGTGGTGCTGGCAGGCCTGGCGCCGGGGGAGGAACAGCTCAGCGTTCGGGTACGGAGCGCCGGTGGTCCCGTGGCGGCGGCCATCCAGCAAAGCGTCCTGCGCGGGCTGACACCCGGAGGCGTGGATTTCATCGCCCCCGGTGCCGCTCCGGCCGTGCGCCAGGTCATGACAGGCGTGGATATCCAGGACCCGGCGGGAATTTCCGCGCTGACCGGAAAGTCAGGCTACGAGGACGCGGGGCCCGCCCTGCACGTCACGGTTCCCGGTGCCGCTGATGCGGTCGTGGAGGTCAAACTGTACGGCCGGGACGGCCAGAAGCCACTTCCCTCCGGCGGGGTAATCACGGCCAAAGCCGGCGCCGTCACCGAAATTTCCCTGGCGGGCATTCCGGCGGGCCACTACACCGTGTCGGCGGAGTCCGACGTCTCCTTCGTTGCCTCGACGCGCATCAGCCGCGGCCTCCAGGAGGACCAGCCGGCCGACGTCGCCTGGGCCGCCTCAGGAGTGCGGCTGGGCAGCCAGCACGTGGTGCCGGTTCCCCGTGGCGGGAGCCGCCAGTTGGTCTTTGGCGCCTTGGGCACCCGGGCCAGCATCAGCTACTCCGCCATCACGGCGGACGGGAAGGTACGCGCGCCGGCCACGGCCGATATTGCCGGCGGAACCACCGCGACCATTGCCGTACCGGACAAGGCCGACGACGCCGACGTGGTGGGCTATGTCGTGTCGGCATCGGGCGATGCCGCCTACGGCGCAGTGCTGGTCCAGCAGGACGGCCGGAACGACGTCGCCACCCTCGCCTTCCAGCCGGCAGCCGCAGGGCAGGAAACCGTGCCGGTCACCATCAGCTACTAGACGTGCCGGCCAGGCCGGCGCCGGTGCAACGGCGGCGGCCCGCCCGAGGGGGCGGGCGTCAGTAGCGGCGCCGGTACACAGGGTCCAGGGTTTCGGGGGCCACGCCCAGCATTTCAGCGGTGTGCTCCACCACGACGTCATGGACCAGGTCCTGCAGTTCCTCAACCCCGGGGCATGCCTGTTCCACCACCCGGCGATACACCGTGATCATCGGTCCATCCTCATCGGTGGCGGGGGAGTAGGACCCATGGGGACCGGCGCCGAACTGGCAGCCAGGAGTTCCAGGTCCGGGGGGATCTCGTCGACGCCGAACCTGACACCGTCCAGGGTCTTCCCCCAGATGTCGTGCAGCCGCTGTGCGGAGTCCAGGACCATGTCATCAAAGCGGTCCGAGCGGGTCCGGTACCCGGGATGCGTGGGCAGCATCACCTCACCCCGGAGGCCGCGCCCATGGCGGTTCCGCCGGCGCTGCATGAAGCTCCTGCCTGCGGACTCTCCACCCTGGTCCTTGCGGGCATCCGGGTCAGCCAACCGGACCGTAAAGCCTGATTTCTGGTTCGATGACTGCATACATTGACTGTAAACCCGGGAAATGATTAACGCGATAGATTCCCCTTGAGGCGAAGACGCGTCACGTCCGGGGCGGCAATGCGGCTTTTTGGCGGCGGCAGCGAGTAGTCTGGGATGTCGTGGGAGCTATCCGTCAGTGTTCAAGATCTGCCTGCCGCCAGTCAGCGGTGGCTACCCTGACGTACGTGTACGCGGACTCCACCGCCGTCCTCGGTCCCTTGGCCACCTACGCTGAACCGCATTGCTACGATCTCTGCGAGCAGCACGCCGATTCGCTCACAGTGCCCCGTGGCTGGGAGGTGCTGAGGCTGGCCATGCCGTCCACGCCGCAGCAGCCCGGCCCCGATGACCTGCTCGCCCTCGCCAACGCGGTCAGGGACGCGGCGGCACTGCCTGTCCAGGCCCAGCAGCAGCCGGCGCAGCGCGGCCCGCACGCCGCACTGGAAGCCCCGGCCGGCACCGAGGGTACCCGCCGGGGCCACCTGCGCGTCCTGCGCGAGCCGTCCTGAAGCCGGTCTGGCGGTACGCTGGAACCTGCACACCAGTCCGCTACCGGCGCCAGCGCGCCCGCCAGGGAGCATGAACCCAATGCCAAAGATTAGTCCTGAACTGCTGTCCGTCCTGCGTTGCCCCGTGACGGGTTCACCCCTGGTCCAGGACGGCGACGAGCTGGTGGCCACCGCCGCCGCGGAAAGCGGCGCAAAGCCCCGCTACGCCATCGAGGACGGCATCCCGCTCCTCCTGCCGCCGGAGTTGCTGGCCGCGGCTACGTCGGCGGGCTCGGACCAGCACGATTCCGACCGTCATCAGCCCGGACAGGCCGCTTCCGCCGTCTAGCGCCGCACGGCTTCCCCCGCACTCATTGGCGCCGCAGGCGCCAGAACACCGCGTCGTCCAGCACGGACACAGCAGCACCGGATACAGCAAAGGACCACCATGACTTTCGACTACAAAGTTGCCGACATCTCCCTGGCTGAAGCAGGGCGCCACCAGATCCGCCTGGCCGAGCATGAAATGCCCGGCCTCATGTCCCTGCGCGAGGAATTCGGCGCCAGCCAGCCGCTGAAGGGTGCCCGGATCGCCGGTTCGCTGCATATGACCGTGCAGACCGCCGTCCTGATCGAAACACTGACCGCGCTGGGTGCTGAGGTTCGCTGGGCCTCATGCAACATCTTCTCCACCCAGGACGAAGCCGCGGCAGCCGTCGTCGTGGGCAACGGCACCCCGGAGGACCCGCAGGGCGTGCCGGTCTTCGCCTGGAAGGGCGAAACGCTTGAGGAATACTGGTGGACTGCCGAACAGATCCTCACCTGGCCCGGCGCGGAATCCAACCCCGAGCTGGGTCCCAACATGATCCTCGACGACGGCGGCGACGCCACCATGCTGGTGCACAAGGGCGTGGAATTCGAAGCGGCCGGCAACGTCCCGTCCGCCGGTCCCACGGACTCGGAGGAATACGGCATCTTCCTCGACGTCATCCGCCGCTCGATCGCAGCAGACCCGCAGAAGTGGACCCGCACCGCCTCCACCATCAAGGGCGTCAGCGAGGAAACCACCACCGGTGTCCACCGCCTGTACCAGCTCGCTGAGCAGGGAAAGCTGCTGTTTCCCGCAATCAACGTCAATGACTCGGTCACCAAGAGCAAGTTCGACAACAAGTACGGAATCCGGCACTCCCTGCCCGACGGCATCAACCGGGCCACGGACGTCCTCATGGGCGGCAAGGTCGCCGTCGTCTGCGGCTACGGCGACGTCGGAAAGGGCGCCGCGGAGGCGCTGCGCGGCCAGGGATCACGTGTGATCGTGACCGAAATCGACCCCATCTGCGCGCTGCAGGCAGCGATGGACGGTTACCAGGTGGCCCGGCTCGAAACCGTCCTTGCCCAGGGCGACATCTTCATCACCACCACGGGCAACAAGGACGTCATCATGGCCGGGCACATGGCCGGGATGAAGAACAAGGCCATCGTCGGCAACATCGGGCACTTCGACAACGAGATCGACATGGCCGGGCTGGCAAGGACCCCCGGCATCAAGAAGGTGGAGATCAAGCCGCAGGTGCACGAATGGGTGTTCGAGGCCGGAACCGACGCGGAACGTTCCATCATCGTGCTGTCCGAAGGCCGCCTGCTGAACCTGGGCAACGCCACCGGGCACCCGTCCTTCGTGATGAGCAACTCCTTCGCAAACCAGGTCATCGCCCAGGTCGAGCTGTGGACCAAGAAGGACCAGGCCGACGGCCGGCGCGAGTACGAGAACCAGGTGTACGTCCTGCCCAAGGTCCTGGACGAGAAGGTGGCCCGGCTGCACCTCGACGCCCTGGGCGTGGAGCTGACCGAGCTGACCAAGGACCAGGCCGAGTACCTGGACATCGACGTCGCCGGCCCGTACAAGCCCGAGCACTATCGTTACTAAGAAGTAAAGTACCCGGGTGCCCCGAGCACCCGGGTCGTTACTTCCAACCCCTAGGATCGGAACATGGAGCCGGAAGCCCAGCCGCGCCGCCCGCGGACAGCAAAAAAGATTCTCATCGTCGCCGTCGTCTGCCTCCTGGCAGCTGTCGGCGGCGTTTTCGCTGCCGTCGCACCGGGACTCGCCGGCGCGGTGCTGGAATCGGAAGCCGGCTCCGCCGTCCGGACCTCCCCGGGCCTGGCCGCCCCCGTCGTCGCCCCGGTGAAGTCGGACGCGGCGCCCGCGAACGGTGCCAAGCAGGTCAACCCCGCGGCCCCGGTATCGCTCAAGGTCAGCAACGGCACCATCGAGCGTGTGACGTTGACCAGTACGTCGGGTGAAACGGTGGAAGGCAGCATTGACGCGGCCGGCACCGGGTGGACCGCTGCCGGTCCGCTCAAGTTCAACACCGACTACAGCTACACCTATGTGGTGAAGGACGGCGCCGGCCGCGAAACAAGCACCACCCAGTCCTTCAGCACTGTCTCCAGTTCGCATGAGGCCGACGCCGCCATCTACCCGCTGGACGGCATGAAGGTGGGCGTGGGACAGCCGCTGCAGATTATCTTCAGCGAACCCGTCCTCAACCGGGACGCCGTGGAAAAGGCCATCAAGATCACCAGCAGCGCCGGCCAGGTGGGTGCGTTCCACTGGCACAGCGACAAGATGGTCCGGTACCGCGCCGAGGGTTTCTGGGTTGCCAACTCCACCATCTCGATGGACATGCAGCTGTTCGGCGTGGACCTGGGCAACGGCCAGATAGCGAACTTCAACAAGAAGGTCAACATCGCGATCGGTGACAAGAAGGTGGCCGTGGCTGACGCCGCAGCCCACACCTTCACCCTCAGCATCAATGACCAGCCGGTCAAGACCTTGCCGGTGAGCATGGGCGACAAGCGCTTCCCGTCGGCACGCGGCTACGGGGTGTTGATGGAGAAGAAGCGCTACGACCATTTCCGTGCCTCCAGCATCGGCTTGAAGCCGGACGATCCCGCGTACTACGGGGACGTGGATGTGGAGTACACCATCCGCCTCACGCTCAGCGGCGCATATATCCACCAGGCACTCGAATCGGCCTACCCCTTCATCGGCAACACGAACGTTTCACACGGCTGCATCGGATTCGCTCCCGACGGCGCTGCCTGGGTCTTCGACAACATGGGCACCGGGGACGTGGTGCATATCGTGAACACCGAAGGTGACTTCGCAGCGCACGACGACGGCTTCGGGGACTGGAACATCCCCTGGAGCGAGTACGACAACTGACGTCAGCTGCTGAACGGCAACCGGTGCAGGCGCTCGCCCGCCTCCGTGTTGCGGCGGCGCAGCTGCGTCAGCCTGGCGAGTTCGCGGGAACGGCGTTCGGCAACGACGGCGGCAAGGAAGTCGTCCGCGCTGGTCCCCGCCGGCGGGGGCGGGGCCACATGGGCAGCCAGTTCGGTGGCAATCGACGCCGCCATTCCGGCGCGTGACAGAGGTGCCATCCGGTGGGCCTGGCGGATGAACTGGGAAGCCCGTCGGGCCGTTGCGTCGGGAATTCTTCCAATATCCGCATGCGCTGCCCAGGCGTGCAGCCGTGGCGGGACGAAGACGGGAACTGCTTCTTCCACCGGCACCCGGGTGCGGATGGCATGGGTTCCCGCCAGCAGGTCGCCCAGCCGGCGCGATTTGTCGTTGAAGAGCGCCACCGCCAGCGCGAGCCCGCCCAGGGTCAGGTAGACCTCCAGGAACCCGGTGAGGCCGCGGATGAGGGCATGCCGGAAGCGGATGGCACCGCCGTCGTCCCGGACCACCCGCAACCCTGCTGCCAGCTTGCCCAGGGACAGGCCCCGGCTCAGGGTTTCCACTGCCACCGGGAGGATCACCAGGCAGAAGATAACGCTGGACAGGACCAGCGCACGCATGGCTGCCTCATCCAGGTCTTCGCCGGCCGCCGCCAGGCCAATGAGGATCACCACCAGCAGCACGGCGTGGAAGAGGACGTCGAGGACAAGCCCCAGCGCACGCGCGCCAAACGAGGCGGGGCGCAGTTCCAGGACCACTGCCTCGCCGGTGACGATCGACCCCACAGCAGGTACCCCCTCGCGGCTGACGGTGCGGACGGTCAAAGTCTAGTGCCGTGCCGCTAGGCTGGTCGCGTGGATATGGACGCCTTCTCCGCGGTGAACGGGGACAAGTGGGCACGGCTGCACGAACTCGCCGCCAAGGGCAGGCTCAGCGGGCGGGAAGCCGATGAGCTGTTGGCCCTCTACCAGTCCGCGTCCTCCAACCTGTCCCTGATCCGTTCAATTGCCCCCGAAAGCGGCCTGTCCGCCTCGCTTTCTGCCACGCTTGCGCTGGCCAGGACCAGGTTCACCGGCGCGCGGTCCAATCCGATGGCCGACCTGGCACGGTTCTTCGTGGTGGCGCTCCCGGCCGCTTTCTACCGGCTCACCTGGCTCACCCTTGCCTGCGGGCTGGCGTTCGTTGCCATCGGCGCCGCCTATGCGCTCTGGATTGGAACATCCCCCGAAGCCCTGCGGGCGGTGGCTTCCGAGGCCGCCGCCAGGCAGTACGTGGAGGAGGACTTCATCGACTACTACTCCGAGAACCCGGCAGCGTCCTTCGCCGGCGCGGTGTGGACGAACAACGCCTGGATCAGCGCCCAGGCGGTGGCGCTGGGCATCACCGGCATCTGGGTACCCATGATCCTGTACGGCAACGCGCAGGGCGTGGGGATTGCGGCAGGAGTCTTCGCCGCTGCCGGAAAGTCCGACGTCTTCTTCAGCTACATCCTGCCGCACGGCCTGATGGAACTCACCGCCGTCTTTATCGCGTGCGCTGCCGGCCTGCGGATCTTCTGGGCCATGGTCTCGCCCGGTCCCCGGACCAGGGGCCGCGCGGTGGCCGAGGAAGGCAGGTCGCTGATCACGGTGGCACTGGGCCTGGTCCTGGTCCTCTTTGCCTCCGGCCTCGTCGAAGCGTATGTCACGCCCAGCCCGCTTCCGGTGTGGGCCAAGATCGGCATTGGGGCGGCCGTCCTGGCTGCCTACTGGGTGTACGTCCTGGTGTGGGGGCGGCGCGCCTACCTGGCCGGGGAACGTGGCGACCTGCGCCGCGAAGATGCCGGGTATACGGAAATCGCTGCCTGAATCGTTGTAATCCGGCCGGGGTGGTTCCTCGCTCCGCGTTAGCCCCGGACTGTAGGCTCGTGAACAGATAAAACGTGCGCCAGCAGACCCTGGCGCGGCGTGTCAACCCTACGGAAGTGACGCTGCTGTGAAAGACGAAACACCGGCCCGCGCCAAGAGCGCCGCGCCGCAGCCGGAACCGTTCCTGGATACGTCCGGCGACTCCGACGAGCCCGCCTTTTCGTGGCTGACCCCGGCCGGTACGGACCCTGCCCGGACCGCAGGCGAACCCGGCTCCACCGAAGACCCGTCCGCCGCTGCCGGTTCAACTGCCGTTCCGGGGAATTCCGGAGGAGAGCCGGAGTCCGGAAATTCCCAGCCGGACAGCAGGGCCGGCCGGAAAGCGGCCGAGGCAGCTGCCCTGCCTTCCGACAGGACCGCACCTTCCGGGACTGAACCTTCTCCTGACACCGCACGTTCTTCCGGGGCTGAAGCTTCGGACGACTCCGAAGCACCCGGCCGCGAAAGCACGCCGGTCTTCCGGGAAACCCTCGAAACCTCGGCCCTGCAGGTGCGTCCGCCGCAGGAAGAGGTGGAACGGCGCAACGCGGAGCGGGAGAGCGCGGCCAACGCCAAACCGGTGGCCCCGCGGGTCATGCAGGTCCTGCTGGCCATCATCTTCCCGGTGGTGCTCCTGGTCCTCGCCGTGCGAGCGGTGACCAGCCCGCTGTTCCTGTGGGTGGAATACAACCGCCCCGGCTTCCCGGGCGACGGGTACGGTTTCAGCACGGATGACCGGATGACGTATGGCTCCTACGCCGTCGACTATTTGAGCAACTGGTCAGGCCCCCGGTACCTTGGCGACCTGGTGCACCGCAGCGGGGACAAGCTGTTCAAGGACGGCGAAGTCAGCCACATGGCGGACGTCAAGCTGGTCATCCTGTCCACTTTCGGTGCAGGGGTTCTCCTGCTCCTCCTGGGCCTCATCGCTGTCCTCTACCTCCGGAAGCGCAGCACGGGGGGAGTCCGCCGTGGCCTGTTCGCCGGCTCCATCGTCACCCTGGTCCTCATCCTGGGCCTTGGCACACTGGCGTTCCTGGGCTGGCAGCAATTCTTCACCGAGTTCCACCGGATCTTCTTCGCGGATGGCTCCTGGACCTTCAGCCTGGACGACACCCTGATCCGGCTGTTCCCCGGCCAGTTCTGGATCGATGCCGGCATCGTCATCGCCGGCCTGGTGCTGCTGACGGCGCTGGTGACGCTCATCCTCACCTGGCCGACGCGCCGCCGCCGCGGCCTGCCGCCCAAGGAGACGGCGGCCGATCAGGCGTAGAGCCTGGCAATCTCCGCCTGGAAGTCCTGCACGACGGCGGACCGCTTCAGTTTCAGCGAAGGGGTCAAATGCCCTGACTCGACCGTGAACTCCGCGTCCAGCAGTGTAAAGGAACGGATGGATTCGGCCTTGGATACCAGCTGGTTGGCGTGGTCCACGGCATCCTGCACCGCTTCCAGCACGCCGGGATCGGATGTTGCTTCCCGGACCGTCAGGGGCGGAAGGCCGCGCTCGGAACGCCAGTTCTCGAGTCCTTCCGGATCGAGGGTCACCAGGGCCGAGACGAACGGCCTGCCGTCTCCGACAACCACGGCATGGCCCACCAGCGGGTGTGCCCGGATCACTTCCTCGAGCGGTCCCGGAGCCACATTCTTTCCGCCCGCGGTAACCAGCAGGTCCTTTTTCCGCCCTGTCACCGTGAGGAACCCGTCGGCGTCCAGCACCCCAAGGTCCCCGGTGCGGAAAAGCCGTCCACGAAGGCCTCGGCGTTGGCGGCCGCATTCCCGTGGTAGCCCTTGAAGACGCCGATGCCCTTGACCAGGATTTCGCCGTCTTCGGCCACCCGGATGGTGGTGCCGGGGATCGGGATCCCCACCGACCCCACCCGTGTCCGCGACGGGGTGTTGGCCGTGCACGGCGCGGTGGTCTCGGTCAGGCCGTAGCCCTCCAGCACCGGGATGCCCGCGCCGCGGAAGAAGTGGGCGTCATCGTGGGCCAGGGGGCTCGCACCGGACACGGTGTACCCCACCTGCCCACCGAAGGCCTGCCGGAGCCGGGGATACAGGAGACGGTCGAACAATCCGTGCCGTATCCTGCACATCAGTCCCGGGCCGGTACCCTCGCCGCGGCTTTGCTTGTCCAGGTCCCGGGAGTAGGCAATGGCAGCGGCCGAGGCGGCCTGGAACAGCCTGCCCTTGCCGGTCACCACTGCCTTGTGGGCGGCCGTTGCCCGGACCTTTTCGAAGATCCGCGGGACCACCAGCAGGAACGTGGGCTTGAAGGTCCCCAGATCCTCCAGGAGCTGGGCCGCGCCAGGGGTATGTCCCAGCGTTGCGCCCGCCGTCAGGCATACCACCTGGACCGCCCGCGCCAAAACATGGGCAAGCGGCAGGAACATGAGCGTGCGCGCCTGGTCCTGGACCAGCAGTTCCGGAAGGAACGCGACGATGTTCTTGGCCACCAGGGCGAAGTTTCCATGGGTGATCTCGCAGCCCTTGGGATTGCCCGTGGTGCCCGAGGTGTATACGAGGGACGCGACGTCGTCCAACCCCGCACGGCTGCGGTGCCGCTCAAGCTCGGCGTCACTGACCCCGGCGCCGGCAGCGGCGAGGCTGGCGAGGTTGGGGGCCTCGCCGTCGCTGTCCATCCGTACCACGTTCACCAGCCGGTCCCGGAGCGGGGGTGAGCCGGCAACAACCCCGGTAACGAGTTCCGCCATCGCCCGGTCCTGGGCGAAGACACGCCGGACGCCCGCATCCCGAATGATCCACTCCACCTGCCGGGTGGATGAGGTCTCATAGATGGGGACGGTCACGCCGCCCGCGAACCAGATTGCGAAGTCCACCAGCGTCCATTCGTAGGATGTGGCGGACATAACGGCCACGGTGTCGCCGGGCTCAAGCCCGCCGGCAATCAGCCCCTTGGCCAGGGCGCTGACATCCTGCAGGAACTTTGCCGCCGGAACATCCACCCAGCCATTGGGGCCCTTGCGCCGGTAGAGGGCGTGGGCGGGATTGGCGGCGTGCTGCTCCAGCAGCAGGTCCGTGACGTTGCTGCCGGCATCGAGCTCCACCAGCAGTTCCGTGCTTGCTTCTCTCACAGCAGGTCTCCGTTCCGCTGCCAGGCCGCGGCAGCGGCTTCGATCGGGTCTGATTGCAATCCTGCCCTAGATCCAGGAAGGCATCCACATCCGCACCCGCCAGGCGTCGTAGGGGATGACCTCGGCTGCCCAGATGGGGTAGAAGAAGGACGAGAGCAGGACGGCCGCCGCCACGAACAGGGCCACCAGGTACAGGCCCGCGCGGCGCCGCCATGGCGGGTCCCCGGCCCGCCCCAGGACCAGGCCCAGGCAATATGCGAGGGCCAGGACCAGGAACGGCTCGAAGGAGACGGCGTAGAAGTAGAACATGGTCCGCTCCGGGTAGAGGAACCACGGAAGGTACCCGGCGCCGACGCCGGCGAGGATTGCACCGGCCCGCCAGTCACGCCGGCCAGCCCACCAGAACAGCAGGACCACGAGGGATATGACGGCGGCCCACCAGATCAGGGGGTTGCCCACGGACAGGATGGCTGAGGTGCATTTCGCTACGGCACATCCCGGCGTGCCCTGCTCCGGGGATTCATAGAAGAACGACGTCGGCCTGCCGAGTACCAGCCAGCTCCAGGCACTTGCCTCATACGGGTGCTCGGAGCCGAGGCCCTGGTGGAACGTGTAGGCCTCGCGGTGGTAGTGGGCGAGGGACCTGATGGAGTCCGGCAGCCAGCCCCATTCAGCGGACGGATTGCTCTCCGCCCAGCGGCGAAAGTAGGCATCCTCCGAGCGGAACCAGCCGGTCCAGGTAGCCCCGTACACCAGGAATGCCACGGGGACGGTGCTGAGGAACGCCGGAATCCCGTCCTTGATGGCCCCGCCGCTGATCCAGCCGCGGATTCCTGCCACGCGCCGGGCACTGAGGTCCCAGATGACTGTGAGGAGGCCAAATCCGGCCAGGAAGAACAGCCCGGACCATTTGGTGCCCACAGCGAGTCCCAGGCAGATTCCGGCCGCCAGCCGCCACCAGCGGATCCCGAGCCAGGGACCGGTCAACAGCATTTGGGGCGGCGGCTGTCCGCCGTTCCGGGCCGCCGCCTGCGCCAGGCGTGCGGCGAGCCGGCGCCGCCCATCGTCCCGGTCCAGCAGCAGGGCACCGAAGGCAGCGAGGATCCAGAACATCAGGAAGATGTCCAGCAGGGAAGTCCTGGACATCACCAGGTGGTGCCCGTCCACGGCAAGGAGCAGGCCGGCGGCGCCGGCCAGCGGGAGGGACCGGAACAGTTTCAGGGCTATCAGGGCCAGGAGCAAGATGGAAAGGGTGCCGGTGAACGCTGCAGCGAACCGCCAGCCAAAGGAATTGTCCGCGCCGAACAGGGCCATCCCGGCGGCGATCATCCACTTGCCCACCGGCGGATGGACCACGTATTCGGGGGAGGGGAGCAGCACCGACGGATCGCCGGCGTTGAAGGAATCGTTCGCCTTGTCCGGCCAGTTGCGCTCATAGCCGCTGATGAGGAACGAGTACGCGTCCTTGACGTAGTACGTTTCGTCAAAGACCAGCTTGTGCGGGGCGTCCAGCCGGACGAAGCGGAGGATCCCGCCGGCCACCGCCGTCAGCACCGGAACCAGCAGCATCCACAGCCGCAGCGACGGCGGGTAGTCCCGCCAGGAGCGCACTTCCCCGAGGAGCCGTGCGTACAGCGCTTCGCGTGTGAAGGCCTCTGCCGGGCGGCTGATCCATGGCCGGCCCGCCGGGCCGCCTTCCATCGGGGTTTCCCCTCCGCTGGTTGGTGCCTCCGGGGAGTCCTGGCCGGGGGCGGGGGGAGCGGGATGTCCGGCGCTGAGCCGTGCAGCTTCCTGCGGCTGCGTCGAGGTCTGCGTCACGAGCCCATGCTACCTTTTGCGGCTGGCAGTCCCCCCGGCAGTAGGCTGGAGGCGTGGACCCTCACCCCAGCACCCCGCCAGAATCCGGCCCGGCAGCGGCAGGACGCATCATCCTGGCCGCCACTCCGATCGGAAACACGGGCGACGCCTCCGCCCGGCTGGTGGAACTGCTGGCGACAGCGGACATCGTTGCCGCTGAAGACACCCGCCGCCTGCACCGGCTGGTGCAAAGCCTCGGCATCACGGTGGCGGGGCGGATCATCAGCTACCACGAGCACAATGAGGCGGCCAAGACCTCGGAACTGCTGGACCAGGTCAGGACCGGCAGCACGCTGGTGATGGTGACTGACGCCGGCATGCCGTCCGTGTCCGATCCCGGCTTCCGGCTGGTGGAAGGCGCAGTGGCCGCCGGACTGACGGTAACGGCGGTTCCCGGGCCTTCCGCCGTCCTGACGGCGCTGGCCCTCTCCGGCCTGCCGACTGACCGTTTCTGTTTCGAAGGTTTCCTTCCCCGGAAAGCGGGCGAACGGGCAGCCCGGCTGGCCGAGCTTGCCGGCGAACGCCGCACCATGGTCTTTTTCGAGGCGCCGCACCGGCTTGAGGCCATGCTCCGGGCGCTCAAGGAACGTTTCGGGGCGGACCGGCGGGTGGCTGTCTGCCGCGAACTGACCAAAACCTACGAGGAAGTCCTCCGCGGCCCGCTCGGCGAGCTCCTGCAGTGGGCGGAAAACTCCGACGTCAGGGGCGAGATCGCCGTCGTGGTGGCCGGTGCGCCGGAACAGGCAGCGGGCACCCCCGAGGACCACGTCGCGGCGGTGAACGACCTGGTGGCCCAGGGCATCCGGCTCAAGGAAGCCGTGGCCGCTGTTGCCGAGGACGTCCGGGTAAGCAAACGGGAGCTCTATTCCGCCGTGCTGGCGGCCCGCTGACAGGCGCCTGGAAGCCTGCAGGTTCTGCTGTGCAGGTGCACAGCAGAACGCGGGCCGGGCAGTGCGCAGCGGCGTAGACCCCGGGCGAATCCCGGCAGTAGTCTGGCACTTAATCAGCCTGATGGGTCCGGCCGTTCCGGCCGCAGCGGAGGGCTGCCACCAACCCTACTGACGAGGGAGTCATCGTGACTGTCACCGCACAGCCGGCCGTAAGCGCGGACCGCGAAAGCCAGCTTCTGGCCTCTGTTCCCACCGGATTGCTGATCAATGGCGAGTGGCGCGATGCCGCTTCCGGCAAGACGTTCGACGTCGAGGATCCCGCCACCGGCAAAGTCCTGCTGAGCATCGCCGACGCCGGCGCGGAGGACGGTGCCGCAGCACTGGACGCTGCCGTGGCCGCGCAGGAATCCTGGGCGAAGGTGCCCCCGCGGGAACGCGGCGAGATCCTGCGCCGTGCTTTTGAGCTGGTGACCGAGCGGGCCGAGGACTTCGCGCTCCTGATGACCATGGAGATGGGCAAGCCCCTGGCCGAAGCCCGCGGCGAAGTGACGTACGGCGCCGAGTTCCTGCGCTGGTTCTCCGAGGAAGCCGTCCGCGCCTTCGGCCGCTACTCCGTTTCCCCGGACGGCAAGTCCCGCTTGCTGGTCACCAAGAAGCCGGTGGGCCCCTGCCTGCTGATCACGCCGTGGAACTTCCCGCTGGCCATGGCCACCCGCAAGATCGCCCCCGCCGTGGCCGCAGGCTGCACCATGGTGCTGAAGTCCGCGAACCTCACACCGCTGACCTCGCAGTTGTTCGCCGCGGTAATGCAGGAGGCCGGCCTGCCCGCCGGCGTCCTGAACGTCATCCCCACGTCCACTGCAGGCGCCACGACCGGGCCGCTGATCAAGGATGCCCGGCTGCGCAAGCTCTCCTTTACCGGGTCCACGGAGGTGGGCCGCCGCCTGCTGTCCGACGCCTCGGAAACCGTCCTGCGGACCTCGATGGAGCTCGGCGGCAACGCCCCGTTCGTCGTCTTCGAGGACGCAGACCTGGACGCCGCCGTCGCCGGGGCCATGCTGGCGAAGCTGCGGAACATGGGCGAGGCCTGCACCGCGGCCAACCGGTTCATCGTGCACGAGTCCGTGGCCACCGAATTCGCGGAGAAGTTTGCCGCGAAGATGAAGGAAATGACCACCGCACGCGGCACCGAACCCGAGTCCAAGGTGGGCCCGCTGATCGACGCCAAGAGCCGTGACAAGGTCCACGAGCTGGTGTCAGACGCTGTGGCCTCCGGTGCGAAGGCCGTCCTGGGTGGCGCTCCGGTGGACGGGCCGGGCTACTTCTACCAGCCCACCATCCTGGCTGGCGTCACCGAGGGAACCCGCATCCTGTCCGAGGAAATCTTCGGACCCGTGGCCCCGATCATCACCTTCTCCTCGGAAGATGACGCCGTCCGCCTGGCCAACAACACCGAGTACGGTCTGGTGGCCTACGTCTTCACCAAGGACCTGAACCGCGGCATCCGGATGGGCGAACGCCTTGAGACCGGCATGCTGGGCCTGAACGCCGGCGTCATCTCGAACGCGGCAGCACCCTTCGGCGGCGTCAAGCAGTCCGGCCTGGGACGCGAAGGCGGCCTGGAGGGCATCGAGGAATACCTGTACACCCAGTACATCGGCATCGCCGACCCCTACGCGGGATAACAATCAGGGGAGTGCTTCGGCCCGGGCAGGCGAGCCCGGGCCGCAGGCCGCCGCCCGCCCTTACCGTGAACGCACGGGCAGGGCGCGGGAGGCGGCCTTTGCCGTTGCGGCGAGAAGCCGTCCCGCCGCCCGGAAAGGTGCCGCGACCATCCGTCCCAGCCGGCCCATGACTGACGGCGGAAGCCAGGCGGCGCGGAACCGCTGCCACCGGGTGGCGTTGCAGCGCAAGGCGAACTCCAGGGCTCCAATGTGTTCCGCCGGGTCGGCGCCGCCCGCATCCTGCCGCTCCCGCCCAGGGCCGCCCGTGTTCGGCCCCGCCGGCTGGGGCCGGCCGTACCTGTACCGCTCGAAATCCGAGGTGAGAACCCCCACGGCCCGATGGGCAGCCGCATCCATGCCGCCGGGTTCCCCAAAGCGGCTGCGAAGCCGGCCGGCATAGGCCCGCGGGGTCTCGCTTGGGACCGGGGCCACCCCGAAGTCGGTACCCAGGTCCACCACTTCGCTCCACGCCAGCGGGACAGCCTCACCCGGGTTCCTGGGCCGGAGCCGACAGGTCCGGGCAGCGGCCCGGACCAGGTGCGGTGACGCGGCCAGCAGGGCCGCACCCAGGACTGCGCCGGCGCCGATCAGGAACGGCAGGAGCTGCAGGCCGGCGTCCGTGCCGCCGCCCGTGCCCGGAACCGGAACAGGGGCAGCGCTGGGCGCGGGGGCTGGCGCCGGAGTGGCGTCAGGAACCAGGTCATCCCCATTGTCGACTGCACCCGGGGCGGATGGGGACGAGGACTCGCTCGCGTAGCCGGGAACCACGCCGCGGGAGGGGGTGGGCTCGAAAGGCACCCAGCCCACGCCCTGGAAGTACAGTTCCGGCCAGGCATGTGCGTCGCGCGCATCCACCTCGAACTCGGGAAGCGCTCCCTGGCCGGCCACCGTGACAGTGGCTCGGGTCAGCCTTCCCGGAGCGTAGCCCACCGCGATCCGGCTGGGGATACCTTCCAGCCTTGCCATGACGGCCATGGCCGATGCGTAGTGGATGCAGTAGCCGCTCTTCTGCTCCAGGAAGTCAGCCAGGACGGACAGGCCGTTGCCGTCATAGCCGTTCTGGACCGGTGACTGCAGGGAATAAGTGAACTCTGCCGAGCGAAGGTACCGCTGGATGGCCATCGCCTTCTGGTACGGGGTGTTGCCGGGGCCTGCTACGGTCCCGGCAGTGGTCCGCACGATCTCCGGCACGTTGCCGGGGATCCTGGTGAAGTCCTCGGGAATGTTCCGCAGCGGCGCGGAGGACTGCGCCAGGAGGTCGGCGGAAAGGTTCGGCACCGACGACGTGACCACGTATTCCTGCCGCCGGGAGGTGGTGTCCGAACCCTTGATGCTGAGGGTGGCCGGATCCCAGGTCCAACGGCCGTCCAGCCCCCGCACTGATTCGGGAGCGTACGGTGCCGGAAGGTAGGGGCTGTTGAAGGAGCCGGTATCGATGGCAGTCACCTGCTGCACCTGGTCGCTTGCCGGGGCGGCGTAGCCGGGGTCGATCTGCCCCACGAGCGGAAGCCGGGAGGCGTTGCGGTCGTCCGGGCCCCAGGATTCGCCGTCGAAGTTGTCCACCGTGACCGACCGCAGGTAGAGCGGGCTGGCCGCATTGGTGGCGTAGGTGATCCGGCCGCTGCCGTCAGGGGCCCGCAGGCTGTTTCCCAGGGTGATCATGGGGTTCAGTCCGGTGGAGGTGCCCCACGGATTGAGCCGGGAGCCCTGCGGGAATGTCCCCTGGTCGAATCCGGGGATGGCCAGTGCAACCAGTTGGGCGGCAACCAGGGCAGCGGCACCCGTCAACGCTGCCCGCCGGACCTGCCCGGGGGTCCGCGCGGAATCGGCCTGGGTGCGCGGGTCGGGGGCGAACCATTGGCTGAACGCAAGGATCATCAGGTAGCCGGCAACGGCGCCGGTGAAGCCCCAGAATCCGACGCTTTGCGGCTTGATCACGGCCGGAACCACCAGGATGGCGAACAAACCCACCCCGGTAGCGGCGGGCATGCCCAGGGGTACGGCTAGTGCGTCCACGAGGATGACGGCCAGGCCGAGGACGGCGCACATCACCATGACGATTCCGGCGTTCGGCGCCACCGGCGCGGTTTCGGAGAGGACGGTTTCGCTGGCGCGCCGGATGAACCGGCCCAGCTCGGTGAAAGTGGCAGGGGTGGGGATGAACCCCAGGACGCTCGAACCGCGGAAGAACGTGAGGGTCAGGATTGCGGCCAGCGACAGGAAACCGCCGGCAGTCACCAGCAGCGGCTGGGCCCGGATGGCGCGCAGCGATGCCAGGGTGAAGCTTACCGCCAGCACCGTGGTGAGCACGGGCCAGTACCAGCCCCAGCCCCTCAGCACACCGTTCAGGGAGAGGGCAGCACCGCAGACCGCTACCGATACCGCCAGCGCCATCGCCCAGGGAAAGGCACCAACGCGGGACCGGGCGGGGGAGGCTCCCGCAGCCTGCTGATGCTGCCCGGTCTCCGGAGACCGGGCCGGGGCGATGGTCACCGGACCACCCCCGCCCCGCGCCTGACTTCCACGGCCGGTGCCGGGAGCTCCACGTCCTGGTCGAACTGTCCCCACGCCGAGGCCACCGGGACCGACGGCGGTACGGCCACCGCACGCCACCCGCCCTGGCGCAGCGCCTCGAGGACAGGATCGAAGTCCGCAGGCCTGTCCGCCACCACGATGGCGAAGGCGTTCGTGCCGTAACCGGCGGCAGGGGCGAGGGACAGCGCCTCCTCGGGCGAGATCCTCCCCAGCACGGCAATCAGGGGCCCCCGCATGCGGTGGGCTGACAGCTTGTCCATCAGCCGGTCGTCGAAGGATGGAGGCCCGGAATCCTGGCTGGCGCGGTTACGGTGGCCGGAGAGCCCGGGGAGGGAGAACCCGCGGGGCGCCGCGTCCGGGAGCCGGCCGTCGCGGTGCTGGTGGTGGTGTGGCGCGGTGAGCTGGATCGCGGCAAGGCTTTCGGCGATCGACTGGAGACCGGAGGTGCCGCTGTATTCCTCCGCTTCCGGGTCGGGCGCAGACGGGGAATGGAGGAACGCCGGTTCCCCGCGGACATCGAGCAGGCGCAGGCCGTAGTTGCGTTCTGAGAGATGCGCGCTGATGGACATCGCCGCCACCACTGCCCACTCGAACGTGCCGCTGGTGGCCATGGAAGGCCCGTCCTGTGCGGACAGCCCGGCAGACACGGCCGTGGAACCGGAGGAAAACGCCGGAAAGCGGTGGTCCAGGATGATGGTCGCCTCGGGCGTGGTGACGGATTCCTCCTGCCTCACCATGAGGGCGCCGTGCCGGGCGGTGGCCGCCCAGTGGACCCGGCGCATGGGATCGCCGTGGCGGTATTCGCGGGTCATGACGTCGTCGTCGCTCGGGTTGGCCCGGATCCTGGTCGCTGTGACGCCGTCGTTGCCGCGTGCCCCGGCGAGTCCGGTCAGGGGCAGTACGACGGCGGCAGGCGTCACCGTCAGGATGTCGCCGTCGTCGATGGCCTGGCGGTGCAGGGAAAGCCCGAACGGGTCGGTGAACTCAGCCGTGACCGGCCCAATGCGGAACTGGCCCCGCCGGGCAGAGCGCAGGTGGTACTCATAGCGGCTGGTTCCGCCTGTGGCTGACCGGGACGGGAACCGGAATGCGGGGGATTCACCGAACCGTGGCGGCAGGCGCTCCTCCATGGTGGCCCGGCCGCTGCCGTTTCCGGTCCGGGAAACGGCCAGCCGCACAGTGGTGGGGGCCGACGTTTCCACGGGGGAGGGGTTGAACTCCCGGGAGACTCGGAAACGCGGCTTGACCAGGCGGATGCCGGCCAGCGAAACCAGGGGAAGGACCAGCAGCAGGACGCTGAGCGTGAGCAGGTCGCGCCGGCCCATGATGTATGCGGCGGCCAGGGCGGCGGCGCCGGCGCCCAGCATCCCCCAGCCTCGCGGGGTGAAGAGATGCCGCGGAAGCCTGTCCAGCAGCGCCATGGTTCCGCCTAGCGGTTCCTGCCCAGGCCGGCCACGGATGCAGTACTCCTGCCGGCCGGAGCAGCGTTGGAATCCGAGGGCGCGTGCGGAACCGGCAGCTTCGACAGGATGCCCCGCAGGACGCTGTGGGGCGTCTCGCCCGAGCCTGCGGCCTTCCGGTCCAGGATGATCCGGTGCGCCAGGACCGCCTCCCCGACGTGGACCACGTCGTCCGGAAGCACGAAATCGCGGCCGTCAAGGGCGGCAGTGGCCTTGGCAGCGCGCAGCAGCTGCAGCATGGAGCGTGGACTCGCGCCCAGCCTCAGGAGCGGGCTTTCCCGGGTGGCCCTGCCCACCGAAACCGTGTACTCCTTGACGGCCTGGGACACGTACACCTGCTGGACCGTGGAAATCATGGCCGCCACTTCTGCCGTGCTGACCACCGCCGACACCATGGCCAGCGGTGATGCCGCCTGGTGCGTCTCGAGCATCTCGATCTCAGCGTCCTTGTCCGGGTAGCCCATGGAAATCCGCGCCATGAAGCGGTCCCGTTGGGCTTCGGGCAGCGGGTACGTCCCTTCCATTTCAATGGGGTTCTGGGTGGCGACCACCATGAAAGGCTCGCCCAGGCGGTAGGAGGTACCGTCCACCGTCACCTGGTGTTCCTCCATGCACTCCAGCAGTGCTGACTGGGTTTTGGCCGAGGCGCGGTTGATTTCGTCGCCGATGACGATGTTGGCAAAGACTGCCCCGGGCCGGAACTCAAACAGCCGGGAGGCCTGGTTGTAGATGGACACACCCGTAACGTCGGACGGCAGCAGGTCAGGCGTGAACTGGATGCGGTTGACGGTGCAGTCGATGGTCCGCGCCAGGGTCTTCGCCAGGAGCGTCTTTCCCACTCCGGGCACGTCCTCAAGCAGCAGGTGGCCCTGAGCCAGCAGGACGGTCAGAGCAAGCTTGGCGGCATCGGATTTCCCGTCGATCACGGTATTGACTGTTGTGAGGATGCGCTGGCTGGCGGCGTGGAACGACTCACCGTCCATCGCGGCCGCCTGCCGGTGACCGTTCAGCCGGCTGACAGGCTCTGCGACGCCCTTGAAATTACCGGCGGCAGTGCTTCCCTCGGTGGCAATACGTCGGTGGGGTTCCATCGGCAACCTTTCAGCCCGGGTTTCACCTGGACGTGACAGCAAGCCTGCCTTCGCCCCTCGGTGGGCGTTCGCATCTGTTCGTACCAGACTACTAACACAACTGCACCGGCAGACAGAGAGTTCCGACAAAAATGGGGCACCCTCCCGCGGTTAGGCTGGATGGATGTGCACTTCGCTGATTCCCGACGCTTACCGCACCACCGCCGCCGGGGAAGCCCCGGATGACGCAGGCGGCCGGACCAGGGATTTCCCGCCGGCACCGGAACCGCTGCCGGTGCCGGTCATGGACAACCACACCCATCTTGATTTCCCGGAGGGGAAAGCGCCGGTTGGAATCCGGGCGGCCCTTGACGCTGCTGCCGCGGTGGGAGTCCAGGGAGCCGTCCAGGTGGGATGCGACCTGGAGTCCTCCCGTTTCACTGTCCAGGCGGTGGAACAGGACGAACGGCTTCTCGGCGCCGTTGCCCTGCACCCCAACGACGCACCCCGTTATGCGGCCAGGGGCGAACTGGAGGAGGCCCTTGACGAGATCGAGAAGCTGGCCTCCCACCCGCGGATCCGCGCCATCGGCGAAACCGGGCTCGACTTTTACCGGACCAGGGGCGAAGGCCTGGCCCACCAGAAGTACTCCTTCCGGCGCCACATCGACATCGCAAAGCGCCTGGACCTGACGCTGCAAATCCATGACCGGGATGCGCACAGCGAGGTGGTGCAGGTCCTGCGCGAGGAGGGCGCACCGGAGAGGGTGGTGTTCCACTGCTTTTCGGGGGACGAAGAGCTTGCGGAAATCTGCAACCGGGAGGGCTGGTGGATGTCCTTCGCGGGCACGCTGACCTTCAAGAATGCCGCGAACCTGCGCGCGGCGCTCACCGTTGCGGATCCCGCCCTGGTCCTGGTGGAGACCGACGCGCCGTTCCTGACCCCCCATCCCCACCGGGGGCGCCCGAACGCGAGTTACATGGTGCCCTATACCGTCCGGGCGATGGCCGAATTGACAGAATCCGACCTGGGCGCGCTTTGTACCCGAATCAGCGAAAATACCGTGCGGGCATACGGATCCTGGTCGTGATAGCAGCGCAATCCTGGGTGTTCAGGGGAATACCTGGTATGCAGATTTGTTGGCCGGTTTATAACGCTACGGTTACAGTGGGAAACTGTTAGCCGGGGTCGGGGAAGGCCATCGGGTAATTCACTTCATCTTGCAACACGCGCGGGCGGGCCTTGGTCCGCCCTGGCCGTTGCGCGGAGTGTGGCGGCGCAACGGTGCCCGGACTGCTGTTATACACGGTAGTGCCGGGCATTTTATTGCGCGATCCCCGTGCCCGGAAGGACCTAAAGTTACGGGCAAACGTGGTCAAGTTCTTCACAACGGACGGCAAGATCAGCTTTTTCAAGGTCGGTGCCCAGATGCTGGTGCTCTGTGCACTGGTGGTGGGGCTCGTAGCTTCGTGGGCAATAACAAAACCGTCACGGTGAACGTGGACGGCAAAGTCACGTCCGTGCAGACTTTCGGCGGAACGGTCGGCCAGGTGGTTAAAAGCGCCAACCTGGAACTCAAGGCGACGGACAGGGTTTCCCCCGCAGTTGACGCCACCGTCCAGGACGGCACCGTCATCAACGTGAACCAGGCCAAGGAAGTCACCGTGAGCCTGGACGGGGCGGAAAAGACCGTCAACACCACCGCCCAGGACGTGGAGGACCTGGTGACCGAACTCGGTGTTGCCAGTGCCTCATCGGTATCCGCTCCCAAGGACGCCCAGCTCGCCGTCGAGGGTTCATTCGTGTCCATCTCCACGCCCAAGACCGTCAGCATCGTCGCCGACGGCAAGGTGGACACCACCACCACTACGGCCGCTACCGTGGGCAATGTCCTGGAAGATGCAGGCCTGGCCCTTGGCGCCAACGACCGCACCTCCCAGCCCGCCAACGCACACGTGGTCAACAACATGGTGATCAAGGTTTCCCGTGTTGATAACGCCCAGACCGCTGTGGCCACCGAGGACGTTGATTTTGAAACGGTGACCACCGAAAGCGCCGAACTGCTGAAGGGTGAAAAGGAAGTCACCCAGGCCGGTTCCGCCGGCAAGGTGGAGAAGACCTACAAGCTGGTCCTGGTGGATGGCCGCGAGGCCTCCCGGACCCTTGTGTCCGAGACGGTCACCGTGCAGCCGGTGGCGGAAAAGATCACGGTAGGCACCAAACCCAAGCCCGTCACCCAGGCTGCCCCGGCAACCACCGGCAGCAACACCGGTGCTGCCGCGCCGGCGATGATGAACGAGGCCATGTGGGACAAGATTGCCCAGTGTGAGTCCGGTGGAAACTGGAGCATCAACACTGGCAACGGCTACTACGGCGGCCTGCAGTTCGATATCCAGACCTGGATTGGCGCCGGCGGCGGGGCCTATGCCCCCAACGCCAGCCTCGCCACCAAAGCCCAGCAGATCGACATCGCCAACCGCGTCTACGCACAGCGCGGCCTGCAGCCCTGGGGCTGCGGCTGGGCAGCCACCAGCTGACCGCCAGCTGCCCCGCCCTTGGCGCCTGCGGCCGGGTCCGGACTTTCCGGGCCCGGCCGCAGCCGTTAACCGGCGGCCCGGAGTTCTTTTCCGGACAGGTCCGGCATATGCGGCTGTCCCGGACGGAATCTCCGCGCGGGATAGGATACCTAGGTGACTGAACCCATCCCCGCCGCGCCCGCACCGCTGTTTGGTGCCTCCGATATACGCCGGCTGGCGGAGGAAATAGGGGTCAGGCCCACCAAGACCCTCGGCCAGAACTTCGTCATCGA
Organism: Arthrobacter nitrophenolicus; assembly: GCF_000332815.1. GTDB lineage: Bacteria > Actinomycetota > Actinomycetes > Actinomycetales > Micrococcaceae > Arthrobacter > Arthrobacter nitrophenolicus. The sequence continues at coordinate 65,436 of NZ_AOFD01000001.1, forward strand.
CGGCAACACCATCCGCCGGATCGTCGCTGCCGCTGACGTGGAGCCTGGCGAGACAGTACTGGAGGTGGGCCCCGGCCTCGGGTCCCTGACCCTTGGACTGCTGGACGCCGCTGCCGCTGTGGTCGCCGTCGAAATTGATCCCGTCCTTGCGGCGAAACTGCCCGAAACCGTGAAGGAATGGCGTCCCGCCGCCGCAGCTGCCTTCCACCTGGTGCACGCCGATGCCATGAAGGTCACCGGACTTCCGGTCCAGCCCACAGCACTTGTGGCCAACCTGCCATACAACGTGGCGGTGCCCGTGGTGCTGCACCTGCTGGAGCAATTCCCCAGCCTGCAGCACGGGCTGGTCATGGTGCAGGACGAAGTGGCGGACCGCCTCGCGGCCGGCCCCGGTTCGAAGACCTATGGCGTCCCATCGGTGAAGGCCGCCTGGTACAGCCACATGCGCAAGGCCGGCGTCATCGGCATGAATGTCTTCTGGCCCGCGCCAAAGATCCACTCCGGCCTGGTTGCCTTCACCCGCCGCGAGCCGCCGGCCACCACGGCAACCCGTGAACAGGTGTTCGCGGTGGTGGACGCCGCGTTCGCGCAGCGCCGCAAAACCCTGCGTGCCGCGCTTGCCGGCTGGGCCGGGGGAGCGCCGGAAGCTGAACGCTGCCTGCTGGCAGCCGGCGTGGACCCCACTGCCCGCGGTGAAGTCATTGACATCGCCGCGTTTGCCCGGATCGCCGAGGCCAAGGAAACCGGGGCGTGACGGCGGCGCGGCCGGGCCGGTTCACTGCCAGGACCGTCAGGGTCAAGGCACCCGGCAAAGTCAACGTGTCCTTGGACGTCGGGCCCCTCCGCCCCGACGGCTACCACTCGGTGGCCAGCGTTTACCTCGCGGTCTCCCTGTATGAGGAAGTGGCCGCCACCAGCACCGAGACGCCCGGGATCACGGTCAGCATCAGCCCGGACAGCACACTGGACCTGGACGCCGTCGACATTCCCCTCGACGGCAACAACCTGGCGTACAAAGCCGCCGCCATCATGGCGGACGTTTCCGAACATGCCACCGGAGTGCACCTGGAAATCACCAAGCGCGTCCCGGTGGCCGGCGGCATGGGCGGCGGATCCGCCGACGCCGCGGCGACACTCCTGGCCTGCGACGCACTCTGGAACAGCGGCCTCTCCCGTGAAGAACTGGCCCACTTGGCCGCGGAGCTCGGTGCCGATGTCCCGTTCTCCCTTCTGGGCGGCACCGCCGTCGGCCTGGGCCTGGGCGACAAGCTGTCCCCGGCACTGGCCAAGGCGCAAACCCACTGGGTCCTGGTCACCGCCGACTACGGCCTGTCCACACCTGAGGTGTACCGGACCCTGGACCGGCTGCGTGAAGCTGAAGGGGTGGAAGCAGCCGAGCCCACCGGCGTCGACCCCCAGATCCTGACTGCCCTGCGCGGTGGTGACGCTGAAGCGCTGAGCCGGGTCCTGGTCAACGACCTCCAGCGGGCGTCCATTGAACTTGCCCCGTCCCTGCGCGATACGCTGGGCATCGGCGAATCCCACGGGGCCATTGCCGGCATTGTGTCCGGCTCCGGTCCAACCGTGGCCCTGCTCGCGGATGATTCGGTGGCCGCGGAGGCCCTGGCTGAGGCTTTGCAGCGCTACGGCTTGTCGGCCCTGGCCGTGCACGGTCCGGTTCCGGGGGCGCGCATCGTCTCCGACACTCTGATCTGACCCCTTTTACTCCCACCCGAGCAGCAGAAAGCAGTTCCCTTTGGCACACCTTCTTGGCGGCGAAAACCTGACGGTTTCCTACGCAACCCGCACCGTCCTTGACGGCGTCACCCTGGGACTCGAGGAGGGCGACAGGATCGGCATGGTGGGCCGCAACGGCGATGGCAAGTCCACCCTGATGAGGTTGCTCGCCCTGCGTTCCACGCCGGATTCCGGCCGGGTCACCAAGCGCGGCGACGTCAACATCGGCTACCTGGACCAAAGCGACGTGCTCGACGGCGACCTGACCGTGGGTGCCGCGATCGTGGGGGACCAGGCCGACTACGAGTGGGCACGCAATCCCCGGATCCGGGAAATCATGGGCGGGTTGGTGTCCGACGTCGACTGGCACGCCAATGTCCATGCCCTGTCCGGCGGGCAGAAACGGCGGGTTGCCCTCGCCAAGCTGCTCATCGAGGACCATGACGTCATCATGCTTGACGAACCCACCAACCACCTCGACGTTGAAGGTGTGGCCTGGCTGGCCCGGCACCTGAAATCGCGCTGGCGCGCCAACCAGGGCGCCTTCCTGGTGGTGACCCACGACCGGTGGTTCCTCGATGAAGTGTGCACCAAGACGTGGGAAGTGCACGACGGCATCGTGGACCCCTTTGAAGGCGGCTATGCGGCCTACGTCCTTGCCCGCGCGGAGCGGGACCGGATGGCCGCCGTCGTGGAGAGCAAGCGCCAGCAGCTGGTCAAGAAGGAACTGGCCTGGCTCCGGCGCGGCGCGCCCGCCCGGACGTCCAAGCCGAAATTCCGGATCGAAGCGGCCAACGCCCTGATCGAGGATGTCCCGGAGCCGCGCGACTCCATGGCGCTGAACAAGATGGCCACGGCCCGGCTGGGCAAGGATGTACTGGACCTCGAGCACGTCTCGCTCAACTTCCGCGGCGGCGACGACGGCCGGAAGCTTTTCGACAACATCACCCTGCGCCTGGCGCCGGGTGAGCGCCTGGGGCTGGTGGGCGTCAACGGCGCCGGCAAGACTACCCTCCTCAAGCTGCTCAACGGCGAGATTACGCCTGACGCCGGCAAGCTGAAGCGCGGCAAGACCGTGGTCACGGCCGTGCTCACGCAGGAAGTCAAGGAACTCGACGACGTCTCCGACCTCCGCGTCATTGAGGTCATCGAGCGGGAAAAGCGGTCCTTCAACGTGGGCGGCCGGGAATTCACGGCAGGCCAGCTGGTGGAGCAGCTGGGCTTCACCAACCAGAAGCAGTGGACCCCGGTCAAGGACCTGTCCGGCGGTGAACGCCGGCGCCTGCAGCTCCTGCGGCTCCTGGTGGGGGAGCCCAACGTCCTGATGCTGGACGAGCCCACCAACGACCTGGATACAGACACCCTGGCTGCGGTTGAGGATGTCCTGGACGGCTGGCCGGGCACCCTGGTGGTGGTCAGCCACGACCGCTACCTGCTTGAACGCGTGACGGACCACCAGATGGCCCTGCTCGGCGACGGCAAGCTCCGCGGCCTGCCCGGCGGCGTGGACCAGTACCTTGAGCTCCGTGAGTCCGCCCTCGCCGGATCCACGGTGACCGGCGGCGGCAACCCTGTCACCAGCGCCGGCGGCGCGGCTCCGGCCGCCGCCCAGTCAGGCCCTTCCGAGGCGGAAAAGCGGGAGGCCCGCAAGGCCCTCAACCGGATCGAGCGGCAGCTGAAGAAGCTCGAGCAGCAGGAAAAGAAGCTCCACGACGACATGGTCAAGAGCACGGAGAAGTCCGACTTCGACGCCCTGGCGGAACAGAACAAGCAGCTCAAGGACCTGGGCGAGGAAAAGGACGCCCTGGAAATGGAGTGGCTCGAAGCCTCGGAGCTCCTGGGCGACTGACAAAGGCGACGCGGGCACCAGCGGTGCAGGAGGCCTTCGTGTAGTCGCGCATCGCGGCGCATCGGGCGCCGGAGGTCGCCCAGCGACCGCAGGTGCCCCTATGCGTTGTGTCTAAGCGACGGCGAAGGGCTCCTGTGCCGCGGACGGAACCAGGCAGTTACGCCTCAGACCGCAGCTCCGGGTCCTTCTTGAGGCCGGTCAGGCCGTTCCAGGCGAGGTTGACCAGGTGCGCTGCCACAGTGTGCTTGTCGGGCTGGCGGCTGTCCTGCCACCACTGGCCGGTCATGGCCACCATGCCCACGAGCATCTGGGCGTACATGGCGCCGTCTTCACCGCTGAAGCCGCGGCGGGAGAATTCGTCGGAGAGGATGTGCTCCACCCGGGCGGTGACGTGCGAGAGCAGGGTGGAGAAGGCCCCTTCGGGCTGGGAGGGCGGGGCGTCCCGCATCAGGATGCGGAAGCCTTCCGTGCGGTCCTCGATGTAGGTCAGCAGCGCCAGCGCGGCGCGCTCCACGAGGACCCGCGGCTTTGCCTCCTCGGCCAGGGCGGCGCTGATGGAATCCAGGAGGATGTGGAACTCGCAGTCCACCACCTCGGTGTAGAGCCCCTCTTTCGAACCGAAGTGTTCGTAGATGACCGGCTTGGATACGCCTGCGCAGGCGGCGATCTCCTCGATGGTGGTGCCGTCCAGGCCCCGGACGGCAAAGAGGCCCCGTCCGACGCCGATCAGCTGGCTCCGGCGCTGCAGTGCGGTCATCCGGGTCCGCGGGGGGGTGTTGCTCACATTTCCATCATGCCCTACGGCCCTGGCCCGGCTTTCCGGGGCTGCGGAGCGGGCGCGGCGGGCCCGTGTCGCGCCGCGCCCCGAACCCATGGCAAAATAGGGACTTGTGCCCGGGCCTAGCGCCTGGGGCATGGTCCGCTCTGGTGTAACGGCAGCACCCCGGCCTTTGGAGCCGTGGAGTATAGGTTCGAATCCTATGGGCGGAACTGCTGTGCGAGGAGTTCAGTAGGAGGACACCCGGTACCGCGCCAACAGGCCGGCCGGACACCGCAAGCGCCAGCGCAACCCAGGCAAGGAGAGCCCGTACGTGATCCCCGAGAAAACCGGCCCGGCCGCCGTCATCGTCCTGGCAGCAGGCGCCGGTACGCGGATGAAGTCACGTACCCCCAAGATCCTCCACGAAATCGGTGGGCGGTCCATGGTGGGGCACGCGCTCCTGGCGGCCCGCAGCATCAACCCGCAGCAGCTCGCCATCGTGGTCCGCCACGAACGCGACCTGGTGGCGGAGCACGTTTCCCGGCTCGACCCGTCGGCCCTGATCGTTGACCAGGACGACATCCCCGGCACCGGCCGCGCCGTCGAAGCGGCACTCCAGGCCCTTGACGCGGAGCAGCAGCTCACCGGCACCGTGGTGGTCACCTACGGCGACGTCCCGCTGCTGTCCGGCGGGCTCCTGGCCGAACTGGTTGCCACCCATGAGCGCGAAGCCAACGCGGTGACCGTCCTGACCGCGGTGCTGGACGACGCCACCGGCTACGGGCGGATCCTGCGCGGTGAGGACGGCACGGTCACCGGGATCAGGGAGCACAAGGATTCCACCGAGGCCGAGCAGCTCATCCGCGAGGTCAACTCCGGCATCTACGCCTTCGACGCCGCGGTCCTGCGGGAAGCCCTGGGCAAGGTCACCACCGAGAACGCGCAGGGGGAGAAGTACCTCACGGATGTCCTCGGACTGGCGCGGGAGGCAGGGGGCCGCGTGGCCGCCGTCGTCACTGCGGACCGCTGGCAGGTGGAAGGCGCCAACGACCGCGTCCAGCTCGCAGCGCTTGGCGCGGAACTGAACCGGCGCACCGTGGAAGCCTGGATGCGCGCCGGCGTCACCGTCGTGGACCCCGCCACCACCTGGATCGATTCCTCCGTCACGCTCGACGAGGACGTCCGGCTCCTGCCCAACATCCAGCTCCATGGAGCCACCACCGTGGCACGGGACGCCGTCGTGGGCCCGGACACCACCCTGACGGACGTTACCGTCGGCGAAGGAGCCAAGGTGGTCCGCACCCATGGTTCCGGTGCCGTGATCGGGAAGGGCGCCGCCGTCGGGCCCTTCACGTACCTCCGCCCGGGCACGGTCCTGGGCGAAAGCGGCAAGATCGGCGCCTTCTACGAAACCAAGAACGTGACCATCGGCCGCGGCTCCAAGCTGTCCCACCTCGGCTATGCAGGTGACGCCGAAATCGGCGAGGACACCAACATCGGCTGCGGAAACATCACAGCCAATTACGACGGCGAAAAGAAGCACCGGACGGTCATCGGCTCCGGTGTGCGTACAGGTTCCAATACGGTCTTTGTTGCTCCGGTCACCGTGGGGGACGGCGCCTACAGCGGCGCCGGTGCGGTGATCCGCAAAGACGTACCCGCCGGCGCCCTTGCGTTGAGCATCGCTGCCCAGCGCAACACCGAAGGCTGGGTCCCCGCCCACAGGCCGGGAACCCGTTCGGCCGAACTGGCCCAGGCGGCCACCAAAGACTCCTCAAGTACCCCGGCATCTACAGAAGAGGGCAAGTAATAATGAGCGAAATTACGGCGCACGGCGAGAAGAAGCTGGTGCTCGCCACCGGGCGGGCACACCCGGAGCTTGCCCGGGAAATCGCCAAGGAGCTCGGGACGGACCTCCTCCCGGTGGACGCCTACGATTTCGCCAACGGTGAGATCTACGTCCGCGCGGGCGAAAGCGTCCGCGGCACGGACGCCTTCGTAATCCAGGCGCACCCGGCCCCGCTGAACAACCACCTGATGGAACAGCTGATCATGATCGATTCGCTGAAGCGCGCCTCAGCCAAGCGGATCACCGTGGTATCGCCGTTCTACCCGTACTCCCGGCAGGACAAGAAGGGCCGCGGCCGCGAGCCCATCTCCGCCCGCCTGGTGGCCGACATGTACAAGACCGCCGGCGCGGACCGCATCATGAGCGTGGACCTGCACACCGCCCAGATCCAGGGCTTCTTCGACGGTCCCGTGGACCACCTGATGGCCATCCCGCTGCTGGCCGACTACATCCGCACCCGGGTGGACGCCGACAACATCACCGTTGTTTCCCCCGACACCGGACGCGTCCGGGTGGCTGAACAGTGGGCCGAACGGCTGGGCGGCGCGCCCCTGGCATTCGTGCACAAGAGCCGCGACCTGACCGTCCCCAACCAGGCCGTGTCCAAGACCGTGGTGGGCCAGATCGAGGGGCGCACCTGCGTCCTCATCGACGACATGATCGACACCGGCGGAACCATCTCCGGTGCAGTCCAGGTGCTGAAGAACGCCGGCGCCAAAGATGTCATCATCGCCGCCACGCACGCCGTCTTCTCCGAGCCCGCCGCCCAGCGGCTCTCGGACTCCGGTGCCCGCGAAGTGGTTGTCACCAACACCCTTCCGCTGTCCGCCTCCCAGCGGTTCCCGCAGCTGACCGTGCTGTCCATCGCGCCGCTGATCGCACGCGCCGTCCGTGAAGTGTTCGACGACGGCTCCGTCACCAGCCTGTTCGACGGCAACGCGTAGCGCTCCTGGTGGTTAGGCCTGTCGAAACCCGGTTTCGACAGGCTCATCCACCGGCGACCGGGCCCGGTTTAAGGAAACCGGCCCGCCGCTGGTAGGCTTGTCCCCGATACCTTGGCGAGGGAGAGCAGCCGGTTGGGTGTACGCCCGGCAACGGCCTGCAGTCTCCGTTATCGACTGGGTCTGATCTGCCCTTCATTGCGAAGGGCGCCTTCGTGAAGAGCCGCCTCCGGGCCGCCCGGCGTTGAAGGTCGAACCAGACCTCCGCCCTTGCTGAACACCGTTTAGTCTTCAAGGAGATTTCCATGTCTGAGCAGAAGCTCGCAGCAGAACTGCGCACCGAATTCGGCAAGGGCTACGCCCGCCGCGCCCGGATGGCCAACCTGATCCCCGCCGTCATCTACGGCCACGGCGCAGAGCCCATCCACATCACCCTCCCGGCCAAGGCCACCACCCTGGCTGTCCGCACCCCCAACGCCCTGCTGTCCCTGGACATCAACGGCGACGGCCACCTGGCCCTGGTCAAGGACATCCAGCGCGACCCGATCAAGCAGATCATCGAGCACATCGACCTCCTGACCGTCCGCAAGGGCGAGAAGGTCACCGTTGACGTCCCCGTCCACGTTGAAGGTGAAACCGCCCCCGGCACCGTCCACAACCTCGAACTGACCGTTGTGTCCCTCGAGGCCGAGGCAACCCACCTGCCCGAGTCCGTTGAGGTCAGCATCGAAGGCCGCGCCGCAGGCGAGCACATCCACGCCTCCGACCTGGTCCTGCCCAAGGGTTCGGTCCTGCTGACCGACGCCGAGGCCCTCGTGGTCAACATCTCCGAGGAAGTCGCCGCCGAGGAAGAAGCTCCCGAAGAAGCCGAGGCCGCTTCCGAAGAAGCTCCCGAAGCAGCCGAGGAAGCAGCAGCCGAGTAACAACCGCTATGCCCTTGCCAGTGGCCGGATCCCCCTGGGGTCCGGCCACTGCCATGTCCACCGCCGCTGGCCTGCGGCTTGTCCCAACCGCCCACCTTAGGATTGACCCATGACTGACACCTGGCTGATCGTTGGCCTCGGAAACCCCGGAGTCCAGTACCAAGGCAACAGGCACAACGTCGGCCAGATGGTCCTCGACGAACTGGCAGGCCGGATCGGTGCCGGGTTCAAGACCCACAAGGCGCGCGCCCAGGTGCTGGAAGGACGGCTGGGGATTGGCGGCCCCCGGGTTGTCCTGGCCAAACCGATGACCTACATGAATGTTTCCGGCGGCCCGGTGTCCGCATTGGCCAACTTCTACGGCATCTCGCCCGACCATGTGGTTGCCGTCCACGACGAAATCGACATCCCTTTTAACACTGTGAAGCTCAAGATCGGCGGCGGCGAAGGCGGCCACAACGGGCTGCGCGACATCTCGAAAGCGCTGGCCACCAAGGATTACCTGCGGGTCCGGGTGGGGGTCGGGCGTCCTCCCGGCAGGATGGACACCGCCGACTACGTGCTGCGGGATTTTGGCACCGCGGAGCTCAAGGAACTGCCGTTCCTGCTCGATGAAGCGGCGGATGCCGTGGAGGCGCTGCTGCACGAGGGCCTTACGGCAGCGCAGCAGAAGTACCATCCCGCCAAAACCGGGCGGTAGCAATATAGAAACTTAAACCCGTTTCAACCTGTTTCCCTGTGGGTGCCACAGGGTACTCTTCTTGCTATGCGGGGGAGCAATGGGGCTACAACCCGCTATCGGGGATGTAGGGGATAAGTTCATGTCAATCGAGCCACTCAGCTGGGGACGTGGGTCAACACCTCACGACGTTGGGCTGCGCGCCCATGCCTCGGAAGCACCGGAGCAGCAATGGTCCGCGCCTGCCCGCAGTGCCAACCTCGAAGCCATCCACACAGCGTTGACGAGCGAAAATTCCCTGGGAGCCGTCATCACCGGCAGCCGGGGGGTGGGAAAATCCTCCCTCGCCCGCGCAGCCGTGGCCGACCTTGGCCCGGACGTCTGGTCGTTGCAGCTCCGCAACGGGCCCGCCGGATCCACCACCCCCTATGGGTGCCTTTCCTTCCTGCTGGCCAGGCTTCCGCAGGCTACATGGGGTCGCCCACAGCCATCCTCCGCGGCATCACCTCGCTCATCCGCAGCGACGCGGCAGGCAGGCCCTGCATCATCACCCTCGACACCGCCGGCAGCATCGATGACATGAGCGCCGGCGTGCTGTTGAACGTGCTCCTGACCGGTACCGCCAAAATCATTGCTGTGGCACCGGGCATCAGCGACCTTCCGGCCGACTTCCACTGGCTGCTCACGGACCACCGGCTGACCGAGGTGCGGCTCAGCAACCTCAACGAGCTGCAGACCCGCCAGGTCCTGCTGTCCCTGCTGGGCCACCGGGTATCGGCCTCCCTGGTCAACACCTACCACCGCATGGTGGGCGGCAACCCGCTCCTGCTCAAGGCCCTGGTCACTGAGCAGCAGCTGTCCGGAAACCTGGTGCTGTCCGATTCCGTCTGGACCCTCCGCGACAAGGTGGTGCTCGACGGCGCCGCCAGCCTCGATGACATCGTCCGGTCCCGCTGGTCACGGGAAACCCCGGAAACCCGGGAAGTCATCGAGATGCTCTCCTGCGCACGGCGCGTGGAACTGTCCCGGCTTACCTCCATCTACAGTGCCGACGTGGTGGCCGACATGGAAGACGGCGGCCTGCTCGGGATTGACGACTCCGACCACCGCTGGGTATCGCTGCGCGAAAAGTACATTGGCGACGTCGTACGGACCTGGCTGAGCATCGCCCGGCGCCGGGAACTGCGCAGCGTCCTGCTTGGCGGCCAGGAACCCGACCCCGTTGGAATGACGGTCGAGGAGCTGATGGCCTTCGCCGCCTGGACCCATGAATGCGAGGCTGAGCTGAGCCCGGCCTTCGCCCTCGCGGCCGCGGAAGCGGCGGTCCAGCTGTTCGACCCCAAGTTCGCCCTCACCTACGCCGACATGCTGAAGAGGACCGACCCCCAGTGGGTTCCCGCACAGCGGCAGAAAGCTGCCGCTTACCTTCAGCTGGACATGCCGGTCCAGGCCCTGTCAGCCCTCGATGAGATCACCCGGCCGGAAATCGATGCGCTGGACGACGCCGAGGAATACGCCCACCTGGTGGCTGCGAAGGCCCGGGTGATGATGCGGCTTCCGAACCAGGCAGGCAAGGTGCCCGCCCTCCTTGCGGAGGCAAGGGAACGCCTCGCCTCCGCTGGAAGGGGTGCATCCTGGCCTGAACCGGGCGCCGCGGCGCTCAACCGCGTTGCCCTGGCGGAGTTCGAATACCGGGCGTTTGCCGGCGATTACGCGGCGTTGATTCCCGCGCTCGAGTCCGCCGCGGACCCGGCATCGAATCCCGACACCGAATACCGCATGAATGCCGCCATCATCCTGATGACGGCACTGGCACTGACCGGGCGGGAGATGGATGCCCTGAGCCTGATGCGGCAGCTCGGCGGGCAGATCAGCGATGCCTCCCACGTTGTGGGCCTCCGCGAGCGCTACAACCGTGAGGCCTACCTGGTGCTGCTGATGGCAGGCCAGTGGCGGCGGTGCATCGACCTCCTGGGCACGCACAACGCCGAGGAACCATCCCGGCTGCCGTTCGGCAGCGCCGCAGCAGAACTCGCCGCCGGAATCGCCTATGTCTATTCCGGCCGTGGTGCCGCCGCCCTCGATCCCCTGATGTCCGCCGCAGCCCAACTGGAACTGCAGCCGGTGCAGACCGCACTCCGGTTCGCATACTCGGCCACAGCCCTTGCCCACGCACAGATCGGCAACGTGGTCCAGGCCAGGAAATACCTCGCCAAACTCCAACGGGTCTCCGGCACATCAGGTTTCGCCACCGACAGCCTCATCGATTTCTGTGCCCTTGTGGCGGGGCGCTGGCTGAACGACCCCGACGCCGTCAGCAAGCTCAAGCAATCGGCCCGCCGGAACATGGATGCAGGGCGGTACACGATTGCAGGGGTGGAGCTCCTCGCGGCCACAGTGAACGGGAGCGATGCCGACTTCCGGCTTCTGGAGGAGATTGCAGACCACCGGCAGGGACCCCTTGCAGAGGTGTCCCGACTGATAGCGCTGGGCAGCCGCACCAGGGACGCCAAGGTACTCCTCGCCGGCGGAGAGCTCGCCGCCACCCTGGAACTGGACGCCGTCGAGGCCCGGTGCATGGCCCTCGCCGTGGACTTCGCACGGCAGGACGGGGACTCAATGTCCGCCCGGACCGCCCAGGCCCGCCTGGACATCCTGGCCGCCACAGTGACCAACCTGCCGATCGTGCCCAGCAGCGGCAGCCCGCTGCTCACCAGCAGGGAGCGCCAGATTGCGCGACTGGCCGGCCGGGGTGCGTCGAACCGCGACATTGCCCTGGAAATGGGCGTGTCAGTCCGGACTGTTGAGGGGCACCTCTACCAGGTGTTCACCAAGCTCGGCGTAACTTCCAGGGGTGATCTGACTGGACTCGTCTAATGGACACAAGCCCGGCGCCGCGCACCGGTCACTTACGGGCCGCCGCGAGCCGCTGGACAGGATCTGCAACATTGTCCGGAACCGCACCAGCCAGGCCGTCTTCGTCATGGCCGGGCCGGGCATCGGCAAGTCGTCGCTGACGGAGACGGTGGCAGAGCGGTTCGCGGGGGAGTTGAACATCCTGCAGGTCCATGGCAGTTCGGCGCTCGCCGCCGTGCCATTTGGCGTGCTGACCCCCTACACCACCGACCTGACCGCCGAGGAATCAGTTTCGCCCGTGGCGGTCCTGCGGTCCATGTGGACGTATTTCGAGAAGCTGAAAGCCGGGAACGGCAACCCGGTCCTGCTGCTGGTGGACGATGCCCACCATCTGGATGAGGCCTCCGCCGGCGTTCTGGCGGACCTGATTTCGGCCGGCTGGGCCACCGTGGTGGCGGCGGCGAGGCCGCGGCCCGGACTCCCGCAGCCGCTCGACCAGTTGTGGTACGACGGCCTTGCCGAGCGCGTTGACCTGCGGCCACTGAACCGGGAACAGATCGAGGAGGTCCTGGAACACCTCCTGTCGGGAACGGTCCCGGCGGCCACCATAGACGCCGCCTGGAGCGCATCCGGCGGCAACCCCCGCCTGCTGGACGCGCTGCTCCACGACGCCGCCGAAGCAGGGATCCTGTCCAAGCGCAACGGCATCTGGGTCCTGCTGGGCTCACTGCCCTCTGATGGTGCCCGGCTGACGGCGGTGGTGGCCAAGGACCACCTCCGGCGGCGGCCCGAAGAACAGGAAGCACTCAAACTCATCGCCCTCGCCGGGCCGGTCGGCAGGAAAGTCATCGAGGACATCTGCGGGGCGCCGGTGGTCCGCTCCCTGCTGGACCAGCAGATGGTGGTGGAAACATCCGGCGTTCCGGCTGAACTTTCCCTCTGGAACGGCCTCTTCGCCGAGGCCATCAGGAACACCATCTCCGTCTCGCGCAGCCTCCAGCTGCAGGAAAAAATCCGTGCCCACCAGGACGGCACCCTACTCCGGGGCGAAGGCCGGCTGCGCTCGGTGGAATGGGCTTTGGAGTGCGGACTCCGCGTGCCTGACGCCGACCTGCTTGAATCCGCCGTCGAGGCGCTGTCCCGGTACCGCAACCCCAGCGCGCGAAGCATCGCGGCCCGGTGCATGCCCCGGACCTCCTGCCGCTGGCCCAGGCGGTCCAGGCCCGCGCCCTGTACAACGAGGGGGCCTATGCTGATGCGGCCGCCCTGCTCGACGAATGCTGGCTTCCGCTCACTGACCTTCCCCAGGGCCCGGCAGTCCTGCTGCTGCGGGTATCGGCGCACCAGGCGGCCGGTCACCAGCTGACTGCCATCGCGGAGGACGTGCGGGAACAGGCAGGTTCATCGGGGGAGGGGATCCGGGGCCTGGCAGGAGGATATCCTCCAGCTGCTGAAGGCAGGGTCAGAAGTGGACCACCGTGCGCTGGCAGCGGCCGTGGAGACCATCAGGCACCGTCCGTTGGATGACGGCCACCAGCCAGTGGCGGCCGTTGCTGAAGCGCTGCTGGCCCATGCCCTCACCGCCGCCGGCCGCCCTGCCGATGGCCTGGATGCCGCGCTCCTGGCCGCATCCGAGCTGCCGCCCCTGGACGGCAGCCTGTTCTTCTTCCCCGAGTTTGTGCTGGGCCGGCTGGTCGCCAGTTACCTGGCCATGGGCGAATGGGAATCGGCGGAACGCGAGCTGAACAGCTATGCCGCCCACCACGCCGCCGGTGCTGGAACGTTTGACGGCGGCCTGCAGTTGCTCAGGGGCTACTCGCTGCTGCGTCAGGGCAGGATGGAGCGCGCCTACCAGTTGCTGCTGCCGGCCGTGGAAGCGCTGAGGCTCAATGACCCGCTCCACCTGTTCCGCTTTGGATCTTCCCTTGGTTTCTACGTCGCGGCGCGGCTGGGGGATGCAGCCCAGGCCAAGCGCCTGGAACAGGACTACAAGGATGCTGTTGCCGGCGGTCCGCAGCACGACCTCTTGGCCGGCGCCTATGCCGCCGCGGCGGGCGAATACCTGGCCCACGACGGCAAGGGCCTCGCCTCGCTGCACACCATGATGACTGCCGCGGAAGCCGCCGGGCGGACCGGACACCTGCTCGAGCTGTTGGCCGTGTGCTGGGACCTGGGGGATCCCTCGGTGATCCCCATGGTGAAGGACACCGCAGGCGCCGTGCAGGGACGCTGGGCTGCTGCGATGCTGACCCTGGCCACCAGCTGGGAAGCTGCCGACGGCGATGCCCTGATGGCAACCGCGGCATCACTGGAGGAATCCGGCTTCGTCAACCTCGCCCGTGAGGCGTACGCCCGTGCCAGCACAGTCCTGGAGCAGGCCGGGGAACGCCGCCGGTCCCGGCAGGCGGTGGCCCAGCGGGAGAAATGCGACCACGAACTCGGGGAACGGTTCCGCGAGGGACGCTTCATCGCCGCGGCCCCCGCCGTGCACCTTACCCGCCGGGAACAGGACATCGTGGAGCTGGCCGTCCAGGGCCTCACCGACCGTGAGATCGCCCAGCGCCTCATGGTGTCGGTCCGGACGGTGGAAGGACACCTGTACCGGACCTACGTCAAGCTGGGCGTGCGCAGCAGGGACGAACTGGAGTCCGCGCTGCCCAAGTAGCAGCCGCCTCAGGGCGATTGGAACCGCAAAAGCTGCCTCCCGCCGTCGTGCCCTTGCCTGACTGCCGCACGTCGAAACCTGCGCGCCCTGGATGGAGGCGGGCGAATGGCGCGCGATCCGGCAGCCCCTGTCCCGCGCGGCAGCCCAAGTAGTGCCTTCCGGAGGAAAACGAGTACACCCTACTCGTGTATAGACGGGTGCCGCAGGATTTACTTAAGGAGGCAAAGGAGCGGCGGGAAGGAAGCCGCAGAGATTGCCGCAGGACATCAAGGCCTCTTTCGACTTCCGGCCCCAAGGGACCGGGCCGAGACGGGGCCGGCGACGTCAGAGTCTTCTGAGACCGAGACTCTCCCCCCAGCCGTCGCCGGCCCTCCGCTCCGCGGGCTGAAGCCCGGAGCGGCTGTGGCGGCTGCCCCCCTCGGGCGGCCGCCACAGCCGTGCTGTGGGACAATTGAGTGTCATCCGTTGGCATCTCAAGGAGTTCGTTTTGGCCCTAGTATCAACGCCAGCCACACTGGAGCAGGCCCTGCCGGTGATGGATAACGCCGAAGTGATGCGCATCCGGAACGACTTTCCGGTCCTCCACCAGCTCGTCAACGGACGTCCCCTGGTCTACCTGGACTCGGGCGCCACCTCGCAAAATCCCGTGAGCGTCATGGAAGCCGAGCAGGAATTCTATGAGCAGCGGAACGCCGCGGTTCACCGGGGCGCCCACCACCTTGCCGTGGAGGCCACGGAGGCCTTCGAGGACGCCCGGCAGACCGTAGCTGATTTTGTTGGTGCCGACTACTCCGAGACCATCTGGACCTCCAACGCCACCGAAGGCCTCAACCTCATCTCCTATGCGCTGTCCAACGCCGGGCTCTGGGCTTCGCAGGGCCGCGGCGATGCCGGGCTCAGGGACCTCGCGCTGGCTCCCGGGGACGAGATCGTGGTCACCGAGATGGAGCACCACGCCAACCTCATACCGTGGCAGGAACTTGCCTTCCGTACCGGCGCAACGCTCCGCTACATCCCCATCGATGATGCCGGAAGCCTCAGGATGGACCAGGCGGCGCAGATCATTGGCAGCCGCACCAGGCTTCTGGCCTTCACCCACGCCTCCAACGTCCTCGGGACCATCAATCCGGTCCGCGAACTCGTGGCCCTTGCCCGGTCGGCCGGCGCACTGGTGGTGTTGGACGCGTGCCAGTCGGCACCCCACCTTCCGCTGGACGTCAAGGACCTGGACGTGGACTTCGCCGTGTTCTCGGGCCACAAGATGCTGGCCCCCACGGGCATCGGCGTCCTGTACGGCAAGCAGGAACTGCTCGACATCCTGCCGCCCTTCCTCACCGGCGGCTCCATGATCACCACCGTGACCATGGAGCGCGCCGAATACCTGCCGGCACCCCAGCGTTTCGAAGCCGGTACACAGCGCATCTCACAGGCCGTTGCCCTGGCCGCCGCCGCCAACTACCTCACGGAAACCGGGCTGGACCGGATCCACCGCTGGGAAGCCGAACTCGGTGCACGGATGGTCGCGGGACTCGAATCGCTCCCCGGCATCAGGGTCCTGGGGCCTGACGCCGGAAAGGAGCGGATCGGCCTGGCGGCGTTCGACGTCGAGGGCGTCCATGCCCATGACGTGGGGCAGTTCCTGGACTCCCGCGGAATCGCGGTGCGGGTGGGCCACCACTGCGCCCAGCCGCTGCACCGCAGGCTGGGCCTGACAGCCACCACCCGGGCAAGCACCTACCTGTACAACACCACGGATGACGTGGACCAGTTCCTGGATGCCGTGTCCGGCGTGCGGGCCTACTTCGGCGCCTAGCCTGACGATGGAAGGTAACCCATGAGCCTTGACCAGCTGTACCAGCAGATCATCCTTGACCATTCCAAGGCCCGGCACGGCAGCGGCCTGGCCGCGACCGAAGCCCCCGAAGGGGCATCCACCGGGCAGTCCCACCAGCTCAACCCGGTGTGCGGGGACGAAGTGACCCTGCGCCTTGCGGTGGAGGACGGACGGATCGCCCAGGTCTCCTGGGACGGGGCCGGCTGCTCCATCTCGATGGCATCGGCGTCGGTGCTCACCGACCTGGCGGAGGGCATGACCGTGGCGGAGCTGCACGAAGTCATCGACAGCTTCCGGGAAGTCCTGCGCTCGCGGGGAAAGATCCATGCCGATCCGGAGCTGCTCGGGGACGCCGCCGCGTTCGAGGGTGTGGCCCGCTACGCTGCCCGGGTGAAATGCGCCATGATCTCCTGGGTGGCCGCCGAGGATGCCTTGAACCAGGCAGCCTGACCGCCAGCCCACCAACGCGAAAAGGCTCTCCTCCCGCCGGGAGGAGAGCCTTTTGCGCGTTCGAGGTCAGGCGAACAGCCCCATGATGCCGATGAGTGCCGTTGCCGCACCGAGCACCATGGATACGCTCACCAGCACCACGTGGACGGTAAGGAACTTGGTTGCCTTTCCATCAGCGTCCCGGGCCCGGGGGTCCTTCATGACCCGGCGCAGGAACTGCGGCCAGACCACCAGGGACCAGACGCCGGCCACGATCAGGACCAGGGCCGCGAAAACCGGCAGTTCCACCGGATCAGTGGCTTTCCAGCCAGGCCTGCGCCTGCTGCGCCTGCAGGTTCAGCGCCTTGGCCACCATGGGCTCGGCAGCGTCGGCGATCTTGCCGCCCAGGAACGGCACGGAGGACTTGACCTCGCCCTCGAGCTCAACGCGGGTTCCGCTGGCCTCGGCCACCAGGCGCTGGACGGCGGTGACGTCCACGGGTGCGCCGGCGATCTTCAGGGAAATGTTGCTCTGGCGGGAACCGTCTGCCGCGGGGGCGTTCCAGCTTTCCACCTGGGTCACCTTCAGGTGCTCGCCCACGAACTTGCGGGCAATCTCGGGCAGGCGGGTGGTGGGGAGGGTGCGCACCGAGGTGGCGCTGAAGGCGCCGGCAACGTCACCGTCCACGGTGAAGGATTCCAGGTTTCCGCCCACCAGCTGGCTGACGTGGCGCTGGAAGTCCTCGTTCACCAGGACAGCTGCGACGCTGTCGACGGAGTGCGGAAGGGAAGTGGTTGCGCTCAGGGCCATGGGTCCTCCTGGGACATTGGGGAACGGATTTAACTCAAGACATCCTACGGGGTCCCGGCCGGCCGCTCCGCATCGATGAGCTTTTGTGCCGCCCCGGTGATGTTCCGGGCCATCGCCGGGAAGATCAGGCTGTGGAACGGCAGGACCGCCAGCCAGTAGAGCCGGCCACTGAGGCCCTTGGGGAAGAAGATGGCCCGCTGGCGGTACAGGCTGCCGGAGCCGTCGGGCTCCACGGACAGCTCCAGCCATGCCCGGCCGGGTGCCCGCATCTCGGCCCGCAGCCGGAGCAGCCTGCCGCGTTCGATCCGTTCCACCCGCCACCAGTCCACCACTTCCCCGGCGGCCAGCATCTTGGGGTGCCGACGCCCGCGCAGCAGCCCGGCCCCGCCGGTGAGCTTGTCCAGCCAGCCGCGCACCTGCCAGGCAAGCGGCAGGGAGTACCAGCCGTTCCGGCCGCCGATTCCCTCGATGATGGTCCACACGTGTTCCGGGTCCACATCCCCGTGGAAGGTGCGTTCGTCGATGTAGACCGTGTGGCCGGACCAGTCGGGGTCGCTTGGCAGGGGATCGGACGCCACGCCGGCATTGGCCCAGGTGGTTTCCACCTGCCCGTCCCGTTCCTTGCCCAGTGCCAGCGCGACGGCGGTCCGGTAGGGGGTCAAGCCGCCGTCGGGCTGGGGGATGTACCGGTCGATGTCATGCTCGCTGGACACGGCGTCGTGCTGCAGGGACTGGACCAGGGGGAACGCCATGGACAGCGGGATGGGGGTGGTGAGCGCCACCCACATTCCCGCGAGCTTGGGGGCCGGGACCGGCAGGGCCAGCACCACCCGGTGGGGCAGGCCGGCCTCGGCGGCGTATTCCTTCATCATCGCGGCGTACGTGAGCACCTGGCGGCAGCCGATATCAAAGCTCCGGTTGATGGGCCCGTCCAGGGATGCCGCGGCCACCAGATAGTACAGAACGTCCCGCACGGCGATCGCTTCGATGCGGTTCCGGACCCAGCTGGGCGCCGGCATCAGGGGCAGCGTCTCGGACAGGTGCCGGATCATCTCGAAGGACGCCGAACCGGAGCCGATCACCACGCCGGCCTGGAAGACGATGGCGTCCACCTGGCCGTCAAGGAACACCTGGCCCACTGCCTCCCTGGACCGCATGTGGGTGGACAGTTCCACACCCTGCGGATGCAGTCCGCCAAGGTACACGATCCTGCCCACCCCGGCATCGGCCGCCGCCAGGGCCGCGATGCCGGCCATTGCCTTCTCCTTGGCTTCGAAACCCGCCCCGGCAGCCATGGAGTGCACCAGGTAGTAGAAGACCTCGACTCCGTCCAGCGCCTTGCGCAGCGCGTCGCCGTCGTCCAGGCTGCTTTCCACCACCTCCACCTTGTCCCGCCACGGCACGCCGGCAATCTTGTCCGGGGAGCGGACCAGTACCTTGACGGTGTGGCCGGCCTCGAGGAGTCGGGGCACCAGCCGGCCGCCGATGTAGCCGGTGGCTCCCGTCACCAGGACTGTCTTGGGGATCTGCGCTGCATTGGTTCCGGTCATGCTGGCTCCTGTTCGTCCTCAGCGGTTCGGAGCGGCAGCCTGTCCGGACGGCCGCGCCCGTAAATCAGTGGCCCTGCTGAATCAGCGGCCCCTGTTAATCAGCGGCCCCCCTGCCAGCCTAAGCGCAGGGGCCGCTTCCGGGACTGCCGGGGGCCGGAATGTCGCCGGTGCGCGGTAGGCTGGAGGTTACCCGGGATTCGCAGCGAATTTCGGGTTTTCGCGTTGCCTGCGATCCCCTTGAACACCACAGGAGCTTCCGCCATGAGCCTTCCCGGCCCGTCCGCCGCCGGCACATCAACTGCAGGCCCGTCGCTTGATGGCCTGCGGCGCGTCCTCGCCGAGGACCAGACCTTCTCGCGCGTCCGGGCGGAAGCAGCCAGGGGATTCAGCGTCCGCGGCCAGGACTACCAGATCAGCGCACCCGCCGGGCTGCGTCCGGTGCTGCTCGCCGAGATGGCCGACGGCCTCGCAGCCGCCGGGGGAGCAGAGTCCGACGGCGGCGGGCCGGGCGTAGTACTCGCCGTCACCGCCACGGGCCGGGAAGCGGAGGACCTTGCAGCGGCGCTGCGCGCCTACCTGCCCGCGGATGCCGTGGCCGAGTTCCCCAGCTGGGAGACGCTGCCGCACGAGCGCCTCTCGCCGCGTTCGGACACGGTGGGACGGCGGCTGGCCGTCCTGCGCCGGCTGGCCCATCCGGAGACTTCGGCGGCGGGCCGGCTCCGGGTGGTGGTGGCACCCGTCCGGGCCGTGGTCCAGCCCGTGGTGGCCGGACTGGGTGACCTGGTGCCGGTCACGTTGAAGGTGGGCCAGGACATCCCGTTCACGGATGTGGTGCGGAGCCTCGCCGATGCCGCCTACGCCCGCGTGGACATGGTGACGCACCGGGGCGAGTTCGCCGTCCGCGGCGGCATCATCGACGTTTTCCCGCCCACCGAGGACCACCCCATCCGCGTGGAGTTCTTTGGCGATGAGGTGGACCAGATGCGCTGGTTCGCCGTGGCCGACCAGCGCTCGCTGTCAGCCCCCGGAATCCACCATCCACCGAGCTGCATGCGCCGCCCTGCCGGGAAATCCTCATCACCCCGTCGGTGATGTCCCGCGCCGCGACGCTCAAGTCACAGCTCCCGGCCGCTGCAGACATGCTTGAGAAGATCGCCGGCGGCATCGCCGTGGAGGGCATGGAATCCCTGGCTCCGGTGCTGGTGGATGCCATGGTCCCGTTTGTGGACCAGCTTCCTGCCGACTCCATCGCCGTTGTGATCGAGCCCGAGAAGGTCCGCACCCGCGCCCACGACCTCGCGGCGACCAACGAGGAATTCCTGGAGGCTGCCTGGTCCACAGCGTCCGACGGCGGGACGGCGCCTTTGGACCTCAGCTCCCAGGCGTCGGCGGCGCTGCACTCGGCCAGCTTCCGCTCGCTCGGCGAGACCCGCGCGTCCTCGCTGGAGCACGGCGTGTCGTGGTGGTCCATCACCTCGCTGGCCCAGGACGCGGAACTGCTCCCGGAGATCGACGTCCTGAACCTGCACGCACGGGAGCCCCGCGGCTACCAGGGCGACGTCGCGGAGATGATGGACTTCATCGGCTCGCACGTGCGCGACCAGTGGCGGATCGTCGTGGCCACGGAAGGCCCGGGGCCCGCCCAGCGGCTCGCGGAACTGTTCCACGACGCCGATATCCCCTGTGCCCGGGTGGACAGCCTGGACCACGAGCCCCAGCCGGGGATCATCGAGGTGACCACCGCCGCCGTCGGACGCGGTTTCGTCCTGGACGGCCTGAAGCTGGGGCTGCTCACGGAAGCCGACCTGCTGGGCCGGACCTCCGCAGCCTCCACCAAGGACATGCGGCGGATGCCGTCCAAGCGGCGCAACGCCGTCGACCCCCTGCAGCTGGTGGCGGGGGACCATGTGGTCCACGAACAGCACGGCATCGGCCGGTTCGTCGAGCTCATCCAGCGCAAGGTGGCCGGCGGTGCCGACGGCGTGCGCGAATACCTGGTCCTGGAGTACGCGCCGTCCAAGCGGGGCGCGCCGGGGGACCGCCTGTTCGTGCCAACTGACCAGCTGGACCAGGTGACCCGCTACGTGGGCGGAGACACGCCGGTCCTGAGCAAGATGGGCGGCGCGGACTGGGCGAGCACCAAGTCCAAGGCCCGGAAGGCCGTCAAGGAGATCGCCGGGGAGCTGATCCGGCTGTACTCGGCACGGATGGCCTCGCGCGGCCACGCCTTCGGCCCCGACACCCCCTGGCAGCGGGAACTGGAGGAAGCCTTCCCGTACGTGGAGACGCCGGACCAGCTGACCACCATCAACGAGGTCAAGGCGGACATGGAGCGGGAGATCCCGATGGACCGCCTGGTGTCCGGGGACGTGGGCTACGGCAAGACCGAGATCGCCGTGCGCGCAGCCTTCAAGGCGGTGCAGGACGGCAAGCAGGTGGCTGTGCTGGTGCCCACCACGCTCCTGGCCCAGCAGCACTACGAAACCTTTACCGAACGGTTCTCCGGCTTCCCGCTGCGCGTGAAGCCGCTGTCCCGCTTCCAGAGTTCCAAGGAAGCCAAGGAGACGGCGGAAGGTGTCAAGAACGGCGCGGTGGACGTGGTGATCGGCACGCACCGGTTGCTGTCCAAGGACTTCGAGTTCAAGGACCTGGGGCTGGTGATCGTGGACGAGGAGCAGCGGTTCGGCGTCGAGCACAAGGAAGCGCTGAAGAAGATGCGCACCAACGTGGACGTGCTGGCCATGAGCGCCACCCCGATTCCCCGGACACTGGAGATGTCCCTCACCGGAATCCGCGAGACCTCCACGCTGGCCACCCCGCCGGAGGAGCGCCACCCCGTGCTGACCTACGTGGGCCCGTACACGGACAAGCAGACCTCCGCCGCGATCCGGCGGGAGCTGATGCGCGAAGGCCAGGTGTTCCTGGTCCACAACCGGGTGTCCACCATTGAACGGACTGCGGCGAAGATCCGCGAGCTGGTTCCGGAAGCCCGGGTGGAGGTGGCGCACGGCAAGATGTCCGAGAGCCGCCTGGAGCAGATCATTGTGGACTTCTGGGAGCGGCGCTTCGACGTCCTGGTGTGCACCACCATCATCGAGACCGGCCTGGACATCTCCAACGCGAACACCCTGATCGTGGACGGCGCGGACAAGTACGGCCTGTCCCAGCTCCACCAGCTTCGCGGCCGCGTGGGCCGCGGCCGGGAACGTGCCTATGCCTATTTCCTGTACCCGTCCGAGAAGCCGCTGGGGGAGGTGGCGCTGGAACGCCTCAAGGCCGTGGCGGCGCACAACGAGCTCGGCGCGGGCATGCAGCTGGCCATGAAGGACCTGGAAATCCGCGGTGCGGGCAACCTGCTGGGCGGCGAACAATCCGGCCACATCCAGGGTGTCGGGTTCGACCTCTACATCCGGCTGGTGGGCGAAGCGGTGGCCGACTTCCGCGGCGAGGCCGAGGAGAAGGCGGCTGAGATGAAGATCGAGCTGCCTGTCAACGCCCACCTTCCGCACGACTACGTTCCCGGCGAACGGCTGCGCCTCGAGGCCTACCGCAAGCTGGCGGCAGCGCAGACCCACGAGGCGATCGACGAGGTCCTCGCCGAGCTGGTGGACCGCTACGGTGAGCTGCCGCTGCCGGCGCAGAACCTGGTGGCCGTGGCCCGGTTCCGGGTGGGCGCCCGCGAGGCAGGACTGTCCGACGTGGCGCTGCAGGGCAACTTCATCAGGTTCTCGCCCGCCCAGCTGCCGGAGTCCAAGGTCATGCGCCTGAACCGGATGTACCCGGGATCGCAGGCCAAGCCGGCACTGGACGCGGTGCTGATTCCCAAACCCAAGACCGCACGGATCGGCGGCCGCGACCTGCAGGACGCGGAAATCCTGGAATGGGCCGACGGCGTCATCCGCAACATCTTCTCCGACCAGCCGGTCACCGTCGCGCAGACGGGGGCCTGACGGATGATGGGAGGACACCACGCCGCGTCGGGAGCCGCGGCGTGGGTGGCTGTTGCCTCCACAGGGCCGTACACACTTGGCTGGTACCCGCTGGATTCCGCCGGCATCCTGATAGGCGGCCTGGCCACCGCAGGAACGGCCCTGGTTTGCGACTGGGACCACCGGTCCAGCACCGTGGCCCAGTCCCTGCCGCCGCTGTCCAATGCGATTGCCCGGGGCATTGAGAACGCCAGCGGCGGGCACCGGCAGGGAACGCATTCAATCCTTGGCGCGGGGGTCTTCGTCCTGCTCGCCGCGCTGGCGTCCCGGTTCCAGCTGGAGACCCCGTGGGGGCTCCTGTCCGTGGGTGCCGGCCTGCTGTGCATGTTCCTGATCAACATCGCTGCGAAGGCGCTGAAGCTTTTTCCCAAAAGCGGGTTCCTGACCAACTGGGCCTTCGCGCTGGCCATGGCCGGACTGGTCACGGTGTATGCCCCGGAACAGTGGACGTGGCTTCCCGTGTCCATGCTCATTGGCGTGGTGGTGCACATCGTGGGCGACCTCATCACCACCGGGGGAGTGCCGCTGCTGTGGCCGCTGGTGGTCCGGCCCCCGAAGCCGCTCCGCAGGGTTCCGCTGCTCCGGCAGGTGTGGCGGCCCAACGGGGCACTGTCGGTGCCGCTGCTGGGACGGGCCGGCTCCAAACGCGAGTGGCTGGTGCTGATCCCGGTGAGCGCGTACGCCATGGTGGGCATGACGGTGGCCGGCTGGTCCATTGCGCAGAGCCAGTGGACACGGGTGGCGGACGCCGCCGTGGCCTGGACCAGGCTCTGGTTCTAGCGCACGAAAAGGACCCCCGGACAGCGTCCGGGGGTCCTTTTCGTAAAACGGGCTTCTAGTGCTCGCCGGCGGAGTCCGAGCGGCCCCAGATGGTCTGCGGAATCCAGAACGCCAGGGCGAACAGCACCAGGCAGGCGGCCATCGGCCAGGGGTTGCCGAGTGTGAGGAAGGACAGCGAGTAGATCGCCCCGAAGAACAGCGCCATGATGCTCACGAACAGCACGATGCTTCCGGAGAGCTTGTTCTCGTTCTGCGGGGTCCGGACAGTGCGCTGGTCCGATGAGTCCTGGCCGGACGCGTTAATCTTGCTGGACAATTTCGTTCCTCCTCGGCCCCGCAGGGCTCAATCTGTGGCGGCGTCCGGCCCGCAGTCAGTAGGCGGCTGAACCCTGTTCACCCTTGACGATGGCAATGCCGGAGCTGGCACCAATACGTGTTGCACCAGCAGCAATCATAGCCTGCGCGTCGGCCAGGGAGCGCACGCCGCCGG
The DNA here is from genome assembly GCF_000332815.1 of Arthrobacter nitrophenolicus. Classification (GTDB taxonomy): domain Bacteria; phylum Actinomycetota; class Actinomycetes; order Actinomycetales; family Micrococcaceae; genus Arthrobacter; species Arthrobacter nitrophenolicus. Next base: position 89,578 of record NZ_AOFD01000001.1, read on the forward strand.
AGGCCTTGACACCGAGGTCCGGGCCGACGGTCCTGCGCATGAGGGCGATGTCCCCGGCCGTGGCGCCGCCGCCGTTGAAGCCCGTGGACGTCTTCACGAAATCGGCGCCGGCTTCAACGGCTGCCTGGCAGGCGAGGACCTTCTGGTCGTCCGTGAGCATTGCGGTCTCAATGATCACCTTGAGAATGGCGCCGCTGGCGTGCACCGCCTCCGCCACGGCACTGATGTCCTCGGTGAGTGCGCCCTTGTCCCCGGCGCGGGCGGCCGCGATGTTGATGACCATGTCCACCTCATCGGCGCCGTCAAGCACCGCGCCGCGCGCCTCGAACGTCTTGACGTCCGTGGGCGTGGCACCCAGCGGGAAGCCGACCACCGAGCAGGTGAGGACGCCCGAGCCTTTGAGGGCATTCTTGACCGTCTTGACCCAGATCGGGTTGACGCACACTGACTTAAAGCCGTACTCGGCCGCCTCCGCGCAGACCTTCAGGACGTCCGCCTCGGAGGCTTCGGGCTTCAAAAGCGTGTGGTCGATGTAGCTGGCAATGCTTCCGGCATCAGCGGCGGCTGGCTGAACGGAAGGGGTGGCTTCGTTGCTCATGATGGTCCTTTCCGGGGGGCCTTGTGGGCCCTGGCACGTCCTGGAACTCGGTCACGTCCTGGAACTCGGTTCGGCACCATCTTGTCACAGCCGGGACACCGGCAAAGTGCGGCCTGTCAGGCGGCCGCCTGCAGGACCGGCCCGGCCGAGGCGGCGGTCAGAAGCTGCGTGGCGCAGGCTCCCGCGGCGGAAGCTGCCGCCACGAGCAGGCCCAGCCGGACGCCGTCGTACGCTGCTGCGTCCCCGATGGCCCAGATGCCGGGGACGGACGTCCGGAAGTCCTGGCTGATGACGATTCCTCCGCTGGCAGCGGTCCGCAGTCCTGCGCTGGCGGCGAGGCCGTCCCGGGCCACGCGCTCTTCAGCCAGGACCACCAGGTCCCCGCTCATGCTGCTGCCGTCCTCGAAGACAACTGCGGAGGCCGCCAGTCCGGACACGGATTGCCCGGGAACGACGGCGGCCGGGCGGGCGGTGGTGCGGATGGGGCGCACGCCGCGGGCACGCAGGACGGCTTCAGCCTGGCCCGCGGCAGTCCCGTTGCCCACCAGGATGCCCAGCGGACGCCGGCCCAGCTCCCGGGTCACCCTCCCCACGGCCTCGGCGATCCGTGCGGCGTCGTCGATGGTGGAGTAGCTCAGGCACTGCGCCGCACCCTCCACGGGGTTGGCAACGGGGGCTGATCCGGTGGCGATCACCAGGTGGTCGTAGGAGAATTCCAGGCCGTCGGCCGTGGCTACGGTCCGGTTCACGGCGTCGATGTGGCTGGCGGGCTGGCCGAACCGCACCGAAACCTGGGGGAGCAGGGCGAGCTCCAGCAGCTCCTCTGGTGTGTCGTCCCGGCTGCTGAGGACCGTGATGGTCCCGGCGAAGCTTGCCCGGTCCAGCTGGCTGACGAGGGCCTGGGCGGCCGGGCCGGCACCGGCGATGACGATGCGGGTGGCGGAGGTGGACGGGGTGGGTGCCGGAGCGGACATGTGCTGGCCCTTTCGCTGGCGGCCTGGACGGCCGGAAGTTCGTGATGGAACCCAGCGTAGGGGGACGCCTTTACCGTTGTGTTTCCCGTCCATTGCTGCTTTGAAGGGGCCCGTTCGCCAGTTTTTACCGGCCGGTAACAGAACCGGTGACGCGGCTCTCATCCCACCGGTGCCGGACACATTCGGCCCGACCCGCCCACAACCAAAGGCGAGACTTTTGTCCAGATACGGCGACCATAAGGGCCTTGAGGTCGCCGTATCTGGACAAAACTCGAAGGGGTTAGACGCGGATCCGGTAGCCCCGCTTGACCACGGTTTCCACCAGGCGTCCGTCCGGCAGCGAGGACCGCAGCCGGCTCACGGTCATGTCCAGGGCGTGGACGGATCCCCGCAGTTCCAGCAGCTCGGAGAGCGACTCCCGCGAGAGGACCGCGCCGCCCGCGCCCAGCAGCGCCCGCAGCAGCAGCAGCGGGGCAGGCGCCAGTTCCACGGGCTGGCCGTCGATGCGCAGGCTCCGCCCCCGCAGCTCGATGTTCCCGGACCTGGTTTCCAGGCGGCGGACGTGGTTCAGCGCCAGGTGCTCGCAGACCAGCCGGATCAGGGCACCCATGCGGAAGCGTTCCGGGACCAGGGGCGTCACCCCTGCGTCAATCAGTGGCTGCGCAGTCACGGGCCCCACCACCGCGGTGGTGACGTTCGTCTTCAGGCTGTCGATCAGCTGCTTGTAGACGCCCATCTCGTGCGCCGTGCTCCACATCGCATCCACGGCGGGGGCGCTGGTGAAGGTGAGGACGTCCAGGTTCCCGCTGCAGGCGGCCTCGATGAGGCGCGGAAGCTTGTCCTCGCCGTCGGGCTTCACCCAGCGGTAGGGCGTAACGGTCAGGACGGTGGCGCCGGACATGCGCAGGCGCTCCAGCTGGCGGACATCCGTGTAGCCGTGCAGCTGCACCGCCACCGTCTTGCCGCGGACACCTTCGTTGAGCAGCATGTCCACCAGCGTGGCGGTGGTCTCGTCGCTGCTGATTCCGACGTCGGCGAGTCCGGCCGCGCGCACGGCGCCGCGGGCCTTTGGTCCCCGCACGAACATCCGGCAGGCGCCCAGGGTCTCCAGGAGCTCGTCGCCGATGCCGAAGGAATCCGCGGCCTCGCACCAGCGCCGCATGCCGTAGGCGGTGGTGGCGATGCACAGGTCCGGCTTGGCGGCGATGATGGCCCGGGTGTCCTCGATGAGGCGCATGTCCTCCTGGACGGGGGCGATCTTCAGGGCAGGGGCGTGCAGCACTTCAGCGCCGCGGCGTTCCAGGGCGTCGATCAGGTCCTGGGACCTGCGGTCCGAAGTCACGCCGATGCGGAAACCCTCCAGCGGGGATTCTGCAGCATCGGGTGTTTCTTCGACCTGCGGTGTTTCGGCCGGTGCAAGTGCAGTCATGGGGGTCAATCCTTTCATGAACCCAGCAGCGAGGCCGCCAGCCTGTCCAGGTCGGCGGCGGCCTCAGCATGCCCGCGGTTGGCCTCCGCCACCCGAACCACCTCGCCGATGACCAGCACGGCCGGGTTGCTGCACCCGGAAGCGGCCGAGGTGATGGTGCCCAGGTCTGCGATGGTGGTCCGCTGGCCCGGTCGGTAGCCGCGTTCGACGACGGCCATCGGCATGTCGGGGCGCATGCCTGCCCGGCGGAGTCCGGCGGCCAGCTGGTGGAGGGTGCCGATGCCCATCAGCACCACGATGGTGCCGCCCAGGCCGGCGAGGTGCTGGTGCTCCTTTTCAGTGAGCGGCGCGTGGCCGGAAACCACGGTGAACATGTGGCTGACTTCCCGGTGCGTGACCGGGATGCCGGCAGCTGCCGGAACGGAGATGGCGCTGGTGACACCGGACACGACGTGGACCTTGACGCCGGCGGCCACGCATGCGGCCACTTCCTCGCCGCCGCGGCCGAAGACGTAAGGGTCACCGCCCTTGAGGCGGACCACGTTGTTGCCGGCGAGGGCGCTTTCCACCATGAGCTTTTCGATGTCAGACTGGCTGACCTTGTGGTGGCCCGGCTTCTTGCCCACGTCCACCAGTTCGGCGGAGGTGAGGGACGGCAGCTCCTGGTACGGAGCGAGGCGGTCGTAAAAGACCACATCAGCGTCGCGCAGGGCCTTGACCGCGGCGACGGTCAGGAGGTCGGTGGTGCCGGGGCCGCCGCCCACCAGGGTGACGTGGCCGGCGGCGCCGGCAGCGGGTTCGGCGGCCACGGGAATCCCGGTGATCCGGCAGCGGTCCAGGAGGCGTCCCAGCCGGGCTGGCCGTCGTCGACCGCCGCCACGAGGAACGGCCGCTCGGGCAGCGGGCCGTCATGGCCCGCGCTGCGGGGTGCTCAGGCGATACACGACGGCGCCTGCGGCTTCGTAGCGGCGCACCGCCTGCCGGGCGGCAGTGTCGGAGCCCGTGACCAGGACGTCGCGTCCGGTGAGGTCGATGCTGAGCTGCATGGCTATACCTCGTTCTCGTTGCCGGAGCGTACCGGGATGGAGGCCCCGATCAGGACCTTGCCCTTCTCTTCCGGAGTGGCGGGGCGCATCTGGCCGCGCTCGTCCGGGACGAAGGTGATGGAGTCGTCCTTCTGGTCGGGGGCGTTGACGAAGGAACGGAACCGGCGCAGGCGCTCGGGGTCCTTGAGGGTGTCAGCCCACTCGTCGATGTAGGTGTCCACGTGCTTGGCCATGGCCGCCTCGAGGTCCTCGGCGATGCCCAGGGTGTCCTTGACCACCACGTCCTCGACGTGCTTGATGCCGCCGTCGAGCTCTTCCTGCCAGCGAGCCGTGCGCTGCAGGCGGTCCGCGGTGCGGATGTAGTACATGAAGTAGCGGTCGATGTACTTGATCAGCGTTTCGTCATCGAGGTCCTTGGCGAGCAGCTGTGCGTGCGCGGGGGTTGCACCGCCGTTGCCGCCGACGTACAGGTTCCAGCCGTCCGCCGTGGCGATCACGCCCACGTCCTTGCCGCGGGCCTCGGCGCATTCGCGGGCGCAGCCGGAAACGCCCATCTTGAGCTTGTGCGGGCTGCGCAGGCCGCGGTAGCGCAGCTCCAGCTTGATGGCCATGGCCACCGAATCCTGGACGCCGAACCGGCACCAGGTGGAACCGACGCAGGACTTCACCGTGCGCAGGCTCTTGCCGTAGGCCTGGCCGGATTCGAAGCCGGCATCCACCAGTTCCTTCCAGATTTCGGGGAGCTGTTCCAGCCGGGCGCCGAACATGTCGATCCGCTGGCCGCCGGTGATCTTGGTGTACAGGTTGTACTTCTCGGCCACGGCGGCAATGACGCCGAGCTTCTTGGGCGTGATCTCACCGCCGGCGATGCGCGGGACCACCGAGTAGGTGCCGTCCTTCTGCATGTTGGCCAGGGCGCGGTCGTTGGTGTCCTGGAGGGTGCCGCGGCCGGCGTCCAGCACGTAGGCGCTGTTCTGGCTGGCAAGGATGTTGGCGATGGTGGGCTTGCAGATGTCGCAGCCTGCGCCCTTGCCGTACTTGGCCATGATCTCTTCGAAGGAGGTCAGTTCCAGGACGCGGATGGCGTCGAAGAGTTCCTGGCGGGACAGCTCGATGTGCTCGCAGAGGGCCTTGGAGACCTCAACGCCGGACTTGGTGAGTTCGGTTTCCAGCAGCTTCTTGAGCATCGGAACGCAGGAGCCGCACTGGGTGCCGGCGCGGGTGCAGCCCTTCAGCTCGCCGAGTTCCTGGACGGGTGCGTTGCCCTCGCAGGCGCCGCAGCCGTTGATGGCGTCGCGGATGCTTCCCGCGGTGACGTTGTTGCAGGAGCACAGGGTGGCGTCGTCGGGCAGTTCGGTCTCGGGTGCGTCGCCGCCGCCGGCGGCGCTGAGGAACGCGCCGGGCTCGGCGGGAAGTTCGCGGCCGAGGAGCGGGCGGAGGCTCATGTACGGCGAGGCGTCGCCGACGAAGATGCCGCCCAGCAGGGTCTTGGCATCGTCGGTGGTGACGATCTTCTGGTAGACGCCGCGGGCCGGGTCGGCGTAGACGATCTCGAGGGCGTGCTCGGTTTTGGCGAAGGCGTCGCCGAAGCTTGCCACGTCCACGCCGGAGAGCTTCAGCTTGGTGGCGGTGTCGAAGCCGGGGAACGTGGCGTCGCCGCCGTGGAGGCGGTCGGCCACGATCTCCGCCATGGTGTTGGCGGGAGCCACCAGGCCCAGGCACATGCCGCCGTAGTTGGCCACCTCGCCAATGGCCCAGATGCCGGGCACTTCGGTTTCGCAGTAGTCGTTGATGACCACGCCGCCGCGGGGACCCAGGCTGAAGACCTGTTCCTCGCCCTCGGCGGCGCGGAAGAGTTCGTCGCGGGGCCGGACGCCGATGGCCACGATGACCATGTCCGCTTCGATGATGCGGCCGTCTGCCATGAGGACGCCGGTGACCTGGCCGTCGTCGTCGGAGAGCACCTCGGACGGGAAGACGCCACCGTGGACTTCGAAGCCCTTGGCCTTGATGAGCCGGCCCATCGCCTGGCCCGCGCCTTCGTCCAGCTGGGTGGCCATCAGCCACTGGGAGCCGTCAATGACGATGGGGTTGGCGCCAAGCTGTTCCGTGCCGGCGGCCGATTCGAGGCCCAGCAGGCCGCCACCGATGGTGACGGCGTTGACCTTCCGGCCGAGCTTCTCGGTGAGTTCGGCAATCTTCTGATTAATGGTCCAGACGTCTTCGAGCGTGCGGTAGACGTGGGTGAGCTCGTTGCCGGGGATGGGCAGGCGGGCGGCGTTCGAGCCGGTGGCCACCACCAGTTCGTCATAGGGGTAGGTGTTGCCGGTGGAAGTCTCCACGGTCTTCGCGGCGGCGTTGATCTTCACAACGCGCTCGCCGGTCTTCAGCTCCAGCGAAGGGTGGTCCCACATGGAAGCGGATCCCAGGGTCAGGTCCACGCCGGTATCGGTGAGGGCCTTGGACAGCGCAACGCGGTCGTAGGGGAGGTGTGCTTCCTCGGTGAGGACCGTGACATGCCAGCCATCGAGGCCACGGGCATGCATCGCGTCCGCAAAACGGTGGGCCGCGGGGCCGCCGCCGGCGACGACAATGCGGCGCGTTGTCTCGGTGTTTGAAGTCTGTTCGGTCACTGTGGGCCTTTCGCATGGGCCGCAGCGGTGCTCCGGCCTTCTCTGACGAGTGTCCATCCAGACTAGGTAGAGGCAGTTTCGCCTCAGTTTCCCAATTGTTTCGCGAACTTAACTTCTGCATCACGAACTCATTTCCGGCCGGGTTAGGTGTCTTTTACGCGCCGGACACATTTGCTGCATCCCTACGAAACACCCCGCGCCTAGCGTGGAATCCGGCGGCACAGGCTGCCGCAACCCACGGACAACAAGCACAGGGAAAGGAGCCGGACATGACGGCAACACTGGAACTTGGGGCGCTCGACACCGCAACCGCCGAGGCCGGAGCGGCCGCTGCCGCCGGGTGGCACCGCGTCTGCCACCTGGACGACCTGGAACCCTCCTGGGGTGAAGCGGCCCTCGTCGCCGGGCGCCAGATCGCGCTCTTCCGTACCGGGCCCGGTGAAGTCTTCGCGGTGGCCCACGAGGATCCGGCCACCGGAGCGCACGTCATGGCCCGCGGGATCCTTGGCTCCAAGGGGGCCCGGCCCACCATCGCCTCGCCCCTGCACAAAGAGGTCTACGACCTCGAAACCGGCGAGTGCTTCAGCACCCCCGGCCTGAAGCTTGCCGCCTTCAGCAGCCGCATCGTGGACGGCTTCGTCGAAGTGGAGCTGTAACCAGCACAGGATTTCGAACCACGCAGGAAGAGGGGCGCCCAGGCAGGGCGCCCCTTTCGCGGTTTAGAGCCCCAGCGCCTCGCTGACGTCGCGGAGTACTGCATCCAGTGATGCCCGGGCTGACTGCCGGGCTGCGGGCAGTTCGGCGGCGGAGGCAGCATGGTGGATCACTTCCAGGTAGCACTTGAGCTTGGGCTCAGTTCCGCTGGGCCGGATGATCACCCGGGTCAGGTCCCGCGTGACATACAGGAGGCCGTCCGTGGGCGGCAGCTGGTCCGTGCCCTGGGAGAGGTCGGTGAAGACTTCCACGGCGGATGACCCGAAGGATTCCGGGGGTGACACCCGGAGGCGGTTCATCATCGCGTCCAGGAGCCCCAGGTCGGCGACCCTGATGCTGAGCTGGTCGCTCGCGTGCAGGCCGTGCTTGAGGTACAGCTCATCGAGGGTATCGAAGATGGTTTTTCCTCCGGCCTTGGCTGCCGCCGCCAGCTCGGCGATGAGGACCGCGGCGGAGATGCCGTCCTTGTCCTTCACCAGGTCCGGTGCCACGCAGTAGCCGAGGGCTTCCTCGTAACCGTAGACCAGCCCGGGTACCCGGGAAATCCACTTGAATCCGGTGAGTGTTTCCTCATGCGCGTAGCCGGCGGCGGTGGCAATCCGGGCCAGCAGGCGCGAGGACACGATGGAATTGGCGAAAACGCCGGTCACACCCTGGGCCTCACCGCCGGGGGCAGTGGCGGCCAGCCGGGCCACCACATGGGCGCCCAGCAGAGCCCCCACTTCGTCACCCCGCAGCATCCGCCATGCGCCGGTATCCGGGTCCTTTGCAGCCACCGCGGCCCGGTCCGCATCGGGGTCGTTGGCGATCACAATGTCGGCATCCAGCCGGGCTGCGGTCTCGAGGGCGAGGTCCAGCGCGCCGGGTTCTTCCGGGTTGGGGAAACTGACGGTCGGAAATCCGGGGTCCGGCTCTGCCTGTTCTGCCACCAGGGTGACGTCGGTGAAGCCCGCGGCCTGGAGCACGGCCAGTGCTGTTCCGCCGCCCACGCCGTGTAGGGGAGTGAGCACGATGCGCAGGTCCCGGGCAGGGAAGTGGTCCCGAAGGGCGAGGGCGGCCGCGGCGCGCTGGTAGTCCCCGGCGATGGAGCCGTCCAGGACGGTCCAGCCTTCCGGTGCCAGCGTGATTGATTCCAGGGGCCCCACGGCGCTGATGCGGGCCGCGATCTCGGCGTCGTAAGGGGTGACGATCTGGGCGCCGTTGCCGCTGTCAGGGACTGCGTGCCGGCCCAGGTACACCTTGTAGCCGTTGTCCTGCGGGGGATTGTGGCTGGCAGTGACCATCACGCCGCCGTCGCACCCCAGTGCCCGCACGGCGTAGGCCAGCACGGGGGTGGGCAGCGCCGATGGCATCAGGAAGGTTTCGATTCCGGCAGCCGTGAAGATGGCCGCGGTCTCCGCCGCGAAGATGTCCGAGTTGTAGCGGGCGTCGTACCCGACGACGGCGCGCGGCCGGGTTCCCGGGGACGTCTGGCCCACCGCGTCCACCAGGAACGCTGCCAGCCCCGCCGCGGCGCGCCGCACCACCACGCGGTTCATGCGGTTCGGCCCGGGGCCAAGCGCGGCCCGCAGGCCGGCCGTGCCGAACTGGAGGGTGCCGCGGAAGCTGTCTTCGAGTTCCTGCCGGGCGGCCGGATCGCCCTCTTCCACCAGCCTGACCAGTTCAAGGAGGGACGCCGACGTTGCGGGATCCGGGTCTTGGGAGGCCCAGGCGCGGGCTTCGTCGAGCAGGCGGAAATCGGCATCGGAAGACGTCATGGGCATAACGCTATCGTCATTGTTCCCTTACATCGCGCAACGCGGAGCCCGGTTGGGCGGCGCCGCTGTCAGAGTTTGGCGATGATATCGGCGAGGAGTTTGGAGATCCGCGGGCCTGCTGCCTGTCCCGATTCGATGACCTCCTGGTGGCTGAGCGGCTGCGGGCTGATGCCGGCGGCCAGGTTGGTGACCAGGGAAATCCCGAACACCTCCATGCCCGCATGCCGCCCCGCGATGGCCTCCAGCGCCGTCGACATGCCGACCAGATCAGCGCCAATCCGCTTGGCATACTGCACTTCCGCCGGCGTCTCGTAATGGGGCCCGCTGAACTGGGCATAGACCCCTTCGTCAAGGGTGGGGTCCACCTCACGGGCAAGGGTGCGGACCCGGGAGGAATAGAGATCTGTCAGGTCCACGAAGGTGGCCCCCTCCAGCGGGGATGCCGCGGTGAGGTTTATGTGATCTTTGATGAGTACCGGCGTGCCCGGAGCCCAGTCCTCGTTGAGCCCGCCGCAGCCGTTGGTGAGGACCAGCGTGCGGCAGCCTGCGGCGGCCGCGGTGCGGATCCCGTGCACAACGGCCCGCACCCCCTTGCCTTCGTAGTAGTGGGTCCTGGCGCCCAGGACCAGCGCGCGCTTGCCGTCCCTGGCGAGCACGGAGCGGATGGTGCCAACATGCCCTTCAACAGCGGGGGCGTGGAAACCGGGGACTTCTTCAGCGGACAGGGTGGCGGTGGTTTCACCGATCAGGTCGGCGGCGGCGCCCCAGCCGGAGCCAAGCACCAGCGCCACGTCGTGGCGGTCCACCCCTGTTTCTTCGGCGATGTAATCGGCAGCGGCGCGGGCCGCGGCAAACGGATCCGTGTTCAGGAAGTCTGTTGTACTCACCAGTACAAGTTATCCTGCCGCTCCTGTTGCACCCGCCACAGGCGGCCGCGGCGGAGCATGGAATTCTTGGTGCTGCGGCAGTGATGGGCGAGAATGATTGATTGTGACTACGCATCCAGATTTCAGTTCACCCCGCATCGCAATCCTGGGAGGTGGTCCGGGCGGATACGAGGCCGCCATGGTGGCCGCCTCGCTGGGAGCACAGGTCACCATCATCGAGCGTGCGGGCCTGGGCGGCTCCGCCGTCCTGACGGACGTTGTGCCGTCCAAGACCCTGATCGCCACCGCGGACCTGATGACGCGCGTTGCCGAGGCAGGCGAACTGGGCGTGAAGTTCGACGTCGACGGCGGCGATTTCGTTCCGGTGATGCGGGCCGACCTGAAGCACATCAATGACCGCCTGCTGAACCTTGCCCGGAGCCAGTCGAAGGACATCCACGACGGCCTCGAGGGCCAGGGCGTGCGCATCCTGACCGGTTCCGGCCGGCTGCTGGACAACCACACCATCGAGGTCATCACGCTGGACGGCACCGAGATCGTGGAGGCGGACACTATCCTGCTGGCGGTCGGCGCGCATCCGCGCGAGCTGCCCACCGCCCGGCCGGACGGTGAACGCATCCTGAACTGGACCCAGATCTACAACCTGGATGAGCTGCCCGAGGACCTGATCGTGGTGGGCTCCGGTGTCACCGGCGCGGAATTCGCCTCCGCCTACAACGGCCTTGGCTCCAAGGTCACGCTGGTCTCCAGCCGCGACCGCGTGCTGCCCGGCTCCGATGTGGACGCCGCCGTGGTGCTGGAGGAAGTGTTCGAACGCCGCGGTGTCCGGGTTATGTCGCGTTCCCGCGCGGAATCCGTGGAACGCACGGAGGACGGCGTGGTGGTCACCCTCAGCGACGGCTCCAAGGTGACGGGCAGCCACTGCCTGCTCTGCCTGGGCTCCATTCCCAACACTGCCGGCATCGGGCTGGAAGAGGCGGGCGTGGCCCTGAGCGAAAGCGGCCACATCAAGGTCGACGGCGTCTCCCGCACCAGTGCGCCGAACATCTACGCCGCCGGCGACTGCACGGGTGTCCTGCCGCTGGCCTCCGTGGCAGCCATGCAGGGCCGGATCGCCGTCGCGCACTTCATGGGTGACGTCGTTACTCCGCTGAAGCTGCACCAGGTGGCCTCCAACATCTTCACGTCCCCCGAGATCGCCAACGTGGGCGTTTCGGAAGCCGAGATCGAGTCGGGCAAGTACCAGGGCGACGTGGTGAAGCTTTCGCTGCGCAGCAACGCCCGGGCCAAGATGCGCAACGCCCGGGACGGGTTCGTGAAAATCTTCGCCCGCAAGGGATCCGGCACGGTGATCGGCGGCGTGGTGGTAGGCCCCAACGCGTCGGAGCTGATCTTCCCCATTTCCATCGCCGTGAAGCAGAAACTGCATGTGGACGATGTGGCAAGCACCTTCACTGTGTACCCGTCGCTGACCGGATCCATTTCCGAGGCGGCCCGGCGCCTGCACGTGCACCTGTAACGCCAGGTAACCGGGAGGCGGCGGGGGTCTGGACCCTGCCGCTGCCGCCTGCATAGACTCCTTCAAGGACCGGCCGGGAATTCCCTAACGAATTTCCGGCCGTCCCTGCATCAGCCGACGACGCGAGGAGAATCCCATGGAACTGCAGGACGTCAAATGGAACGGGCAGGCACGCGAGAAAATCCTGCTGGACGCCGACAGGGCGCTGCAGGAAGCGGTCCGTGAAGCAGCATCGTCCCTTTCCGACGCCGGCAAGGATGAGGTGTACAAGTTCCTGTACGAGAAGCTGAAGCCGCAGTTCGTGGACTTCCAGCCGGGACCGGACCTCACCCAGTACGCGGAAGCAGTGGCCGGCGGCGAATTCTCCGCCGCCGAAGCCCGGGCCGAGGGGTAGGCGGAACGATGGCAATGGCTCTTGAACGGCCCCGCCGCGGCAAGATGATCGGCGGCGTCTGCGCAGCGCTCTCGGCCCGGTTCGGCCTTCCGAAGTTCCTGGTGCGGTTGGCGTTCGTGATCTTCGGCCTGGTGGGGATCGGCGAACTGGTCTACATCGCGCTGTGGATCATTATCCCGAAGGCGCCGGCATAGCAAACAAAGCAATGGGTTGGCCCCTAAAAGGGGCCAACCCATTTTGCGTTCATGGTGCCGGCGGGTGGAATGCTTCCGGGTACGGCATCAGATGGCCGTTGCACGCCATGCCTGGGTGTTCACCTATGGACTTGGCGAAAGCGGGATCGAACTCGGGAAGCTTAATGAGCTGGCCGTAGGACTGCACGCGGCCCCCGAAGGGGTACTCCTCGTTGGGGTCGTCGTTGAGCCCCGAGAACGAACAGATGGAGTTGGCGTGTTCGGGGCCCCTCTCGGACTGCCCCGCGGCAGTGGCAGGAGCGGCAACTGATCCGACGAGGGCCAGCGTGCAGACGGCAGCCCCAAGCAAGGATTTCTTGTGCATTGCTTACCTCATTCTGTAGGAGTTCCGCGAAACCGGGACGGGCCCGTGCGGGGACTCTATCCAGCGGCGACAGCCGGTGGAATGAGATCAGCAAATCCGTGTGGAAACCCGCAGCCTGGCACCGCGGCGGTGTACCTTACTCAGGCGGCTGAGACCGCCTGAAAATGTTTTTCGATCAGCCCCTTGATGTCCTCGTGGCAGCCGCCGCAGCCGGTTCCGGCGCGGGTTGCCTTGGAGACTTCAGCCACGGTGGAGCAGCCCTCCGTGACGGCGTCCTGGATGGCAGTGCCGCTGACACCCGCGCACCGGCAGACGGTGCCTGCAGGATCGGCCGTTCCGGCTCCGGGCAACTGGTCCGGGCCGTCCAGGCGCAGCAGCAGCGACCGGTCCGCCGGCAGTTCGGCCGAACGCTCAAACAGTCCCACGAGTTCGGCGGCGGTCCGGGGCATGCCCACCGCCACCAGCCCTTCCAGGACACCGCCCCGGGTGGTCATCTTCACGTAGCGGCCGTGTTCCGGATCCGCCCACTGGGCCACCTGGAGCCGGGGACGCCCGTTCACGGCGCCAGCGTTCAAGGCTTCGTCATCCCAGGGATCGGCGCTGTTGTCGCCGGCCACGGCCATGTTCAGGCCGCGGGCCTTCAAAACAATCACGCCGGCCTGTTCCGCCGGCAGTTCCGGGAGGACCTCTGCGTCGTCGAGGGCGCCGGAGGCGAGCAGGGTCAGGTACTCCGCCAGCCATTCGGCCTGGCGCCAGCCGGGACCCACCAGGCCGGACGGACCCTTGGCGTTGCGGCAGGCCGAGCAGTCCGGGTCCGGGCAGCGCACCTCCGCGCAGTCGCCGATGGCGAAGATGTGCGGCTCATGGTGGGCGCGGAGCCGGTGGTCCACGAGGATGCCTGCAGCGGTGGACAGCCCGCAGCCTTCGGCCAGTTCGGTGCGGGGACGGACGCCGCATGAGATGACCAGGAGGTCGCCGTCGATCGCCGAACCGTCATCGAGCAGCAACGCCGAGAAACCGCCGTCGGGCGCGTTGTGTTCAACACCGGTGGATCGCGCGTTTCCGGCCATCCGGACGCCGCAGCGGCGCAGCCCTGCAGCCAGCACGGCGCCGCCGCCGCGGTCGATGTTGCGTCCCAGCGGGTGCGGGCCGTTGTGGACCACCGTCACTGTGGCGCCTTCCTCGGCCGCGGCGAGGGCTGTTTCCAGGCCCAGGACACCGCCGCCCAGGACCACCACGCGCTTGCCGCCGTCCACCGCCCGCCGGAGCACGTCGGCGTCGCGAAGGTCGCGCAGGGCCGTCACGCCTGCCGGCAGGACCGGGGAGGTGGGGTCCGGGTTGACGCCCGTCAGGTTGGGGATGACCGGACGCGAACCGGTGGCGAACACCAGCCGGTCATAGTGGACGGAGTCGCCACCGGACAGGAGGACCTGCTGCCGGGCGCGGTCCACGCGCCGGACCCGGACGCCCAGGCGGACGTCAACGCCCTCGGCCACCAGGGCGGCGGCGTCGGAGAGGGCGAGGGCGTCGGCCGTGGTGCGGCCAACTCCGAGGTCCGCCACCAGGACGCGGTTGTAGGCGGCTTCAGCTTCCTCGCCCACCACGGTCAGTCCCGCGTGTCCGGCACGTACGGCGGGGAGGAGTTCGTCAACCAGCCGGGCAGCCACCGGGCCGAATCCAACAATGACAACCTGCTCGCTCATGAGGCCTCCGTCGTTTGAAGCATTTTGCTGGACAGGGGTGCAGCCACGGCCCGCACCCAAACCTTGTTGAATTTGAACTCAGGCATTCCGGATGTCGGGTCCGTGGCGGCCTCTGTCAGCCGGTTTGCGCTGCCCAGGCCGGGGAAGTGGAACGGCAGGAAGACAGTGTCCGGCCGGATGTCGGTGCTGAGCTCGGCCTTGCACACCACCTCGCCGCGCTCGTTCGCCACGGACACCAAAGAGCCGGCCATGATGCCCATGGCCTCGGCGGCCGCGGGGTGGACCTGGACCATCGCCTCGGGCTGGGATGCCAGCAGTTCGGTGACACGGCGTGTCTGCGCACCCGACTGGTAGTGCTCCAGGAGCCGGCCGGTGATGAGGGTCATGGTTTTCGCTGCCGGGTCAGGGCTGGCGGCAGGCGTACGACGGCGGCGGGGGACCACGGCGGTCATCACGCTTTGCCGTCCGGGTGGGCGAAGCGGTCCCGGAACAGCCGGGGCGTGCCCGTGCTGCCGGCAGGGTAGGGCCAGTAGGCGGCTTCCCCGCGGTCCAGCATCGCGTAATCGATGCCTGAGTAGTCGGCCAGGCCACCGGCGGAGGCGAGGCGCAGTTCCTCGAAGACGGTTTCGGGGTCCTCGCTGTATGTGGACGGGGCGTCCAGCCGCTCCGCGAGCCGCGCCATGATCCACAGTTCGCTGCGGGCACCGGCGGGCGGGGCCAGGGCCCGGCGGCGGCGAAGGACCCGTCCTTCGAGGTTCGTGAGGGTGCCTTCCTCCTCGGCCCACTGGAGCACCGGAGGATGAGATCGGCCTCTGCGGCGGTCTCCGACATGAAGAAATCGCAGACCACCAGGAAGTCCAGGCTCCGCAGGCCGGCGGTCACAGCGTTCGCGTCAGGGGAGGCCACCACCACGTTGGAGGCATGGATGAACAGGCACCGGACGCCGTCGGGCTGTCCCAGCGACTTCAGCAGCTGGACCGCGGGCAGGCCGGGACCGGGAATGGTTTCCTCCGGAACACCCCAGACGCGGGCCATGTGGGCGCGGGCGGCGGGGTCGGTGATCTTGCGGTAGCCGGGCAGCTGGTCGGCCTTCTGGCCGTGCTCGCGGCCGCCCTGGCCGTTCCCCTGGCCGGTGAGCGTGCCATAGCCGCTGCGTGCGGACCCGGGCAGGCCCAGCAGGAGGCTGAGGTTGATGGCCGCGGTGGCGGTGTCGGTACCGTCCGTGTGCTGTTCCACGCCGCGGCCGGTGAGGATGTAGCTGCCGCCCTGGCGGGCGCCGGCGGCAAGCCTGCGGGCGGTTTCCCGGATGAGGTCGGCGGGGACGCCGGTGAGGGACTGGACGCGTTCGGGCCAGAAGGAGTTGACGCTGCGGACCACGGCGCTGTAGCCCGCAGTGCGTTCCTCGACGAAGGCCGTGTCCACCAGGCCTTCGTGGATGACCACGTGGGAGATGCCCAGCAGGAGGGTGAGGTCGGTGCCCGGCAGGGGCTGGAGGTGGAGGCCCCCGCCGTCGGCCGTGAAGGCGGCCGTGGCGGAGCGGCGCGGATCCACCACAATCAGCCCGCCGGCGTCGCGCGCTCCCTTGAGGTGCTGGACGAAGGGCGGCATGGTTTCGGCCACGTTGGAACCGAGCATGAGGATGGTGCTGGCGGTGTCCAGGGCCTCCAGCGGGAAGGGCAGCCCGCGGTCCACGCCGAAGGCGCGCATTCCGGCGGCCGCCGCGGAGGACATGCAGAAGCGGCCGTTGTAGTCGATGCGCGAGGTGCGCAGGGCCAGCCGGGCAAATTTGCCCAGCATGTAGGCCTTTTCGTTGGTGAGCCCGCCGCCGCCGAACACGCCGACGGCGTCGGCACCGTAGCGTGCGCGCGCGTCCCGGACGGCGGAGGCGGCCAGGTCCAGGGCGTGGTCCCAGCTGATGGGCCGGTGCACGCCGTCGGGACCTTTGAGGAGGGGCTCGGTGATCCGGCCCGGGTGGTTCAGGAGGGTTGCGGAGGTCCAGCCCTTGCGGCACAGGCCTCCCCGGTTGGTGGGGAAATCGCGTCCGCTGACCTCAAGGGCGGCAGGTGCCGCGGCTGCCGGGGCGGAGGAGTGCAGGGTGGGCAGGAGCGGCACGGGGACTGGCCCCGGCTGGGGAGCCGGGGCCAGTTCCGCTGGAGACGTGAGCGTCATGGCGCACTGCAGGGCGCAGTAAGGGCAGTGCGTGTCGGCGCTGTTGGTCATGTTAGACGTGTCCCATCGCATTTCGGTTGGCGTTGCGGATGTAGCAGAACCAGCAGACGGCGAGCATCAGGCGTAGGCCGCGACGAAGCCGTAGAAGGCCGGGGTGTAGGAGCCGCTGGCCGAGTTCGATGCGTTCAGCACCTGCGGGATGACGAAACCGCCGTAGGCGCCGATGGCGGAAATCAGGCCCAGTGCCGAGGAGGCCAGGCGCTGGGTGGCCACCGAGCTTGCCCCGGATTTCGCTGCCCGGCTGGAAGTGGCGAAGATGACCGGGATCATGCGGTAGGTGGCGCCGTTTCCGAAGCCGCTGGCGGTGAAGAGCATCAGGAAGAGGACCAGGAAGAGCCAGAAGTTCTTCAGCGGCAGGGTCCAGATCATGGTCAGGGTGATGACGCCCATGGCGGCGAAGGCGGTCACGGTCATCCGGGCTCCACCCATGCGGTCTGCCATGCGTCCGCCGTAGGGGCGGGCCAGGGAGCCCACCAGGGGGCCGAGGAACGCGAGCGAGAGGGCGACGGTACCGACGGCGATCGAGGAGAACTCCGGGAAGTAGTCCTTGATGAGCTTGGGGAACACGCCGGCGAAGCCGATGAAGGAGCCGAAGGTGCCGATGTACAGCAGCGCCATGATCCACAGGTGCGGTTCCTTGAGCGCCGCGACGGAGCCGGCCACGTCACCCTTGGCACTGGTGAGGTTGTCCATGTACTTCCAGGCGCCGAAGGCGGCGAGCAGGATCAGCGGGACCCACATCCAGCCCGCAATGGGCAGGTTGACGGTGCCCGCGGCCAGGAGGGTGATGGCGATCGGAACGGCGAGCTGCGCGACGGCGGCACCGACGTTTCCGCCCGCGGCGTTCAGTCCCAGCGCCCAGCCCTTTTCGCGGGCCGGGTAGAAGAAGGTGATGTTCGCCATGGAGCTGGCGAAGTTGCCGCCGCCGAAACCGGCCAGGGCGGCGATCAGCAGCATGACACCGAACGGCGTTTCCGGATTGGAGACACACAGGGCCAGGCCGATGGAGGGGATCAGGAGCAGCAGGGCCGAGACGATGGTCCAGTTGCGGCCGCCGAAGCGGGGGACCATGAAGGTGTAGGGGATGCGGAGCGTGGCGCCAACCAGGCTGGGCATCGAGATGAGCCAGAAGATTTCCGACGTGGAGAAGGTGAATCCGGCGGCGGGGAGCTGGACCACCACGATGGACCACAGCTGCCAGACGACAAAACCGAGGAATTCGGCGAAGATGGACCAGTTCAGGTTGCGGCGGGCGATGGAGCGGCCTGCGGTTTCCCACTGCTCCTTGTTTTCGGCATCCCAGTTGGCAATCCAGCGGCCGGGACGGAATTCAAGGGCGGGGGCGTCAGTGGTGCGGGTAGTGCCGGGCTGTGCGCTGGCGGATGCGGCTGCTGGCCCTTGTGCATCGTCAAGGTCCAGGGAATTGCCGGTGCCGGCATCTGCGGTGCGGTCGACAGTCACGGGTTACCTCCTTCGGGGGGATGTTGTCCTTCCAAGGTAGGGACGGCGCGTTTCACAGACCGACGCCGGATGTTAACGCGTTGTGACATTTGCCTATCGGGCCGTTGCGGCCACCGTTAGGACTTCCCGGAGATCCACCCAATGAGACGGACGACACGGGTCCGTATCGTGGACCTTTCGTCCATTGACTGGACCGCGGGAACTAAGATTGAACTCTAACTATTTCGAGCCGGGGGCTGTCTGCGTCCGGCGGGTTCTCACGAAAGCGTTTACCTTTTATGTCTTCCACCGATACGTCCACGCTGCCGGGCGCACCCCAGCCGGTGAACTCCCGCGGCCGCGTGATCGTCGCCAGCCTGATCGGCACCACGGTTGAGTTCTATGACTTCTATGTCTACGCCACCGCCGCGGTCCTCGTGTTCCCGCAGCTGTTCTTCCCCAGCCAGAACGAGACCACCCAGCTCCTGAGCTCCTTCGCCGTCTTCGGCGTCGCATTCATCGCCCGGCCGCTGGGCTCGATTGTCTTCGGCCACTTCGGCGACAAGTTCGGCCGCAAGGGCACCCTGGTTGCCTCGCTGCTCACCATGGGCATCGCCACCTTCCTGATCGGCTGCCTGCCTACGGCGCTGGTGCCGGCTGGGCATTCTGGCTCCCGCCCTGCTGGTGGTCATGCGGTTTGCGCAGGGCCTGGCCCTGGGCGGCGAATGGAGCGGCGCAGCCCTCCTGGCCACCGAGAACGCACCGGCGAACAAGCGTGCAATCTACGGAACCTTCCCCCAGCTGGGGGCGCCCATCGGCTTCATCATCGCGAACGTGATCTTCCTGGTGTTCAGCTACGCATTGTCCCCGGCTGACTTCATGGCCTGGGGCTGGCGGGTTCCGTTCCTGCTCAGCGCCATCATGGTGATCATCGGGCTGTACGTCCGCCTGAAGTTGATCGAAACCCCCGCCTTCACCAAGGTGATCGAATCCAACGAGGTGGCAAAGCTTCCCCTGGGCCGCGTGTTCAAGTCCAGCTGGCGCCAGCTGATCCTGGGAACGTTCATCATGCTCGCCACCTACGTGCTCTTCTACCTGATGACCACGTTCACCCTGACCTACGGCACCCGTCCGGCCAGCCTGGAGGCTGCCCGCGCTGCCGCCGAGAAGGCCGGCAAGCCGATGACGGAAGCCGCTGCCGCCGCCTTTGTCCCCGGCCTGGGCTACACCCGCAACGACTTCCTCTGGATGCTGATTGCCGGCGTCGTGTTCTTCGGCATCTTCACGCTCGTCTCCGGGCCGCTGGCTGAGAAGTACGGCCGCCGCAAGATGCTCCTGGCGGTTACGGGCGGGATCTTCGTGTTCGGCCTGCTGTTCGTCCCGCTCTTCAGCGGCGGGTTCGTCGGCACCATGGCGCTGCTGGTCATCGGGTTCTCGCTGATGGGCCTCACCTTCGGCCCCATGGGTGCGCTGCTGCCCGAGTTGTTCCCCACCAACGTCCGGTACACCGGGTCCGCGGTCAGCTACAACTTCTCCAGCATCCTCGGCGCCGCGGTGGCTCCGTTCATCGCCGTCGCACTGTGGGAAGCAGCGGACGGCAGCCCCGTCCTGGTGGGTGTCTACCTGACCGCCATGGCCGTGCTCACGCTCATCGCCCTGTTCGTGAGCAAGGAAACCCGCGACGTGGACTACGAGAACAACGTGGCCTAACAGCCGCAGGTTGCGAAAATGCCCGGCGTGGTCCTCGGACCCGCCGGGCATTTTCGTGTTTAGGCCGCGTAGCGGGCCACGAAGTTCCGCAGGATCTTCATGGGTTCCGTGACTGTGTACTGCCGGGCCTTGTCCATCAGCTCCTCCGCCGATTCGGGCGGGAAGTAGCCGGCGTGCCGGTAGATGTCGATCCGGGTGATGAGGCCCTCCACGTCCAGCTCCGGATGGAACTGCGTGGCGTACAGGTTCTTGCGGATGCGGAACATGTGGACCGGGCAGGCTGCGGAACGCGCGAGCAGCACGGCGTGCGGCGGCAGGACGGTGCAGGCTTCCTTGTGCCCCGTGAACGCCGGAAAGCTCTGCGGCATGCCCTCGAGCAGCGGGTCCGCCAGCCCGGCGTCGGTCAGTTCAATCTCCACCCCGCCCAGCGGTTCGCCATAGGTCCTGTCGATGACCGCGCCCTGGTGCCTGCCCAGGGTCCCGACGCCGTAGCACGCACCAGGAAGGGGAAATCCCGCGCCACCAGCTCATCCAGCAGCCCGGAAAGCTCACGTTCCACCGGTGCTGCACGGCAGTCTTCTCCGCCGGCGGGTCACTGGACGTGAACGGGCTACCGCCCACAATGACGCCGGAGTAGCGGGAGAAGTCAAGGCTGGGCATGGGCGCCGCCTCCAGCCGGATCCGGTGGAGTTCCTGCGGTTCCAGGCCGCCGTACCGGAGGTAGGCGGCGTACTCGTCCTCCGCCGCGGCATCTTCGGCCCTGGACGCGAGCAGCAGGAATGGCAGCATCTGCTAAGTGTGCCTTGCTGCGCGCCCGCTGTCAGCCGCCGGCCGGCTGGCTCAGGGAGCGGCGCGACTGCGGCCTGGCAGCCGGGTCGGCGTGCCGGTGCACCAGCTTCCAGTAGCCTTCCTCGCGGCGGAAAACGCTGGTCACCCGGAGCGCGAACTCCTCGGCGACACCGGCGCCGTCCAGGCGGGCACGGAAGTGTTCGGTTTCCACCAGGAATGCCGTGTTGCTGGCCTTGTAGGACGTGATGGTGTCGAAACCGAGCATTTCGCCGTCCTGAAACTGCCGTGCGGCCTGGTCGAGCCGTGCCTCCACCTGCGCCCAGCCCCTGGCGATGCCGCCGAAGGGATTGGCCAGGGTGACGTCGTCGAGCCGCGAGTACAGCTCCTTGATGGGTTCCGGGTTGCCCCGGGTGATCTCGGGAACCGCGGCGTGGTAGCGGTCCACTTCTTCCTGAAAGCTGGGTGCGAGCATGGTTGCCTCCGGCGGCTAGTCTTCGATGATGGCGATGACGGCCCCGGCGCTGACCGTTTCGCCGGCTGCTGCCGTGAGGCCCGTGATGGTGCCGGAGCGGTGCGCGGTCAGCGGCTGTTCCATCTTCATGGCCTCCAGGACCACCACCAGGTCGCCCTCCACCACGATGTCGCCGTCGGTCACCGCCACCTTCACGATGGTGCCCTGCATGGGGGAGGCGAGGGCGTTGCCGGTCGCGGCGGCCGGGCCGCCGGAGCGGGACCGCTTCTTGGACTTGGCGGGCTTGGATGCCACCGCCGCTCCTGCGCCTGCCGACGCCAGCGACGCGGGCAGCACCACTTCGAGGCGCTTGCCGCCTACCTCGACCACCACCCGCTGGCGGTCCTCCGCGGCTTCGCCCTCGGCGGTGCCGTCAGGGGTCCAGGCCGGGAGGTTGTTGGAGAATTCCGTCTCGATCCAGCGGGTGTGGACCTTGAACGGTCCCTCTGCGGGGGCGAACGCGGGGTCGGAAACCACTGCCAGGTCGAACGGGATGACGGTGGGGATGCCCTCCACCACCATCTCCTCCAGGGCCCGGCGGGCGCGCTGCAGGGCCTGCGGCCGGCTGGCGCCGGTGACAATCAGCTTGGACAGCATGGAGTCGAAGTTGCCGCTGATCACGTCACCCTGTTCGATGCCGGAATCGATGCGGACGCCGGGGCCGGTGGGGTTCTTCAAAACGCGCACGGTGCCCGGGGCGGGCATGAAGTTGCGGCCCGGGTCTTCGCCGGTGATGCGGAACTCGAACGAGTGGCCGCGGACCTCGGGGTCGCCGTAGCCGAGCTCCTCGCCGCGGGCCAGCCGGAACTGCTCGCGGACCAGGTCGATGCCGGTGACCTCTTCGGAGACGCAGTGCTCCACCTGGAGCCGGGTGTTCACTTCGAGGAAGGAGATGGTGCCGTCCTGGCCAACCAGGAACTCACAGGTTCCGGCGCCAAGGTAGCCGGCTTCCTTGAGGATCGCCTTGGAGGATTCGTAGAGCCGGCGGTTCTGGTCCTCCGTCAGGAACGGGGCAGGCGCTTCCTCCACAAGTTTCTGGTTGCGGCGCTGCAGCGAGCAGTCGCGGGTGGAAACCACCACCACGTTGCCGTGGGCGTCGGCAAGGCACTGGGTCTCAACGTGGCGGGGCGCGTCAAGGAAGCGCTCAATGAAGCACTCGCCACGGCCGAAGGCGGCGGTGGCTTCGCGGACCGCTGACTCGTAGAGTTCGGGGATCTCCTCGCGGGTACGAGCCACCTTGATGCCGCGGCCGCCGCCGCCGAAGGCCGCCTTAATGGCCACGGGAAGCCCGTGCCGGTCCACGAAGGCCAGGATCTCTTCGGCGGATTCCACGGGATCGGCGGTGCCGGGAACCAGGGGAGCGCCAACCTTTTCGGCGATATGCCGGGCCTGGACCTTGTCGCCGAGGGCGGAGATGGCCTCCGGGGACGGCCCGATCCAGGTGATGCCCGCTTCGATCACGCGCGCGGCGAACTGGGCATTTTCGGCCAGGAAGCCGTAGCCGGGGTGGATGGCGTCCGCGCCGGACTGCCGGGCGGCGTCAATGATCTTGTCCATCACCAGGTAGGACTCGGCCGCGGTGTTGCCGCCCAGGGCATAGGCCTCGTCAGCGAGGCGGACGTGCAGGGCATCGCGGTCCGGGTCGGCATACACGGCTACGGACGCGATGCCTTCATCGCGGGCGGCGCGGATGATGCGGACGGCGATTTCTCCGCGGTTTGCGATCAGCACCTTTGTGAGGGTCGACTGCGTGGTTCCTGCGGACTGCTCCAAATTTGCTGACAAGGCGTCTCCTTCTTTCCTTCAGGAACCCTAGCGCGCTTTTGGAGGTTTCGCCGATATTACTTGCGGAATCCGCGTGTAAACCGGGACGGCTTTGTAGGGAAGCTACAAAATGCTTCGAATTGGTGATGGTTTATGGCGCGGGCCAGAGATCGGTGATGCGGACGTTCGCGGAGGCGAGCAGGCCCCGGAGCGTGGATACGGACAGCCCGACGACGGCGTGCGGGTCCCCGTCCACCTTGCGGATGAACGCTCCGCCCAGGCCGTCAATGGTGAACGAACCGGCGCAGTGCAGGGGCTCGCCGGTGGCGATGTATGCCTCGATCTCCTCAGGATCCATCTCCATGAAGGCGACTGCCGCGGAGGCAACCGCCCCCAGCGTGGCACCTGAGCCGGGCTCCCCGCCGTCGTCGTCCCCGTCTGTGTCCCGGCAGTCCACCAGCCAGTGCCCGGTATGCAGGACCCCCGCGTTGCCGCTCATCCGGAGCATCCGCTCGCGCGCGATGTCTGGCGTGTATGGCTTGCCGTGTGCCTCGCCGTCAAACTCGAAGACCGAGTCGCAGCCCAGGACCAAGGCCCCCTCGGCTTCGGGCAGCGCCGCCACGGCTTCGGCCTTGGCCCGGGCCAGCAGCAAGGCCGTATCGTGCGGGTCGGTGACGCCGTAGCGGGCCTGGACGGCGGCCTCGTCCACGTCGGAGACCAGGACGGAATGCTGGATGCCGGCCTCGGCCAGGAGCTTGGTGCGGGCGGGGGACTGGGAGGCGAGAATCAGGCGGACCACGGATAAAGCCTAGTGGACCGGCTCGGCCGCTTTGGCGTGCTTGGGGTGGCCGCTGCCCGGCTTCACCAGTTTGGCCCCCTCAACGTCCACGTCCGGCAGGATCCGGTCCAGCCAGCGGGGCAGCCACCAGGACTTTTCGCCCAGCAGGTACATGACCGCCGGGACGATGGTCATTCGGACCACGAAGGCGTCGAGGAGTACACCGAAGGCCATGGCAAAGCCGAGCGGCCGCACCATGGTGAGGTGGCTGAAAATGAAGCCGGCGAACACGCTCACCATGATGATCGCGGCGGCCGTGACCACCGCTGCGGCGTGCCGGAATCCCACCCGTACTGCCTCCTTCGCCGATGAGCCGTGCATGTAGGCCTCGCGCATGCCGGATGCGATGAACACCTGGTAGTCCATCGCCAGGCCGAACAGGACACCGATCAGGATGATGGGCAGGAAGCTCAGGACCGCCCCGGGGTTGGCCACGTCGAACACGCTTCCCAGCCACCCCCACTGGTACACGGCCACCACGGCGCCGAAGGCCGCGGCGAGGGAGAGCAGGAACCCGCCGGTGGCGAGCAGCGGCACCACGATGGAGCGGAACACGAGCAGCAGCAGGATCAGGGACAGTCCGACGACGATTGCCAGGTAGGGCGGCAGGGCCTCGCCGAGCTTGGTGGAGACGTCGATGTTGCCGGCGGTCTGGCCGGTCAGGCCCATGGCCACGTCGTACTCCGCCTGGATCTCATCGTTCAGGCCGCGCAGTTCGGAGACCACCTTGACGGTGCTTGCGCTGGCCGGGCCTTCCTCGGGGATGACCTGGAAGACGGCCGTCCGGCGGTCCTCGCTGAGCGCTACGGGCACCGCGGCCACCACGTTCTCGACCTCACGCAGTTTGTCCGCGACGTCGTACTGCAGGGCCTGCGCCCGGGCCTCGTCAAGGTTGGCGGGGAACTCGCCCACGGCCACGATGGGGCCGGTGACGCCTTCGCCGAAGCTCCGGGCCGTCAGGTCGTAGGCCTGGTAGGCCTCGGACTCCAGGGGCTCCGAACCGCCGTCGGGCAGGGCAAGCTGCAGCTGCGCAGCGGGCAGGGCAAGGGTTCCCAGCAGGAGCACGCCGGCGAGCAGTGCCAGCACCGGATGCCGGGTGACCATGCCGCCCCAGCCGTGCGTGCTGCGTTCACGGTCGGCCGCCTCGTCCGCTGCTTCGTGCCCGGGCTCGGCGTTATGGGCCTCTGCCTGGGCCCAGGCCCGCCGGGAAATGATCCGGCGGCCAATCAGGGACAGCATGGCCGGGGTGAGGGTGATGGCCACGAGGACCGCTACGGCTACCGTGCCGGCAGCTGCGAGGCCCATCACTGTGAGGAACGGCAGCCCGGGAACCACCAGGGCTGCGAGGGCGATGATGACCGTAAGCCCGGCAAACACCACGGCGTTGCCGGACGTGCCCGTGGCGCGTGCCACCGACTCCTCGGGGTCCATCCCGGCCAGGAGCTGGGTACGGTGCCGGTTCACGATGAACAGCGAGTAGTCGATGCCCACGGCCAGGCCAAGCATGAGGGCCAGCATGGGCGAGATGGAGCTCATGTCGAAGAGGCCGGACAGCGCGAAGGTGGTGCCGACGCCGACGCCAACGCCCACCACCGCCATGAGCAGGGGCAGGCCGGCCGCCACCAGCGTGCCGAGCATGATGATCAGCACCAGGGCCGCCACGGCGATGCCGATGATCTCGGCGGCGCCGAAGAGTTCGGAGATATCCTCGGTGATTTCCTTGCTGGCCAGTGCGGTGACGCCGGCGGAGGACGTCTCGTGGGCGATGTCCTGCACCTGCTGCCGGGTTTCGGGGCTCAGCCCGTTGATGGAGGTGTTGAACTGCACCTGCGCGACGGCGGCCCGGCCGTCCCCGGACACGAACCGGATGGCGGACGATGCCTCGGCCTGGCGCTTGCCCAGTTCCAGCTTCGCCTTGTTTGCATCAAGCTCCTGCTGGCCGGCCTGCAGCCGGGCCTCGCCCGCCGCCAGCTCCGCTTTCTGCTGCCCCAGCTGGGCTTCCACCAGGGCTGCGGGGGCGCCAGCCGCGGCCAACTGCTGCTCGGCCGCCGCGAGCTGTGCCTTGCCGGCCTCGAGTGTGGCGCGGGAGGCGTCCAGCTGCGCCTGCCCGGCGGCGAGCTGCTGCTCGCCGTCGGAAATGGCCTGTCCTGCCTGGTCCACCTGGGCCTGTGTGGCGAAGGGGTCCACGGTCCCGCGGACGTCCGGCAGGGTCTCGAGCTTCTGCAGCACGCCGGTGACGGCGGCCCGGCCCTCGTCCGTGAAGCCGCCCTCCGGGGCTTCAAAGACAATGGTGGCGGAGCCGCCGGAGGCCGAGGGCAGGTCCTCTTTCAGCTTGTCCGCGATCCGCTGGGTTTCCGTGCCGGGGATCTGGAAGTTGTTGGAAAGGGTGCCGTGGAAGGCCGCGGCCGAACCGCCGACAGCCACCAGGGCGGCCAGCCACAATGCGATGACCAGCCAGCGCCGGCGGTAGGAGAACTTGCCAAGGCGGTAGAGGAACAGTGCCATGAGGGAACCGATCTGATCAGGAGGAACGGGAGTCTGACGGGGAAGCGTTGAAGCCGGCGCCCAGCAGGGCCATGGCGTCGATGAGCAGCTGGCGCAGCTCGGCGAGGGACGCGGGGGAGAGGTCCGGGCCGCGGCGGCTGAACCAGACCTCCAAAGCGGCCTTGCCGCAGGAGATGACGGAGCCCGCAAGAGCGTGGATGTACAGGTCATCCTGCCCGCCGCGCCGGCCACCCACCCGCTCGCGGGTGATGGCGAAGACCTGCGCCCTGCAGTGGTCCCAGGCCTCAAGCTCGGTGTGCGACATGAGTGGGCTCTGCTGGGTCAGCGTGAACAGCTCGGCAAGGGGTGCGATGGCCTTCGGATCCGCGAGGGCCATCAGGGCCGCCTGGCTGAATCCAGGACAGGTTCGTCCGCGGGCCGCAGCCTCAGCTGCTGGATGGCGTTGTCCAGGAAGGCGTGCGTGATGGCGGCGAGGGCGGCGTCCGTGCTGCTGAAGTAGTTGAAGAACGTGCGTCGCGAGATTCCGGCGGCCTCGGCGATGTCTTCGGCGGTGAAATTGCCCGGGCCGTTGGCGCGCAGGAGGCCAAGCGCGGCGTCGGTGATCGCCTGGCGCGTGGCGGCCTTGTTAAGCTCCCGCCGGGACGGAGGTGCGCCCGGATCAGCGGTTATCGGAATGGCAGCAGACATGTTCTTACACTACGTGCAAGTTTGCACTCCGGGCAACTTACTTTCACAGCTGAATGAAAGGTTGCCGACAGCCTGCACAGAACCTGCTTTCCGATGCTTGGTATGCCTGAATGAGGCGAACACAGCAGCCGTCCCACGACGGCGGATCCAGGAGACAAGAAATGTCACGCACGAAGAAAATGACCCTAGGCTTGTCAGCCACGGCGCTGGCTCTTGGCGCCGGCATCGGAGTGGCCGGCATGGCCTCCGCAACAACCACGCCCGCGCCCAGCCCCAGCGTGAGTTCCAGCGCCACTCCGGACGGCAGCACCGGCGGCGGCATGGGCAAGCACGGCGGCCGGGGCGGTGAGCGCGGCGTCGCGCAGGCTTCCGCCCTGGCCGAAAAGCTTGGCGTGGAGGAGGCCAGGGTGACGGAGGCGCTTCAGGCCTTCCGCGAAGCCAACAAGCCTTCCACGCCGCCGGCGGACGGGGAGAAGCCTGACGCTGCCGCCCGGGACGCGGCCCTGGCCACATCCCTGGCGGAAGCACTGGGCATCGAAGAGTCCAAGGTGACCGCCGCGCTGGAGGAGCTGCGCAGCGAGAAGCAGGCGGAGAGGGCCGCGGCGCTGAAGTCGCGGCTGGACCAGGCCGTGGCGGACGGCAAGCTGACCCAGGCCGAAGCCGACGCCGTCACCAAAGCCGTGGAAAGCGGTGTGATCGGCGGCGGCAGGCACTGACCGGGAGCCCGGCAGGGCATGACGGGAACGGCATAGCAAAAAGGAAGTCCCCGGGGATTCTTCTTCCCGGGGACTTCCTTTGATCACACCCGGCGCTTAGGCCTTGGCATCCTGCAGCTCGCGCGGAGCGGTGTCCGTGCTGGTTCCGTCAGACGGGGTGCCGGCGGACGGAGCGGCGGCGTCGCTGTCATCCACGAACGGGGTGCCGTTGCGCGGCGCGTTGTACAGCGCCTCGTCCAGGATGCCCTGGCGCTTGGCCACGATGGTGGGGACCAGCGCCTGGCCTGCAACGTTCACCGCGGTGCGGCCCATGTCCAGGATGGGGTCGATGGCCAGCAGGAGGCCGACGCCGGCGAGCGGCAGTCCCAGCGTGGAAAGGGTCAGCGTCAGCATCACCACGGCGCCGGTGGTTCCGGCAGTGGCCGCCGAGCCCAGGACGGAAACCAGGGCGATCAGCAGGTACTGGCTGAAGTCGAGCTGGATGCCAAAGAACTGTGCCACGAA
This sequence comes from Arthrobacter nitrophenolicus, assembly GCF_000332815.1. GTDB lineage: Bacteria > Actinomycetota > Actinomycetes > Actinomycetales > Micrococcaceae > Arthrobacter > Arthrobacter nitrophenolicus. Next base: position 117,483 of record NZ_AOFD01000001.1, read on the forward strand.
GATGGCGGCGATGGCCGGGTAAATGGCGGCGCAGCCGTCCATCTTGGTGGTGGCGCCCAGCGGCACGGCGAAGGAGGCGTAGCCGCGGGGGACGCCCAGGCTGCGCTCGGTGACCCGCTGCGTGAGCGGCAGGGTCCCTACGGAGGAACGGGACACGAAGGCGAGCTGGACTGCCGGCCAGACACCCGAGAAATACTGCTTGATGGAGAGCCCGTGGGTGCGGACCAGGACGGGGTACACCACGAAGAGCACCAGGGCCAGGCCAAGGTAGATGGCGGCCGTGAATTTGCCCAGCGAGCCGATGGTGTCCCAGCCGTAGACGGCGACGGCGTTGCCGATGAGCCCGACGGTGCCAAGGGGAGCGATGCGATGATCCACCACAGCACCTTCTGGATCACGGCCAGGGCGGAGGCGTTCAGGGCCAGGAAGGGTTCTGCCGCCTTGCCCACCTTGAGCGCGGCCACGCCGACGGCGATCGCGATCACCAGGATCTGCAGGACGTTGAAGCTGACGGACGTGGTGACGGCGCCGGATTCAGCCACCGTGGAGGTGGCCCCCAGGCCCAGGAAGTTCTTGGGGAACAGCCCGATGAGGAAGGACCACCAGTCACCCGACTTGCCGGAGTACTTCGCCTCCTCGGTGATCCCGGTGTTGGCGCCCGGCTGCAGGAGCACGCCCAGGCCGATGCCGATCAGCACGGCAATCAGCGAGGTGATGGCGAACCAGAGCAGGGTGTTCCACGCGAGCTTCGCGGCGTTGGACACCTGGCGCAGGTTGGAGATGGAGCTGACGACTGCGGTGAAGATCAGTGGAACGACGGCGGTCTGCAGCAGGGAGACATAGCTTGAGCCAATGGTCTGCAGCGTGGCGCCCAGGCCGTTGGGAGCGGCCTTGGTGCTGCCGGTGTACTTGGCCAGCAGGCCGAGTCCGAGGCCGACGATGAGGGCGGCGATGATCTGGAAGCCGAATGAACCAGCCCACTTGGGGAGCTGGAAGCCGGTCTTTCCTGCGGTATCTGAGGGGCGGGTCGATGTGCTCACCCGAATACGCTAGGTCCACCGCAAATACCACGTCGAAAGCATGTTGAGAAATATTACGCGCCATCTTTTGCTTGCGTGTCTCATCTTCCGCGCAAAATCAGGGGTTTAGAGGCGTATTGTTACTTATTCCCGGCCGGGATGTGGCATATATCTCCTCCAGCACCGGATTCCGACAAGCTCAATCACCGGTGAGCAGGGCGCGCCTCAGGGTGTCCAGTCCCACGGAACCGACATTCAGGGCACGGGTGTGGAAGTCCTTAAGGTTGAATCCCGGGCGGGCCTCCAGCTCGGCGCGGATCTGCTCCCAGAGCCGCTGCCCCACCTTGTAGGAGGGGGCCTGGCCCGGCCAGCCAAGGTACCGGGCGAACTCGAAGTCGAGTTGTCCCTCGCTGATGGCCAGGTTCTGCTTCAGGAAGTCGTACCCCTTCTCCGGTGTCCAGGTCCCCGACCCCCAGCGTGCCGGCATGGCCAGTTCCAGGTGGACGCCGATGTCGAACACCACGCGTGCCGCGCGCATCCGCTGCATGTCCAGCATCCCCATGTGGTCGCCGGGATCGTTGAGGTAGCCCAGTTCCTGCATCAGCCGTTCCGCGTAGAGTGCCCACCCTTCGCCATGGCCAGATGTCCAGCAGATGTTGCGCCGCCATTTGTTCAGCAGTTCACGCCGGTAGGTGGCAGTGGCAACCTGGAGGTGGTGGCCCGGAACGCCCTCGTGGTAGACGGTGGTGGTTTCAGCCCAGGTGGTGAAGGAGTCCTCGCCGGCCGGCACCGACCACCACATCCGGCCGGGCCTGCTGAAGTCATCGGAAGGGCCGGTGTAGTAGATGCCGCCCTCGTCCGTGGGTGCGATCAGGCACTCCAGCTTCTTCATGACGTCCGGAATGTCGAAGTGCACGCCGGCGAGTTCGGCCACCGCCTTGTCCGAGAGCTCCTGCATCCATTCCCGCAGCGCCTCAGTGCCTTTGAGCCGGCGGGCAGGGTCGCTGTTGAGGATCTCCTTCGCCTCGGCAATGCCCGCACCCGGCTTGATGGCGGCGGCCACCTCTTCCTGCTCGGCGATGATGCGGTCCAGTTCCTGCACGCCCCAGGCATACGTTTCGTCCAGGTCCACGACGGCGCCGAGGAAGGCCCTGGAGGCGAGGGCATAGCGTGCCCGGCCAACGGCGTCTTTTTGCGGGGCGGCAGGAAGCAGTTCATCGCAGAGGAATTCTGCGAGCCGGATGTAGGCGCCGCGGGCGGCGGCCGAACCGGCGTCGAGCTTTTGCCGCACCTCAGTTCCCAGCGGGCCGGCTGCCGTGGCGGCGCCGCCGGCAAGCTTGGCGAAGAAGCCGTCGGCCGCTGCGTACCTGGTGGCCTGGTCGATAACGATCTTCACCTGGCGGGCGGCGGCGACCCGGCCGGCGTCGCGGGCGGACCGCAGGGATTCGATGTAGCCCTCGATGGCGCCGGGCACGTTGTGCGCGCGGCCGGCAATATTCGCCCAGTCCTGTTCCGTCGCCGTGGGCATCAGGTCGAAAATGGACCGGATGTCCTGGGCGGGCGAGGCGATGTTGTTAAGGTCGGCGTAGTCCCAGCCGGACGCGTGGATCAGCAGCTGCAGGCCGAGCCGCTCCTGCATCGCGTCCAGCGTGACGGTGTCCACCTCATCCTGGGGCTCCAGGCCTTCCAGGTCGGACAGGGCCTTCCGGGCTGCCTCCGCGAATCCCGCGATCCCTGCGGGCGAGAAGTCCTGGAATTCCGTCTCATGCCCCGGTACGCCCAGGGTGGTGGCCAGCGACGGGTTCAGGCTGACGAGCGTGTCGGTGTAGGCATCCGCCACGGCATCAATGCGGGTCTGCGGACGGGCGGCAGGAGCGGTCTCGGTAGTCACCTCCCGAGACTAACGGGGGTCCGGGGCTTAGCAAAGCACCGGGTTGGCAGTGCCGCGGGCCGATCAGCCCCGGCTGCGTTTCCAGGCGCCGGGCCCCGGCGTCGGAGCGAGCCGCAGCTGCTGCCGCCGCACCCAGTGCCGGACCGAGGGCGTGCGCGCCGGAGCAGGTGCCGATCCCCCGAGGGCGAGGACGACGGCGGTCAGCGCCGCCAGTTCCTCGGCGTCCGGCTGCCCCTTGACCACCGAAAACAGGGGCGCGGCGGGCGGTTCAGGGGTTTCGACAGGCTCAACCACCGGGTTCTCCCTGTTCACAGCGGGATGTTTCCGTGCTTCTTGGCGGGGAGGCTGGCGCGTTTGTCACGCAGCGCGCGGAGCCCCTTGATAATCTGCACCCGCGTATCGGAGGGTGCGATGACGGCGTCGACGTAGCCGAGCTCGGCCGCCTGGTACGGGTTGAGGAGTTCCTCCTCGTACTGCCGGATGACCTCGGCCCGGCGCGCCTCCACGTCGCCGCCCGCCTCCGCGACCGCGGCGAGGTCGCGGCGGTAAAGGATGTTGACGGCGCCCTGGGCGCCCATCACGCCGATCTGGGCGGTGGGCCAGGCAAGGTTCAGGTCGGCGCCGAGCTTCTTGGAGCCCATCACGATGTAGGCGCCGCCGTAGGCCTTGCGGGTGATGACGGTGAGCTTGGGAACGGTGGCCTCGGCGTAGGCGTAGAGCAGCTTGGCGCCGCGCCGGATGATGCCTTGGAATTCCTGGTCCTTGCCGGGGAGGAAGCCCGGGACGTCCACGAGGGTGATGATCGGGATGTTGAAGGCGTCGCAGTGGCGGACAAAGCGGGCCGCTTTCTCCGAGGCCGCGATGTCCAGCGTTCCGGCGAACTGCAGCGGCTGGTTGGCAACGATGCCCACCGTGTGGCCTTCAACCCGGCCGTAGCCGATCATGACGTTCGGTGCGTAGAGTGCCTGCATTTCCAGGAAGTGGCCGTCGTCCACGATCTGTTCGATCACGGTGCGCATGTCGTAGGGCTGGTTGGCGGAGTCCGGGACCAGCGTGTCGAGGGCGAGGTCGTCGTCGTCGATCTCCAGCTCCTGCTGGTGGTCCGCCACCGGGGCCTCGGAAAGGTTGTTGGAGGGCAGGAAGTCCAGCAGCTCACGGACGAACTCGATCGCATCGCTTTCGTCCGAGGCCAGGTAGGTGGAGGTGCCGGTGGTGGCGTTGTGCTGGCGGGCGCCGCCCAGGGTCTCCATGTCCACGTCTTCGCCCGTGACCGTCTTGATGACGTCGGGGCCGGTGATGAACATGTGCGAGGTCTTGTCCACCATCACCACGTAGTCCGTGAGGGCGGGGGAGTAGGCCGCGCCGCCGGCGGAGGGCCCCATGATCATCGAGATCTGCGGGACAACGCCCGAGGCGTGGACGTTGTTGCGGAAGATGTCCGCGAACATGGCCAGCGAGGCGACGCCTTCCTGGATGCGGGCGCCGCCGCCGTCCAGGATGCCCACCACGGGGCAGCCGTTCCGCAGGGCGAACTCCTGCACCTTAACGATCTTTTCGCCGTTGACCTGGCTCAGGGAGCCGCCGTAGACGGAGAAATCCTGGCTGTAGACGGCCACGAGGCGGCCGTCCACGGTGCCGTAGCCCGACACCAGGCCGTCGCCCAGGGGCTTCTTCTTCTCCATGCCGAATGCCGTGGAGCGGTGCACGGCCAGCGCGTCGAACTCCACGAACGAGTCCTCGTCCAGCAGGAGGCCGATGCGTTCGCGGGCCGTGTTCTTGCCGCGTGCGTGTTGCTTTTCGATGGCTTCGGGGCCGGAGGGCTGTTCGGCACGGGCCTGGCGGTCGCGGAAATCGGCTATCTTTCCCGCTGTCGTGGTCAGATCGTGGCTCATCAGGTATCTCCGGCTCTGTTGCAGATTTTGTTTCGTGGCGCTCTGGTCTCTGGCGGCTGCGCCGGGGCGGAGCTTAAGTAGCTTCCACACAAAGGACGAACCCTGCAGGCAAGTCTAGTGACGCTTTGTGCGCCCGCAGCTGTAGGGAACCTACAATTTTCTGCCGTGCCCCCAGCCGCACCACTATGTTACTCACCGGTAACTTGACTGGGTTACAGTAGGCAGATGACTTCGAGCAATGACGCTGCGCATGCCATCCCAAGCCCCTATCGCGCTTCGGGTTCGCTTCACGGACAGACGGTCCTCATCTCCGGCGGAAGCCGCGGCATTGGCCTCGCCATCGCCGTCCGCGCCGCCCGGGACGGCGCCAATATCGTCCTGATGGCGAAGACCGGGGAACCGCACCCAAAGCTCGCCGGCACGGTCCACACGGCGGCCCGGGAGCTGGAGGAGGCAGGCGGCCAGGCACTGCCCCTGGTGGGGGACGTGCGCCGCGACGAGGATGTTGCCCGTGCGGTTGCGGCCGCCGTCGAACGGTTTGGCGGCATCGACGTCGTCATTAACAACGCCTCCGCCATCGACCTTTCGCGGACTGATGACGTGGACATGAAAAAGTACGACCTCATGCAGGACATCAACGTCCGCGGCACGTTCCTGCTCTCCAAGCTGGCGCTGCCGGCGCTGCGTGCGTCTGGGCAGGGCCAGATCCTCACCCTTTCGCCGCCCCTGAACCTCAACCCCTTCTGGGCAGGTAAACACCTGGCCTACACCATGGCCAAGTACGGCATGAGCCTTACCACCCTGGGGCTTGCCGAAGAGCTGAAGGCCGACGGGATACGGGTGAATTCGCTCTGGCCCTGCACACTCATAGACACAGCCGCGATCCGGAACATGCCGCACGGCGACGTGATGGTCCAGGCAGCCCGGGGACCGGCCATCATGGCGGACGCCGCCCACGCCATCCTCACCGGCGGCAACCTGGGCGCAGGTGGCTCGCCGAGCGGCAATTTCTACACGGATGAGGAGGTCCTGGCGGCCGCGGGGGTCAGCGATTTCAGCCCCTACAGCCTCGGCGCGCCCGAGGACCAGCTGGTTCCGGATATCTTCCTCTAGCCGCCGGGCTGGTCCAGCGGAAGTGGCGCGTGCCGCGGACGGTTTGCACCGCGCTGCTCCCGGGCGCGTTTGGCTCGCTAGGATTTAGGCATGGATGACGCGCATAACCCGGGCACCCCCCTCAACCGCTGGGACCTGGATGACCAGCGCTTCCTGTCCGCCACCGGGATTCCCCGGATGGAGGTGGTTGACTCCACGGGTTCCACCAACGCGGACCTCCTCCGGGCAGTCACTGTGGAACCCCAGGCCTGGCCGGACATGTCGGTCCTGACCGCGGAATACCAGACAGCGGCCAGGGGGCGCCTGGACAGGCATTGGGAGGCGCCGCCGCTGAGTTCCATCTCCGTGTCGGTGGTCCTGCGGCCCGTCAATGCCGACGGCAGGCCGCTTCCGACGCACAGCTATTCCTGGCTCTCGCTCATCGCCGCGCTTGCCCTGCGGGAGACCCTGCTGGAAACCGCCGGCCTTCCCGCCGAACTCAAGTGGCCCAACGACGTCCTGGTCCGGGGCCGCAAGATCGCGGGCATCCTGGCCCAGCTTGGTCCCATGGGGGACGGGTCGGTGCCGCCGGTCATCCTCGGAACGGGCCTGAACGTCACACTGCGCGAGGGTGAGCTGCCGGTTCCCACTGCCACCTCCGTTGCCCTGGAGGGTGCCCGCACCACGGACCGGACCCTGCTCCTGAAGAGCTACCTGTCGCATTTCGCAGTGCTGTACCGCAGCTTCTGCAATGCCGACGGCGATCCGGCGGCGGGAATGGCCGGCGGGCCGTCCCTGCACAAGCGCGTGGAAGCCGTGATGGCCACCCTGGGCAAGCAGGTCAGGGCGCAGCTGCCCGGAGACCACGAAATCATCGGGCATGCCTCGCGGCTGGACGACTACGGCTCGCTGCTGGTGGTGGACAAGGACTCCCGGGAGCACGTGGTGACCGCCGGGGATGTGGTGCACCTGCGCCCCTGGACGTCCCCTGGCGACGCCGGCCAAGGCGGCTATGCGTAAAGACCTCGCACCGGGCGAGCAGGTGATTGTCACCACACGCCCGCAGCCGAGGAAGCTGGCAGGAGCCGCGCTCGCCTTCGTTGTGTCACCCGCGCTTGCCGCGTTTGCTTCCGCCTGGATTATCCGGGGCGAGGCCCGCCGTTATGTGCCGTTCCTCACTCCCCAGTGGACTCCCTGGCTGGTGGCTGCCTGCGCCGGTGCCGTGGCCTGGGTGTGGCTGGGCTATTGCCTGCCCCGCCTGCTGCGCTGGCACGGCACGCGCTACACCCTGACCAGCCGCAGGATGGTGGCAAGGTACGGCCGGCTCAAGCGGCGTGACCAGCAGGTGGACCTGGCCTGGATCCGCAACCTGACCGTCCACGAAACGGTGCTGCAACGCCTCCTTCGCTCGGGGAATATATCCTTGGAAACCGGGTACCAGGGCGTGGTCACATTTCAGGACGTGCCGGAGGTTGCCCGGTTCAGGGAATTCATCCTCGATGCCATCGGGGAATTGCCGGACGAAGGTGATGCCCAGCCGGGCGGCGCAACGCACTACCCCGCCGAAGCTTTGCCGTGGGACATGAGAGAAGGTGGACGGGATGACCGATGAGGACCAGCAGGAACGCGTCGACCCCATAACGCTGCCGCCCGCCACGGACCCGAACCCGGCCACCGGCACCATGTCCGCGGAGCGACTGGCCATGAAGGCGCTCGAAGCCCGGCTGCTGGGCGGGGAACGCAAGCTCCGCCGCCGTGAAGTGGCCGCCGGCGCCGGGCTGTCCCTGCTGTCCGCACGCAAGCTGTGGCGCGCCCTCGGCTTTCCGAACTTCGGCGACGAGGACGTCGCCTTCACCGAACGTGACCAGGCCGCCCTGTCCACCGTGGTGGACCTGGTCCGCGCCGGTAAGCTCACCGAGGAAGCCGCCATTTCCGTCACCCGGGCCATCGGCCAGATGACGGACCGGATGGTGGTGTGGCAGATCGAGGCGCTCGTGGAGGACATGGTCCATGAACAGGGCGTCACTGACGCCGTAGCCCGTAAACGGCTGGTCAACGAACTTCCCGCCCTGGTGGACGCGCTTGAGGAAGTGCTGGTCTACTCCTGGCGGCGCCAGCTCAACGCCGGCGTCCAGCGGCTCGCCGTGCGCGCCGAGGCCGGCCTGCAGGCCAGTGAAGAGGGCCGGGAGGGCGACGAGGATGACGCGCCGCTGCCGCTGGCCCGTGCCGTTGGTTTCGCCGACCTCGTTTCCTACACCAGCCTGTCCCGCCGGATGAACGAGAAGACCCTGGCGCGCCTGGTCCAGCGGTTTGAGAACAAGTGCGCCGAGATCATTTCCGTGGGCGGCGGCCGGCTGGTGAAGACGGTGGGGGACGAAGTCCTGTATATCGCCGAAACGCCTGCAGCCGGCGCGGAGATCTCCCTGGCCCTCGCCCAGGCCTTCACGGAGGATGAGATCCTTCCCGAGGCCCGGGTAGCCATGGTCTGGGGCCGGATCCTGTCCCGGCTCGGCGACATCTACGGGCCCACCGTCAACCTCGCCGCACGCCTGACAACCCTCGCAGATCCCGGCACCGTGCTCGTGGACTCCATGACCGCTTCCGCCCTTGAGCACGACGAGCGTTTCGTGCTGGTTCCCCAGCCCCCGGAGAACGTCCGCGGCTTTGGCGAGATCAGGCCCGTGCGGCTCACCCGCGGTCTGGGCAAGGGACTCGTCCTGGACTAGTTCCGGGACAGATTCTTTTATCACTTTGTTGGTTTAACCGCTATATTGGTGGTGCCCGGGCGCGTTGCGACAGCCGGGCGAAAGAAGCAGCAGGTCAATCGTGGGGGAGGGCTCCCCATCGCGGCCCTGCCCGCGCTTGGGTAGGCTAGCGCGGGAACGGAGAGCCCAATACCGGCTTTCCATGTGTCTGGCCTGGGGCCACCGCAACAATCTGAGGGAATTTACGCTGTGACAAGTCTGCTGGGGAAACTTGGGCTCAAACGGCGCCACAAGAAGATCGTCAACGGTACCGCTTTTGGTGCCGCCGTGGCCGTCGTGGTGACCGGTGCCGTGCTCTATCCGGGGTTCAAGACCACCGAGGTGGAGTTGAACGACGGCGGCGTCTGGGTGGTGTCGAAGTCCAAGAACGCGGTGGGGCGGTTGAATTATCCGTCGCGGGTCTTGGACGGTGCGGTGACGCCGGCGTCGACGACGTTCGACATTCTCCAGGATGCCGGGGATGTGTTTGTTGATGATGAGACGGGTTCGACGCTGAACCAGGTCTCGCCGGCAAACATGCGCCTGGGCGGGGACAAGCAGTTGCCGGGGGCCGCGGATGTGAGTTTTGGTTCCGAAGTCATTTCCGTGACGGATGCGGCGTCGGGCAAGGTGTGGGCGGTATCGCCGTCCACGATCAACGGATTTGATGAGGAAGCGTCCGAGCCTGTGCTGGTGGGTTCGGAGGGCACGGTGTCCGCGGTGGGTGCCGATGACCGGATCTATTCTGCGGACCCGGAGGCCGGCACGGTGACGGTCACCGGAGTGGACGCGAACGGGGCTGTCACGTCGTCCGAGTCCGAGACCTGGGATGCCCTGAAGGGCGCGGGGGACCTGCAGATCACGGTGGTGGGGGACCGGCCGGTGCTGTTGGATGCGGCGGCGGGGAGCCTGTTCCTGCCGGGCGGTAAGCGGCTGCAGCTGGACAACGCACGGGATGCGAAGCTGCAGCAGACGGGCCCGGGCAGTGATTTTGTTGCCGTTGCCACCCAGAAGGCCTTGTTGAAGCAGCCGCTGGACGGCGGCACCGCGAAGACGGTGACGTTCGACGGCGAGGGCGTGCCGGCTGCCCCCGTCCAGTTGGGCGGGTGCGTGCATGCAGCGTGGTCGGGCGCGAACAAATACGTGCGCGACTGCCTCAACGACGGTGATGACAAGAACGTGGACGTGCCCAAGGCCAGTGCGTCGCCGTCGTACGTGTTCCGGGTGAACCGGGACCTGGTGGTCCTCAACGACGTGAACTCCGGCAACGTGTGGCTGGTCAACCAGAACATGCAGCTGGTCAACAACTGGGACGACGTCGTCCCGCCCAAGAACGAGTCCGACGAACAGGACCAGGAGTCCGCGGACAACAACACCATCAACGTCCTGCCGGACCGCACCAAGCCGAACCGTCCGCCGGAAACCAAGCCCGACGCCGTCGGCGTGCGTCCCGGACGCACCACCATCCTCAGCGTCCTGGACAACGATTCGGACCCCGACGGCGACGTGCTTACCGCGGCCCTGTCCGACTCCGGCCCGCAGGCGGGCACCCTCGAAAACATCTACGGCGGCACCGCGTTCCAGATCTCGGTGCCTGCTGACGCCAGGCCCGGCACTGAGACGTTCAACTACAACGCCTCCGATGGGCGCGGCCTCTCTGCCGGCGGCCAGGTCACCCTCAACGTGGTGGGCGCGGACGAGAACAAGCCGCCGCAGTTCAAGCGCGGCGACGACACCACCGTGCTGGTTGAACAGGGCAAGACCGTCAGCCAGAACATCCTCACGGACTGGATCGACCCGGACGGCGACGACCTGGTCCTCCTGGACGCCAGGGCAGACAACGACCAGGACCAGGTCAAAGTCCGCCGCGACGGCCTCCTGACGTTCCAGGACTCGGGCGCCACCGCCGGCAAGAAGACGGTGGAGGTCACCATCTGGGACGGCCGGGCAACGGTGACCGGCAAGGTTATCGTCAACGTCCAGCCGCCGGGCGCGCTGGCCCCCGTGGTCAACGCAGACCACGTCACGGCAGTCGTCGGCCAGGACCTGGTGGTTTCCCCGTTGAAGAACGACGTCGACCCCAACGGCGGTGCCCTCCGGCTCGCCCAGGTCGAGGCAAACGGTCCTGCGGACCTGGGACCCGTCACCGATGGCGGCACCTTCACCTTCCGCAGCACCACGCCGGGTCCCGTCTACCTGACCTACATCGCCAGCAACGGGCCGCAAAGCAGCCAGGGGCTGATCCGCGTGGACGTGGAATCCGGGGACGAGGCAGGCAACCCGGTGGCAGTCCACGACGTGGCCCTGATGCCCACGGGCGGCAGCGTCCTGCTGGACCCGCTCGCCAACGACTCCGACCCCTCCGGCGGAGTCCTGGTGCTGCAGTCCGTCAAGCTGCCGGAAAACTCCACAGCATCGGTCAGCGTGATCAACCACAGCGTCCTGCGGATCACGGACATCCTCGGCACCAAGGACCCCATTCTCTTCGAATACACCATGTCCAACGGCAGGAAGTCCGCCACGGGCAGCGTGTCCGTGGTCCCCGTCCCGGCCCCGGCCGTCGTGGAGGCTCCGCAGCCCAAACCGGACGAGGTCAATGTCCGCGTCAACGATGTGGTGACCATCCCGGTGCTGGACAACGACACCCACCCGCAAGGCCAGGAACTCACCGTTGACCCGGTCCTGCCGCAGGGCGTGGACCCCGTGGACGGCAAGAGCTTCGTCTCCGAAAATACCCTGCGCTTCATTGCCGGCAGCCAGCCCAAGACGGTGCGCGCCATCTACAACGCCGTGGACCCTCAGGGCCAGAAAAGCGCTGCCGCGGTGACCATCCACATCCTTCCGCTGGAAGGCGCCGAGAACACCCGGCCCCAGCCGCGCAACCTCACCGCCCGCGTGGTGGCATCCGGTACCGTGCGCATCCCCGTCCCCCTGGACGGCATCGATCCCGACGGCGATTCCGTCCAGCTCACGGGCATCGACAGCACGCCGGCCATGGGCACCGCCACGGTGGGCAGCAACTTCATTGATTTCACGGCGGCCGGTGACGGCGCCGGAACCGACACCTTCCGCTACAAGGTGGTGGACCGCCAGGGAGCTGTCAACACCGGAACGGTCACGGTGGGCATCGCACCCCGCGGTGAGGTGAACCAGAAACCCACCCCCGTCGACGACGAGGTGCGCGTCCGCCCCGGCCGGCAGATCGCCGTCGACGCCACCGGCAACGACACCGATCCCGACGGCGACCTGATCCGGATCCTCACGGACGGCATGGAGGCGGACCCGGCCCTGCAGGCCAGCGTCAGCAAGGCGAGCGGCCGGATCCTGCTCATGGCCCCGGGCGAGGCCGGCACAGTCAACGTCCGCTACACCATCGCCGATGACAGGGACGCCTCCGCCCAGGCAACCATCCGCGTGGTGGTGGACCCCGAAGTGCCGCTCAAGGCCCCTATCGCCCGCGACGACAGGGTGACCTCGGCCCAGACCATGGGCAAGACCGCCGTCGACGTCCCCGTCCTGAAAAACGACGAAGACCCCGACGGCGTGGGCGAGAACCTGAAGATCAGCACCGAGCAGCCACGGCGAGGCCGGGTGCCGACGGCAATATGATCGTGGACCTCACCGAGCAGCCGCAGCTCATCCCCTACACAGTCGAGGACGTGGACGGACAGCAGTCCACCGCGGTCATCTGGGTTCCCGGCCTCGGCCAGCAGGTGCCCACCCTGGCCAAGGACGAAGTCCTGGAGGTCATCGCCGGACAGTCCGTGGACGTGGACCTGGACGAATGGGTCAAGGTCCGTGAGGGCCGCTCACCCCGCCTGACCCAGGCCGACAGGATCAAGCTGATCGGCTCCGACGGCAGCAACCCCATGACCGGCGACGGCGACGGACTGAAGTACACGGCCGGCACCGATTACGTGGGACCCGGTTCGCTGACCTTCGAAGTCACGGACGGCACCGGACCGGACGACCCGGCGGGCCTGAAGTCCACCCTCAGCATCCGCACCAAGGTGCTGCCCGACCCCAACCGCAACAACCCGCCCGAGCTCCTGGGCGCTTCCCTGGATGTTCCCAAGGGCGACTCAGCCAGCACCGACCTGGGCAAGCTGACCTCAGATCCTGACCAGGACGACGTCGAGAAGATGAAGTATGAGCTGGTGGGCGGAGCTCCCGCGGGCTTCAACGCCAGCGTCGAGGGCCGGACATTGAAGGTGTCCGCAACCGATTCCAGCGGCACCGGCACCAGCGGCGCCCTGCAGGTCAAGGCAAGGGACCCCCGCGGACTGGAGGCAACTGCCACGTACCAGCTCGCAGTCACGGCCTCCAACCGGCCCAAGCCGGTGGCCAACGACGACCTGGAGCCGAACGCGGCGGCGGGCAAGCCGGTCACGGTCAACGTGCTGGCGAACGACGCCAACCCGTTCCCGGAAACGCCGCTGAAGATCATCGCCGCCGGCACCGAAACCGGCAGCGGCAACGTGGACGTCAACGGTGATTCCGTGGTGGTGACCCCCGCCCCGGGCTTCACCGGAACCATGGTGGTCTCCTACACGGTGGCGGACAAGACGGGGGATACGTCCCGGCAGGCTACGGCACGGGTCCGGCTCACGGTGAAGGACAAGCCACAGGCCCCCGCAACGCCACAGGCACAAAGCGTGGGGGACCAGACCGCGCTCCTGACCTGGACGGCACCTGCAGACCGTGGCTCGGCTATCACGAAGTACACGGTGTACGGCGAGGGCGGCTTCCAGCAGGACTGTCCCGCCAACACCTGCACGCTCAACGGCCTGACCAACAACACGAAGTACCACTTCCAGGTCACGGCCACCAACGAGTTCGGCGAATCGGACCGTTCACCGGCCTCCGCGGAGGTCCGCCCGGACGTCAAGCCGGATACTCCGCTCGCGCCGCAGCTGAAGTTCGGCGACAAGGAGCTGTCCATCAACTGGACGGCACCTGCCAGCAAGGGCTCGCCGGTCAAGTCCTATGACCTGGAGATTTCACCACCGCCCGCCGGCCAGAACGCCCAGGTCCAGAACCTGACCGCCGTGAGCTACGTCTGGAAGGGCCTGCAGAACGGCGTTTCCTACAAGGTCCGGGTCCTGGCCCGCAACGACGCCAAGGAACCATCCGAATGGAGCCCCTATTCGGCAGCCGAGGTGCCGGCGGGGTGCCGGCCACCCCCGCGGCACCCACCGCCGTGCAGGTCCAGCCGGTAGGCAGCCAAAGCCAGATGCGGGTTTCCTGGACGGCGCCCAACAACAACGGTGACGCAGTCTCCGCGTACACCCTGACCACGCTCCGCGGCGGTGCCGTGGTGGCCACCCAGCAGGTGGCGGACACCATGCAGAACGTCACGGTGGACAACTCGGAGACCAACTACACCTTCACGGTCTCAGCCACGAACAAGGCCGGCACCAGCGGAACCAGCGCGCCGTCGCCGGCTGTGCGGGCTGCGGGTAAACCCGGCCAGGTTAATAGCGGAACCGTGAAGGCCACGGGTACCAGCGGACAGCTGGAAGTAACCTTCACTCCTCTGACGGATGCCCAGCGCAACGGTTCAACCCCGGCCGAAATCACCTACTCCTACAACGCCGACGGCAGGAGCGGGCCAATCAATGCCGGGGGAGGAACCATCGGCGGCCTGACCAACGGCAGGGACATCACGGTCACCATCATCGCCACGTCCACCAAGAACAGCATGTCCGGCGACGCCAAGGCCATTGGCGCCGGCAACCCCTACGGACCGGCGAACGCCCCCAATATCGACGGACGCACGTCAGCCAAGGGCGACGGCGAGGTCCACTGGACCTGGAACGACCCCAATACCAACGGCCGGCCGCTGAGCCACTACGAGGTCAGCTACGAGGGAGGAGGCTGGATCAACGTGGGCAAGGTGAACCGCTACGACCGTTCCGCCGGCGGCTGGGACCAGGCCCGCCAGCTCCGCGTGCGCGCGGTGACCATTGTGAACGGTGCCATTGGCGGACCAGTGACATCCAGGTCCGGCGCCGACCCCACACCGCCGCCGCCAACCTCGTGGAATATCACGGCCACCCCGGTCCGCAGCTGCACCGAACCCCGCAAGGGAACGGACAGCTACGTGGCAGGCAACCCGTCCCAGTGCACCGGTGAGGGCAAATGGCTTGATGCCGGTGCCGCCTCCACGACCGACCGCTACCAGGTCTGGTACAAGACCTCGAACAACCCCAGCGGCATCTGGTACCACCTGACCTCCGGCATGGCGGCCGGCAACTGGATCCGCTGCGATACCTCCAGCCTCGGCTGCAACCCGCCTGCCGGGATGCCCAACCGCTAGTCCGGCGCCGCCACCACAGCAGCGGGGCCGGACCGGCCCCGCAAAAGACCTTGAATCCAGGAAGAGGAAGAGCCACCCATGACCATGACCACCGAGCAGGCCGCCTGGTTTGCCGACACGTTCGAAAAACTCGTTGCCAACGTGGGCCAGGCCGTCCTCGGCAAGGAGCACGTCATCAGGCTGACGTTCACGGCGATGCTCGCCGAGGGCCATGTCCTGTTCGAGGACGCCCCCGGCACGGGCAAGACCTCCCTCGCCCGCGCCCTCGCCGCCACCGTGCAGGGCTCGAACAACCGCATCCAGTTCACCCCCGACCTGCTGCCCTCGGACGTCACCGGCGTGACCATCTACGACCAGAAGACGCAGAAATTCGAGTTCCACAAGGGCCCGATCTTCAACAACATCGTCCTCGCCGACGAAATCAACCGCGCCTCGCCCAAAACCCAGTCCGCGCTCCTGGAGGTCATGGAGGAATCCCGGGTCACCGTGGACGGCGTCACCTACTCGGCCGGGCGGCCGTTCATGGTGATGGCGACGCAAAACCCCATTGAGCAGGCGGGAACCTACCGCCTCCCCGAGGCCCAGCTGGACCGCTTCCTGATCAAAACCTCCATCGGCTACCCGGACCACGCGTCCACCGTGCGGTTGCTGGCCGGGTCCAA
Source organism: Arthrobacter nitrophenolicus (assembly GCF_000332815.1). Lineage (GTDB taxonomy): Bacteria > Actinomycetota > Actinomycetes > Actinomycetales > Micrococcaceae > Arthrobacter > Arthrobacter nitrophenolicus. The sequence goes on from NZ_AOFD01000001.1 coordinate 133,102, forward strand.
TGTCAAGGACCGGTCCAAGGAACTGCCGGCAGTGATCACCACCCAGGCCGTCGCCGACATGGCCGACCTCGCCGCCACCGCGCATGTGGACACGGCCGTCCTGGAATACATCTCCCGGCTCTGCGAGGAAACCCGCAGCGCGCCCGAAACCCGGCTGGGCGTCTCGGTGCGCGGAGCGCTCGCCATGGTGCGTGCAGCCAAGGTCTGGGCCGCATCCCAGGGCAGGAACTTCGTCCTTCCGGACGACATCAAGGAACTGGCCCCGGTGGTGTGGACCCACCGCTTCGTCATGGACCCGGAGGCGGAGTTCTCCGGCGCCACGGCCGAGGCGGTCCTCACCCGGATCCTCGCAGACGTCGCCGCGCCGCAGCAGCGCACCAACGCCTGACCGGCGCCGGCCCGTCCCGCAGCACCCTTAAACAGCGCAACATAACGAAGGCACACATATGTCCAGCGGCACCCCGTTGATCCGGCTCGCGGAGCGTCTGAAGCAACCCTTCGCCAGGAACGCCCGCCTCCACCCCTCCGCCGTCTGGGCTGAGGCCAGCAGCACGGCCGCCTTGGCCCTTGCCCCGGCCTGGCGGACGGCACGCGGCGTCTGGCTGAAATACGCCTGGCCGGTCCTCTCGGTGGTCAGCATCCTGGGCTGGTCCGTGCTGGCCGCCGCTGTCCTGCTGTGGGTGACCGGGCAGGCCTTCGGCTGGCAGGAGGCCAAGGCGGCGGCCATCGCGGCGTTCGTCATGTTCGTGGTTGCCGTCGGCTTCATCCTTGGCCGCTCGTCCTACGGGGTTGTGCTGGACCTCGCGCGCACCCGCGTGGCGGTAGGGGACAGCGCCGTGGGCAGCATCGCGGTGTCCAACACCTCCGCCCGCCCCCTGCTGCCGGCTGCCCTGGAACTGCCCGTGGGCAATGCCACCGCCGTGTTCCACCTGCCCCGGATGAAGCCCGGGCAGGTCCATGAGGACCTGTTCACCATCCCCACCGCCCGACGCGCCGTGATCGTCGTCGGGCCCGTGCGGTCGGTCCGGGCGGACCCCCTGCACCTGCTGCGCCGCCAGGTCCTGTGGACAGAACCGGAGGACCTCTTCGTCCATCCGCGCACGGTTGCCCTGGCCGGTTCCGCCGCAGGCTTCATCCGCGACCTCGAGGGCATGCCCACCACCGACCTGTCCAGCGCTGATGTGTCCTTCCATGCCCTGCGCGACTACGTGCCCGGGGATGACCGGCGGCACATCCACTGGAAGACCACGGCCCGTACCAACAAGCTCATGGTGCGCCAGTTCGAAGAGACCAGGCGGGCCCACCTCGCCATCTCGCTGTCCATCAACACGGACGAATACGCCTCCGAAACCGAGTTCGAAATGGCTATCTCCGCGGCCGCCTCCATCGGCCGCCAGGCCATCCGGGAACAGCGGGAGCTGGACATCATCACCCAAAAAGGCCCCCTCCGCTGCGAAACGGGCCGCAACATGCTGGACGACATGACCAGGATCGTGGGCGCACCCATGCGCCGCACCGCCGTCGACCTCGCAAGGACCCTCGCCGACACCGTGCCCAATGCCTCCGTGACGTTCTTCGTGGTGGGCAGCAACGTGACCGCCACGCAGCTCCGCTCCGCCGCCGTATCCGTTCCGCCCGGCGTGCGCAGCCTCGCCGTCCGGGTGGAAGCAGGCGCCGCTCCCAGCAGGGCCAACATCGCGGACCTGACCGTGCTGACGCTTGGCGACCTGGCCGACCTCGCCATCGTGCTGAGAAAGGCGGCAGCATGAGCTCCGCACCGGGCAGAACCTCTCCAACCCACGGGCCCCGCAGGACATCCCGCCGCGCGGCGGCGCCCACCCGGGAGGAGTCCGCCTTCGCCGACGGCCAGCCGCGCTGGCATTTCGTGCTCGACGCCGGCGCGCTCACCGTCCTGCTCGGGCTGGGCCTGCTCGGTTTCGGGCTCAGCTTCGGCGGCGACCCCTACTACCTGCTGTCGGGCTTTGGCGGCATCGTCCTGGGCCTGGCCATCGGCGCTGCCAACGCACACCTGCGGCTCGGGCTGCTGATCACCACGGCCCTGGCCCTTGGGGCGTACCTCATCTTCGGTACGCTGCTGGCCGTCCCCGACTCCGCCATCGCCGGATTCGTTCCCACCCTGGATTCGCTGCGGATCCTGCTGTTGGGCATCGTTTTCGCCTGGAAGGACATGCTCACGGTCGGCGTTCCGGTGGGAACTGCCGGCGGGGTGCTCATCGTCCCCTTCCTCAGTTCGCTGATCACCGCCCTCGTGGCTGCGGTCCTGACCTGGCGGGTTCGGAGCCCCTACTTTCCGCTCCTGCCCGTCCTGGTCCTCTTCGTCACCGGCATCGCGTTCAGCACCAACGCCGCCTTCCTCACCCTCGAGCGCGGCATCGGCCTCACGGTCCTCGGCATCGCTGGGCAACCTTCCGGCGGGACGCCCTGCGGCGGAACAGCACCCGCAGGGTTGCGGTCAACAACCCGCAGGCCGATTCCTCCGCCACCCGGCGCGCCAGGATCCGCCGGCTCGGCATGGCCGCTGGCGTCATCGCCGTCAGCGTCGCCGTCACCGCCCTGTCCGCGCCGCTGGTATCCGCCGGCAATGAACGGAAAGTGCTCCGCAACGTTGTGGTGCCGCCGTTCGACCCCAAGGACTACATCACGCCGCTGGCGAGCTTCCGGACCTACGTCAAGGACAAGAAGGACGACACGCTCTTCGTGGTCAAGGGCCTGCCGCGCGACGGCAGGGTACGTCTGGGTGCACTGGACGCCTTCAACGGCACCAACTACACCATGGATCCCAACGGCTCCGGCAACTTCAGCAAGGTGGGCGACACCGAGTCCATCAATACCCTTGCGGACACCTCCGGCACCGTTCCCACCAGGGACTACGCGATCGACATCACTATCGAGGACTACCAGGGCTTCTTTGTCCCCGGCGGCCGGAAAACCACCGGCCTGAGCTTCGACGAGGGCGCCTCGGCGGCCGCGTCCGGACTGTACTTCAACTCCGGCACGGACACCGCAGTCACCACCAACGGCCTGACCCGGGGCGATTCCTACAGTGTCCAGGTGTCCGACCCCGTCAAGCTGGAACACGGGCAGTTGACGCAGTACGACTTTGCCAAAATGTCCATGCCCGACGCCCTCGAGGTCCCCCCGGTGGTCGCGTCCCAGGCGAACGACCTGTCCGCGGACGCGCCCACGGCCATCGACCGGGTCCGCCAGATCGAAGCCCACTTCCAGAAGACCGGTGCCTTCAGCAACGGCCTGGTCAGCGAAGGGCAGCTGCCCAGCGTCTCGGGCCACGGTTCGGCCCGGATCCGGAACCTGCTGACCGCCAAGCAGATGCTCGGCGACGATGAGCAGTACGCCGTTGCCATGTCCCTGATGCTCCGCCACCTGGGCATTCCGTCCCGCGTGGTGATGGGCTTCTACCCGGATCCCACCAGCCCGGAAAACGGCGCCGGCGAAGTCAAGATCACCGGCAAGAACGTCCACGCCTGGGTGGAAGTGGCCTTTGAACGCGTGGGCTGGGTCAGCTTCGATCCCACTCCGCCCAAGGACAACGTTCCCATTCCGCCGGACCCGGAGAACAAGTCCAAGCCCAAGCCGCAGGTCCTGCAGCCGCCACCCCCGCCGCAGGAGCCGGCCGACCTGCCGCCGGACTCCTCGCCCGACGCCCTGGACGCAGACCAGAAGAAGAACAACCCGTGGCTGTTCTGGGGCGCCCTCCTGGGAGCGCTGGGCGTTGCCCTGATTCCGCTGTCCATCCTGGCGCTGCCGCTGCTGCTGATCGCCCTGCTGAAATCACGACGGCGGAAAGCGCGCTTCCGCGACGGCCACCCCGCCCAGCGGGTGGGCGGAGGATGGAGCGAGGTGGTGAGCCTTGCCACCGACATGGGCGCCGCCGTCGATACCCGCTCCACCCGCCGCGAGAGCGCGGCCGTGCTCGCCGAGGCGTTCCCGGCCAGCAAAGGGACCACCGCTATGCTCGCACGGCGCGCGGACGCCTCGATCTTCGGTGCGGGCCAGCCTACGGAGGAAGAAGTCAGGGAATACTGGACCATCGTGGACGGCTCGCTGAAGGAAATGACTGCCACCGTTGGATTCTGGCGGCGGCAGCAGGCACGGTTCTCGCCGCGGTCGCTCCTCGCTGACGCCCGGACTCTCCTGAGCCTGCGCGGCACCCGGCTGGCACTGCCCGCCCTGAAGCTGCCGGGGCGCCGCCCGTCCGCCGCCGGCAACGGACCGGACCAGCCTGACACCGCAGCACCCCCAACAGGCCCGTCCCCGACAGACATCCCTCCAACACAAGGACCCAAGCAGCAGTGACCTCCGATCCGTGCGTTGCCCGCGCTGCCAGCAAACAGTCCGCACCGGGGCGGCGTTCTGCACCGCCTGCGGGGCGCCCCTTCCCAACCGTGCGGCGCGCAGCCTCCACAACCAGGACCATGGAGGGGCCAACGGTTCCAGCGGGGCCATCGACCCCAGGACCGGGCTGCCCGCCGCGCATGTGCCGGCGATTCCCGGTACTATCCCGGTAGTACAAACGCCCCCGGCACAGCAGGCCGCGGGCATCGCGGGCACGGGGCTGGGGAGCGCCGGCGGTTCCACCGGGCAGGTGGGGGCCGCTCCAGGGGGAGGAACGGGAATGGCAACAAACCTTCAGCTGGTTCCTGCCACGGCGGGCAAGCGGCTTGGCGCCGCCGTCATCGACTGGCTCCCGCCGCTGGTCGTCCTGGTGGTGACGTTCGCCGTCGGTTTCGCCGGCATCACCCGTACCCGCAGCGGCGGCTTCATCACCTACGACACGGCGTCGCTGGTGTTGTTCGGCGGCATCGGGCTGGCGCTGACCCTGGCCTACCTGCTGGTGGTCATGGGCCTGGAGGCCCGGACCGGGAAAACGCCGGGAAACCTGCTGATGGGCATCCGCAGCGCTGATAACGACGGCTACGCACCCGGTGCGGGTGCTGTCTTCCTGCGCGGCCTCATCACTGGGGCGGGCATCCTCCTGGCGGTCCTCGCGGCCATCCTGGTGGTGGTCTTCCAATGGTTCGGCGCTGCCCTCTTCATCCTCGGGCCGCTGCTGCTTGCGGGCGCCGGCTGGGCCGTGACAGTGGTGGTCTCGAACAGCTGGGACAAGAACGGCGGGCTGCGGGGCTGGCATGACGCCGCGGCCAAGACACTTGCCTTTGACGTGAAGGCAGGCCGCGACCCCATCACCACCGGCGGCATCCAGGGCCCCTACAGTTTCGCGCCGCTGGACCTGCCGCCCGTGCAGCCGGTGCTTTCCCCGGTTGCGGGTGCCGCGACCCCCAAGATCATCAATGCGCAGGCGCCGCTGCAGGCCCAGCGCGATTCCGGTCCGGGACTGCCTCCGCAGTCGCTGCCGGCACAGGCTCCGCCTCCGCAGACTGTGGCGACACAAACTCCGACGCCGGCCCAGGCTCCGCCTTTCCAGACGCTGCCCTCGCAGACCATGCCGTACACCACCCCGGCATCCTTCGCGCCGCCCGCCGAGGGCCAGGTGCCGCCCTCCTTCGACGACGACGTCGAACGCACCAGGTGCGCCCCGGCGCCTCCGGCCCCGCGCCCGTGGCGGTCCTTCGGATCCGGCTCGACGACGGCCGTGACTTCCAGCTGGACCGCAGCGTCCTGGTGGGCCGCAACCCCGTGGGCCAGGCGGGGGAACAGCACGCCCAGCTGCTCGCCGTCGACGACCCCGGCCGCTCCATTTCCAAGACACACCTGCACCTGCTCACGGACGGAGCCGGGATCTGGGTGACGGACCGGAATTCAACGAACGGCAGCGCCGTGACCACCCCCGACGGACACCGCACGGCACTGGTGCCGGGCGTCCCCAGCTTTGTTACCCCCGGCTCCAGCGTCCATTTTGGAGACCGAACCTTTTACCTAGGACAGGCATGAACCAACAGCCCGCCAGCGATTCCTCAACCATGCAACCGGGACAGGGCCTTACCCTAACCGTCGGTTACGGGACGGACCGGGGACTCCGCAGGGAGCTGAACGAGGATTCCTACATCGCCTCCGACCCCGTTTTCGCCGTGGCGGACGGAATGGGCGGCCATGAAGCCGGCGAGATCGCCAGCGGCATCTGCGTGCGTGCCCTGGCCGCCATGCCCCAGCTGACCACCGGCGAGCGGACGGCCACTGCCGCGGTCCTCCAGCAATACCTGGTCCACGCCGACCTCTCCATCCGCGAAGCCACCGGCGCCCGTGCCGGCACCACCCTGACAGGTGCCGTCGTCGTGGAGCAGATGGGTGTGCCGTACTGGCTGGTGATGAATATCGGGGACTCGCGGACGTACCGGCTCAGCCAGGGCCGCTTCGAGCAGATCAGCGTTGACCACTCCGAGGTCCAGGAACTGGTGGACGCGGGGGAGATCACGCCCCAGCAGGCCACTGTCCACCCGCGCCGCCACGTGGTCACCCGCGCCCTGGGCACAGGCGACGAGACCGAGGCCGACTACTGGCTCCTTCCTGTCGAGGAGGGGGACCGGATCCTCGTCTGCTCCGACGGGCTCACCTCCGAACTGGGCGACGAACACATCCACCGCATCCTCAGCACCGCAGGCCAGCCCCAGGATGCGGTGGATGCCCTCATCCAGGCAGCCCTGCGCAACGGCGGCCGGGACAACGTCACGGTGATCGTGGTGGACGCCCGGAACGTCCTGAACGACGCCGGTGCCGCCACCACCGCGCCCCGGCACGACGCGGCGGCAGAGGACGAGGTGACACTCCCGCGGGGCCAGGCACCCCGGACGGACACCGCGCCGGCCACGCACACCGCGCCTGCCACAAACCTCGGTGAAGGACAGGACGCCAATGAAGGAGGGGAACGCCACGATGGCCGGCACTAGCTACATCCCGGGCTCCTGGTTCGGCGTTGTCCGTTCCGGCACCGCTGTCCTCCTTGGCCCGGACACCCCGCCTGCCCTCGCCGGGGCCCTCTGGGACCTGCTGGCGGACGGTCCCGAGGTCCACGAAGTGCTCCACGCCGTCACCAGCAGCTCGGGCGGTTCACTGGCCAGCATCCCCTCCTTCGGGATCCTGGACTTCAAAGGGTCCCTGCGGGTCTTCCTCCGCGGCGGGCTGGACCTCACCGTCAGCCAGCCGCAGGGGCCGGTGGAACTCGACGGGCGCGATGTCACCACCTGGACCGAGCGCCGCTTCGCGCTGCCGGGACCCTGCACCCTCACCATTCCCGGTGCCGGGGCCGCCGGCCTGCCTGAACTCCCGCTGCGCGAAGGTGTGGTCCTGCTGCAGTCGCTGAGCCTGGGGCTGGGGGCGGACCAGCCGGCCCTCGCCACCGGGACCTCCGCGGCGGCCCTTGTGGTGGACCCGGACGGCAACGCGGATGTGCGGCAGATTATCGAGGATGTTCCCGCGCCCGCCGCCGCCGAACCGGTTGTCGAAGAATCTGCCGCCAGTGAGCCGGTTGTTGAAGAACCTGCCGCCACTGAGCCGGTAGCCGCCGAGCCGGTTGTCACTGACGAACCCGCCCCGGCCGCCGTCGACCCTGAGCAGGCTGACCCTGAACCGGCTGACACTGGTCCATCAACCCTGAACCCATCAACCTTGACCCCGTCGACCCTGACCCCATCGATCCCGATGTGACAATCCTTCCGGACCAGGGGGTGTCGTCGGAAACGGTCCTTGGCGTGATTGACGATGAGTCGGACCCCCTGGAAGGGCCGGAATCCGGCCAGGAACCAGGGGGAATGCCGGCGTCCGCGCCTGCCACCGACCACACCAGTTCCTACGACCACCTGTGGGAGCGCACCGTGGTGCGGAACATCGAGGATGCCGCCGTGCGGGAGGACCCGGAGGAGGAACACGCCGGGAACGGACCCGCCCCTGCCCCTGCTCTGGAGCCGGCCGCCGGCCGTCCTTCCTTGGAAACCGCCGGGACTGACCCTGCGGAGCCTGCTGCGGCGGCCGGTTCCGCACAGGCACCTGCACCGGCACAGCCCGAACCGTCCCATCCTGCTCCACCCCAGCCTGCAACTGTCCAGCCCGCCCCTGTTCCTCCCGTCCAGGCGGGGTCCTGATCGACTCCGTACCGTGGCGGACCCCGCACGCCGGTTCTGCTGCGCCGCCTGCGCCGGAGCCCGTTTTCGGGGCAGTCCCGCCATCGCCCGCACCTGCACCGGCCGGGGATGCCCCGCAAGCCGCCGGGGCCGGCTTCGACGGCGACCACGACGGCCAGACAGTCATGAAGAGCAGCCTCGCCGGCACGGCGTCCAGTCCTGCGCCGGCCATGCCGGTGGAGGATGCCGATGGTAAGGAGCCGGACGGTCCCATGGTGCTGGCCCGGGTGTGCGGCCACGGCCACGCGAATCCGCCCACCCGCGCCCAGTGCTCGGCCTGCGGTGCGGTGCTGCTGCCGGATGCCGTGCAGGTGGCGCGTCCCCGGCTCGGCCGTGTCCGGATGTCCACCGGCGAATTGCTGGACCTGGACCAGTCCCTGGTGATCGGCCGCCAGCCGTCGGTGTCCCGGGTGCAGGGCGGCGTCATGCCCCGCCTGGTCCAGGTGGCAAGCCCCGGCGGCGACATCTCCCGTTCCCACGTGGAGGTCCGCCTGGAGGGCTGGCACGTCATGCTCTGCGACCTGAAGGCGACCAACGGCACCGTCCTGGTCCGGGAGGGCCAGCCGCCGCGGCGCCTTGCCCAGAACGAGATGGCCATCCTGCTGGACGGCGACATCGCCGAGCTCGGCGACAACATCTCGTTGCGTTTTGAGGAGATTCCTTGAGTTCCAAACGGCCTGTAGCGCCGCCGCCCCGCATCCCGGGGTTCACGTACATCAGCCTGCTCGGCTCCGGCGGGTTTTCCGACGTCTACCTCTACGAGCAGGACCGGCCCCGCCGGAAGGTCGCCGTCAAGGTGCTCGTCTCGGACCTGAAGACCGAAGGCGCGCGCCGCCGCTTCGAGTCCGAGGCCAACCTGATGGCCCAGCTGTCCTCGCACCCCTACATCGTCACCATCTTCGAGGCGGAAGTGACCGATGACGGGCACTCCTACCTGGCCATGGAGTATTGCTCCCGGCCCAGCCTGGACGTCCGCTACCGGCGGCAGCGGTTCAGCGTGGACGAGGTCCTGGCCGTCGGCATCCAGGTGGCATCCGCCGTCGAGACAGCCCACCGCGCCGGCATCGCGCACCGCGACATCAAGCCCGCCAATATCCTGGTGACGGACTACAACCGGCCCGCGCTCACCGACTTCGGCATCTCGGGCACCCTGGCCGGGGATTCCGACGACGATTCGGGCATGTCCATCCCGTGGTCCCCGCCGGAGCAGTTCAGGGACGGCAGCGTGGACGGGGTGATGGTGGACGTCTGGGCCCTGGGCGCCACGCTGTACACGCTCCTGGCCGGCCGGTCGCCCTTCGTGCTGCCCGGGGCGGACAACTCCCAGCGGGAACTGATCAACAGGATCAGCAACACACCCCTGCCCCGCCTTGGTCGGGCCGATGTTCCGGAATCGCTGGAGCTTGCCCTCGCCACGGCCATGGCCAAGTCGCCACAGTCCCGCTACTCGTCCGCACACGCGTTCGCCCTGGCCCTGCAGCGCATCCAGGCCGAGCTGAACCTGTCCGTGACTCCCTTCGAGGTACTCGAGGAGCCGCACCACGAGGACAGCCACCCGGACGAAGGCGTCGAGGAGACGCGGGTCCGCAGCATCGCCGCCATCGACCCGGAACGGACGGGCAGCGCGCCCACCTTCCCGGCACGCACCCGGCCCCAGCCCGCTTCCGCCGGACCGGCCCCCGATTCTGCCGCCACCGCTGCCCGGCAGCAGTTTTCCACCGACGCCGGGACTCGCTCC
>NZ_AOFD01000002.1 GCF_000332815.1 Arthrobacter nitrophenolicus
CGGCCGGGTGCGCTCCTCGCCGCTGGCGCGCCGGCTGGCGGAACAGTTCGGCGTGAACCTGCAGGGCCTGTCCGGAACCGGGCCGGAGGGAGCGGTGACCGAGGCGGATGTGCGCCGCGAAGCAGCCGCCGGATCCCGGGTTGAGCCGCCGGTCCCGACGCCGGAACGTCCAGTGGCGGCGGCACCTGCCGGCGCCGGGACGGGCGCACGGCGGGGCCGGAAGGAGGCCGCGGGCGGGAAGGCGGAAAGCCTCCGGCAGGCGGTGGGCGCGCTGATGTCCCGTTCCAAGAAGGAAATCCCGCACTACTACCTCGCCACGACCCTGGACCTGGAAGCTGGGATGGCATGGATGGCGTCGGCCAACGGCGGGCGGCCGGTCGCCTCGCGCCTGGTTCCGTCAGCATTGCTGCTCAAGGCCACCGCGCTGGCGGCGAAGGAGGTGCCGGAAATGAATGGCTTCTTCACGGACGGCTCATTCCACCCCGGCACTGCCGTGCACCTGGGAGTTGCGGTGGCCCTGCGCAATGGCGGGCTCGTGGCGCCTGCCCTGCATGATGCGGACGCCCTGACGCTTGACGAACTCATGGAGCAGTTGCGGGACCTCGTTGACCGGGCCCGGGCCGGCCGGCTGCAGCGGGCCGAGATGGCAGATCCGACCATCACTGTCACAAACCTGGGGGACCTCGGCGTGGAGAGCGTCTACGGGGTCATCTATCCGCCGCAGGTGGCCATGGTTGGCTTCGGCAGGGTCATGGAGCAGCCCTGGGCCCATCACGGCATGCTCGGCATCCGCCACGCCGCCACTGCAACCCTGTCCGCGGACCACAGGGTCAGCAACGGGCTGCGTGGCGGCCGTTTCCTGTCCCGCATCGACGAACTGTTGCAAACCCCGGAGGAGCTATGAACCAGCAGGACGCCCGAACGGCAGTGCAGGCGGCCATCGGCCAGGTGGCGCCCGACGTCGAACCCGGGGACCTGGCCGACGGCGCAAGGCTGCGCCAGGACCTGGAGCTGGATTCCCTCGATTTCCTCCGCCTGGTGGAAACCATCGCCGGATCCACGGGAGTGGACATCCCCGAGCGGGACTATCCCGCCGTGGCCACCGTGGGGGGCCTGGTGGAATACGTCGCCGCCCACGGGTAGCTGGGCACACCCGGCCGAAGCAAGCAAGGCGGAGCCAGTCAGCCGAACAGCACGGCCGCCTCCCGGTAGCGCGCCTCGGGAACCACCTTCAACGCTCCCAGGGCCTGCTCCAGCCCCACGTTGACGATCTCCGTGCCGCGCAGGGACACCATCGTCCCCCAGCGACCCGCAGCTGCTGCCCCCACCGCGGCCATTCCAAGCCGGGTTGCCAGGACGCGGTCGAAGGCTGTCGGTTCGCCGCCGCGCTGGATGTGGCCGAGGACGGTGGCGCGGGTTTCAATCCCCGTCAGCTGTTGCAGCTCCCGTTCAAGGGCAAGCCCGATCCCGCCGAGCCGCGGCCGTCCAAATGTATCCAGGCCGCGGGGCGCGTACGGCGCATCCTGCCCCTCCGGCGTAAATGCCTCGGCCACCACCACCAGCGGAGCCCGCCCGCGGTCACGGGCGGAGGTGACCCAGGCGGCCACCTGCTTCAATGCCACCCGGTGTTCAGGGATCAGGATGGCATGGGCGCCGGACGCCATCCCGGCGTGCAGTGCAATCCAGCCGGCGTTCCGGCCCATGACCTCGGCGATCATGCAGCGGTGGTGCGATTCACCGGTGGTCCGCAGCCTGTCGATTGCCTCGGTGGCCGTCTGCACGGCCGAATCGAACCCGAACGTGTAGTCCGTGGCGCCCAGATCATTGTCAATCGACTTCGGCACGCCGACGACGTTGACGCCCTGGTCGGAGAGGGCCTTGCCGGCCGCCAGCGTACCCTCGCCACCGATGGCGATCAGCCCCTCCAGCCGGTGGCGGCGCATGCTGCCACGGACCGCTTCCACCCCGCCCTCCGACAGCGGGTTGGTGCGTGATGTTCCCAGGATGGTTCCGCCCAGCCCCGAGATGCCGCGCACTGCCCGCCGGGGCAGCGGCAGCAGGTCGTCTTCCAGGACTCCCCGCCAGCCGTCCCGGAAGCCCACGAATTCGTAACCGTGCGCAACGGTGCCGCCCAGCACAGCGCCCCGGATCACCGCGTTCACCCCCGGGCAGTCACCTCCGCTGGTCAGGACACCCAGCCGTTGTGGAAGGTTCATGGGCCGGCCGGTCCCTTGATTTGCCGGGGTGCGGCGAAGTCCCTCGCCTGGCCGGCGGCAAGCGTCATGTCCCTTCCGGCAACCCGCACTTTGATGGGCATGGCGTTCCCGGGCGCGGAGGCGACGCTGATGCGGCCGTCCCCGAGGCGCACGGTCAGGAGATGTCCCCGGTACCGGACCTGGAAGGCAACCGCGTTGAGCCCTGCGGGCAGGTTGGGGGCGAACACCATGGTGTCGCCGCTCATGCGCAAACCGGCAAAGCTGCGCTGGATGACGTCGATGGTGCCGGCCATGGCTCCCAGATGGATGCCGGCCCGGGTGGTGCCGTGCTGCGTGTCGTCAAGGTCGGCGTCCAGCGCCTCACGGTAGCTGTCCCAGGCGCGGTCGGCGTCCAGGCCGGCAAGGACGGATGCGTGGGCAACGCGGCTCAGTGTCGAACCGTGCGCAGTCCTGGCCAGGTAGTACTCGATGGTCCGGTGCAGCTGTTCCATCGTGTACGCGTAGCCGAGCTCGTTGAGGAACGTGACAAGGCCCTCATGCCCCAGCAGGTACGGCAGCATCAGGACGTCGGCCTGCTTTGCGAGCTTGTACCGGTTGGTTTCGTCGCCTTCTGCCTCGAGTATGAGGTCGAGCCGCTCTATGCTGTCGTACGCCTCCCGGTAGTGTTCCCAGTCGAGTTCCTGCAGCTGTTCGTAGCCTTCGAACTGGCTGATCACGCCGTCGGGGCCTAACGGAACGTACATGGCCCTGCCCACACGGGCCCAGACGTCAGGTTCCCCGTCCGCCACGTCGAGCCGCTCCAGGAGCTCGGCAAGGTCGTTTCCGTGCGCCGAGGCCACAAGCTCGGAAGCCTGCACGCAGACCCAGGCCGCCATGACATTGGTGTAGGCGTTGTCGTCCAGGCCGGGCCCGGGGTTTCCCGGGTAGCCGGTGTGGTACTCGTCCGGCCCCACTACGCCCCGCAGGTGGTACCGGCCCGTGTCCTGGTCGTCTTGCGCCAGGGACACAAAAAACCGGGCCACTTCGATCAGCAACTCGGCGCCCCGTTCGAAGAGCCATGCGGTGTCACCGGTTGCCTGGTAGTACTGCCAGGCGTTGAAGGCGACGGCGAGGCCCGCATGCAGCTGCATGTGGGAGTGGTCCTTCACCCACCGCCCGGACTTTTCGTTGTACAGCCACTTTGGCGTTTCCTCCTTCCCGTCGCTGCCGCTCTGCCAGGGGAACTTGGCGCCCCGGAGCCCCAGGGCGCGGGCGGCCTGGCGGGCTGCTGGAAGCCTGCGCCACCGGTAATCGATCAGGGCACGGGCCACGTGGGGCGTCCGCGACGTCAGCAGGGGCAGCACGAACAGCTCGTCCCAGAAGACATGCCCGCGGTATCCCTCGCCATGAAGCCCGCGGGCGGTGACCCCGGCGTCCAGCTCGGCGGTGTGGTGGGTCAGTGTCTGCAGGAGGTGGAAGATATGGAGGTTGAGGACCAGCCGGACCTGTACGGGGGCGTCGATCTCCACCAGGAAGGGACGCAGTTCCCGCCGCCACGCCTCCCGGTGGGCGTAGAGCAGGGCATCGAAGTCACTGCCGGCCCGCTCCAGCACCGCCTTTGCCTCCGACTCGGGACTGGAAATCGCGTGGTCGCGCGACGTCACCACCGCCACCGTCTTGGCGACCTCCGCCGTCGTTCCCTCCTTGAGGGCAAGCGTGAAGGACTGGAAGTGCAGGCCTCCCTTCCGGCCGCGTCCGCCTGCCCCGGCCTCGCCGGGGACAACGACGCGGAAGGCAGCCGCGATCCGGACCAGGCTTTGTGTGGTCTCCACCTGCACCACAGCCGTGCTGTCCGCCGGATCCGTGCGGTCCGGTCCGGGACCGGTCCTGTCCCTGAGGTGGATCCCCTGTCCGGACGAGGGGTCCCTGATGTTCGCATTCCTCACTGCGGTGTTGATGCCGGTACGCACATCAAGGGTTCCGCTCCAGCCCAGCGGGGTGATGCTCGTGGCGAGGCCCAGCAGGTGCGGGTCGGCCATGGACACGAACCGGGTTTGGACCACCTCCAGGCGGCGCCGGTCCGCCGCTTCGAGCAGGAGCCGCCGCTCCAGGACGGCAGCGCGGAGGTCCAGTGTCCTGCGCTCCCGGAGGACAACCAGCCCTCCTTCGGACCACCAGGTTCCGCCGGCCGGGCGCAGGTCCAGGGGAAGGCAGTTGGGCCCGTTCACCATGTGCTCTTCCAGCAGCTCTTCGCCTGCCACCACGGCCGAGACCCGGTTATAGACCCCTGCCAGGTACATGCCCGGGTAGCTAAAGGGCCCGCCCTCGGGGGCCGCGCCCCGGACTGCCAGATAGCCGTTCCCCAGGGTCGTGAGCGCCTCCCGGTGCCCTTCGTGTCCCAGATCGGACCCCTCATAGACAAGCTGCCAGGGATCACCGGCAACCAGTCCCAGGTCCAGTTCAGCGACGTCGTTGAGCACGACGGCGGCGCCAGCCGCTTCCAGCTCGCGCCGGGTCCCGTTGCGGTCAATTCCCACCACCAGTCCGAAGCCGCCGCGGCGGGCAGCCTGCACGCCCGCGCCGGCATCCTCGATGACGACCGAGCGGGACGGGAGGACTCCGAGCCGGGACGCTGCCGCGAGGAAGGTGTCCGGGGCGGGCTTTCCCTGCAGCTCGAGGCTTGCGGCCAGGTTGCCGTCCACCACCACGCTGAAATAGCGGGTAAGTCCTGCTGACTCCAGGATCGCCGAGGCGTTGCGGCTGGACGTGACAAGGGCGGCCGGCACCCCGGCGCCGGAGAGCCGCTGCAGGAGCTGCAGCGTTCCCGGGTAGGCCTGGATCCCGCCGCGTTTCAGGCTTTCCAGGAACAGGCGGTTCTTCAGGGCACCAAGGCCAACCGCTGTCCATGCCCCCGGCTCGTCGGCCTGCGTCCCGCGGTCTATCTCCACCCCCCTGGCGGCGAGGAACTTCAGGACGCCATCCTCGCGGGGAAGGCCGTCGATGAAGTTCAGGTAGTCGGCCTTGGTCATCGGGGCCCGGTTTGCAGTCGGCGGGATCCGGGGGTCCTGCAGGATCTGGTCGAATGCGTCCTTCCAGGCGGCGCGGTGCATGGATGCGGTGTTCGTGACCACGCCGTCCAGGTCGAAGATCACGGCGTCGAAGGGCGGCTTCGCAGCAGCAGCGGTCGGCGACGTGGTCATGGCTTCATCAGTACCAGTGAAGGCGCCGCCGCTTCCAGTGCCTTTAGGCCTGTTTGCCCGGCCGCTGTTCGGCAGCCGCGATGATGGGGATGGTGCGCAGGTACGTGTCGGGGTTCAGCGAGATGGAGTCGATGCCCTGGTCCACCAGGAATTCGGCGAGGTCGGGGTGGTTGCTGGGGCCTTGGCCGCAGATGCCGATTTTGATCCCGGCGGCGTGGGCCTTGCCGATGGCCTCGGCAATCATGGTGGTGACCGCCGGATCCCGCTCGTCGAAGAGCGCGGCGAGCTGCTCGGAATCACGGTCCACTCCCAGGACCAGCTGCGTAAGGTCGTTCGAACCAATGGAGAAGCCGTCGAAACGCCGCGCGAAGGCGCTGGCCAGCACCACGTTGGCCGGTATTTCACACATCATGTACAGCTCGAGCCCCGCTTCGCCGCGGACCAGCCCATGGTCCGCCATGGCCTTGATCACGAGGTCAGCTTCCCCCACCGTCCGGCAGAACGGGACCATGACGATCACGTTGGAAAAGCCGATGTGTTCCCGGACCCGCTTGAGGGCTTCGCATTCCAGCGCGAACCCCTCCCGGTACTGTTCGCTATAGTAGCGAGAGGCTCCGCGGAAGCCGAGCATCGGGTTCTCTTCGGGTTGTTCGAAGGCCCCGCCTCCGATGAGGTGGCTGTATTCGTTGGTTTTGAAGTCGCTGAGGCGGACAATAACGGGCTTGGGGTAGAAGGGCGCCGCGATTTTCGCGATCCCGGTGGCCAGGACATCCATGAAATACTCCCGGCGGTCCGGGTAGCCCCGGGTCAGGTCTTCGATCAGCGCGGCGGCCTCCGGATCGGCGACACGCTCGGGATGGACCAGTGCCATGGGGTGGATGCGGATCAGGTTGTTGATGATGAATTCCATCCGCGCGAGGCCGACGCCCGCGGCCGGCAGGCGCCACCACTTGAATGCGGCGGCAGGGCTGCCAATATTGACCATCACAGCCGTCCGGGTGGCGGGAAGGGTGGCCATGTCCACTTCCTCCACGGCGAAGTCCAGCAGCCCCTCATAGACGTGCCCTTCTTCGCCTTCGGCACAGGACAAGGTCACCGCTGCGCCGTTGGCAAGGACGTCCGTTGCGTTCCGTGTGCCGACGACGGCCGGCACCCCCAGTTCGCGGCTGACGATCGCGGCGTGGCTGGTGGGTCCTCCATGGTCGGTGACGATTCCTGCCGCCCGCTTCATCACCGGCACCCAGTCCGGATCGGTCATCCGGGTCACCAGGACCGAACCGTCCACGAAGTCTTCAATGTCCTTTGCGTCACGGATGACGCAGGCAGGACCCCGGGCAATGGAGTCCCCGATTGCGGCCCCGGCGGTCAGGAGCCTGCCCTGCTGCCGAAGACGGTACGTCCGGAAGGTTGAGCCCGTCTTTTGGGCCTGCACGGTTTCCGGCCGCGCCTGCACCATGAACAGTTCGCCGGTGATGCCGTCCTTTGCCCACTCCATGTCCATCGGGCGCCGTAGTGGTCCTCAACGGCCGCGGCCCACCGTGCAAGGAGGACAACTTCCGGGTCCGACAACACCAGGGACCTGCGTTCATGCGGGGTGGTTTCCACCATTTTCGTGCGGGCGTCGCCGCCATGGCTGTAAACCATTTTCCGTTCTTTTGCCCCCACGTGCCGTTCAATGACGGGGTTCAGCGAAGCATTGGCGAGCAGGGGCTTGAACACCTGGTACTTGTCCGGGTTGACGGTTCCCTGCACCACGGTTTCCCCGAGTCCCCACGCGGCACTGATGAGGACGGCGCCGGGAAAACCCGACTCGGTGTCGATCGAGAACATCACTCCGGAAGCACCGACGTCGGACCGCACCATCCGCTGGACGCCCACGGACAGGGCAACATCGAGGTGGTCAAACCCCTTGATCTCGCGGTAGGTGATGGCCCTGTCGGTGAACAGCGAGGCGTAGCAGCGGCGGCAGGCGTCCAGGACCGCCCGCTCCCCCGCCACGTTCAGGAACGTCTCCTGCTGGCCGGCGAAACTGGCATCGGGCAGGTCTTCAGCCGTGGCGCTGCTGCGGACGGCCACCGGCACCTGCTGCTCCCCCGCCCGGCGGCAGAGCGCCCGGTAGTGTTCGCGGATATCGGCCGCCGTGTCCTCGGGGAAGGTCGCTGCCAGGAAAAGCTCCCGAATGGCGGCGCCTGCCTGCCGGAGCGTTGACTGTCCGCTGCGGTAGTCCGCAACGAGTTCCTTGATCCGCGGCACCAGGGCGTTGGCTTCCAGGAACGCCCGGTACGCCGAAGCAGTGGTCGCAAACCCTTCCGGAACGCTGACGCCGGCCGACCGCAGGGACCGGCTGAGCTCCCCCAGCGAGGCATTCTTCCCCCCAACGGAGGCGATGTCCCCGATGCCCGTCTCCCCGATCCACATCACACGGGCATTGTTGACGGATGGTGCCGCGGCAGCTTTCATTCCTCGATTTTGTGCCTGGCTGAAGAGTGCGGGCAGAGGCTTTGGTCCCGCGGGCACGGGCGGCCACAGGCGGCCTCGGCTATGCCGCCCGCATCCGGCCCCGGATGGCCTTGTAGGCCCAGTCGGCGGCAAGGACCGCAGGAATTGCCAGGGCAGCAAGGAGGACGCCGGCAGGTGGCGGCGGGGCGTGCCCCAGCAGCGCAGCGGCCTGGGGAATGTACAGGCAGGCGGCGAGGACGGCCAGTTCGGCCAGGACGGCCCAGGCCAGGAGCCTGTTGGTGCCCCAGCCCAGGCGCCACGGCGCCGCCGTCGCGCTCCGGCACGCATAGGCGTTGGCGAGCTGGCCAAGGACGACGGCGGTGAAGGCGGCCCCGGAGGCTGCCATCAGGAGCCCCGCCTCCGGGGCTTCGCCGCGGATCCAGCCGCCGCCAAACAGCACGGCGGAGAACGCCGCCATTTCCACCGCCGCTTCCACGGGCCCCAGCACGCAGAAAACCCGGATCATGAGCTGCCTGTCCATCAGGTGCCGCCGCTCCGGCGGCCGGGCCAGGACATGCTTGCCCGGAGGCTCAGCCCCCAGTGCCAGCGCGGGAAGCAGGTCGGTGCCGATGTCCAGGGCCAGGATCTGGAGCACGCCGAGGGCAAGCGGAAACTGTCCGCCGGAGAGCGCCCAGATGACGAAAGGGGTCAGCTCGGCCACGTTGTCCGTGAGGTGGTACGTGAGGAAACGGTGGATGTTGGAATAGGTGGCGCGGCCTTGCTCGATGGCGGCCACGATGGTGGCGAAATGGTCGTCGAGGAGGACCAGGTCTGCGGCTTCGCGGGCCACATCGGTGCCGGTCAGGCCCATGGCGACGCCGATATCGGCTTCGCGGAGCGCCGGCCCGTCGTTGACGCCGTCTCCCGTCATGGCAACAACGTGGCCCCTGGACTGCAGGGCCCGGGCCACACGGAGTTTCTGCTCCGGGGACACCCTGCTCACCACCACCCCGTCCCGGTCCAGCAGTGCACCGAGCATCTGTTCGTCCTCCGGGAGGCCGGCGCCCTCCAGCACAACCTCCGGAGTCCCGATCAGGCCGATTTCGCGGGCGATGGCGGCGGCAGTTTCAGGATGGTCGCCGGTGATCATTGCCAGTTTGAGTCCTGCCCGGCGCGCCGTCCGGATCACGTCGGCCACGTCGGGCCTGGGCGGATCATGCAGGCCGATCAGTCCCAGGAGATCCATGCGCCGCTCGATGAGCTCCGCGGGGCACGACTGCCACCTGCCGGCCGCGGCAGGAGGATCATCGGCGTCCAGCCGGCGTCGTGCGACTGCGATCACCCGCAGGCCCCGTGATGCCATGCCCTGCACCTCGTCCCGCAGGAGCGCCGGCACGTCGCGGCACAAGGGAAACACGGCTTCCGGGGCGCCTTTGCAGTACGCGTCCGTTCCGACAACCGCCGTTTCCCGGCGGCGCGCGGGGTCAAAGGCAATGCGGCGCAGGGGTGTTTGCCGCTCCGCCGTCCGTCCGGTCAGCCTGCGGGCAAGTGCATCGATGGCTGCTTCCATCGGATCCCCTTGTACCCGCCATTGCCCGTCGCGGAACTCTGCGCCGCCCTGGGATGCGGCGAGCGCCGCGAGCGCTGCCTCAGCCGCCCGGCCGGTCCCTTCCCCCTGCACCGCCGCTTCAGGCTGGTAGCCCTCGCCCGCCACCTGGACGCGGCCCGCCGTCGTGAGGACTTCCACGGCGTTCATCCTGTTTTGGGTCAGCGTGCCGGTTTTGTCGGTGCAGATGAAGGTGGTGGATCCCAGGGTCTCCACGGCCTCCAGGTTGCGCACCAGCGCCTTGCGGGATGCCATGCGCTGCGCACCCATGGCCAGTGAAAGGGTGACAGTGGGCAGCAGCCCTTCGGGGACGAGGGCCACGGCCACGCCGATGGCGAAGAGGAAGGCGTCCCGCCACTGGAAGCCCACCAGCAGCGAGGTCATGAAGAAGAGTGCGGCAATTGCCAGGGCCACACCGGCGATGACCCGGACTATCCGGCGCAGCTCGAGGGACAGCGGGGTGGGGGGAGGCGCGGCCTGGCTTGTGAGCGCAGCGATCCCGGCCAGCCGGGTGCGGGCACCGGTTGCCGTCACAACCGCTTCGCCTTCCCCGTTGACCAGGAAGGTTCCACCCCATGCGGCATCGCCCGCCTTCTTGGGCACCAGCTCGCTCTCGCCGGTCAGCATGGACTCGTCCACCGCGCAGGCTGATGCCGTGGCCAGGACGGCGTCGGCCGGAACGCGGTCGCCTGCGGCCAGGAGCACCACGTCGCCGGCCACGAGTTCGCTCGCGTGGACCGTGCGGACCCGTCCGTCCCGCCGCACCACCACGTCCGCGGGCAGCAGCCCGCGGAGCCTGGCGGCTGCGTGCTGGGCACGTTCCTGCTGGATGTGGGCGAAGACGCCGTTGACGATGACGACGACGACAATCGCCACTGCCAGCTGCGGCATGTCGGCGACGTAGGCAAGCACAGCGGCGCACCACAGCATCAGGGCAAAGAAGTGGGTCATCTCGCCCCAGAGTTTCCGCCATTGGGGAACGGGCTTTTCCGCCGGAAGGAGGTTGGGTCCTGTCCGCTGGAGAAGCTCCGCCGCCTGCCTGGAGGTCAGGCCCTCCGCCGTCCTCACATGTACTCCGCCTCCCCGCTGGTGGCCCCGGCAGGGCTGGAGGTCATGCCCGGAAGGCGGTCTGCCCCGTGAAGCGCCCGCAATCCGTTCACGATCGTGGCCAGGTCGACGAGTTCCTGGAGGAGGGCCCCGGTGACCGCGGGGATGTAACCCGTCATGCTACCGCCATCAACGCGATGCTGGCACCTATTCCGGTCCAGATGCTGGTCAGCGCCACAGCGAGGGTGCGCTTGCCGATGGCTACTGCCAGGGCCACCTTGGAGAGGTCGTCCAGCATGACCACGACGTCGGCGGACTCGCTCGCCGCCGTCGCACCTTTTGCTCCCATGGCGACCCCGACATCGGCAGCGGCCAGGACGGGGGCGTCGTTGACCCCGTCGCCCACCATGAGCACCGGGCGTTCGGCGATCGCAGCCACCTCGCTCACCTTGTCAGCAGGCAGGCATTCAGCTTTGACGTGCCGGATGCCCGCCTCCCTGGCGATATGGGCCGCAGTCGCGTGGGCGTCGCCGGTAAGCAGCATGGTGTGCCGGATGCCCAGCCGGTGGAGCGTGGCGAGCGTGTCCATTGCGTCGGCGCGCAGCGGGTCCTTCATGATGAGGGCGCCTGCATAGGCGCCATTGACGGCGACATAGACGGCCAGTTGGCCGCTTTGCAGGGCGGCTGCCCGGAACCCGCTTGCCGCAGCGCCGACGAGGCCTGCTTTGCCTACCACTACCCGTTCGCCCCCGCACACTGCTTCCACACCCTGCGTGGCATGTTCCGTTGCCTGCGCCACCGGGAGGAGCCGAAGATTCCGCGCGGCAGCGGCTTCGATGACGGATGAGGCCAGGACGTGGGACGAGAACTGTTCGGCAGATGCAGCCAGCTGGAGCAGCCGCCCGGCGGCGGAACCTTCGCCGTTGCCCTGCCCAGGTCCGGAAGCCAGCTCCACCCTGTCCAGCACCGGCCGGCCGGACGTGAGGGTTCCGGTCTTGTCAAAGACGGCGGTCCGCGCCCTGGCCAGCTGTTCCAGGGTGCTGGTGTTCTTGATGATGATGCCCTTGCGGGCAGCCTGGCTGGTGCCCGCAAGGAATGCCACCGGTGCGGCTATGAGGAGCGGGCAGGGTGTCGCCACCACCAGGACCTGGGCGAACCGGACGGGGTCCCCGGACAGCAGCCAGGCGGTTCCGGCCATGGCGAGGGCGAGGACGGTGAAGGGCACCGCATAACGGTCCGCCAGCCGGACCACCGGTGCCCTGCTGGCGGATGCTTCCTCCACCAGGGCGATGATCCGGCTGTACTGGGAATCGGCAGCAGTGGCGGTCGCGCGCATCCTGATGGCCGCCTCGCCGTTGACTGACCCGCTGAGCAGCAGTTCCCCGCGGTGCCGCTCCACCGGCAGGCTCTCCCCCGTCAGCGACGATTCGTCCAGGGTGGCCGAGTCCGACAGGAGCTCCCCGTCCACCGGCACCAGTTCGGACGGACGCACCACCAGCACATCCCCGCGCACCACCGCGTCGACGGGTACGTCGTCCAGGACTGGTCCGGCCATCTCACGGTGCGCAAACCGGGGCGCGCGGTCCAGCAGCGACCTCAGCTCCCGTACTGCCCTGCCGTGGGCGAAGTCTTCAAGCCCCTCACCGCTGGCAAGCATGAGGATCACCACCAGCGCGGCGAGGTACTCGCCCACGGCGACAGTACTGGCCACGGCCATCAGCGCCAGAAGATCAATGCCCCAGCGGCCCTTCCGCAGCGTCCGGATCATGGACACGGACCTGACGAGCACAACGGCGGCGGCGTAGACCGAAGCGAGCAGCCGGACCGGCTCTTCGAGGCCGAACTGCGGCAGGAGCACGGTGGCCAGGATCATGAGGGAGGTCAGCGCCACCAGGGGATATTGCCGGAGAAGTCTGCCGGCACGGCTTCCCCGGTCAGTGCCGGCGTCCATGTGCCCGGTCAGCCGGGTAGTGACCGCGGCGTCAACCGGACCTGCCGGCCGCTTCATCCACCGGCCGCCCGCGGGGCAACATCGAGCTGGTTCCACCAGGTCAGTGGCGACGTTACGCCAAACCGGCGTCCCGTGACGGATGCCGGAACGACGCGGACGAAATGGTCTTTCTGCCCGGCCTGCCACGGGAAAAGCGTCAGCCCGACGCCGGTCAGCAGCTCCGGGGATGGCTCCAGGACAACGGCGTGGCCTTTGACCAGGACGCTCCAGGCTGTCCGGGTGGAGGCGTCGAATCCATCGGCTTCCAGTGCGACGGCGGAATGGCCGCCGGCACTTCGAAGCTTGGTCCCCTCGCCGGTCCGGAACACGAGGAATTCGTCGTCCACCTTATAGTTCACCGGAAAGATTTCCGGATGGTCGTCCACCATCACTGCCAGGTGGCCCACCGAAACAACGCGCAGGAGGTCCCAGCATTCGCCTGGGCGGAGGACTTCGGTGGCAGGCTGCGGAGGGTCGTTATGCATACGCCGAAGGTACCCGTCCCCCCGCAGGCGAACTAGGGCATTTAGGCCTGAGCTCCGGCTGAATTTCCCGATGCCCCTTGTGACTTTCGGCCCTGCCCCACCGTCTGCGTCCTTTGTACGTTTCTTGGGAGACAATCCCGATCTTCGGCACCACCGCAAAGGACACGACGATATGAAGGCTGTCATCCTGTACGACTCCGGCTACGGAAACACCAAGCGATTGCCGAGGCCGTTGCTTCCGGACTCGGCACCGGTGCCAGGGCTGTACCCGTCGACGGATTCGAGCCCGGGAGCATCCAGGCCGGCGACCTGCTCGTCGTGGGTAGTCCGATCAACGGCTGGCGGCCCACGCCGGCGATCGTCCGGGCACTCGGAGACCTGGCCGCCCGCGGACTGGCCGGGGTGAAGGCGGCTGCGTTCGATACCCGGCTCAAGCTGTTCATCCACGGAGACGCGGGCAGGAAGATCACGCGCGCCCTCGAGGGGGCCGGCGCCAGCATTATCGGCGGTCCCATGGCGTTCTACGTCAAGGGCACGGAAGGGCCACTGCTCACGGGTGAGGAAAGCCGGGCGGCCAAATGGGCGGATGACCTTGCCGACGCCGCGAAATAGGGGCAAAGGCTTCGGGCACACGGACCCGGACGGCAATGCCTGGACCGTTGCCCGCTTCCTGGAAGGGGCACCCGCAGCCCAGGCAATCTACGAGGCGGCGGAACGGATGGCCGCCAGCCTGGGGCCGATGGATATCCGTGTCAGCAAGAGCCAGATCGCGTTCCGCCGGCGCCGCAGCTTCGCATACCTGTGGCGCCCGGGCATGTATGTCACCTCGAATATTCCGCTGGTCCTTTCGCTTCCCCTGCCGCGGGAGGACGGATCGCCACGCTTCAAGGAGGTGGCCCATCCCTCCCCCGCTGTCTGGATGCACCACCTGGAGCTTCCGGACACCAGCGTCCTCGACGGCGAGGTGCAGGAGTGGATGCGCGAGGCCTACGCGTCGGCCGCATAAGGCCGGTTGCGGTTTAGGGGCTTTATGCCCTGTCCCGCCAGCCTCCGGAAGCGGACGCTGGTGCCATGAACGATCCACAGCCCAGGAAAATCCACGCCGCGGAACAGCCGGTCGCCGTCATCCGTGAACGGGTCCCCATGACCTCGCTGACCGAGTTTTTCGGCCGTGCCTTCGGCGCCATCATGGCAGCGACGCAGAAACAGGGTGTCTTCCCCGCCGGCCCTCCGTTCGCCAGGTACCACGGCATGCCCAGCGACACTGTCGATGTCGAAGCGGGTTTCCCCATCGCCGGCCACTTCACCGGAACAGATGGAGTGCAGACGTCGGTGCTGCCCGGGGGCGACGCCTTCGAAGCCATCCACACCGGACCTTACGACACCCTCGGCGAAACCTACGGCGCCATCCAGCAACAGATGCAGGCCGAGGGCCTCACGCCGTCCGACAGCATGTGGGAGTACTACCTGAGTGATCCGGAGCAGGAACCGGATCCTGCCAAATGGCAGACGAAGGTGGTCTGGCCGACAGCGTAGCCGCCAGCCACGTCCAGCGGCAGCAGCCGTGTTCTATGTGCCGGCGCCCGTGGCGCGGCCGGGGCCGCCGTCGTCCCTGCCCGCGAGGGCTTCGGCGCGCAGCAGCATGGACCGCAGCTCGTTCAGCAACTCCAGTTGCTCATTGTTGATGGCCGTCAGCCGTTCGATTTCAGACTCGGACTGCACGTCCGTTTCGTAATCGTGGCGGGCCATTGCCGCGGCGATCGCATCCTGCCGTTTGGCCGCGATCAGCAGGATGGCGCCCTGGAGCCCGGCCAGCATGGAGAGGAAGAGGTTGAGGAGGATGTAGGGATAAGGGTCCCAGGCGTCCGCCGCAAGGGCATAGGAGTTGATGACGGCCCACGCGACCATGAACGCGACGAAGATTCCCACAAACGTCCAGCTGCCCATCCCGTTGCGAAGGATGTCCGCCGCCCGCTCACCCCGGCTCAAGCTCTCCTTGTGCCGCACATGCCAAGTGCTCTTACGCTCGCTCATGAACCCAGAGTATGTGGCGTCCGGCAGCAGGCGCTCCCGGTTACCCCAGTGAATGGTCAATACGGGACTTTGGTCCCTAATGCCTGGTCCTGCCCTCTGGCACGGTAAAGGGAGGCCCAAGGATGCACCAAGGCTGGGGTGCTGTGTCCGGGCTGCACCGGGATGCCGGTTGCCCACGTGCTCCGCAGCGGCTGGAGACAGGACTATTGAGGGAGAAAGCTTATGGCGGGAACGTTCGAACTGTTTGCCGATGAGGATTCGCGCATCAGGTTCAGGCTGGTGGCGCCGGACGGCAGCGTCCTGGCAGTGTCCGGACAGTACCCGGACAAGTACCACGCCGCTGCTGCCATCGAGGATGTCCGTGAATGCGCCGGCACCGGTTTGATCACCGACCTCGCTCCTGCCGGCCTTGCCCGGGCCAGGCCGCCGCGGCGCGGCCCCCAGGTCCGTCCACTCCGTACCGGCAAGGCAGGTTCCCTCGGTGCCGCCTAGGAGTCCGGGAGAGGCAGTGACGCCATGACGGCTGACGTTCAAACACAAAAGGCCCAGGTCCTGGGTGTCAAGGGCCTGGTCAAGCGTTATGGCGGCCGCACCGTTGTGGATGACGTCTCCTTCCACATCCAGGCCGGCGAAACCTATGGACTCCTCGGCCCCAACGGTGCCGGCAAGACCACCATCATTTCCATGGTGGCCGGGCTCATCCCTGCAGAGTCCGGAGCCATCGAACTAGCCGGGTCGGCCATGACCCCCGCGAACACCCGCGCCAAGGGAAACATCGGCCTGGTGCCCCAGGAACTTGCGATCTATCCGGACCTGACGGCTACGGAAAACCTGCTGTTCTTTGGACGGCTTCAGGGCCTGCGCGGGCAGGGGCTGAAGGATCGGATCGCGGAGGTCCTGAACCTCATCGGGCTTGCCGACCGGGCCGGCGAGCAGACCAAGAAGTTCTCCGGCGGAATGAAGCGCCGGCTGAATATCGGGATCGGCCTGCTGCACCGGCCCACCCTGTTGATCCTGGATGAGCCCACCGTGGGGGTGGACCCGCAGTCACGGAATTCCATCCTGGAATCGGTGGAGGGGCTTGCCACGGAGGGGATGGCCGTCCTCTACACCACGCACTACATGGAAGAGGCGGAGCGCCTCTGCGACAGGATCGCGATCATTGACGAAGGCAGGATCCAGGCCGAAGGCACCAGGGGCCAGCTGGTGGAACTGACGGGCGGCGCCGACCGCATCGACCTGCATGGCAGCGGCAACACCAGTGCCGCTGCAGCCGCCCTTCGCCTGCTGCCGGGGGTGCAGCAGGTCGACGGCGGAGCATCCGGTCTGATCCTGACCGTCCACAATGGCCCCGGCCTCCTGGCCCCCATCGTGGCGGCAGCGGGCCGGGCGGGAATGACGCTGACCTCTGTGGAGATCGTCCGCCCCGACCTGGAATCCGTGTTCCTCCACCTCACGGGCAGAGCCCTCCGGGACTGACGTGCGCGGATTGTGGACAATGGTCGGCAACGACCTCCGGCAGCGGGTCCGGGACAAATCCGTTTTCATATTCTCCCTCCTGGTACCCCTGGCCCTGATGGCTGTACTGAACCTGTCCTTCGGCGGCTTCGACACCGAAAGCGTGGAACTGAAGCCGGCCGTCGTCGTCGCAAGCTCCGAGGACAGCGGCCAGCTTGGAGGCGCGCTGCTGGACGCCGTCGGCTCACTGCCCGTCATGGACGTCACCGTCCGCAGGGTCGCCGCCGCCGATGTCAGCCGCGAGACCAAGGACACGGGAGCGGACCTCGGCGTCATCCTCCCGGCCAATTTCACTGCCGCAGTGACGTCCG
Source organism: Arthrobacter nitrophenolicus (assembly GCF_000332815.1). Classification (GTDB taxonomy): domain Bacteria; phylum Actinomycetota; class Actinomycetes; order Actinomycetales; family Micrococcaceae; genus Arthrobacter; species Arthrobacter nitrophenolicus. Next base: position 16,826 of record NZ_AOFD01000002.1, read on the forward strand.
GGCAGGCCGTCACCGTCCAGGTCATTGAAGGGGACTCGGCCGGGCTCGAAACCAACGTCCTGATCTCTGTCGTGGACGGACTCCTGGAACAGTTCACGGCGGGAACCGTGACCGCTGAAGCAGGGGGCATCGCCGGGCTCCCCCACGAAGCCCTCGGCGGACTCGCGCAGCAGGCCGCCGCCGGCATTCCGGCCCTGACGCTGTCCGAAGGCAAGGCATCCGCCGAACAGCTCTCCCTCAAGGGAACGCTGGTGGCGGGGCAGACCGGGCTGTTCCTGCTGTTCACCGTTGGCTTCGGTGTCCTGGGACTGCTTGCCGAGCGGGAGGAAGGCACGCTGGCCAGGCTGCAGTCCACCCCTGTTGCCCCGGGGACCATCATCACCGCCAAGGCCCTGGTGGGCTTCATTCTCGGTGTCGTGGCCACCACCATCCTGCTGACTGCGGGCAGCGCGCTCTTCGGCGTCTCCTTCGGCTCGCCGGCGGCGGTGGCACTCCTCGTCCTGGCGGTGGGGGCAGCCGCGACGAGCCTCACCTTCATTGTTGCCCGCCTGGTGCGGACCGCGGAGCAGGCGAACATCGTCCAGTCCATCCTCGCCATGCTGCTGGGGATAGCCGGCGGGGCCTTCTTCCCCATCGAGGCCTCCGGCTTCCTTGCCACCCTGATGGACCTGAACCCCATTGCCGCCTTCATCCGCGGGCTGGGCATCACGGCCGGCGGCGGCGGGGTGGCGGAAGTTGCCGTCCCCGTCACCATCATGCTGGGGTTCGCCGCCGCGGCAACCCTGGCCTCCCGGCTGGTACCGGACCGGGGGGTGCGGGCATGAGGAGCATCCTTGGGATTGCTGCCGTGGAGGTGCGACTCTTCCTGCGGGACAGGTCCAATATTTTCTTTGTCTTCATCTTTCCCCTCCTCCTGATCCTGCTGCTCGGCTCGCAGTTTGGCGCCAACAGCGGCCAGTCGCGGGTGGCGCTGTCCGGCGGGGCGGACACGGAACTGGCGAAGGCCCTGTCGGAGCAACTGGCGGAGGACGGCGTCCAGGTGTCCGCTGCAGGAGCCGCGACGGTGCGGGACCAGCTGAGCCGCGGCAGGACCGACGTCGGGATCTTCATCAGCGACGGCGATGCCGCCGACTTCGCGGCCGGCCGCCCGGCGGACCTCGAAGTGGTGACCGCCTCGCAGTCGGCCGCCCAGGCCGTCCTCCAGGAGGTCCGGGCTTCCATCCAGGCCGTCAGCACGGAGCGGCGGCAGCAATCCCTCCTGGAGTCCGCGGGGGTTGGAACCGCAGAAGCTGCAGCGGCGCTCGCCCAGGCGCGGGAAACGGTGGAACAGCCGCGGGTTGAACTGGTTGACACCGGCGACGTCTCGCGGGAGTTCCAGGGCCTGGGCCGGTTCGACCTTGGAGCCGCACAGCAGCTCCTGCTGTTTGTCTTCCTGAGTTCCCTCACGGGTGCCGCCACCCTCATCAAATCCAGGCGCCTGGGAGTCGTTGCGCGCGTCATGGCAGCGCCCGTCGCAAGCTGGCAGGCGCTCGCCGGCCAGGCCCTGGGACGCTTCGGAATCGCTGCGGTCCAGGGCGGCTACATCATGGCCGGGACGGCGTTGCTGTTCGGCGTCGACTGGGGCAACCCGCTGCCCGCCGGACTGGTCCTGGTTGTCTTCTGCGCCGTATCGGCAGCGGCGGCAATGGTGATCGGTTCCGTGATGGATAACGACGCCGCCGCGGCAGGCGTAGGGGTAGGGGCAGGTTTGGTGCTGGCAGGCCTGGGCGGTTCCATGGTGCCGCCGGAGTTCTTTTCGGAGACTCTGCAGGCAGTGTCCCGGCTGACGCCGCACCGCTGGGCCTATGACGCTTTCGCGGACATCCAGCGGCATAACGGCTCCCTGGCGGACATCCTTCCGCAGCTGGGCGTTCTCGCGGCCATGGCGCTGGGGCTGTTGGCCCTCGGGTCCTACCTTCTGCAGCGGAGCCTGGGCCGGGCCCTGTAGCCGCAGTCCCATGCGCCGCGCGGCCCTCAGAAGCTGGACGAGCTGCCGGACCCGGAGAAGCTCCCGCCGCTGCCCCCGTACCCGGTGGTGCTGCCGTCCCCGCCGCGGGCCGAGCTGACGCTGCTGACTCCCGTGTTGAACCCAGAGTTGAAGGTGGCAACGGAGAAGAACTGGTATGACGGGTAGACAGTGCCCAGGATGCTCGGCTCATAGCTCCGCCGTTTGTGGTCGAGGCCCTCCTGTGCCGCCGCCATCTCCTTGCGCATCAGCTCGGCTTCGCGTCCGTTTTTCGCATAGCCGTCGATGACGGTCGCAGCGTGGTTCTCCAGCAGGCCGGCGAGCTTGGTCCGGGCCTCATAGAGGCGGTCCAGCGCTTTTCCGGGCTGATCCTTTCCTCTGCCAGGTCCGCGGTCCACCGTTCAATGTCCCGCAGGCTCTGGTCGCGGAAGGACCGGAGCGCGGCTGCCGTTGCCGACTCCCCCTGCGCGTGCCGCCTGGTGAGGAGTTGCTCCAGCCCCGCCAGGTCGCTGCGGAAGGGTGCCAGCTGCCGGTCCCAGGCCGTCTGCCACGTGCTGCCGCGGTTCAGGAGCGCATTGCTGTCCGCAATGACGTCGTCCAGGGCATCCAGTTCCGAGGCCGCGTCCGCGTATTCACGGGCGAGCTTGAGATTCCTGCGTATGCCCAGCGCCCCGTTGGACAAGGCATGCACCCTGTTGGCGAGTCCGCTGGCCAGGTTGTAGCGGTTGAGGAAGGTGCGGTGCTTCTCCAGCACCTGGCTTCCGTACCGGGACGACGCCGGGATGGTGGCCGCGTTCAGTTCCGTCACCTCAAGGTCCATGCTGACGTTGGCGTAGCTTTGGTCCCCGCGTTCTATTTCCTTCCGGCTGGCGGACCTGGTGACTGCACGCACAATGAGCCAGGCACCCGCCCCCAGCGCCGCCGTTCCCGCCGTCACCCACGCGGTAACCAGGAAGGCCATGGACTGGTACCACGGCTGGTTGATGAGTTCTGCCGCGCGCCGGACCCCGGCAATGGTTCCGTCCGTCCACTGGGCGTCACGCAGGAGATCCCTGGCCGCGTCCTGGATGTCGCTGCGCTGCTCGAGGGACACTTTGCGGTCTTCACCCATGTAGGTGCCAACATGGCGGCCCACCGGATCCAGGGCGAAGATAAACAGTCCGTCGGCCCACTTCTGCCCGTCAGCGCTGATCCACTCCGGGTGTTCGGTCCGGGCGAACCTCAGGACTTCCTCGTTCAGGTTGTCCTCTGCCCTGCCGTTGTAGGTGTAAACCACCACGCGGGTGGGCTCATGGAACTCAATACCCTCCAAGGCCGGAAGCAGCGTGCTCCGGTCCAGGACCCCTGCCCTGTCCTCAACCTGGACGGACACCGGCGGACCAGCCGCAGCAGCGGCAGTGAAGCCCAGCAGCAGTGCGACCAGGGCGAAAGCCATGCCTATGATCCTTCGCACCGGACCTCCTGCCTTCCGGCTCCCGTAAAGAGCGGTTTCCACGGGAGGCGGCCTAAATGGCGTTCCACCCGTTGTCCGAGGCGAGCACTACGCCGTTGATGTTTGAACCGTCCCGGCTGAGCAGGAATGTGATCCCGGCAGCCAGTTCCCCGGCCTCAGCGATAGGCGGGACGTTCACCTGCATGAAGGGTCCCAGGACTTCGGCGGCAAGCTGGGACTTGAATTCGGCGTGGATGTCCGTCCTGGTGCCGCCGGGCGCCACCGCGTTTACCCGGATTCCACGGCGCCCGTACATGACGGCGGAACTCCGGGTGAGCCCGATGACGGCATGCTTGCTCACGGTGTACGCGGCACCTGCCGCGGATCCCCGTAAACCGGCTTCGGACGAGACGTTGACGATGGACCGGAGCCCGCATCAAGCATCAACGGCACCACTGCCCGCATCAGGCGCATCATGGAGGTCAGGTTGACGTCCAGGACCCGGTGCCATGTTTCGTCGTCGAGCTCATGCACCGGCTGGAAGCTGTCCATGATGCCTGCCACGTTGGCGAGTGCGTCCACCCGTCCGCCGGCGGCCGCCACCACACGCTGGACCACGTCCTCCAAGCTGATGTCTCCCGGTACCGGCACAAGGGCAAGGTCGCCATGACCGGCTGTGAGCTTGTCCAGGCCTTCGCTGCTGAGGTCACTGGCGATGACCCGGCCGCCTTCCCGTGCAACCCGCAGCGCAGTCGCCAGTCCGATGCCGGAGGCAGCCCCGGTCACGATGACGGTCTGGCCCTCGAACCTGCCAGGGGTGATGTTTTCCTGCCACACGGACATGAGATGCTCCTCGGATCGTCAGCGTTGTTGCTTCCCCCGGCTTGTGGTGCTTGCTTAGATAGGCGGGTAGGCAGTGCCCCACCACATCAGGATGGAACTTCCCTGGAGGCCCTTCCAGTGCCGAAGGTCCCCCGGACCAGGAATGAGGGAGCGATGCAGGAGAACGGGTCCATCGTTGCCGGTTACGACGGCTCGCCTGAAGCTGTCGCAGCGGTCCACTGGGCAGCGCACCAGGCGGACCTGCGCGGCTGTCCCCTGCACGTGGTGCACTGCTCCATCTGGCCCCTGCTGACCAGGAACCTTGGCCCGGTCCCCGGTGTTGCTGACAGCGGGCTGGAGCGCTCGTCAGAGGCAATCCTTGAGGAAGGTGTAGCCGAAGCGGGGGCGGCCGTACCCGGACTGGACGTTAAGGGAACGCTGCTGCACGGGCTGCCGGCATCGTACTTGGCCCAAATCTCTGAAGGCCAGGCAATGGTTGCCGTCGGCAGCCGGGGCCTGGGCGGTTTCCTCGGCCTGCTGGTGGGATCGGTGAGCCTGGAACTCGCCGCCACAGCCGGCTGCCCCGTTGCCGTCATCAGGTCCGATATCCACCCTGCGGGGCCGGTGGTGGTGGCAGTCGACGGTTCAGGGTCCCCCGCGGCCCTTGAAGATGCCTGTGCCATGGCGTCGGTGTCACGCGCGGGGCTCATGGTGGTCCATGTCCGGCACATGCCGGCGGGGTACCGGCAGCCGGATCCGTCCGAGGCTGTTGTCGCGGAGGCGGCGGCCGACAAAGTCCTTCAAAGCGCCCTGGCCCGCGCACGGGCGCTGGCACCCGGTGTCCCGGTGGACGGCGCGGTCCTGGCTGACACGTCAATACCGCATGCCATCCTGATGGCCTCTGCGCAGGCCAGGATGCTGGTGGTGGGAACGGAGGGGCGCGGTTTCTTTCGGGAGACGATCGGCTCAACTGCACACGCGGTGCTGCACCACGCACGGGGCCCGGTCCTCATTTCCCGCCGCGGACGGGCGGAGTGAGCGCGCATGGCGGGACGTGAGCGCGGCATGGGCCCGGCTGCGGTCGTCCTGGTGTGGAGCGCCAGCCACTGGAACCGCTGGAACTACCGTGCCGCCGTCGAACAGGTCCTCACATCAGGACGCATCCTTGACCGCTGGGATGTCGGCCCGGGCCGGATACTCCGGCCCGGTACCGAGGCGTGGCTGCTTTTCCACGGAAGCAGCGGCGCGGGCAGCGGCCTGATCGGGCACGGCGTTGTGGTCTGCGGAACCGCTGAGGCAGGAGGTGGCACGGAAGGCGCCGCCCCTGGCGGGGCGGTGGGCGTGGCCTTCGACGTCCTGCTGCCCCTGGGGGAGCAGATTCCTTCGGACACCTTGGCCGCGGAAGTCCCGGACATCCCTTGGGGGGACGCCGCAGATTCCACGCTCCTGTCCGTCCCACCGCCGGCGGAGTCCGGTCTTCGGCGGCTCTGGCGGCAGCAGGGGCCGGCGGCAGTGGACCCTTTCGACGTCGTTCCGGGCGCCTATCCGCCTGAGGCAGCCGCCACTGTTGGCGCGAACCGCTACGAGCGCGACGCCGATGCCCGCCGCGTCTGCCTGGCGTTCCATGGAACGGCCTGCGCAGCGTGCGGCTTCTCCTTTGAAGCGTCCTACGGCGAGATTGGAAACGGCTTCATCCACGTGCACCATACGGTGCCGGCAGCCCAACTCGAGGCCAGCTACGAACTGGATCCCATAACGGACCTTGTTCCGCTATGCGCCAACTGCCACGCCATGGCGCACCGGGGCGTCAGCACACCGCGCACCGTCCAGGAACTTCGGACCATCCTCTCCGCAGCCGGGCATCTGCGGGGCGAAGTGGTGACCGAGCAGGCCCTGGAGGCCCAGGAGAACGCCCGGCGCCTCCTCGAAGGGCGCCAGGACTGACAACACACGGACTCCGCGCGTGCCGGTAAAATGGGAGGATGACCGCGGTGGCCGCCCAGTCCGGCAGCGCATTTTCCTTCGCCAGAAGCGCGCGGGGAGTCTTGCGCCGCGTGCCTGTGTGGACATGGCGGCTTCTGATGCGGGCCGTGAGTGAACGCGAGCGGGCATGGTTCAACACCGACCCCATCACCGAAGTCGCGTACGCCCACGACATCGACTATGCCGGCGACGGCCTGCCCAGCCACCGACTCGATGTCCTGACCCCCCTTGGGGGGACTCCCCCGGCCCTTCAGCGGCCGGCCGCCAATGGGGAACTGCTTCCCGTCTACGTCTATTTCCATGGTGGAGGATGGACGTCCGGGGACAAGGCAGCGGTTACCAAATACTGCGCCAGCCAGGTGCTGGGCGGGATGGTGGTGGTTAACGTCAACTACCGCCAGGCACCCCGCTTCCATATGGGGCACGTGCTTGAGGACGCGAATGCGGCGCTGGCATGGGTGGCCGCACATATCCGGGACTACGGCGGGGACCCGGAGCGCCTCATCCTGGGCGGCGACTCCGCCGGCGGGCACATCTCAGCCCTGCTCACGGCAGTAAGCCTTCGGCCCGAGCTGGCTGCCCACTACGCCCTGGAGCCGGCTTTTTCCGGCACGCAGCTCAAGGGCCTGGTGCAGCACTGCAGCGCGGTGGACTTCTCCGTGTTCTTCGAGCGCAGTTTTGTCCTCAGCCTCAACTTTGTCCGGATGCTCCTGCCCGCGGCGGGTCCTCCCGCCGGCCGGTCCCGACGATTCCCCGGATCCCGCCGGGCCATTGAACACCTCCAGGACGCGGCCGCCGTTGTGTCGCCGATCGAGTGGCTCGGCCCGGGCCACCCGCCCGTGTTTGTCACAACTTCGGAGCGTGACTTCTTCTACCGCGCAAACCTCAATTTCATCGAACGGCTTCAGCACCACGCCGTGCCGGTGGAAACGCTCATTTACGCCTGGTCCAGCGCAAATACAGAGCACACCTGGCAGCAGGATTACCGCTATCCGGAATCCCAGGAGGTCTACCGGCGCCTCCATGCATTTGTCCGGCGGGTTGCCTGGTCGCCGCAGCCGGGCACTGACCAAGCGGAGCAGCCGGGGCTATCGTGGGAACATGGCGGATCCGGGCAAGGGACAGGACGGGGTTGATCCCGGGGAGTTCGGCTCAGCCGGGTGGATGCTGCAGCCCTCAGGGATGCGGAACTGGGTGACGTTGATTGGTCGATACCCCCCAAAGGCTCCGTGAGCCGCACCATCAAAGTCCCCAGCGGCAGCCTGGCGGCATTGACCATGGGGAATCCGGACAATCCGGCCATTGTGATGGTTCCGGGCGCGACGGGTTCCAAAGAAGATTTCCTGCTCATGATGCCCGACCTCGCCGACGCCGGCTACTTCGTGTTGAGCTACGACCTGGCCGGGCAGTATGAGTCGGCGGCCGCCGGCCCGGAAAATCTCATGCCGCCCAGGAAGCACTACGACTACCAGCTGTTCGTTGATGACCTGGTGGCCGTCCTGGAAACCGCAGCAGCCAGCCCGGCCCACGTTGTGGCGTATTCCTTCGCTGCCATCATTGCCCAGTTGGCCTACGCACAGCGGCCGGAGCTGTTCAGGTCCCTCACGCTGCAGAGTTGCCCGCCTGAACCCGGCCAGAGCTTCCGGGGCGTCAGCCGCATCGGCCGTTTCAGCAGCTGGGTGAATGGCAGGATCGGCGCCGCGCTGCTGATCTGGAGTATCCGCAGCGGCAGGTTTGTCCATGTACCGAAGGGGCGGCGAAGGTTCGTCAACTTCCGGTTCCGTTTCACCCGCCGGCAGTCGGTGCGGGATATCTACACACTGATGCAGGATGCGCCGGACCTCCGCGAGACGCTGGCGGAGGCGTCCCTGCCCAAGTTCGTCGCCGTCGGCGAACATGACCTCTGGCCGCTCCGGCTGCACCGCCTGTTTGCCCAGGCAATCAGAGCCCGGATCGGCGTCTACCGCGGAGGGCACAGCCCGTGCGAAACGTCCCCGCACCAGTTCAGCCGCGACCTTATCGCCCTCTATGCCAAGGCGGACGAGCCGGCGTAGCAGGACTACGGTGCCCGCGGCGCCTCCGGAACCTGTCGAGGCGGCGGCGCAGTGGCGGCTCATGCCGGAATTCAACGCGGAAGGTCACCACAGACGTGACGATGCGGCGCCGGAATGATGCCCAGCTGGCAAAAGGGCGTGCTGACACGCCAACTTTCAGGGTGGGGTCGTACAGGACGCCCATGGCCGGCCGCAGCCGGTAGGAGATGTCCAGGTCGTCGTGGACCAGGGCATTGTCCCGGACAACCGAGGAGCTGATTCCTTCCCAAAGCTCCCGGCGCAGGGCGAAATTTGACCCGTATACCGGCGGATGTCCCAGGAGGAAGCCGATCACCGTGAAGTATGCGCCGAGGAATACGTGCCGGCCGGCCCAGCGGACCAGTGCATTCCCGCCGTAGAAATCGCCGGGTCCCGTGACGGCGGTGAGCGGTGCGGCCGCCCGGAGGATCCGCTCCGCGTGTTCCAGCCAGTCCCGCGGCGGACGGGAGTCGGTGTCCAGCCGGGCAATGATTGATCCTGTGGCCGCATCAAAACCGGCGGCAGCCGTAGCCGGAATGCCCGGAAGGTCCACGGTTATCCGCTTCACCCCCGCTGCCGCGCAGATCGCAGCAGTGTCGTCGCTGCTCGCATTGTCCACCACGATGATCTCGTCAGCAGGCCTGGTCTGCCTGGCGAGCAGGGCAAGGCAGGTCCTCAGCTGTGCACCATCGTTGCGGGTAGGGATGACTACCGAGACCGTGTGTACCTCCATAGCGGGAGCGTACCCGCGGATCATCTGAAACTTGCCCCTTGACGGATGCAAAACGTTTTGCATATAGTGATGCAGGCAACATACAAAACGTTTTGCAAAGGAATAGTCGATGGCGACGAAGGTGAACATCCGGGACGTGGCGAAGGCAGCCGGCGTCTCTGTGACCACGGTGTCCCATGCCCTGAGCGAAACGCACAGCTCCCGGGTCAACGCCCGCACAGTGGAGCACATCAAGGCCGTAGCCGGCGACCTCGCTACGCCCCCAACCGCCTGGCCAGCGGGCTGCGGAACCAGCGCTCCCAGATCCTCGGCCTGGTCAGCGACGAGATCACCACCACTCCTTTCGCAGGCGCCATGATCCAGGGCGCCCAGGATGCCGCCTCGGAGCACGGGCACCTGCTGATGGTGGTGAACTCCGGACTCGACAATGAACTTGAAAAGCACGAGATACGGGCCCTGAAACAGCACCAGGTGGACGGGATCATCTACGCCCGCATGTACAACCAGCTGGTGTCCGTCCCCGAAGAGCTCCAGGGCATGCCCACCATCGTCCTGGATGCCACCACGGACAATCCGGAGCTTTCCTCGGTGGTGCCGGACGAGTTCGGTGCCGGTGAATCGGCCGCCGGACTCCTGGTGGAGGCAGGCCACCGCAGGATCGGCATGATCAACAACGAGGACGATATTCCCGCCGCCCATGGACGGCTGGCCGGCTTCCGGGCCGGGCTGGAACGCCATGGACTCGGCTGGGGCCCGGCCAACTGGTGTCCGCCCATCCCAGTACAGCAGGAGGCCGGGAGGCTGCGTTCCGCCTGCTGTCCCGAGCGGACCGGCCCACAGCGCTGTTCTGCTTCAACGACCAGATGGCGATGGGCGCCTACCAGGCCGCCGGCCACCTGGGCCTGACAATCCCTGCCGACCTGTCGGTGGTCGGCGTCGACAACCTTGAACTCATCGCCGACGGCCTGTGGCCGGGGCTGTCCACCGTGGCGCTCCCCCACTACGAGATGGGCCGGTGGGCTGTCCTCCAGCTGCTTGCCGAACTTGAGAATCCCCGAACTCCCCGCGCCCACGAGTCCAGCAGCTGCCCGCTCGTGGTGCGGGATTCTGTCGCCCCTCCCCGGGGCTGACCCTCCCCGGGCCGCCAAAGCGGCGGCCGCACCAAAACAATCCCCAACAAAACGGGAACGCAGCCGTTGCAGCGGCCGCGTTCCCTGCAGGACCCTCATCAATCCCCGCTGTCCAAGCAGAAAGACTGACCCATGAACACGAAGTTCACCAAGATCCTGGCGACCAGCATAGCTGCCGCAGCCCTCACCGCCACCCTCGCCGGCTGCGGCAAGGGCAGTGCCTCCTCCTCGTCCGAGGGTTCCGGCGAGATTGCCCTGTGGACCCACAACGCCGGCAATCCGGACGAACTGGCCGCGGTCCAGAAGATCGTCGACTCCTACAACAGCAGCCAGGACAAGGTAAAGATCAAGGTCCAGGCGTTCCCGCAGGACTCCTACAACGATTCCGTGGTTTCCGCGGCAGCAGCGGGCAACCTGCCCTGCATCGTGGACATCGACGGCCCCAACGTGCCCAACTGGGCCTGGGCCGGCTACCTGGCACCCCTGGAACTGGACGCGGACCTTTCGAGCCAGCTTCCCAGCACCGTGGCCGAGTGGGACGGAAAGCCCTACGCCGTGGGCTACTACGACGTCGCCCTCGCATGATGGCCCGGGCCTCGGACCTGAAGGCTGCCGGCGTCCGCGTGGCCACCATGGAGCAGCCCTGGACCAAGGAAGAGTTCCAGGAAGCCCTGACCAAGCTCAAGGCGCTGGGCAAGTGGGAACACCCGCTGGACCTGGGCACCGCCGGCACCGGTGAATGGCTCCCCTACGCCTACTCCCCCTTCCTGCAGTCCTTCGGTGGCGACCTCGTCAACAGGGATGGCTTCCAGAGCGCCGAGGGCGAGCTCAACGGCGACAAGGCCGTGCAGTGGGCCGAGTGGTTCCGTGGGCTGGCCGACCAGGGCTTCATGGCCAAGAAGAGCGGCAAGGATTCCACCCAGGACTTCCTGAACAACAAGAGTGCCATCGTGTACACGGTTCGTGGGCCGCTGACAAAGCCAAGGCCGCACTCGGCGACGACCTGGTGGTCATGCCGCCGGTGGACCTGGGCGAGGGCCCCAAGATCGGCGGCGCCTCCTGGCAGTGGGGCGTGACCAGCGGCTGCAGCAACGCCGAGGCCGCCATGGACTACCTCTCCTACTCGCTGAAGCCGGAGAACATCGCCGCGGTGGCGAAGGCCACCGGCGCCATCCCGGCCAGCGAAGAGGCGGCCGCACAGATCCCCAGCTTTGCCGAGGGCGGCGCAAACCGGATCTTCATGGACTTCTCCCGCGAGTACGCCGTGATGCGTCCGGAGACGCCCGCCTACCCCTTCATTGCCACCGAATACGGCAAGGCCGTCCAGGACATCCTGAACGGGGCCGACGCCAAGTCCACGCTGGACAACGCCGTGAAGGCGATCGACGCCAACATCAAGTCCAACGGCGGCTACAAGAACTAGCCGGAGCATGTCCGGCGGGCTGTGGCGCCATATCTGCGCCCCAGCCGCCGGCAGCCGGACCTACGGAGACCCCCATGGCAACTGACCTTCCCACCCGCCCGCGTCCTGCCGCCCCTGAAGCCGCACTGCCGCCGTCGAACACTGACGGAAAGGCCCGCAGGGCCCACCGCCGGCCCGGCTTCCGCCGCGAGCAGCTCAGCGGCTGGGGCATGATCGCCCCTGCGGCGCTGCTGCTCCTGACCTTCATCTTCATCCCGGCCATCCTCGGCTTCGGGCTGGCCTTCACGAACGCCCGGCTCATCTCGCCGCGTCCGGTCGAATTCGTGGGCCTGGACAACTTCGCCAGGCTCTTTTCGGACCCCACGTTCTACCGGGCGCTGCTCAACGTTGCCTACTTCACCGTGGTCATCGTTCCGGTGCAGTCCGGCCTGGCCCTGGTGATGGCGCTGCTGATCAACAAAAAGTTCCGCGGCGTGAACTTCTTCCGCACCGTGTACTTCCTGCCCGTGGTCACCTCCATGGTGGTGGTCTCGCTGCTGTGGCTGTTCATGTACCGCAAGGACGGCCTGATCAACGAGATCCTCTCCGCCGTCAGCTTCGGCCTGATCGACGGGCCGGACTGGCTCGGGGATCCGAATACCGCGATGCCCGCCATCATCATCCTGTCCATCTGGCAGGCCGCCGGCTTCCACATGATCATTTGGCTGGCCGGGCTGCAGGGCATCTCCGGTGAGCTGTACGAAGCGTCGCAGCTGGACGGCACCAGCAGGTGGCAGCAGTTCCGCTACGTCACCTGGCCGGGCCTGTTCCACACCCGCAGCCTGGTCCTGGTCACCATCACCATCCAGGCCCTCGGCCTCTTCGACCAGATCAGCGTGATGACCCAGGGCGGGCCCATGGATTCAACCACCACCATCATTTATGAGGCCGTCCAGTCCGGTTACCGGCAGCAGGAGACCTCCTACGCCTCCGCCATCTCGCTGGTGTTCTTCGTCCTCGTGCTGATCGTCTCGGCGGTGCAGCGCCACCTCACCCGGGAGAAAGACTGACATGAAAAACCAACTGCTCCTCAAGAGCGCGGGCACCATGCTGGTGCGGATCCTCTTCGCCGTCGTGGCCGCGTTCCCCATCGTCTTCATGCTGGTGTCCTCGCTCAAGCCGGACCAGCAGATCTTCGGTGACATGTCCTCGCTGGCAGCGTTCCTTCCGGTGGGCAACATCTCCTTCGACAACTACGCAGCGGTCTTTGACCGTGTCCCCGCGGCGCGGTTCCTGCTCAACTCGGTGGGCGTCTCCGCCGTCACCGTGATCCTGGGCATCTTCGTCAACAGCCTCTGCGCCTTCGCCCTGTCCCGCATGCAGGTCCGCGGCAAGAAGATCGTGTTCACCGCGATCCTGGCCACCCTGATCGTCCCGTTCCAGACCCTGGCGCTGCCGCTGGTGTGGTGGGTCAACCAGCTCCCCTACTTCGAGCTGAACGGCTTCAGCCTTGAGTTCTCCAAAGGCTGGCTGGACACATACCAGGTGCAGATCATCCCGTTCATCGCCAACGCCTTCTCCATCTACCTGTTCCACCAGTACTTCGAGTCCATCCCCAAGGAACTGGACGAAGCCGCGCGGATCGACGGGGCGGGCTGGTTCAAGATCTACCGCCAGGTGGTCATGCCGCTGTCCGGACCCGCAACGGCCACGGTGGCGATCCTGACCTTCCTGCCGGCGTGGAACTCCTACCTCTGGCCGCTGATGGTGGTCCAGTCCGAGGAACTGCGGCCCGTGATGATCGGCATCCAGTACTTCTTCCAGCTGAACGTCTCCTGGGGCGAGGTGATGGCGTACGCCTCCCTGATCACCGTCCGGTGGTGGTCCTCTTCATCGCCTTCCAGCGTTCATTCGTCAACAGCATCGCCTCCAGCGGCGTGAAGGGCTGAACCATGGCAACACTATCGACGGCGGCCGGCGCACCGGCAGCGTCCCTCACCGACCAGTTCCGGCCCGCGTTCCATTACACCGCCGAGCGCAATTGGCTCAATGACCCTAACGGGCTGGTGTACCTCAACGGCACGTACCACCTCTTCTACCAGCACAACCCCTTCGGCGCAGACTGGGGCAACATGTCCTGGGGCCACGCCACCTCCCCGGACCTGCTTCATTGGGAGGAGCAGCCGGTGGCCATCCCGTGCGATGAGCAGGAAGCCATCTTCTCCGGTTCGGCGGTGTTCGACGAGCACAACACCAGCGGCCTCGGCACGGCGGCCAATCCTCCGCTGGTTGCCATCTACACCAGTGCCTACAGCCACGCCTCGCCGCTGGCCGGCCGGCAGGCGCAGTCCCTCGCCTACAGCCTGGACGAGGGCCGGACCTGGACCAAGCACCAGGGCAACCCGGTCCTGGACCGCGCCTCGGCCGACTTCCGGGATCCAAAAGTCTTTTGGTACGACGGCGGCGGCGAAAGTTACTGGGTGATGGTCGCCGTCGAAGCGGTGCAGCGGCAGGTAGTCCTCTATAGGTCCGCGGACCTGAAGTCCTGGGAGTACCTGAGCACTTTTGGCCCGGCCAACGCCACCGGCGGGGTGTGGGAATGCCCGGACCTGTTCGAACTGCCGGTGGACGGGAATCCCCGGGACACCCGGTGGGTCCTCGTCGTGAACATCAACCCGGGAGGTATCGCCGGCGGTTCCGCGGGACAGTACTTCGTGGGAGAGTTCGACGGCGTGGCGTTCCGGTCCGGATCGACCGTCACCGAGGGGCTCCAGGAGGACGGCTCGCGGATGCGCGAGTACGGCTGGCTGGACTGGGGACGGGACTACTACGCAGCGGTCTCGTTCAGCAACATGCCGGACGGCCGCCGGATCATGATCGGCTGGATGAACAACTGGGACTACGCCGGTTCCACGCCCACCGGAGAGTGGCGCAGTGCCATGTCGCTGCCGCGGGAGGTCACGCTCACCCGCCTGGACGGCAGGGTGGTGCTTCGGCAGGAAGCCATCGGTTACTCCGGCGAGCCGGACGCCCAGGGCTTCCGGCTGGGTCCGCGGGCTGTGCCGCCGGGGGTGGTGGAGCTTCCCGCTTCCGCGGCGGCAGCGCGCATCGACGCCGAATTCCATCCGGGCAGTGCCACGGCAGTGGGCCTGGTCCTCCATGCAGGCGACGCCGGGCGGACTGTCCTCACCTACGACACCCGTCAGGGCGTGCTGCGCCTGGACCGGCGGGAGTCAGGGATGACCGGGTTCCACGAAGCATTCCCGTCGGTGGAGGCCGTGGCCGTGCCGCTGCAGGACGGCCGGCTGCGCCTGCGCGTGTACCTCGACCGGTGCTCGGTGGAAGTCTTCGCCCAGGACGGGCTTGCCACCATCACGGACCTTGTGTTCCCCACCGAGGCGAGCACCGGGATGGCGATCTTCGCGGAAGGTGAGGGCGCGCAACTCGTGGCGCTCGACGTCGTCGGGCATTGACCGCTGAGGCCCTGGATGGGTACGGAACCCGCAAGATTGATTCAAAAATGTGGATCCGGACACTCAGTTAGCCCCGGCGGGGGTTATCCTCAAAGGGCGTATCCAGGTGCAGGGGGCTAGGCGCGCCGCGGTGGAAGTGCCGCGGGCAAGTTTCATAATTTGCATTCACGCCGGGGAAGCCCGGTGGATTTCAAAGGAAACGAGCATGGGCCGTCGACACGCAGCAACTGACCCGAGCTATCCCCGCTGGGTGTGGATCGCCGCGGCGGCCACCGTGGCGCTTCTCATCGTTGGCGGCGCGTTCGTGCTGCGGGCGCTGATCTTCCCGGATTCAACGGACGGCCCATCCGCGGGGAATGGCAGCCCGCCCTCACCCAACGAGCCTCTCGCGCAGGACAGTCCTCCCGCCGTCGCCGGGTCCTCACCCTGCATTGCGCTGAACATCCTGACGTCGCTGGAGAACGCCGACATGGCGCGTGCCTTGGCGGCCGAGTACACGGCAAAACCGCGCAATGTGGACGGCAAGTGCGTGACGCCGGAAGTGACCCAGGAAAAATCGGGGGCCGCTGCCGGCAAGGTGGCTGCACAGTTCCCCGGAGTTCCGGCCGGCGACAGGCCCGCCGTCTGGCTGCCGGACTCATCCGCCTGGTTGCAGATCGCCAGGCAAGGCGGCGGAAATACTGTCCCTGGGGAGGGAACCAGCATTGCCCGCAGCGCCATCGTCGTGGCCATGCCGGAGACGATGGCCTCCGCCCTTGGCTGGGACGACCAGGCGCCGTCGTGGTCCGACGTCTTCAAGATGGCCGGTGAGCAGGACGTCTGGGAGCGCCTGGGCCACGGCGAGTGGGGGAAGTTCAAGTTCGGCAAGGCCAGTCCGCTGGTCTCGACGGCGGGCCTGATGGCCCTTGCTGCTTCCTACGGCGCGGCCGGCGGCAGCGTGGGTGGCCTCGACGCCATGGACCTCAAGGCATCCTCCCTGGTGGACAAGGTGCGTGCCGTGGAACTGGGCACCAGCCATTACATGGCTACCCCGGAACATTTCCTGTGGCACGCCAGGGAGGCGGACGACGCCGGGAACGTCGCGGAATTCCTCTCCGCGGTGATCGTCGATGAAAAATCCGTCTGGGACTACAACCGCGGTGTGGTCAGCGAGGACGGGACAACGAAGCAAGCGGGACCCGCCCCCAAGGAGCCGCTCCGCGCGATCTACCCCAGCGACGGCGTGCACGTGGCGGACAACCCTGCAGTGGTCCTTGGCGGAGACTGGGTGGACAGCCTGCAACGGTCCGCGGCCCAGGACTTCCTCGCCTTTGCATTGACGGAACAGGGCCAGAACGTTGTCAAGGCGTCCGGTTACCGGTCCATCCAGGGCGAGCTTGATCCGGGGGTGGCAGGCACCGGACGCTACGCCCAGACGCTCCAGCCGCTGCCGCTGCCAAAGGCGGAGACCCTGGCGGCCATGCAAGGCAGCTTCCCCGACGTCCGCAAGCGGGCCAGGGCTTTGTTTTTGGTGGATATTTCGGAATCCATGGTGCAGGATCCGGGAGCGAACAAGCTGCAGCGGGCCAAGGACGCCGTCGTTAAGGCGCTGGACCATTTCACGGGCGAGGATGAGATTGGACTGGCCGCCTTCTCCCATGAGGGCGACGGCCCGCTGCAGCCGGGCATCGTGACCCCCGTGGCTCCGCTCAAGTCCAACAAAGCGGACCTCATCGCCAAGCTCACTGAGCTGAAAGCCGTGGAGGCCACGCCACTTTTCGAGGCCGTGAGCCGCTTCGCCGGGGAGCAGGCCAAGGGATACAAGATGATTTCATCAACACCATCGTGCTCCTGAGCGACGGCAAGAATGACACCAGGCATCCGGGCGACCTGGGCGGGGTGAGCGAGCAGCTAAGCCACCAGAACCATTCGACGCCGGTGCTCGTCTTCACCCTTGCCTACGGGCCCGACGCCGACGTCCCCACCCTCCTCCAGATCGCGAAGGCAAGCGGCGCCCACTACTACGACGCCACGGATCCGAACCGGCTCGAAGAGGTGCTCGGCGAACTGGTGACCAGTTTCTAGGCTCCGGTCCTCATGCGCTTCCGGCCCGGGCTGCCGGCGAAAGGGATAAGGCGAGCGCCCATGCCCCGGCTACTCCGATGGCGACCAGGACGGTGACGAAGCCGACGGCCGGCGCGCCGGTCCATGTGAGGGCGTCGCCGTGCCGCAGCAGGGCGAGCGCCTGCAGGATGACGAAGGCGACGGAGGTGAGCGCCACGGGGCGGACGGTGCGGACATCGCTGCTGAACTGGCCCTGCGCGGCGGACCAGCCCAGGCCCACCAGCCACGCTCCCACGGCCCTCGCAGTGAGCTCGGACAATGTCCACGGCCACCACGCCGCAGCAGCCGCGGGTACCGCCAGGAGCGCCACGCCATAGAGCACCAGCACCCCGGCGATGACCACCAGGAGCAACCGCAGCGCAGGGGGCAGCACCGGCCGTGCCGCCGTCACGGACGCCGGGGCCGGACGCCGGGACCGGATCTGCACCCAGCTGATCACCACCATCGCCACGGGCACGATGGCGTAGATGGCCAGCCACGCCCAGGTGGCTCCCTGGGCAAGGATGCCGTTGCCGGGCGAGAGGTGGAAGCGGTCGAGGTGGATCAGCGTGACCCCCAGGGTCAGCGTGGTGAAGACGAATACGGGCCAGACTGCCAGCCTCGCCGACTCCCAGGTTGCTGAGCGGCGCCCGCCACCTCCAGGCCGGCGGCCGACCAGTATGCCGCACCGAGGAACACGGCGGTCATGGGCGGATTGACTGTCCATGCGAACCATTCCGCAGTCCGGAGCGGAAACACGAACAGCACCAGGCCGGCAAGAAACACGAGGAATGCGGCGATGTAGAGCAGCCACCGCATCGGCGCAATTACCGGTGCGGCGTCACTTGTAGCGGACGTCACCGGAGTGCTCCTCGGGTGCGGCTGCGACACCTGGTGCGGCCGGCGGGGCGGGGAGGGGGTGCCCGGCCAGGTAGGCATGGAGCATCGAGACCACGGTGGCCCCGTCCCCCACTGCGGTAGCCACTCTCTTGATGGAACCGGCACGCACGTCACCGATCGCGAAAACGCCGGGCATGCTCGTTTCCAGGGCCAGGGGCTGCCGGTCCGGCCTTGTGGCCCCAGCCTTGCTGTCATCCAGGCTGGTGCCCGTCCGGAGAAAGCCGGCCTGGTCCCGTTCCACGGTGTCGGGCAACCAGGACGTCCGCGGCATCGATCCGATCAGCACGAACAGGCCGCCCGCTTCGATCTCCTCGGTTGACGTTGCGCCGCCGGCACCGCTCGTGGCCACTTTGAGGCTGGCAAGGAATCCGTCCTGGTCGCGGACCCCCACGATCGCTGTCCCGTACCGGATGGCCACGTTCCGGGTGGCCTCAAGCTGGGAGATGAGGTACTCGGACATGCTGGCCGACAGGGTGGGTCCGCGCACCAGCAGCGTCACCTTCTTCGCGTATTTCGCAAGGTGCAGGACGGCCTGCCCGGCCGAGTTGCCGCCGCCCACAACGCAGACGTGTTTGCCGGTCATCGACGGCGCCTCGGAGACCGTTGCCCCGTAGAAGACTCCCCTCCCCACCAGGTTTTCAAGCTGGGGTATGCCGAGGCGGCGGTAGTCCACGCCGGCGGCCACCACTACGGTGCGGCACCGCACCACGGTGCCGTCGGAAATCGATACCCGGTACAGGGCTCCATCAACACTGAGCTTCTCCACTTTCCGCAGGAAGAGGAAGTCCGTGCCCAGGGTCCAGGCCTGGTGGAATGAGCGGAAGGCCAGGTGGGCTCCGCTGACGCCGCGGGAGAAGCCGGGGTAGTTGCGGATCAACGAACTGGTGCCGGCCTGGCCGCCCACGGCCTCCCCCTCCACCACCATGGTGGAGAGGCCCTCCGAGGAGGCGTAGACGGCGGTGGCGAGACCGGACGGACCGGCTCCTACCACCACAACATCAAAAATCTTGTCCGCCGGTGGTGGCCGCGTCACCCCAAAGGCTTCGGCGATCTCAAGGTCGCTGGGGTTCTCGAGGACAATGGGGGCGGCGGTGAACTGCAGCACCATGACCGGCAGCACCGGGTCGCGCAGGCCCAGGTTCTCCAGCGTCCGTTGCGCCGTCTCTGATCCGACCGGGTGGAAGCCCACGGGGATGTGGTTTCGACTCAAGGAGTCGCGCAGCACGTGGGTCCTCTCGTCGCCTACCTGGCCGATCAGCCGGACCGCCTCGAACCCGACACCCTGGGCCAGGTGCCAGTCGTCAAGGGCGTCGGTGATGGCCCCGTGGAACTCTTCGTCGCGCGGCCGTTCGGGCCGGATGATCAGTAGTTCGGCATATCCCTGCGCGATCGCCTGGAAGACAGTGGGGGCGCTGGCGAAGTCACCCCATGTCACCACCACACCGCGTTTGGCGGCCGGATGGAAACCGTAGGCACGGCGCAGGAAATCGAGTCCGCCACGGTCAGCCGGGCCATAGCATCCGAGGATGAGGGCCACCTGGCGGTTCCAGTGCCGGAGCCCTTCAAGCACTGCCCGCCCGTGGGAGTGGCCGGCGCAGGCCACCACTTCATAGTCGGCGCCGTACCGTCGGCGTAGCTCATCTTCGAGGATGCGCCGGGAGGCCGGGTCCGGGGTGGCAATCAGCATGATCGGAACCGAGTCGTCCATGGCCGCCGTCTTTCCGGATCAAGGGTTCGGTGGCGATCACGATACTCGCGGCGGGACACAACGGACAAGAGGTAGCCCTACCCTGGGAATTGCGGGTACCTTCGCCGCTCCTGCCGTTCCGAGGGCGAGGAGATTCTGCCAGAATGAGGCGTCATGGAAGATCGCCATATTCCCGGGATCAGCCTCGCCGCCGCGCCCAGTGGAACAGGGTGTGTGGAGTGCCTCAGCGGTGACGGCCCGGGATGGTGGCTGCATCTGCGCCGGTGCGCCCAATGCGGCCATATCGGATGCTGCGATTCGTCCCCCGCCCAGCATGCCAGCGCCCATGCGCGTGCAGACGGCCACCCGGTCATGAGGTCCTTTGAACCCGGGGAGGACTGGTTCTACGAACTTCCCACGAAGAAGTTTTTCCGCGGACCGCGGCTTCCGGACCCGCAGTCCAGACCGCCGGAGCAGCCCTCCCCCGGACCGGCAGGCAAGGTGCCGGCAGACTGGCGGGAGCACATCCACCGCTGACCGCCGGAGCCGAATCAACCGCGCCGAATCAACCGCGCAGGCAGGATCCGGCGAACAATGCTGGTTAGGCTGGATGGATGGCGACAGTTATCCTCGTGCGGCACGGCCGCACCACAGCCAATGCCGCCGGACTGCTGGCGGGCCGGGCGGCCGGCGTCAGTTTGGACCAGATCGGGTGCGGGCAGGCAGCTTTCACCGGAGACCGGCTCGCGGTGGTGCCCTTGGCCGGCGTGGTCTCCAGCCCCCTCGAGCGTTGCCAGCAGACCGCACAGTTCATCCTGGAGCGCCAGGCTGGTAATCCTTCTGCACTGGACGAGCCCGATCTCACCGAATGCGATTACGGCCAGTGGCAGGGCCGGATGCTCAGTGATCTCGCCACCGAAGACCTGTGGGCGGCTGTGCAGTCGCAACCATCCGCCGTCGTTTTTCCCGGCGGTGAATCCATGGCCGCGATGCAGGCCCGGTCGGTAGCGGCAATCCGACGCCACGACGCAGCCTTCGAAGCCGAATATGGCCCGGGAGCCGTGTGGGCGGCCGTGAGTCACGGCGACATCATCAAATCGATCCTGGCCGATGCGCTCGGAATGCACCTCGATCTGTTCCAGCGCATTAACGTGGGTCCCGCCTCCGTATCGATCGTCCACTACGGTGCCCTTCGGCCCAGCGTCCTTGCGACGAACACCGACGCCGGGGATCTGTCGTGGCTGTCGAAGGGCATCAAAACCAACGATGCGCCGGTGGGCGGCGGTGCAGGGCACACGGCGCAGTAGACCTCATGTGCCTAAGATACTGACATGCCCACACTTGTTCACGAGTTTGCCTGGCCTGACCGGGTCGTCATCGGCACCATCGGCGTTCCCGGGGCGCGCACGTTCTACCTGCAGGTACGCACGGGTAAGAAAATTGTGAGCATCGCCCTTGAGAAGCAGCAGTCGGCCCAGCTCGCCGAGAAGATCGACGAAATCCTCGATCAGCTCATCACGCTTGAGGGCAACCCTTTCAGTGTTCCGACGGGTACGCCCATCGAGCTCGTGGACAATGACCAGCTCGAGGCGGTCGAGGAGCAATTTCGAACCGGTGCCATGACCCTGGGCTGGGACCCTACGACGGCGCAGGTGGTCATAGAGGCGTACCCCATCATGGATGCCGATCCTGATGACGACGACGAACCGGTTGGTGGGGACGGCGGCGAGGTACCCGAGATGCTGCTCGTCCGGATGCCCGTTGGCACCGCCCGCGCTTTTGCCAAGCGGACCCGGGAGGTGGTGGGTGCCGGGCGTCCCGCATGCCCGCTCTGCGGCTACCCCGTGGACCCCGACGGGCACGTCTGCACACTGCCCGAGGCCTGATGCCGGCGCCCCACCTGCTGACTGCCGAACTGACCCTCACCGGTCGCATCGCGACGGCGTCGAACGCCACCTTTCTGGGCAGCATCGGCGGCACCTCGGTCGTCTACAAGCCGATAGCCGGGGAGAAACCGCTGTGGGACTTTCCCGACGGCTTCCTGGCCCACCGGGAGGTTGCAGCGTACCTGGTTTCCGAGGTCCTCGGCTGGAACGTGGTGCCATTCACCTGGCTCCGCGATGGTCCTTTGGGCGAAGGAATGGTGCAGCTGTGGCAGGAGTCAGACCCCGACCAGGCTGCGGTGGACCTCGTTGCGGCGGATGACGACGTGCCCGGGAACGGGTGGAAACACGTCCTTGAGGGCCAGGATGGGAGCGGACGGAGAGTCGCCCTCGTCCACGAGGACACGCCGGCGCTCCGGCGCATGGCGGTGTTCGACGTCGTCGTGAACAATGCCGACCGCAAAGGCGACCATATCCTTGCCATGGCGGACGGCCACCGGCACGGCGTGGACCACGGGCTCACCTTCCACCAGGACTACAAGCTGCGCACGGTGCTGTGGGGGTGGCTGGGAGAAACGTTGACCGCCGAGGAACGCGACGGCATCGATCGCATCATCGAAGGACTGCGCGGTGAGCTGGGCCGAAGTCTGGACAACCTGCTCAGCGCCGAAGAAGTCGCCTCACTCGGAGCGCGCTGCGCCCGGTTGCGGTCCGCAGGGCGTTTCCCCGCGCCGAGAGCTGAGATGCCTGCGGTCCCCTGGCCGTTGTTCTGAGGACAAACGGGTTGCAGGCTTCGGACACTATGCCGCGATGAACGCCTGAACGATTATCGTGTGGGGCTGGCGGGGCGCCGCAAGAGCCAAACGTCCAGTACATTCACGCATTGTCGGCAGGAACCGGAACGTCATCCCGGCACAGGAAGTTCCGCCCGGAGAGGCAGCCCAACTACCTTAAACGCAGAACCTGCAGGTACCTTCGCGATCTCGCTAAGAGAAGGCTCGGACATTCGCATGTCCCGAACAACCCGGCGTCATCTGATGGTTACCTGCAGGCGCTCCAAGTCTACGCCAGCACCCGCGCACCCAACAGAGGCAGAAAAAATCCCAACTGCCAAACCCGGCGACATACGGCTCATCAGGCACCATGCCACCAGCAAGCACCAGGCACCATCCCACCGGCAAGGAAGAAAAAGCAGTCTCCGGCTACCGGCGAACTCTACAAGTCCATCACGATGTCAAAGCCTTTGAGCTGCTGCCCCGTCAAAGCAGCAGCGGCTGGGCGAGCCGCACCCTTAACCGGGACGGCCGCCCAAGGCAATTGCCTTGGGCGGCCGCGGGTCCTGGCCAAGGAGTGCTCTCGCTCCAGTATGGGTTAACGGTTCTCGGGATGAACCGTCTTGAGCGCTCGGATGGCCCCCGATCTTCTTCGGCTAGAAGTCCCAGTCCTCGTCTTCGGTGTTGACGGCCTTGCCGATCACGTAGGAGGAGCCGGACCCGGAGAAGAAGTCGTGGTTCTCGTCGGCATTCGGGGACAAGGCCGAGAGGATGGCCGGGTTCACGTCGGTGACGGAGGCCGGGAACATCGCCTCGTAGCCCAGGTTCATCAGCGCCTTGTTGGCGTTGTAGTGCAGGAACTTCTTGACGTCCTCGGCCAGGCCCACGCCGTCGTAGAGATCGTGCGTGTACTGGACCTCGTTCTCGTACAGTTCGAAGAGCAGCTCGAACGTGTAGTCCTTGATCTCCTGGCGGCGCTCCTCGGAGACGGTCTCCAGTCCGCGCTGGAACTTGTAGCCGATGTAGTAGCCGTGCACGGCCTCGTCGCGGATGATCAGGCGGATCAGGTCAGCGGTGTTCGTGAGCTTGGCGCGCGAGGACCAGTACATGGCAGGTAGAAGCCCGAGTAGAACAGGAAGCTCTCCAGCAGCGTCGAGGCCACCTTGCGCTTCAGGGGGTCGTCGCCCTGGTAGTAGTCCATGACGATCTGGGCCTTCTTCTGAAGGTTCTCGTTCTCGGTGGACCAGCGGAACGCCTCGTCAATCTCCTTGGTGGAAGCCAGCGTGGAGAAGATGGAGGAGTAGCTCTTGGCGTGCACAGACTCCATGAACGCGATGTTCGTGTAGACGGCTTCCTCATGCGGGGTCAGCGCATCCGGGATGAGGGAGACGGCACCGACGGTGCCCTGGATGGTGTCCAGCAGGGTGAGGCCGGTGAAGACGCGCATGGTGAGCTGCTGCTCGGCCGGCGTCAGCGTGTTCCAGGACTGGACGTCATTGGACAGCGGCACCTTCTCGGGCAGCCAGAAGTTGTTGACGAGTCGGTTCCAGACCTCCACGTCCTTGTCGTCCTGGATGCGGTTCCAGTTGATGGCCTCGACGTGGCTCAGAAGCTTGACCTTCTCGGTCATGTCATCCCCTCATTGTTGGGTGGTTCTCTAAGTTAAAGCGTACGACGGCGGGCGGTTGCCCGCGTCGTACTGGCAAGATTTAGTTGAAGATTAAAGTGCGCAGGAGACGCAACCCTCCACCTCGGTCCCTTCCAGCGCGAGCTGGCGGAGGCGGATGTAGTAGAGCGTCTTGATGCCCTTGCGCCATGCGTAGATCTGCGCCTTGTTGATGTCGCGGGTGGTGGCGGTGTCCTTGAAGAACAGCGTCAGGGACAGGCCCTGGTCCACGTGCTGCGTGGCAGCGGCGTAGGTGTCGATGATCTTCTCGTAGCCGATCTCGTACGCGTCCTGGTAGTAGTCCAGGTTGTCGTTCGTCAGGTACGGCGCCGGGTAGTAGACGCGGCCGATCTTGCCTTCCTTGCGGATCTCGATCTTGGCGGCCACCGGGTGGATGGAGGACGTCGAGTTGTTGATGTAGGAGATCGACCCCGTGGGCGGAACAGCCTGCAGGTTCTGGTTGTAGATGCCGTGCTCCATGACGGAGACCTTCAGCTCGCGCCAGTCATCCTGGGTGGGGATGTGGTGGCCGGCGAACAGCTCGCGCACACGCTCAGTCTCCGGAAGCCATTCCTGCTCGGTGTACTTGTCGAAGAACTCGCCGCTCGCGTATTTGGAGTTCTCGAAACCGCCGAACTTCTGGCCGGTCTCGATGGCGAGCCTGTTGGACGCACGCAGGGCGTGGAACAGCACCGTGTAGAAGTAGATGTTGGTGAAGTCCAGGCCTTCTTCGGAGCCGTAGTGGACCCGCTCGCGCGCCAGGTAGCCATGCAGGTTCATCTGGCCCAGGCCGATGGCATGGGACTTCGCATTGCCCTCGGCCACGGACGGCACCGAGTTGATGTAGGACATGTCCGACACTGCGCTCAGCGCGCGGATGGCAGTGTCAATGGAGGCACCGAAGTCCGGCGAATCCATGGTCTTCGCGATGTTCATCGAACCGAGGTTGCAGGAGATGTCCTTGCCGACGGTCTGGTACGTCAGGTCCTCGTTGTACAGGGACGGCGTGGAGACCTGCAGGATCTCCGAGCAGAGGTTGCTCATGGTGATCTTGCCGGCGATCGGGTTGGCCCGGTTCACGGTGTCCTCGAACATGATGTACGGGTAGCCGGACTCGAACTGGATCTCGGCGAGGGTCTGGAAGAACTCGCGGGCGCTGATCTTGGTCTTCTTGATCCGGGAATCGTCCACCATCTCGTAGTACTTCTCGGTGACCGAGACGTCGGAGAAGGGCATGCCGTAGACGCGTTCGACGTCGTACGGCGAGAACAGGTACATGTCCTCGTTCTTCTTGGCCAGCTCGAACGTGATGTCCGGGATGACGACGCCCAGCGAGAGGGTCTTGATGCGGATCTTCTCGTCCGCGTTCTCGCGCTTGGTGTCCAGGAACCGGTAGATGTCCGGGTGGTGGGCGTGCAGGTACACGGCACCGGCGCCCTGGCGCGCGCCAAGCTGGTTGGCGTAGGAGAAGCTGTCTTCGAGGAGCTTCATCACGGGGATGACGCCGGAGGACTGGTTTTCGATCTGCTTGATCGGCGCGCCGTGCTCGCGGATGTTGGTCAGGGACAGGGCCACGCCGCCGCCGCGCTTGGACAGCTGCAGAGCGGAGTTGATGCCGCGGGCGATGGACTCCATGTTGTCCTCGATGCGCAGCAGGAAGCAGGAGACGAGTTCGCCGCGCTGGGCCTTGCCGGCGTTGAGGAAGGTGGGGGTGGCCGGCTGGAAGCGGCCGTCAATGATTTCATCCACCAGGCGGGTGGCAAGTTCCTCGTTGCCGCGGGCAAGGTGCATGGCCACCATGCAGACGCGGTCCTCGTAGCGCTCCAGGTAGCGCTTGCCGTCGAACGTCTTCAGCGTGTAGGAGGTGTAGAACTTGAACGCGCCCAGGAAGGTCTCGAAGCGGAACTTCTTCTTGTAGGCCCGGTTGAACAGGTCACGGATGAAGTTCATCGTGTACTGGTCCAGCGTCTCGCGCTCGTAGTACTGGTTCTTCACCAGGTAGTCGAGCTTTTCCTCCAGGTCATGGAAGAACACGGTGTTGTTGTTAACGTGCTGCAGGAAGTACTGGTGGGCGGCCTCGCGGTCCGCCTCGAACTGGATCTCGCCGCTGGGACCGTACAGGTTCAGCATGGCGTTCAACTCGTGGTAGCCCAGGCCCTTGTAGGCGGCCGGCATCTCGGGCTTCTGGGCCCTGGTTACTTCTGTGTCTGCGACAGTCGTGTCCAAAACGTGTCCAATCCATGGTTGACGCGGGACACGTCGTCTGGCGTGCCCATTAATTCGAAGCGGTAGAGGTGCGGTACCCCGCACTTGGCGGCGATGATGTCGCCGGCCAGGCAGTAATTGTCACCGAAATTCGTGTTGCCGGCCCCGATCACCCCGCGGAGAAGCTGCCTGTTCTGCGGGTTGTTCAAAAACCGGATGACCTGCTTCGGAACGGACCCCTCTCCCCCGGTGCCGCCATACGTGGGCACCACCAGCACGAACGGCCGGGTGGCAAGAAGGGGTGCGTCCCTGGAGTAGAGCGGGATCCGAGCCACATCGCGGCCGAGCTTCGTGACAAAGCGGCTGGTGTTCTCGGATGCCGAGGAAAAATAGATGAGCTGGCTGTCTGTCCGGACCGGTTCCGGGTTATCCGGAAGCCGGGCCGGTGGGGACACCTCCACGCGCTGAGCCGCGTGGATCTGCGAAGCCGGATGGCCTTGCTGTGCTGTTGGAGCTGCCGTGGGAGTCACCTCGGCTGGTTGGTTGTTGCCGGCAGGAAAAGCAGGGCTCCTAGGCCACGGAGGAAACGGCCGAGAGGGCCAGTTCTTCGATCTTGTCCGGGCGGAAGCCTGACCAGTGGTCCTGGTCCGTGACCACAACGGGTGCCTGCATGTAGCCCAGGGCCTTCAGGCGTTCGAGGGCGTCGGCGTCCTGGGAGATGTCAACGCTCTGGTAGGTGATGCCCTTCTTGTCGAGCGCACGGTAGGTGGCGTTGCACTGAACACAAGCAGGCTTG
This sequence comes from Arthrobacter nitrophenolicus, assembly GCF_000332815.1. Classification (GTDB taxonomy): domain Bacteria; phylum Actinomycetota; class Actinomycetes; order Actinomycetales; family Micrococcaceae; genus Arthrobacter; species Arthrobacter nitrophenolicus. The sequence goes on from NZ_AOFD01000002.1 coordinate 43,870, forward strand.
GTGTAAACCGTTACGGTCATGGTCGCTGTCCCCTTTTGTCGAAATCGTCGCTGGCCCGGTGTCCCCGTCCAAGCTGTATGTCGATACTACATGTAGTGCAGACGCCTCATTGGAACCCCAAGATGATGTATTACAAGTATGTCATTTAATGCACCGTTAATCCACAGGCAGGGCCCTTCAAAATGTCCGGAATCACGGCTTTTTCGCGGACGGAATCCACACCCTGTGGAGTAGTTAGGCACATTTAACGCCCAGCGTGTCGCGCGAAAGACGGCGTGTCGCGGCCTCCGGGGAGGAAGGCGAAAACACCAAAAAGGGGTTCCGAAGTGACCTTCGGAACCCCTCGTGGTGATTAATGGCACGACGCCGGGACCCGCCCGGGTGCCCGGGCCGCCGTAGTGGTGCGGTGGCAGGGTGCGGTGGCTAGAGCTGCGCCTCCCGGCGGTCCAGCACGATCTGCTGCACATCGAGATATCCGGACTGGAAACCGGCCCTTGAGTAGCAGAGGTAGAACAGCCACATCCGCTGGAAGACCGCATCGAAGCCCAGTTCGCCAACCTCGCGTGAACGCTCCAGGAACCGCTCTTCCCAGAGGCGGAGGGTGGCCGCGTAATGGTCCCCCATGCCCATCCGCTCGCGTACCCTCAGGGTGGTGTGCTGCTGCGTCACACCCTCAATGGCACGCACGGAAGGCAGGAAGCCGCCGGGGAAGATGTACTTGTGCACCCAGGTGTAGGCGTTGCGGGTGGCCAGCATCCGGCCGTGCGGCATGGTGATGGCCTGGATGGCCACCTTGCCGCCGGGAGCCAGGACCCGGTCGATGGTCTGGAAGTAGATGGGCCAGTACTCATAGCCCACGGCCTCGATCATCTCCACCGACACCACGGCGTCGTACTCGCCCTCCACTGCCCGGTAGTCCTGCAGCGCCACGGTCACCCGGTCCGCGTAGCCGGCGGCGGCAATGCGTTCCTGGGCAAGGGCCTGCTGTTCGCTGGAGAGGGTAACGCTGTAGACGGTGGCGCCGCGGGCTGCTGCACGCAGTGCCAGTTCGCCCCAGCCGGTCCCGATTTCCAAGAGCCGGGTGCCTTTCCCTACTCCGGCCTTGTCCAGCAGCCTGTCGATCTTGGCCTGCTGGGCTCCTGCCAGTTCCTGCCAGCCCACAGATTCCAGCCGCCCTGCCCCGAGCGGAAAAAGTGCTGACGAGTAGCTCATGGTGGCGTCGAGGAAGTTCGAGAACAGGTCGTTGGAGAGGTCGTAGTGCCGTGAGATGTTGCTGCGCGTGTTCTGTTCGGCGTTCCGTTCCTGCCGCGGGGTGCGCGGAAGGTAGAGGGCGCGGAGTTTCTGCAGCGGCATCGGAATAAGCGTGTCCACGGAGGCGGCGAAAACCTCAAGCACGGCCGCGAGGTCGCTGGCTTCCCAGTCCCCTGCCATGAAGGATTCGCCAAGACCGATCAGGCCGTTGTCGCCGATCCGCGCCTCGAAGGCTTCCGGCCGCACCATCATCATCACCGGCGCGTCCGGCCCGCCTGTTCCCAGCACAGTGCCGTCCGGGTACTCCACCCGGAGCGGCAGGCGCTTGACCGCTCCCTTGAAAAGGAGTCCGGCGGCCTTTCCGGCCACCGCGGCCTTGGCGCCCGACGGCGGCCGGGCGACTTCCGGCCACACGTCCACGTCGATGGTGGCCGGCGCCGCCGGAACGCCGGTACTGGTCCAGGCCGCCGGAACATCCCGGCCGGCCTTGCCGGCATTGCCACCGGCGAAGGCGGTTCCATTATCGTCCGTCATTGTCATTGAACTGCCTCCTGGGAAGTATGTTGTGGCCGGGCGACGACGGGCAGGCGTCTTGCCCAGAGTGTAATGCCCTGCACCCGAATGAGTGCGGATACGAGCAGCGGCGCGGCCGGCACGGCGAGCGCGGCGGCCAGGATATTGCGCAGGGTGGCCGGATGCCGCCGGCCGTCCATGGTCGCAACGAACGGCCGGTGGCCTTCCCGTTCCAGGACAATCGACACCGCCAGCCGGTCCCCCGGGGCGGGCAGTTTCATCCGGTACTGGCCGTCAAGGTCATTGAACGGCGAGACATAGAAGGCCTTCGGGACGGAGGCCCGGCCGGCCGGGTCCGTCCGGAGCAGGTAGCAGTGCCGCTCCCCGTACGTGTTGTGGACCTCGGCCACCACGCATTCGAGCTCCCCGCTGGACCGGTAGCACCAGAACAGGGTGAGCGGGTTGAAGACGTAACCGAACACCCTGGCGCTTGTCAGCATGTGGATGGCGCCGCCGTCGGGCTCTATCCCCTGGGTCCGCAGGTAGCGCTCAACGTTGGCACGGATGGTCGCATCCGGATCGCCAAGGTGGTCGCCGGCGCGGAACACGGCCAACGGCCGGAGCAGCCGCGGCAGGCGGGGAAGCCTGTCGACGTCGACGAACCAGCTGTAGCTGCGGTACGTGAAGGCGTTCTTCAGCGGGCTGCGCCGCACGTGCGAAATGGACGTGCGGTAGATGGCTGCGTCGGCACTCATGCAGGTTCCGCTGCCGCGGCAAGCTCCCGCTCGCCGTCGTCCGAGGACGTCTCATCATCCGCCGGCCGGGCGACAGGCCAGGAGCGGCCCAGCTTTTCGGCGGCACGGACACCGGACAGCGCGCCGTCCTCATGGAAGCCCCAGCCAGGTAGGCCCCGGCGTAGGCGATCCGGCTGTCGCCCAGGGCGGCTATGGCCGCCTGTGCACGCAGCGATTCCGGGGTGTACTGAGGATGTTCGTAGACCATACGTTCGAGTATGGCGTCGCCGGCGATCAGTTCGGACTCCCCCAGGCTCACCAGGTAGGGCTGTCCGTCTGCCGGTGCCAGCCGCTGCAGGCGGGTGAGGTCGTAGCTGACCAGGACCTTGTCCGGCCGGGCCTCGCAGGACGGGAGCCGGTAGTTCCAGGACGCCTTCGCGTTGTCCGCAGATGGCAGCACCGCCGGGTCCCGGTGAAAAACGGTGTGGTTGACCGAGTACGGCATGCCGCCCAGTGCTTCTTTCTCCTCGGGCGTGGCATCGGCCAGGAACCCGAGCGCCTGGGCCGGGTGGGTGGCAATCACGACGGCGTCAAAGTCTTCCAGCCCGTCTTCCGTTGCGATTTCCACACCGTCGGGTCGGCGCCGGATGGCACTGACGGGAGTGTTGAGCCGTACGTCCGGAAGAGTGGCGGCGAGTTTCTCGACGTACCGGGCGGATCCGCCGGTGACGGTCCGCCACTGCGGCGAGCCCTTGACGCCCAGCATGCCGTGGTGCCCGAGGAAGGTGAACAGGTAGCGGGCCGGGTACGCCAGCGCGGTGGTGGGATCGCAGGACCAGACAGCGCTGACCACAGGGGTCATGAAGTGGGAAATGAAGTAGGGGCTGAAGTTCTCGCGGGCAAGGAAATCACCGAGGGTCAGTTCGGGAACGCTGTCCCCGCCGCTGACGGCAGCCACCGGCGCGGTTTTCAGCAGGGCCCTTGCCTTCCGGTAGAAGCGGGTGACCTCCAGCAGCATCAGGAGGTAGCGGCCGCGGAGCAGGCTGGAGGGGCGGGCGATGATGCCGCGGCCGCCATCGCGGGCACCGGCATATTCCAGGCCGCAGCCGTCGCAGCGGATGGACATGCTCATCTCGGAATCCTGGGTTTCCACACCCAGCTCGGCAAACAACCGCAGCAGGGTGGGGTAGGTCCGTTCGTTGTGGACGATGAACCCGGTGTCGACGCCAAGGAACGTGCCGTCGGGCTGCGGCATCTCGTGCGTGTGCGCGTGCCCGCCCAGCCGCGAATCGGCCTCGAAGAGTGTCACGTCGTCCTGCCTGTTCAGGACGTAGGCGGCCGTCAGTCCGGCGACGCCGCTGCCGATGACGGCCACTCGCCGTCGTCCGCCTGCACTCGCTGCTGGGTTGGGTGACATTCATGCTCCTCTGCTGAACACTTGCCAAGGGTGGATATACAGAGGGCAATTCGGTGCCGCCGCCGCCGCGGATGGGTGCGTACGCCGGAATGGTCCCGCGCGCGGAAAGCTGCTGCGCGCAGTACTGTGGGCTGGTGGTAAATCCGGTACACCTGAAGACCCTGATGGAGGTCACGCGGCTGGGCTCGTTTGCGGCCGCCGCGTCAACCCTTGGCTACACGGCCTCCGCCGTATCGCAGCAGATGTCCGCCCTCGAGCGGGACACCGGGGTGGTCCTGTTCCAGCGGTCGGCGCGGAGCGTCGTGCCCACGGAGGCCGCCGTCGTCATGACCCGGCACGCCGCCAAGGTGCTGACGGACATCGAAGCGCTGATGGCCGCCGCCGCCAAGACCCAGGACAGCGCCAGCCAGGAACTCCGGCTCGGCATCTTCCCCAGCCTTGCCACGTACGTCCTGCCGCGGATCCTGAAGAATCCGGCATGGAAGAACCTGGGCATTGACCTGAGGGTGTCCGTGGCCGAGCCCGGCCAGACCATCCAGGGGCTGCGCGCCGGCGGCGACCTGGATCTGGCCGTGGTGTTCCAGGTGGGCCAGACCGGCGTGGCCTGGCCGGCAACCATCAACCGGCAATGGATCGGCGACGACGATTTCCGGGTTGTCCTGCCCGCCGGCTGGGGTTTCCGGCCGGACGCGAAGGTGGCGGCAGACCATCTGTCCGAAATGCCATGGATCATGCACCATCCCGGGACCAGCGACGCCATGGTGATCGAGCGGCTCTTCGCCGGCTGCAACCTCCATCCCCGGGTGGTGGCACACAGCGACGACTTCCACGCCAGCCTGGAGATGGCCGCCGCCGGGCTGGGCGCGGCACTGGTGCCCGAGCTCGCGCTGCGGAACAAGCCTGCAGGTGTGGTGGTCCTGGATGTTCCCGAGATCCGGCTGGCCCGCAACGTCTTCGCACTGCTGATCAACGACAGGAAAACCGCCCGGGTGCAGCTCTTCGTCGATCTGCTGGCCGAGACCCTCGCCGGAATGCGGACGTCGGTGAATTAGGCGTGAACGCTGGAATGCACTGCTGTTCGGGTCTATGTTGAGACTATGAGCAAGGTAGCGAGCCAGCACTTTGGAGAGATAGAGCTCAACCACGGCAGGGACCACTCCATCGCCGCCAAGCATGAGCTGCGCGGCCACCCGCTGGAACTCGACCTGAACATCACCGCCCACGACCACTTCGACGAAGCCGCACTGCGCAAGGTGGACTACCGCCTGCGGTTCCTGCCGGAACTGGTGGACGAAGTCCGGGACATGATCGCCGAGGAGCTGGAGCAGGAAGGCACCAGCCCGCGGGAGTACCTGCATTTCCACTGCAACGCCCTCAAGGACGAGCACCTGCAGAAGGTCTTCGGCGTGGAGGAACGCAGCCAGCTCACCAATGACGTGTTCCTCAAGGCGTTGAAACTCGGCCATGTGGGTATCTACCCCGGCCAGCCTGAACGCTACTTCGTTCTGGATTTCACCCTCGGCGAGCATTTCACGGACGAAGTCCTAGTGGCCTCCGCTGATGAGGACGGCGTTGTTGACGACGAGATCCTCTGGGAGTCCTGAAGCACCGACGGTGGTTGAGCCTGTCGAAACCTGACGGGGTTTCGACAGGCTCAACCACCGGACACAAAAGCGACGACAAGCTCAACGGGTGAGCTTGTCGAAACCTTATTCAGCTACTTCGCGGCTTCCAGCAGTTCCGCGCGGACCGTCCGGGTTGCCTTGACCAGGTTGCGCAGGGACTCTTCGGTCTCGGCGTAGCGCGGGTCTTCAGGCCGCAGTCCGGGTTGACCCAGAGCTGGCGGGACGGGACGTGCTTGACGGCGGTGCTGAGGAGTTCAGTGACTTCCTGCTCTCCCGGCACGCGGGGCGAGTGGATGTCGTAAACGCCAGGGCCGACGCCGCGGCCGAAGCCGTGGGACTCGAGGTCGTGGACAACCTCCATGCGGGAGCGGGCTGCTTCGATGGAGGTCACGTCGGCGTCGAGGCCGTCGATCGCGTCGATGATTACACCGAACTCCGAGTAGCAGAGGTGGGTGTGGATCTGGGTGGCGTCTTTGGCGCCCGCGGTGGCGAGGCGGAAGGAGTCCACGGACCACTTCAGGTAGTCGGCGTGGTCGGCCTTGCGCAGAGGCAGGAGTTCGCGCAGCGCGGGCTCGTCCACCTGGATGACCTTGATGCCGGCGGCTTCAAGATCGGCGATCTCGTCCCGCAGGGCCAGGCCAACCTGGTTTGCGGTCTCGGCCAGCGGCTGGTCGTCGCGGACGAAGGACCAGGCCAGGACGGTGACCGGGCCGGTGAGCATGCCCTTCATCGGCTTGCTGGTCAGGGACTGTGCGTACTTCGCCCATTCCACCGTGATCGGGGCCGAGCGGGTGACGTCACCCCAGAGGATGGACGGGCGGGTGCAGCGTGAGCCGTAGGACTGGACCCAGCCGTGCACCGTCACGTCGAAGCCTTCGAGGTTTTCCGCGAAGTACTGCACCATGTCGTTGCGCTCGGGCTCGCCGTGCACCAGGACGTCGTAGCCGAGTTCTTCCTGCAGGTCCACGACGCGCTTGATTTCGTCCTTCATGAGCTGCTGGTACTGCTCGTCGCTCAGCTCGCCTTTGGTGTTGCGGGCACGGGCGGAACGGATCTCGGACGTCTGCGGGAAGGACCCGATGGTGGTGGTGGGGAGCGGCGGCAGGTGCAGCGCTTCCTCCTGGGCCGCGGCCCGGACCCCGTACTCGGCGCGGGTGAAGTCGGCGGCGGTCAGGGCTTCGGTGCGGGCCCGGACGTCGGCACGGCGCACGCCTTCGGCGGTGGCGCGCGAAGCGATCACGGCGGTTGCCTCGTCGATCGCGGCCTTGGCGGAGGCGGGATCCGCCAGGTAGGACGCGAGGGTCTTGACCTCGACGGCCTTCTGGTCGGAGAACGCGAGCCAGCTGCGGAGCTGTTCGGGGAGCTGGGTTTCCTCGACGACGTCGTGCGGGACGTGCTGGGTCGAGGTCGAGGTGGACACGGCGATCCTGCCGGCAGCGCCCTTCAGTGCGTCCAGTTTCGCGGCCGACGCGGCGAGGTCGTTGCGCCAGATGTTGTGTCCGTCAACCACGCCGGCAACCAGGGTCTTGTTGCCCAGGCCCGCCAGGGCTGCCTCGGACGGAACGCCGCCCTTGAAGACGTCGATGTGCAGGGCGTCGATGTTGGTGGCCGCGAGGGTACCGAGCTGGTTGTCCAGGGTGCCGTACGGGGTGGACACGAGGATCTGCGGGCGGGTGGCGGCAGCGGTGAGGACCTCGTAGGCCCGTGCCACGGCTGCTTCAATTTCAGCGGCGGGGGTGTCCTGGTCGACCACCAGTGCGGGCTCGTCGAGCTGGACCCAGCCGGCACCGGCGGCAGCGAGCTTCTCAAGCAGCCGGACATAGACGGGCAGGATGTCCTCGAGGCGGGACAGCGGCGCGAACCCGGCCGGGGCGTCGTCGGAGGCCTTGGACAGCAGCAGGTAGGTGACCGGGCCGACGATGTAGGGGCGGGTCTCGATGCCGTTGGCCAGCGCGTAGGCAAACTCGTCCACCTTGGCGGTGGAAGCCAGGGTGAACTCGGTCTCCGGACCGAGTTCGGGAACCAGGTAGTGGTAGTTGGTGTCGAACCACTTGGTCATTTCCAGCGGCTGCTGCTCCTTGTTGCCGCGGGCCAGGGTGAAGTAGCCGTCGAGGTCCAGCTGGCCCTCGGCGTTGAGGAGCTTGCCGAAGCGGGCGGGCACGGCTCCGAGGTGTGCGGTGGTGTCCAGGACCTGGTCGTAGTAGGAGAAGGTGCCGGGGACGGCTGCGGCCTCGGTCAGGCCGAGTACCTGCAGCCGCTTTGCGATGGTCAGCTGGATGTCCTTGGCGGCGGCGTCGAGGGCGGCGGCGTCAATCGTGCCGGCCCAGTAGGCTTCCACGGCCTTCTTCAGCTCGCGGCGGCGGCCGATACGGGGGTAGCCCAGGAGTGAGGCGGACGGGAAGGGAGTGTTCTTTTCAGTCATGGCAAAGTCCTTAAAATTCGTTGTGCTCTGCATGAAAGGCACTGGTTATCGAAGGCACAGGGGAAAAGAGGGCAGCGCGGAGCTGCCGGACCAGGGCGGCGTCAAACTGCGTGGCCGGCGGGTGTGCTGCGTCAGCCGGCGAGCTGGGGGGCGGACCGTGGAGGCCGGGCGGACGCCGGCACGGCCGCGCCGCGGCAGGGCGAGCTTGTCCAGCACTTCCAGCGCGCTCTGGTGCTCGTTGAAGGTGTAGATGTGGATGCCGGGCGCCCCGGCATCCAGGGCTGCGTTGGAAAGGTCGACGGTGGCGTCGACGCCGATGTGGAGTCGTTCCAGGTCGGTGTCGGCCGCGGCCAGCTTGGCCGTCAGTTCCGGAGCCGGTTCCACGCCGGTCAGTTCGCCCAGGCGGTTGAGGCGCCGGAGGCTGGTGAGCGGCATGACGCCAGGGATGATCGGGATGGTGACCCCGGCCCGGCGTGCCCTGGTGAGGAGGTCGGCGTACTGGTCCGCGTGGAAGAACACCTGGGTGATGGCGAAGTCGGCACCGGAACGCTGCTTGGCCAGCAGCACCTCGACGTCGTGCTCCTCGCTCGGCGATTCGGGGTGGCGCGCAGGGTAGGCCGCGACGCCGACGGCGATCTTCCCGGCACACAGCAGTGCCGAACGGCGCTGCTCGACCCGGCGGATGAGCTCGATCAGGTCCTGGGCATAACGGAGCGAACCGTCGGTAACCTGGCCGTCGGCCGGCAGGTCGCCGCGCAAGGCAAGGATGCCGCGCACGCCGGTGTCCAGCAGCTGGCCGATGATGCCCGCCAGTTCCTGCGGGGTGTTCCCGACACAGGTCAGGTGGGCCAGTGGCCGAAGCGTGGTTTCGAGCAGGAGCCGGTTGATGAGCTCGACGGCGGTGTCCCGGTTGGATCCGCTGGCACCATACGTGACGGAGACATAGTCCGGCTCGGTGGTTTCGAGTTCACGGATGGTAGTCCAGAGCGTCTCTGCGGCCGCCGGCGAACGGGGCGGGAACAGCTCATAGGACAGCGCTACGGGAGCGGCGTCAGATAGATTCGGATGTGTCTCAATAAGGCTTGGTGGTGACATTTGCGTCCTTGGCTTTGGGCCATTGAGGCCTGCTGCCATAAACGTGGCGGCAGTCGGCAATGAATTGAGTTTGGGGAACACACGGGGAACTCCACAGGACGCAGCCGCGACTGTTACGCCTGAAATGAAGTTGTCCGTGAGCAAATGTCAGGCCCACATGGGGGCACCCACACCCTCCCGCACGGAGGATCGCTGACACGTTACCGCGGTAACTTGGATAAGACTCTATGAGCGGGGGCCCGAGCATTCAAGTTGGCCTCCGAATTAAGACGCAGTCTTACGCCTTGTTTCATTGCTGAAATGGAATTTTCTTCGCCTGGTTGCTGCTTTTCCCGCCGGCCACTGCACCGCTACCAGGGACGGTCGGGCCCCGCATCCCCGGTATCCCTCAGGTAGTCGTCCCGCTCGCGGGCAGCATTGCGTTCGCGTTCCGCCTGCCGGGCGCTCTCCCCAAGCTGTTCCAGTTGGCTTTTCTGCGGAGAGGGCTGTTCCTCGGCGCTGTCCTCCGGCTCGGATTCCCCCGGCGCCTCTGTGGACTCCGCGGCGGCGGCCAGTTTTTCGGTCAGGCGCCGCTCCGCTTCGGTCAGCTGTTTCCCTGCGTCCTGGGCACTGGCCCCGGAAAAGCATCCCGGCGGCGCAGCCACCGCCACATCCAGGGCTTCTGCGTAAAGGGCAGCAGCCGACGCCGGGTCCTCCGCCCGCAGCTTGGCGTCACCGATGTGTTCGATTGCGAGGCTGAGGTTCACCCATATGACGCAGTCGTCAGCAGAGCCGGCGGGCACGTCGTCCAGCGCTTCCTGGAAGAGGACCCTGGCGGCAGGGTAGTCTCCGGCCAGGACTTTGGCGTCGCCCGCCGCGAACGGCGCCTTATGGGGCTCGACGACGTTGGCCAGACCGAGTGCTTTCGCTGCCTCTTCAACGGCTGCAGGGTTCCCGGCCTCGAAGGCCGAAGCAGCCTGACCTGCCAGGAGATTCAGGCTGAGGAATTTTGCGGCGACACCGAGCAGAACCAGCACGGGTACGGCGGACCATAACAGCAGAAGCCGGCGGCGGCGCATCCGGCTTCGCCTGTCCCCGGATGCGGAAGGCGCCGGAACGGAAGGAATCATCGGGCGTCCTCCCTGGCTTTGGCGGAGCGCCCGCCCCTGCGGCTCTGCGCCGATGTTTCCGGTTCGGGCGCCTTGGCGGGCTGCAGGGCGCGGACCCTCCGAATGACCACACCGAATTCCACCAGCGCCAGGGCAAAGGCGCCGGCGGCCAGGACCCAGTACAGCTCTGTCCTTCCCGGCAGCGAGGCGTCATTCGCGGCGGACTCCATTGTGCCTGGGCGGGCCTGCTGCAGCATCGGTGCAGCAGGATCGCCGGCGGCCCGGTGCACATACGGCACCTGCAGCTGCGAGGCAATCTCCCGGAGCCTGCCCTCGTCAATGACCGAGACTGCGTCCCTGCCCTCCATGTCCTGGACATACCGCGACTCCCGGTCGCCGCCGTCGGACGCCACGCCTGTATTCTCCTTCATCCGCCCGCCGGCCGGGGTGCCGTAACCGAGCACCGCTCCCCCGGATACCAGGCCGTTCCCCATACCCAGCGGTTCGGGCGCAGCGGAGCTTGTCTGCTCGCCGTCGCCCAGGTAGAAGACGAGCCGTGGCCGTTGAGGGTGGCTGTCCCGGGCTGCCGCGAGGCGTTCAGCGAGCACCTGCCGGGCCGCGCTGATGCTGCTCCCCTTGGCGTACGCGGTGACCTGGGGCTCGAGGACGGACGTGATCGTTTCCAGGGCAAGGGTGTCGGTGGTCAGCGGCATCCGGACGTGTCCCTTGGTGTCAAAGGTCAGCACGGAAAAACGTGCCCCCGGCAGCTCTGCCGCGATGGCCATGATGTCCCGCCGCACGCCGTCCATCCGGGGAGTCCCGCTTCCGTGGTCTTCGGCCACCATGCTGGTGGTGGTATCCACCACGAAGAACACGTTAAGGTCCGACGTCGCAGCCTGGGCTGTACCGCCGGACACGCCCGGCCGTACCAGCGCCAGGAGCAGGAGCGCCACCAGCAGGCCCCGGCGCAGCCAGGCACGTGTTGGCATCCTTCGGGGAATCCGCACCCTGGTCATATCCGCAACCGCCACAACGCGGTGCACAGGACCAGCCCGGACACGAGGGCAGCCGCCAGGGGCACCGCCGGCTCATCCGAGACCACCGCGCGCGGAGCACCCTTGATTGCCGCTGTCTCCGTTTCCTCCACCGCCGACACGATGCCCGCGATGGCGTCCGGATTGTCCAGCGCGTAATAGGCCCCGCTGGTGGATTCAGCAGCCGACCGGAGCTGGGCCCCCGGCTGGCCGGCACCGGCGCCGTAATCGAGGTCCGCCGGGTTCAGCGCGTATACCCGCACGGAGCGGCCTGCCGCCAGCTGCGCAGCTTCAGCCAGCGTCATGATGGGCTCGCCGGACAGCAGGTTGTCCGTGGCGAGCACCACCGACCGCGAACGCTGGGGAGCGCTTGGTGCCCCGCCGTCGGCGGTGTCCGGCGAGGGGAAACTGTTCAGGCACGATGCCAGCCCGTCACCGATCAGGGACGAGCCGCGGCCGCTCCAGGTCCCGTCCAGGAACCCGGAGCTCCCCGGCTTTCCATCGAACGCGTCCCTGGCCTGCTGCAGCTGTTCCTGGACGTAGTCATAGTCATCAGTCAGGGGAAACACCTGGATGGCCGTGCTGTCGAAGATGGCCAGTCCGATCCGTTCACCGTCGAACTTCCGTGCCAGCTCTGCATAGGCCTCCACCACCGCCGCGTCGGCGCTGCTCATGGAGCCTGATGCGTCCAGGCACAGCATGATGTCCCGGTTGTGCTGCTCGGGCCGAATCGTTGTGACGTCAACTGGACGGGCCGCCGCCACCGCTGACGACACCAGCAGTGACGCGCAGGCGAGCCCAGCAATAGCCAGCCACCGCCGGTAGCGCCTGACCGCAGCCTGGTACTCCGGCAGCAGGGTGAGGCGGTCGGCGTGCGCTGCAGGCCGGCGTCGGGCACTGCCCCTGGTGCCGGCGCGGAAGGCAGCAACGCCGACGGCAGCGGCGGCAACCACCGCCAGCGGCAGCAGCCACCAGAACATCAGCCCCATGTGCTCACCGTCTCCCGTGCCTTGGCGGCGGCGGTGGAAACCGGAGGCAGCGGTTCCTGCCCGAATTCGCCCGGATACAACGCGCCGACGGCGGACGCGGCGGCGGGCAGCGGGTGTCGTTCGAGGTCCTGGCGGGTCATCCGGAGTGCGTCCACGCCTGAGGCGTCCCGGACGAAGCTGCGCAGCAGGCGGCTGAGGTCCTGGTGGCTGGCACGCACGCCGCGTTGGCCGGCCGCGGCGGCCCGTTCCACGTCGTCGATGCGTTGCAGGTAGGCGGCCTTCAGCGCGGGAAGGTCGGTGAGGGATGCCGCGCGCGGGCGGTGTGCCGTTGTCCGCGGATGCCGGGTGACGGCAAAGACGAAGACATACCAGCCTGCCACCACTGCCAGGAGTGCCACGCCTGCCCACATCCATACCGGGCTGTACTGGAGCGGACCGTAGAAGCCGGGTTCAGCCTGCACGGCGGTGCCTTTCCAGGAGCGCGAACAGCGCGGTGACAACGCCCTGGCTGCCTGCCACGTCGCCTTCCGTGATGCCTGCCTGCCGCAGCATGGCCTTGCGGGCGGCGTCCCGCTCGGCAATGCCCTTCGTGTACGCGGCCACCACGGTGTCGGATTGGGCCAGGTGCGCGGGAAGAAAGACGTAGTCGGCAACACTGTAGAAGTCCGCGACGGCGCCGCCCGGGCCGGGCTGGCTGGGCGCCAGATCCGCGTCGCGCACCGTGAGCCAAAGGATTTCATGCTGCGCGCGAAGGCGGCGGAGCAGCCCTGCCATGGCAGGGGTGGCGGCGATTTCGTCCGCGACGACGAACAGCAGGTTCCGCCCCTTCACGGTCCGGGCCACGTGGTCCAGCTGGTCTTCGAGCCTGCTGGGTGCCACCCCGGCACCGGCGTCGCCATGCACCTGCCGGAGGAGCCGCTCCAGGTGGGCCTCGCCCCCCTTGGCCGGAATGAAGCGGGTGCGGACGGAGTCGCCGCTGACCAGCCCCACCACGTCGCCATGACGGTGGGCCAGGTAGCCCATCACGCCGAGCGCCATGACGGCGATGTCCTTCTTCGGCTCCCCCGTCCGGGAGATGGCGGCCATGTTCCGTCCGGTATCGGTGAGCAGCAGGAGCGTCTGGCGGCGGACCGCCACGTAGCGTTTGATCAGCGGCGACCCGTGCCGCGCCGACGCTTTCCAGTCAATGTCCCGCACTTCGTCTCCGGGCACGTAGGCGCGGAGATCGTCAAAGTCCAGGCTGCGGCCGCGGAACACTGAACCGTACTCGCCGTCGAGCAGGCCGCGTGCTTTGCGGTGGGCGAAGATTGCCATCTTCGACTTCACCCGCAGGAGGAGGCTGGCCATGCCGGCCTCAGGGGGTCTGGACGGCGGCGACGACGGCGTCGATCACCGATTCCACCGGCACCTGCTCGGCCACCGCATCGAAGTTCAGGATCAGCCGGTGGCGCAGCACCCGGTGGGCCAGCGCCTTGACGTCCTCGGGTATGACATGGTCCCTGCCGTTCAGCAGCGCGACGGCCCGGGCCGCCTGGCTGAAGGCGATGCTGGCACGCGGGCTGGCACCGAACTCGATGAAGCCGGCCAGCCGCTGGTCGATGTACTGGTGGGCGTTGCGGGTGACGAAGACCAGCCCCACGATGTAGTTGACGATGGCGGGATCGATGTAGATCCGCCGGACGATCTCCTGCACTTCAGCCACGGAATCCAGTGACGCTGCTGCCGCCGGAGCCTGCTCCAGCGTGTAGACGCCGGCGTCGATCCGCCGGATGATTTCCGCTTCCTCGGCCGGAGACGGATAGTCCAGCACATCCTTGAGCATGAACCGGTCCATCTGCGCTTCCGGGAGCTGGTAGGTGCCTTCCTGTTCGATGGGGTTCTGGGTGGCGAGCACCAGGAACGGTGACGGCAGCCGGTAGTCCTGGCCGCCGATCGAGGTCTGGCGCTCCTGCATTGCCTCCAGCATGGCGCTCTGGGTCTTGGCGCTGGAGCGGTTGATTTCGTCGAGCAGGACGATGTTGGCGTGGACGGGGCCGAGCTGAGTGATGAAGGTTCCTTTGGCGGCGTCGTAAATCTGCGTTCCCACGATGTCGCTGGGCAGCAGGTCCGGGGTGCACTGGATCCTGCGGAATTCGGCGCTGACCGCTTCAGCCACCGTCTGCGCCGCGGTGGTCTTGGCAAGGCCCGGGACGCTTTCCAGCAGGATGTGGCCGCCCGTCAGCAGCCCCACCAGCAGTGACTCCCGCAGCCGGGACTGGCCCACCACCTTGGCTTCAAAGCTCCGGGAAATACTGGCGGCCACCTGCTGTGCCCGTGCCAGCTCCGCCGGTTCGATCCTCGCGGACGCACTGGTTTGAAGCACTGTCTATCCCCCTGGTGGCTGTTCGTGGCCGTGCCCTGCGCCCTTGGCTGGAACAGATGCACTTCGCCGCCATCCTATCCAAGACCCGAACCGCGGATCCGGCAATGGGGACCCCTCCCCATCAGGGCCCGGCAGGTCTATCCTTTTGCCATGATTGAGCTTCCAGCCAGTTATAAGGAATTTCTCGCCGACAAGAACGAGATGTTCGTCAGCACTGTAAGGCCTGTCCTGATGCAGTCCGCAGCAGACAAGCTCCACGGGGTCCGGGTTACGTACAACCCCGGAGCCACCGGCCACCAGGCCCACCTCGACGACAGCATTCCCTTCGGGGTTGTGGTCGAGGACATCGACTAAGCAGGCCCTAGCCCCGCACCGCTCCGGAGAGGGCGAAGGAACTGCCGGACCACCTTGCCACAATGATGTACAGGGCCAGGACCGGCAGTGAATAGAGGATCGAGAATGCGGCCAGCTGGCCGTACGCGACTGCCCCGTGCTGTCCGAAGAAGCTGTAGATGGACACCGCGGCGGGCTGCCGCGCTTCGGACAGGAGCAGCACGAACGGGACGAAGAAGTTCCCCCACGCCTGGATGAACACGAAGATAAAGACGACGCCGAGGCCCTGGCGCATAAGTGGCAGGACGATGGTGCGCAGCGCCGCCATCCTTGAGGCACCATCCACCCAGGCGGCCTCCTCCAGGGACACCGGCACGCCGTCCATGAAGTTCCTGGTCATCCAGATGGCCATGGGCAGCGTGGTGGTGGCCATGAAGAAGATGGTGGCCGGCATGGAGTCCAGCAGTTCCAGCTGGACGAACAGGCCGTACACCGGAACCATGATGGCCGTGATGGGCAGGCAGGTGCCGAACAGGACCGCGTATAGGAACGGCGTGTCAAACCGGGACCGGTAACGGGACAGCGGATAGGCCGCCAGTACGGCGGCCACCAGCGTGACGGCCCCTGTCCCGGCGGACAGCACCACGCTGTTCCACAGCGGCCGCAGCAGCAGTTCCGGGGTCAGGACGGCGGCGAAGTTCTCCAACCCGGGCTGGTGCGGCACCCTGGTTTCGTGTCCGGCCTGCGGGTCCAGGGAGCCCAGGACCAGCCACAGGAGCGGCAACAGGAAACACGCGCCCACCAGCAGCAGGGCCAGGTCCGCCGGGGTGGTGCCGCGTCTGCGCTGGGGTGCCAGCGCCTGCACCCCACGGGGCGGCAGCGTCCTCGCCGCGGCGGTCATGCCCGCGGCTCCTTCAGCAGCCGGATGTACACGACGCCGAACGCCGCGCCGATCAGGATGAGCACGGAAGCCACCGCCGTCCCGTACCCGATGTCGCCGAACTTGAAAGCCTCCTGGTAGGCCAGGATGGGCAGCGTGGTGCTGGCGTTGGCCGGCCCGCCCGCCGTCATCACCCAGACCAGGGTGAAGACGGCCAGGGTCTGCAGGGTGATGAGCATCAGGTTGGTGGCGATGCTGCCCCGGATCATGGGCAGTGTGATGAAGAGCAGCCGCTGCCAGCCCCGGGCGCCGTCCATTTGGGCAGCCTCCGTGACCTCGGTGGGAACGTCGTTGAGGGCGGCCTTGTACACGAGCATGGAGAAGGCCGTTCCGCGCCACACGTTGGCCAGCATCACGGCCACCATGGGGAACGCGTACAGCCACTCCGGCCTGCCGAAGCCCAGGGCCCCGAGCAGCTGGTTAAGCGTCCCGTCCTTGCTGAAGTACGCGTAGGCGGCGAAGGCGGCCACGATCTCGGGCAGCACCCATGCGGCCACCACGGCCGTCCCGACGAGGGATGCGACGGCCGGCCGTGCCCGGCGCATCAGTACGGCGATGGCCAGGCCCAGCAGGTTCTGGCCGAGCACCGCAGATCCTCCCACGAACAGGACCGTGAGCCCGAGGGAGAGCGGGAAGACGGGGTCGGTGAGCAGCCGCTGGTAATTTTCCAGGCCCACCCATTCGGGATTCCTGGCGCTGCGGCCGGTCAGTCCGGCATTGGTCAGCGACGCCTGGAAGGCCCACAGCACGGGGCCGGCGAGGAAGACCAGCAGGAGCAAAACGGCAGGGAGGACCGGCAGGTAGCGGACCAGCTGCCGGGCCCGGTGGCTCAGCAGCACAGGTTACTTCCGGACGGTCTTGTCGCCGCCCACAATATCCGTGACTGCTGCATCGTAGTCGGCGGCGGCCTGCTCCGGCGTCCGGCTGCCGGTGATGACCGCCTCGGTTGCCTCCTGGACAGCGGCGGAGATCCGGGGGTAGTCGGACGTGGCCGGCCGGTACCGGGTGACCTTCACCAGGTCTGAGACGTCCTTCACGAAGGGGTTGGCGTCCTGGTAGCCGGGGTCTGCAGCCACGTCTGTCCGGACGGCGATCTGCGAGCTCTCCACGGTGAACGCCAGGGAGTTCTTCTGGTTCAGCGCCGTCGACAGGAACTTGAACGCCAGGTCCGGCTCCTTGGTTTCGGCGCCCACTGCCAGGGTCCAGCCGCCGGACATGCTGACTGCGCCGGGAGCGTCACCGTTCTGGGTGGGGAACGGGGCCACGCCCATGTCCTGCTCGTAGCCGGGCCACTCGTAGCTGCCGCCCTTTTGCCAGAACGACGGCGCGTAGGAGCCTTCCACGGTGGCGCCCAGCTTTCCGTCCGGGAACCATTCGCCGAACACCTTCTTCCAGACGTTCGCGTCCAGTGCCTCCGCGGGGGTGACGGCCAACTGTTCGTCATAGAGCGTCTTGAGGAAGCCCAGCGAGTCCTTGAATCCGGCGGACCCGACGACCCATTTCTTGGATTCCTCGTCGTAGAGGCTGGATCCGGTGCCGTAGAGCAGTTCGTAGAACCCCTGCATGACGGTGCCCTCGCCGGTTCCCTTGCCTGCGTACATGTTGAACGGGATGGCGGAGGGATCGTTGGCTTTGATCTTCCGGGCGGCGTCGAGGATGTCCTGCCAGCTGCGCGGTTGCCAGGGTTCGCTGATGCCGGCGGCCGCTAAGACTTTCTTGTTGTACCAGATGGCCCGGGTATCGGTGCCCAGCGGCACCGCGTACGTGCCGCCGTCGTCCGCGCGGCCGGCTGCCTTGGCGGCGTCGTCGTATTTGTCCCAGTCCTCCCACCCCTCAAGGTGGGAGTCAAGCTTCAGGAGGTAGCCCGCGTCCACGTCCGAGCGAACCTTGAACGTGTCCTCGTAGAACACGTCGGGCGCGGTGGACGGCGAGCGCAGGGCGAGGGCCAGCTTTGTGCCGTAGTCATCGTCGTTGCCGTGAATGGGCTGCAGCTCAACGGTGACGCCCTGGTTCGCTGCCTCGAACTCCTCCTTGGCCGACTGGAACATCGTGTCCAGCGCGGTGAAGGAATCCGTCTTCTGGTACGCCACTTTCAGGGTCTTGGACCCCTCGTCCGGAGTACCGGGACTGCAGGCCGCCAGCGCAACCAGTGCCGCGGCGAACAATGACATGTTTTTCAGGGCCCGGTGACGCATGGTGCTCCATTCAGTTAAAGCTGCGGACCCCGTTGTCAGCGGGCCCCAGCCGCGGCAATATGCACATGCTAGATGGGCGGGATGCCGCAATCAAGGCACCGGTCCAATGCGTCGGGTCAGCTCTCCAGCAGCAGCCGCTGGGCGCGGGGGGCAAGGGTGTGTTCCAGCACCAGCGAGGCTGCACCGATGGCACCCACGTCCTCCCCCACGCCGGTCCCCACCACCTCGATGGGGTGGATCAGCCGGGCCGCACTGTTGGCATCCAGCACCGGCGGAACCTTCGCCAGGAAACGTTCTGCCATGCCGCTCCAGAAGGGGCCGCCGAAGACCACGCGTTCGACGTCCAGGGTGTTGGTGACCACCGATACCGCCCGGGCAACCAGCACGGCGGACTTGTCGATGATGGCGGCAGCGCGCTGGTCGCCGGCGTCGGCCAGTTCGCAGAGCCTGGCGAAGCTTTGCTGGATCTCGGCGCCGCTGTTTCCGGCACGGGAGCCGTCCAGGATGCCGGCAGCCTCGGCTTCCGCCACGAGGACCTGGGGGATGCAGGAGGATTTCACGCAGCCCCGCAGCCCGCAGTCGCACTCGGGCCCGTCAGGGTCCACCACAATATGGCCGATCTCGCCGGCATTGCCGGACGTTCCCCGCACCACTTCATCATTGAGCACTATGCCGCAGCCGATGCCGGTACCCATGTACATGAACACGAAGCTGCCCGCGCCGCTGGGTCCGCCGGCCCATGTTTCGGCGACAGCGGCACTTGTCACGTCCTTGTCCACGAGGACCGAGTAGCCGGTGGCGTCCGAGAGCGCATTGCGCAGCTCCACCCGGTCCCAGCCCGGCAGCAGCGGCGGGTCCACCACAGTTCCGTTGTCCAGGTCGATGGGACCCGGTGCCGCGACCCCGAGGCCGGCAATCCGGTCCCGGTCTACCCCTGAGTCCTCCACAAGCTGGCCGATTTCGGCCGCGATGGTGCTGATCACGGCGGACGGATCGTTGCCGCCCGGGGTCTTGATCCGCGAGTGCCGCACCACGGCGCCCACGAGGTCAAGGACCACGAAGGTTGTGACGGCGGGATCGAGGTGGACGCCCAGGGCGTACATGCCGCGGGGGTTGAGGCGGAGGATGGTGCGGGGCTTTCCGGGCCCGCTGCCTTCCTTGCCGGCTTCGACAATGAGGTTCTGGTCCAGGAGGCGGCGGGAGATATTGGAAATGGTCTGCGGTGACAGACCGACGATTCCTGCGAGCTCAACGCGGCTCAGCCCGCCCGAGGACCTGCGGATGGCATCAAGGATCACCGTGAGGTTGAAGTCGCCCATCCGGGGCAGGTTGGTTCCGCGCCTCGGAGAGGCCTGGCGGATCTCGGTCACGGTGTCCCCTAAACTTCTTCGGCCACGTGGTTGTGGTGCTGCTTGAATCGTACGTTACGCGTAGGCGCAGACCCATAGGGCGCGACGGCGGCGCGGCCTACTTTGCGCATACATTTACCGGACCTTGCGTACCTTTACTGGAACTTGCGCTTGATGCTCCGGGTCACCAGGAACTTGGGGTTCTGCCCTTCGACGGCAGTGGGTCCCACCTGGCGCTCCAGCGCCGGGAGGTAGGGCAGGTGCCGGTTGTACACGGTCCACAGTTCACCGTCCGGGGCCAGCACGCGCCCCGCGGCCTCGATCATTTTCAGCCCGGCGCCGGCATGCACTCCGGCCCCGACGTGGAACGGCGGATTCAGCAGCACCAGGTCGGCGCTGCCGGCCTCCATGGTGCTGAGCGCGTCATCCTGCAGGACGCGGATGCGGTCCTGAAGCCCGTTCGCACGGGCAGTGGCCAGGGCGGAGGCCACGGCAGCGGCCGACTGGTCGGTGGCGGTGACGGTGGATTCGGGTGAGTGGCGGGCATACATGGCAGCGAGGATGCCGGTGCCGCAGCCGAGGTCAACAGCGTGGCGGGCGGGTTTCATGGCCGGCAGGAACGTCAGCAGGAACCGGGTGCCGATGTCCAGCTTCGGGCCGGCAAAGACGGCCCCGTGCGCGGCGACCTCCAGGTCCAGTTCGGCAAGATGGCCGACGACGGGGAAGCGGTCCGGCTCCCGGGTTGCCTTGGTGCCGGTGGCAAGGATGACACGGGACTTTTGCCGGGCGAGCTGCGGCTGGACCGAGTCGAAGAATCTTTCCAGGACAGCATTCATGCCCAGGGACATGTGCTTGACCCGGCCACCGGCCAGCAGGGTCACACCGGCGGGCGCGTGCCGGGCCACCGCGGCCACAATTTCCTCCAGCTCAGCCAGGGTCTTCGGCAACTGCAGGAGCACGGCGTGCGCGTCCGCCAGGAGCGCGGGGCCAAGCGGCACCTGTTCAAACGCCGGCTCAGTGGCTGTGCCGGCGTCGTGCCCTGCAGCCAGCCAGTCCGCCGCGTTGAGGCGCAGCGCCCGCTCCCCCGTGACCAGGTCTTGGTGCACGCGGACCGCTGCCGGTTCCAGCACCGCCAGCGCGCCGAGGGTCAGTGCACCGTACCGGTCGCCGATGATCGCCAGCCGGCTGCCCGGGGCGACGTGGTCCCGGGCCGTCTCCAGCAGCAGCCGGTCGGTGGCATCCCACGCCTGGAGGTTGGGGGCCTCTACGTCGGGCCGCCGCCGGAGCACTTGGAAGACGTCCTCAAGACGGTTGGTTGCCACTGATGCCTGCTGCTTTCTGCTGTTCCCGATGCCCGGCCCGCGCTTTCACGTCGGAAAACGGGGTCAGCCCCACGTTACCGTTTCCGCGGCGGGAGCTACTCCTGGCAGCTTCAGGATGGCGGCCACGGCCGCGCGGCCCGCCCGGTTGGCTCCGATGGTGGACGACGACGGCCCGTAACCCACCAGGTGCACGCGCGGTTCGGCCGCCACCCGTGTTCCGTCCATGACGATTCCACCGCCGGGCCCGCGCAGGTGAAGCGGCGCCAGATGCTCGAGCTCGGCACGGAATCCGGTGGCCCAGAGGATGACGTCGGCCCTCAGGAGACTCCCGTCTGCCAGGCGCACCCCGTCCGGCTCAATGGCCATGAACATGGGTTGCCGGTCCAGCGCGCCCCGTGCCGAAGCAGCCCGGAGTGCTGGCGTCCAGATCAGCCCCGTCACCGACACCACGCTCTGCGGCGGCAGACCCTTGCGGACCCGCTCCTCCACGAGCGCCACCGCGTCGTGTCCCGCCCGGGCGTCAAACTCCGCATCCCGCCACACCGGTTCCCGCCTGGTGAACCAGCTGGTGGAGGTCACCTGCGAGATTTCGTCCAGAAGTCCGACGGCGGAGATCCCGCCGCCCACCACGATGACATGCAGGCCGGCAAACTCCTCGGCGGAAACGTAGTCGGCCACGTGCAGCTGTCTGCCCCGGAAGGTGGACTGCCCCGGTAGATGGGCCAGAACGGCCGGGTCCAGGTGCCCGTGGCGTTGATGACCGCCTTTGCCGCCCACTCGCCGTCGGAGGTGGAAATCGCCAGCCTGCCCGCCGGGTCGGTATCTTCGCGGCTGACCGAGCGGACCTTCACGGGGCGCCGGACAGCGAGGCCCAGTTCTTCCTCATAATCACGGAAGTAGCGGGTCAGGAATTCTGAACTGGGTTCGGAGGGGTCGACGGCGGGTTTCGCGATGCCCGGAAGGTCGCTGATCCCGTTGACGGTGGCCATCCGAAGGCTCCGCCACCGGTGCCGCCACGCACCGCCCGGCCCTTCTTCGGCGTCGAGCACCACGTAGTGGAGCCCGCGGCGCTGCAGATGGTAGGCGGCGGACAGCCCCGCCTGGCCCGCCCCGATCACGGCGACGTCGACGCGGGCAGAATTCACTCCCCCATGATAGTCGGGCGGGGGGTTCCGGCTTTAGGGTTGGCCCAAGGAACCGGCCCGGGAGGGCACGGCAAGGTTACCCGGGGCGGCCCGGGCTGTACGGGAAGGCAGCCACCATGAGGAGAGACCACGGTGCGGCAGCAAAACTGGCCAAGGCATTGGGCATCGTGTTGGGAACCGAACAGATACCACTGCGCCTGAAGGCCTGGGACGGTTCCGAAGCCGGCCCGGAGGGGGCACCCGTCCTGGAATTCCGTTCCCGGCGGGCCCTGCGCCGGATGCTGTGGTCGCCCGGGCAGCTGGGGATGAGCAGGGCTTACGTCGCCGGCGAGATCGATGCGCCCGGGGACGTCTTCGAAGCCTTCTCGGCGTTGAGTTCGGTGGGAAAATTCACCGAGCCCGGTCCATTCCGGCCGCCCACCCCCGCCGAACTCTGGTCCCTGGTCCGCACCGCCATCCGGCTGGGGGCCCTGGGCCCCAATCCGGCGCCGCCACCCGAGGAGGCCCGGATCCAGCGCAAAGGCAGGCTGCATTCGCGCCGCCGGGACTCGGCCGCCATTTCACACCACTACGACGTCGGCAACGACTTCTACGCCCTGGTGCTGGGGCCGTCAATGGTGTACTCGTGCGCCGTCTGGCCCGGGGATGCTGAGGGTATGCGGGGCCCGACGGCAGGCGCCCGCCTGGTGGAGGGGCTGGACGCGGCACAGGAAGCGAAGCTGGACCTTGTCTGCCGGAAGCTGGACCTGAAACCCGGCATGCGCGTGCTGGACGTGGGCTGCGGCTGGGGCAGTTTCGCCCTGCACGCGGCGGGAAAGTACGGGGCCACCGTGGTGGGCGTAACGCTTTCGGCGGAACAGGCGGTCCTCGCCCGGAAACGCGCAGCAGATGCCGGGCTGACGGACAAGGTGGACATCCGGGTCCAGGACTACCGGGACATACCGGACGGGCCGTTTGATGCGGTCAGTTCCATCGGCATGTCTGAGCATGTGGGGCGTGAACATACCCCCGGCTACGCGGCGGCACTGTTTGCGCTGCTGCGGCCCGGCGGCCGGCTGCTCAACCACGCCATTTCCTGGAACGCCGGACCCACAAAGCCGGATCCGGATTCGTTTATCCCCCGGTATGTCTTTCCCGACGGCGAGATGATCAGCCTCGGCGAGATGGTTGCGGCCCTGGAGTCCGCCGGTTTCGAGGTCCTGGACGTGGAGGCGCTGCGCCGCCACTACGCCTTGACGCTGCGCGCGTGGGTCAGGCGGCTGGAGGAGAACTGGGACCAGGCGGCCGGGCTGGCCGGCCTGGGCCGGGCCCGGGTGTGGCGGCTGTACATGGCTTCCAGCGCGCTGGGCTTTGAGAACAACCTGACCGGAGTGAACCAGGTCCTGGTGCAGCGGCCAGGCGGAGAGGAACCTCCGCTGCGCCTGACAGCCTGGCTCTGACGCGCGGGGTCCGGATTTAAAGCAGAAGAGGAACCATCCTTGAAGGATGGTTCCTCTTTCCTTCTCCTGGTGGAGAATCGGGTGGAGCTGAGGGGACTCGAACCCCTGACCCCCTGCATGCCATGCAGGTGCGCTACCAGCTGCGCCACAGCCCCGTACTTTTGCCGTTCCGGTCGAATTCCCCGGAGCAACCTGACCAGCTTAATGCACTTTTGCGGATGCACCAAATCGGGAAAGTCTGCGGCGTGCAGCCCATAAGGAGGGCGACTGGAGCAGCCCGTGGATGGGGTCCGGAGGCCGTCGACTTCCTGGCGGGAAACAAAAAATCCGCCGGAATCAGATGATTCCGGCGGATTTGTCCGGTGGAGCTGAGGGGACTCGAACCCCTGACCCCCTGCATGCCATGCAGGTGCGCTACCAGCTGCGCCACAGCCCCGGATTGTTGCTGCTCTTTCAAGCTTTCTCCGGGTCTCCCCCGAAGCAACTCAAATATCTTAGAACAGCAATTCCGAAAATTCCAAATCGGGAATATTCGCCGCGCCGGTGCGCCAGCTACTCGCCTTCGGAAGCTGCCGCTGCCTTCGCGGAGGCGTCGTCACCGAGCTGGAGGTCCACCACGGGGCAGTCCTTCCAGAGACGCTCGAGGGCGTAGAACACCCGGTCCTCTTCATGCTGGACGTGGATGACAATGTCGGAGTAGTCCAGCAGGACCCAGCGGCCACCCGAGCGGCCTTCACGGCGCACCGGCCGCAGGTCCTGCTTGGCCAGCTCTTCCTCGATACCGTCCACAATGGCGTTGACCTGGCGTTCGCTGGGCGCGGAGGCGATGAGGAACACGTCCGCCAGCGCCAGCCGCTCACTGACGTCAAGTGCCACGATGTCCTGGGCGATCTTGTCCGCGGCCGCCTTTGCGGCGGTGCGGGCTATGGTGATGGATGAATCTGATGCAGTCACGGGACTCCTTGTTGGTGAAAAATGTGGGGGCTCGCCGGTCAGCTGGAGATGCCGCTGATAATCAGGAAGATGCCTGAGATGAGCGCCACGATGCCGAAAAGCAGGATGCACAGCTGCAGTACCCGGTTCCGCTTTGCCCGGGCCAGTCCGGCAGTGGCCGCGTCCAGGGGGTCGAGCCCGTAGGCTGAACTGGCCGGGACCCTGGGCAGTTCATCAGCGAGTCCCTCGGACTGGTCTTCCGGGAAGACAACAGCCTTGGGACGGGTGGCCGCGCGGGCGGCAGCCTCGGCGCGGGCGATGACCTGGGAACGGCCGGATGCACTGTTCGCCGCTGCCTGGTTGGGCCGGCTGGCGGGACGCCGCTGCTTGCTTGTGCCGGCAGGCGGGACCTTTGTACCGGGGCGGGTGGCAACGGGTACGTGGGAGGTGGCCGGCGGCTTCATCACCGGGCGGTCGATGCCGGGAACCTGCACAAACTCAAGCGGTGTGACCATGGCCAGGTTGCTGGCTGTTGACGGGCCGGGGCGCTCCTGGGAGGCTGCGTCTTTGGTGGCCGGGTCCTTCGCGGGGACCGGTTGCGTGCCTGCCTGCTCGGCAAGTTTTTGCTTGGCGAGGGCGCGGCGGTTCATGACGGCGGCTCGTTCGGCGAGGGCAATCTGCTCCGCCAGAATGTCGGGGTCCACCGCTTCCGGATCCATGGAGGCAATGTGCTCCATTTTGGCGATCTGGTTCCTGGCCTGCTCCGCGATCAGTGCCCTGGCAGCAAGGGCCTGCTCAACCGTCATACCCTCCGGTCCCCCGGAGCGGGCAGCGGCGGCCGGTCCTCCCTTGGCGGGCGGGTTCTTCGCGGCGGGCGGCGTCTTGGCCGCAGGCGAGTCGGCATCCTGTGCCCGCTGCGGCTTGTGGCCCGCCGCGGCGGCAGGTTCGGCGGGAGCAGCCGAAGGACCCGCGGCAGGCGGAACGATGGGGTTGGCGGCGGTCAGCGCCTGTTCCTTGAGCTGCTGCAGGCGGAGCTGGCGCCGGGTGGGCGGACCACCGGCGGCGAGCTGGCCTTCTTTTTCTTCCAGCTCTTTGATGGTGCGCAATGCTGCGCGGTCCCGGGCCCGGATCTGGGACGACCGCTGGGTGGAAACCGGGTCGGCAGTCTTGGCGGCGGCCGCCTGCGCGCCGGCGGCAGGAGGGGTCGCATCAGCGCCCGGGCCTGCCGGGCGCTTGGCGTCCGGCAGCGCCGCAGGCTGCCGGTCAGTGGCAGGGGCAAGCTGCTCCGGGCCTGTGGACACGGACGCCTGCTGGGCGTCCCTGGCCTTCCGGAGTTCCCGGCGGCTGCGGATGGGGGGCTGTTCCTGGCTCATTGAGAACTCATTCAGTACTGGCTGGTTCACGTGCTTCGGAGGATGGCTGGTTCCCGTCCGCCGGCACCTGGGCATAGAGACCGTACTTGGCGATGTACTGCACCACACCGTCCGGCACCAGGTACCAGACGGGGTCGTGCGCCGCGACCCGGGCCCGGCAGTCCGTGGAGGAGATGGCCATGGCGGGCACTTCGAGCAGGCTGACGTCGTCCCGTCCCATGCCGTCCAGCACGTGGCCCGGGCGGGTGACGCCGACGAAATGGGCCAGCGACCACAGTTCGTCGATGTCCTTCCAGGACAGGATCTGGGCCAGGGCGTCCGCCCCGGTGATGAAGAAGAGATCCGCATCCGGACGCTGCGCGCGCAGGTCACGAAGGGTGTCAATGGTGTAGGTGGGGCCCGGACGCTCGATGTCCACCCGGCTCACGGTGAAGCGCGGATTCGAGGCCGTGGCAATCACCGTCATGAGGTACCGGTGCTCGGGCTCGCTGACCTGTTTGTGGGACTTCTGCCACGGCTGGCCGGTGGGGACGAAAACCACCTCGTCCAGGTCGAACTCGGCGGCAACTTCGCTGGCAGCAACCAGGTGGCCGTGATGGATGGGGTCGAACGTCCCACCCATCACGCCCAGGCGCAGCCTGCGGCCGGGGCCGCTGTGGCGCAAAACGCGGGAAATGTTAGTGGCCCTGCCCGTGATCGTGCTTGTTCGGGTGCTGGCGGTGCGGATCCGCGTGCTCCTCGGTCGCAGCGTGGCGGTTGCCCAGGTTCTTGTAGGAGAGGGTGATGAACATCAGCACCAGGAAGATGGCGAAGATGACCACGCCGAAGACCCACGGCTCAGCCCACAACGGCGCGAGTTCGTGTTCTTCGCCTTCGGCGACGGTCATGGCGATCTGCTGGAGCAGCATTTTCTCCCCTAGGGTTTCAAAGGTTGGTGGCAGCGGAAAGGTCCGCTGCTTTCTGGCGTCTGGTCTATGTTACCGCGTTGCTACCCGCGGACTTGGCCCTCGCCCTGCACGATCCACTTGGTGGTGGTGAGCTCGGTCAGGCCCATCGGACCGCGGGCATGCAGTTTCTGCGTGGAGATGCCCACCTCGGCCCCCAGCCCCAGTTCACCGCCGTCGGTGAACCGCGTGGACGCGTTCACGATGACCGCTGCCGAATCGACTTCGGCAATGAACCGTTCGGCGTTGGCGAGGTTGTTGGTGAGGATGGCTTCGGTGTGGCCGGTGGACCAGGTGCGGATGTGACTGACGGCCTCATCGAGGCTGTCCACCATGGCAACGGCCAGATCCAGGTCCATGTACTCGGTGCCCCAGTCCTCATCCGTGGCCGGTTCCGCCTCGATGTTGGCAGGCAGGGCGGCACGGATGCGGTCATCCGCGTGCAGCCGCACGCCGGCCTTGCTCAGGGCGGCAGCGACGGCGGGAAGTACAGTGGACCCGGAGTGGACCAGGAGCGTTTCAACGGTGTTGCAGACGCTGGGCCGCTGGGTCTTGGCGTTGAGCAGGATCTCCACGGCCATCTCTTCGCCGGCGGATTCGTCGATGAAGATATGCACGTTGCCCTCCCCCGTCTCGATGACGGGGACGGCGGAGTTGTTGACCACCGTCTGGATGAGGTCCCGGCCGCCGCGGGGAATCAGGACGTCCACCCTGCCGCGGGCCCGCATGAGCACGTTGGCGCCGGCGCGTCCGTACTGGTCCACGGTCTGCACGGCGTCGGCGGGCAGGCCGACGGATTCGAGGGCCTCACGCAGCACCCGCACCAGGACCTCGTTGGTGGCCTCGGCAGCGCTGCCGCCGCGCAGGATCACGGCGTTGCCGCTCTTGAGGGCCAGGCCGGCGATGTCCACGGTGACGTTGGGGCGGGCTTCGTAGATGGCTGCCACCACGCCCATGGGGACGTTGACCTGGCGCAGGCGCAGGCCGTTGGGCAGGGTCTGGCCGCGGACCACGTTGCCGACGGGGTCGGGCAGGTTGGCCAGGTTTTCGAGCGCTGCCACCAGCCGGCGATGCGGGCCTCGGTCAGCGTCAGGCGGTCAAGCATGGCAACGGAGGTGCCGTTGGCCTTGCCGGCGGCAACGTCCGTGGCGTTCGCGGCCAGGATCGCCTGGGTGTTTTCCTCCAGGGCGGCGCCCACTGCCCGCAGTGCCCGGTCCTTCCAGGCACGGTTGGCCATGGCCATCCGGCGGGCGGCGGTGCGTGAACGGTCGGCGATGGCGTGGACTGCAGCCTGGACCTCGGCCTCGGAGAGGGGAACCGAGGCGGATTCCGGCGCTGCTGCAGGCGTGCCCGGCTGCGCACCGGCAGCGGCAGCGTCTACGGAATTGTCAGCAGTGTTGGAAATCAGGGCCTCAGTCATGTTCCAAGTTTAGGCGAGCCGGGGACTCAGACCAGAACCAGGTCGTCAACATGAACAACTTCGCGGTCGTAGCCGGTGCCCAGTTCCTCCCCGAGGTCCCGGGTGGACCGTCCGAGCATGCGCGGCAGTTCCTCGGACGAGTAGTTCACCAGCCCGCGCGCCACCACGGTGCCGTCGGCACCCGCGATCTCGACGGCGTCGCCGGCTTCAAAATCCCCGTGTACCGCCGAGATGCCCGCGGGCAGCAGGGAGGTGCGGTGGTGCCGCACGGCCCGCACCGCGCCGTCGTCCAGGACCAGGCGGCCCTGCACGGAGGCGACGTGTGCCAGCCAGAGGAGACGGACGGGTTTGCGTGAGCCGTTGACAGTGAACCAGGTGCCCACGTCTTCGCCGTTCAGGGCGGCGGCCGCGTTGGGCGTGGAGGTGACCAGGGCGTGGATGCCGGAGCCGGCGGCCATGGTGGCTGCCTCCACCTTGGTCATCATCCCGCCGGTGCCGACGCCGGCCTTGCCGGCTTTGCCGATGGTGACGCCTTCGAGGTCGTGGGGTCCTTCGACCAGGGGAATCCGCTTGGCCCCGTGCGACGGCGGGCCGTCGTAAAGGGAGTCGACGTCGGACAGCAGCACCAGAGCGTCGGCCCGGACCAGGTGCGCCACCAGGGCGGCGAGCCGGTCGTTGTCGCCGAACCGGATCTCGTGCGTGGCGACGGTGTCATTCTCGTTGACGACAGGGACCACGCCCAGGTTCAGGAGCCGGTCAAGGGCCCGGAAGGCGTTGGTGTGCTGGCTCCGGCGCATCAGGTCTTCGGCGGTAAGCAGCACCTGGCTGACCGTCACGCCGTGCGCCCCGAAGGCCTGGGTGTAACGGGCCATCAGCAGCCCCTGCCCCACACTGGCCGCGGCCTGCTGGGTTGCCAGGTCCCGCGGCCGCTTGGCGAGACCCAGCGGGGCCAGCCCGGCGGCAATGGCGCCGGAGGACACCAGGATCAGTTCCGTGCCCGCGTTGCGCTTGGCGGCCAGGGCATCGGCGAGGGCGATGAGTGATTCCTCGGCGATGCCGCCCTTGATGCTGGTCAGCGACGACGAACCGACTTTGACCACCACGCGGCGGGCGTTGGCGAGCACACTCCTGTCCACGGCCCGGGTTTCCGGTTCTGCGGCGGCCGTCCTAGAAGTCATCGGCGTCGAGTCCGCTTTCCTTAAGGGGCTTGGCCACGCGGCGGCTGCTCACGGACTCGGTCCAGATGCCGGCCTTGCGCTCAGCCTCCAGCTCCGCCCGGGCCGCAGCCTTGGCATCCTTGCGCTCCTGCTGCTCTTCGCGCTTCTGGCTGCGGGTGGGACGGTCACCAATGTCCGCGAACCGGACGTCCGTTCCGCGCGGGGACGCCAGGAGCTCGGCACCCGCCATCATGGTGGGCTCCCAGTCGAAGACGACGCCGTCGTCCTCGCCGATCACCACGGTATCGCCGGGCTTGGCGCCCTGCTTGAACAGTTCCGTTTCGACGCCGAGCTTCGCCAGGCGGTCGGCGAGGTAGCCGATGGCTTCCTCGTTGGTGAAATCGGTCTGCTTGACCCAGCGCACGGGCTTCTCGCCCAGGACCCGGAACAGCGGCTCCAGGTTCTTTTCCTCGCGGCGGATCCGGAAGCCGGTTTCGTTGACCGCGCGCGGCCGCAGCACGGCCGGCTGCACCTTGGGCGGCGCGGCAGCCACCGCGTCGCGGGCCGCCTGGACGATCTCCGCCATGGCGAAGCCGAGCTGGCGCAGTCCTTCATGGCTGGTGGCGGACACCTCGAACACCCGGTACCCGCGGGACTCCAGCTCGGGGCGGACGAAGTCGGCCATGTCCTTGCCGTCCGGCAGGTCCACCTTGTTCAGCGCCACCAGGCGCGGGCGGTGATTCAACGGAACAACTTCGCCGTCCTGGCCGGCGTAGCTCATGTCCACGGCGTACTTCTCAAGCTCGGCTCGATGATGGCGAGGTCGCTGAGGGGGTCGCGGTCCGATTCCAGGGTGCCGCAGTCAAGGACATGGACCAGCGCGGCGCAGCGCTCCACGTGGCGCAGGAAGTGGTGGCCGAGGCCCTTGCCCTCGCTGGCCCCTTCGATCAGCCCGGGCACGTCGGCGATGGTGAAACGGACATCGCCTGCCTGCACCACGCCAAGGTTTGGAATGAGGGTGGTGAAGGGATAATCGGCAATCTTGGGCCGGGCGGCGGACATGGCGGCGATCAGGCTGGACTTGCCCGCTGAAGGGAAGCCGACCAGTGCAATGTCCGCAATGGACTTCAGCTCCAGGACGATGTCCCGGGATTCGCCCTCGATGCCGAGGAGCGCGAAGCCCGGAGCCCGGCGCTTCTGGGAGGACAGGGCCGCGTTGCCCAGGCCGCCGATGCCGCCGGCCGCCGCCACAAATTCGGCGCCTTCGCCCACGAGATCCGCCAGGACGGTGCCGTCCTTGGACTTCACCACGGTGCCGTCGGGAACAGGCAGGACCAGGGTCTCGCCGTTCTTGCCGCCGCGCCAGTCGCCCATGCCGGGACCGCCGTTGGTGGCGTGGCGGTGCGGTGCGTGGTGGTAGTCAAGGAGGGTGGTGGTCTGGTGGTCCACGCGCAGGATGACGTCCCCGCCGTTGCCGCCGTTGCCGCCGTCGGGCCCGCCGAGGGGCTTGAACTTCTCGCGGTGGACGGAGACGCACCCGTGGCCGCCGCTACCGCCGGATACGTGCAGTACTACCCGGTCTACAAAGCTGGCCACGTAAATCTCCTCAGTGCTGTTTTCGCGGCGCCAAAAGCGCCATCACGATTGTAATGCGGTTAAAAGAACAGTGGAGCGGGCCATCAGGCCCGCTCCACCGCTTTAATGCTGGTTGTTACTCTGCAGCTGCAGCAGCAACGATGTTGACGACGCGGCGACCGCGGCGGGTACCGAATTCAACGGCTCCCGGGGTCAGTGCGAACAGGGTGTCGTCGCCGCCACGGCCCACGCCGGCGCCCGGGTGGAAGTGGGTGCCACGCTGGCGGACGATGATCTCGCCGGCGGAAACTACCTGGCCGCCGAAGCGCTTGACGCCGAGGTACTGAGCGTTGGAGTCGCGGCCGTTGCGAGTGGAGCTCGCGCCCTTTTTATGTGCCATCTGAAATGCCTGCCTCTAAATTCTGGGGAATTTGCTGAAAAACCTGAACAGTAACCGGTGGTTACTTGATGCCGGTGATCTTGACCTTGGTCAGTTCCTGGCGGTGACCCTGGCGCTTCTTGTAACCGGTCTTGTTCTTGAACTTCTGGATGACAACCTTGGGACCGCGGAGGTCCTGGAGGATCTCAGCCGTAACAGTCACCTTGGCCAGGTCAGCAGCGGCGGAGGTGACCTTGTCACCGTCTACCAGGAGCAGCGCGGGCAGCTGAATGGTGCTGCCAGCCCCACCGGCGACGCGGTTCAGGGTAACGAAGTCTCCGACGGAAACCTTCTCTTGGCGGCCGCCTGCGCGGACAATCGCGTACACCACTTGGGAACTCACTTCTCTCGACGTTTCTAACTAAATTTGCGTGCGGAACCGGCTCTAACAGGCTGGCTTCTCGCTGTGCCTCAACGCCGTGGGGTCATAACCCAAGTGTTGGCGTAAGCACCGAAGAACTAGACTACGCTAATTTCGTCTTCGGCCGCAAATGAGGCTGGCTCCGGCGCGCCGGCTGTGATAGCAACCACAGGCCGGCCGGGCGGCGGGACCGCGCACCAACAATGGTACCGGCGGGACGGGGCCCGGAGGCTCAGGCGTGCAGCCGCGGCGCGTCGAAAAAGTCCACTTCCAGGCGGCAGGACTGTTTAAAGGCCGTGACCATGGCGGCCCGTTCGCCGTCCGAGCCGGCCCGTCCGGCCGCGTCCACGATGGCAATTGCCTTGCGGGTCGCTGCGGCAAAGTCCTCGTCAGCGTAGGTCCGGAGCCACTCCGCGTAGGGGTGGCCGGCCGGTTCCCCCGCGGCGAGGAACTGTGCGTGGAGGGTCTTGCCCACCTCCGCATACAGCCAGAAGCACGGCAGGACAGCCGCGGCAAGCACCGCGTAGCTGCCCGACGCCGAGGCCGCGGTGAGGTGGTCGACGTAGGACTTTGTCACGGGGCCGAGTTCGGCCCGGACGGGACGCGTGCTCAACCAGGACCGGTGCAGCTCGGACTCAACCTCCAGGCACTGCTGCGCGGATCCGGCCCAGAACAGCTGCTCCGCTTCAGTGGGTGCCAGGGCGCTTGCCCGTGCCAGCACGCGGGAGTAGCCGTTGAGGTAAATGGCGTCCTGGGCCAGGTAGTAGGCAAATTCCTGTTCCGGCAGGCTGCCCG
This sequence comes from Arthrobacter nitrophenolicus, assembly GCF_000332815.1. Lineage (GTDB taxonomy): Bacteria > Actinomycetota > Actinomycetes > Actinomycetales > Micrococcaceae > Arthrobacter > Arthrobacter nitrophenolicus. The sequence continues at coordinate 76,120 of NZ_AOFD01000002.1, forward strand.
AGACCAGGCCGCGGATGAAGTCCAGGCGGTAGATGGCATCCAGGTCCGCTTCGGCTTCCGCCCGGAGCAGGGCCTCAAACGCCCCCGGCTGCGGAACGGGCCGCAGGTGGTGGAAGTGGTGCACGGGCCCGTTCCCGGTCCCTACCTCAAGCCGGGCAGAGTCCCCCAGCGCTCCTGCCAGCCAGGGCTTCACTTCCCGCAGCGCTGCTTCCCAGTCCCCCAGCCGCGCCTGCACCGTGGCCATTGCAGAGGACAGCGAGCAGCCCGTTCCGTGGCTGTTCCTGGTGGCCACCCGCTCCCCCGGCACCTCGATGACTTCGGCCCGCAGCAGGCCGGCAGTGTTGACCAGGGCGTCCGGGCACTGCGCACCTGACAGGTGGCCGCCCTTCACCAGCACCGTTGCTCCGGTGGCGTCGGCCAGCTTCCGGCCCTGTTCAAGGGCCCCGGCCCAGGAATCCTGGGGCTCTTCGCCCACGAGCATCGCAAGTTCGGCCAGGTTCGGCGTGATGAGGTGGGCCAGCGGCAGCAGGTCGCGAAGCGCCGCCTCGGCGGATTCCTGGAGCAGCCGGTCGCCGCTGGTGGCCACCATCACCGGATCGAGGACCATGACTGCGGGACGCACCTTCTCCAGCCAGGTCCGCACTGTGGCGATAACCCCGGCGTCGCCCAGCATGCCGATTTTGACGGCGTCGATGGTGATGTCGTCGCTGATGGCGTCCAGCTGGCTGGCGAGGAATGACGCGGGCGGCAGGTGGACTGCCGCCACGCCGCGGGTGTTCTGCGCGGTCAGCGCGGTGATGGCGGCCATGCCGTAGCCACCGTGTGCCGCGATGCTTTTCAGGTCCGCCTGGATCCCGGCGCCGCCTGACGGGTCCGAGCCGGCAATGGACAGGACGCGCGGCACGTCCCGGCCTGCCGCCGGCCGGGCGGACGCGGCCTGGACGGTTGCATCCGGGACAGCGCCTGGCTGGGAAGTTTCCGCGGGTATTAAGAGCGTCGAAGACAAAAGACATCCCTTCGCCGGTACTAGCCGGACAGGTTCAACGGGTCTGGATCTCAGCCGGCCCTTCGCGCGGCACCCCGTGTCGGTTTCCCAGCCTAGCCGCTGACATGGGAGCCCGGGAAAAGTGACAGCCCCCGCATGCAGGAAGTCCCCGCTTCATGGACCGTTCCCCCCGGAATGCGGAGGGGAATCGTCCATGAGACGGGGACTTCCCGGTGGCTGGCCCTGCCCGGGCTAGAGCTCCGAGGCAGGAACGCCGACGCCCAGGATGATGGGCGCTTCGGCGGGCTTGGGCGCGCCGTCCTTGCCTTTCGGTGAGGACGCCGCGGGTTCCGGGGCCTTTGCAGCATGGGTATGTCCGGCACTGGCCGCCGGAACGTTCTCGTGCTGCTGCACGGTGGTTTCGTTGGCGGCACCCTGGGCGCGGCTGGCGCTGCGGTTGCGCCGCGGCCGGCGCTGGCGGGACTGTTCCACCGTGTGGTCAGACCAGTCCTTCCCCGCTTCCGCGGGGGCAACCGGCTGCTCCACCTGCGCCGGAACGGCCTCGGGCCGCTTGGCTTCCGGCTCTTCCGACGGTGTTTCGGCGGCAGGTGCCGGTTCGCCCAGGTGGGCGAACGCTTCGGCAAGCCTGTCCAGGGTGAGGGCCGGGCGGGGCTGCTGCTCTTCCGCATGCTCCACGAACGGAAGGACAACCTTCTCGCCGCCGAAGGTCAGGACAGCCGCAGGACGTGGCGGGGTGCCGGCGTCGTGCTTCTCTTCCACGGCCGGCGCTGCCGGCTGCGCGCCCGACTGCGCCTGCCGGGCCGCCGCAACCTCGTCGTCATGCAGGTGCGCAGCATGCGCGGCCGCCGCGATGTTGGCAAGGGCCAGCCGGGTGGCTTCAGCTTTGGCGTGGCGCTCGGCGTCGGCCGGGTCCGGATGGACGGTGTGGACATGCACCGCGGCTGCCGGGGCAGCCTCGGGGCTGCTGGCCGCCGCGTCCGCGCCGGCGCTTGCGGTCAGGGCGTCCCCCGGGCTGGCTGCTGTCGGTCCGCTGGCCCTCGTTCCGGTGGCCTTCGGCCCGGGCGTCAGGCCGGTTGTCGGTGCGCTGGACATGGTGTTCAGCGGCAACGATGTTGGCGCGGCGGTGCTCCACGGGGTCGTCATGGGTGACGACACCGCGTCCGGCGCAGGCCTCGCACTGCTCTCCGAATACCTCCAGGAGCCCGGTGCCCATGCGCTTGCGGGTCATCTGGACCAGGCCCAGGGACGTGACCTCGGCGACCTGGTGCTTGGTGCGGTCGCGGCCCAGGCACTCCACCAGCCGGCGCAGCACAAGGTCGCGGTTGGATTCCAGGACCATGTCGATGAAGTCGATGACGATGATGCCGCCGATGTCGCGGAGGCGGAGCTGGCGCACCACTTCCTCGGCTGCTTCGAGGTTGTTCTTGGTGACGGTTTCCTCCAGGTTGCCGCCGCTGCCCGTGAACTTGCCCGTGTTGACGTCCACCACGGTCATGGCTTCGGTGCGGTCGATTACCAGGGAACCGCCGGACGGGAGGAAGACCTTCCGTTCCAGGGCCTTGTGGATCTGCTCGTCGATCCGCCAGGCGGCAAAGATGTCCTGGTCCTTGGTCCACTTCTCGAGGCGGCCCACCAGGTCCGGGGCAACGTAGGTGACATAGGCCTCGATGGTGTCCCAGGCCTCTTCACCGGAGACGATCAGCTTGGAGAAGTCCTCGTTGAAGACATCGCGCACCACCTTGATGGTGAGGTCCGGTTCGCCGTACAGCAGTTCGGGAGCCAGGACCTTGGTGGAGGTGGACTGGCTTTCGATGCCTTCCCACTGGGCGCGCAGCCGGTTGATGTCGTGGGTGAGCTCTTCCTCGGACGCCCCTTCCGCCGCGGTGCGCACAATCACGCCGGCCTGCTCCGGGAGGCGGTCCTTGAGGATGCGCTTGAGCCGGTTGCGTTCGACGTCGGGCAGTTTGCGTGAGATGCCCGTCATGGACCCGCCGGGGACGTACACGAGGTAGCGGCCGGGCAGCGAGATCTGGCTGGTCAGGCGTGCGCCCTTGTGGCCCACCGGGTCCTTGGTCACCTGGACCAGGACGGTGTCGCCCGACTTGAGGGCGTTCTCGATCCGGCGCTGCTTGCCTTCGAGGTTGACGGCTTCCCAGTTGACTTCACCGGCGTACAGGACGGCGTTGCGGCCGCGCCCGATGTCAACGAATGCCGCCTCCATGGACGGCAGCACATTCTGGACCTTGCCCAGGTACACGTTGCCGATCAGCGAGTCCTGCTGGGTCTTGGAGACGAAGTGCTCGGCCAGGACGCCGTCTTCGAGGACTGCGATCTGGATCCTGTCGTCGCGCTGGCGGACGATCATCTGGCGGTCCACGGATTCCCGGCGCGCCAGGAACTCTGCCTCGGTGATCACCGTGCGGCGGCGCCCGGTATCGCGGGACTCACGCCGGCGCTGCTTCTTCGCTTCAAGGCGGGTGGAACCCTTGACGCTGGCCACCCGGTTGCTCACGGGCGCTTCGCTCACCGCGCGGGGCGCACGGACGCGGGTCACCGTGTTGGGCGGATCGTCGTCCCCGCCACCGGTCAGTTCGAGGTCCTGGTCGCCGCGGCGCCGCCGGCGCCGCCGGCGGGAGGTGACGCCCTCTTCCAGCAGGGCAGACCCTTCGTCGCCCTCCGCTTCGGCGTCTTCGCCGGCATCGCCGTCAGTGGCAGCCTCCGCGGCGCGGTCTTCGCTACGGCCGCGGCTGCGGCGGCCACGGCTGCGGCGCCTGCGGCGGCCGGCTGAATCGTCGGTGTCGTCGTCCTCGGCGTCGTCCTCTTCCACTTCCTCGGGGACGGCCGGAGCCGGGCGCACGACAGTGCTCAGGTCCGGGGCCTGGAACAGTACGGAAGTAGGGGAAGCCGGTTCCAGGAACAGCGAGGCGAAGGGGCTGGCAGCCTCCTTTGCAGGCTCCTCCGTCTCGGTTGCTTGCCCGGCCACTGGCTGTTGCGGCGCTTCACTGGCGGCGGCAGCGTCCGACGGCGCCTGGGCGGTGTCCGCAGCTGCGGGCGCCTCTTCGGGCGCTGCCTCAGGTGTTTGCTCCGCGGCAGGTGCTGCGGCGGTGTCTTCTGCTCCGCCGGCAGCCGCCTCCGGCTGCGCGGAAACAGTTTCCGCCGGCGCAGCTTCTGCAGCCGGCTCTGCTGCTGCAGCCCCGGCTGCCGGGGCAGCGGCCTTCCGGGTGGCAACCCGACGGCGGCGGACGGGTTTCTCTTCCGCTTCCGGCGCGGCAGGCGCGCCCTCGGCGGCATCAGCCGAAGCGGCTGCGGTCTCTGCGGCGTCGCCGGCGAACACGGGGAGGGGCTCCGCGGCGTCTACCTTCTTGCGTGCACGGGTCCGGCGGGCCGGTGCCTTGGTTTCCTCCGCCGCAGCCTCGACATTCTCCGCGGTGGCGGCGTCGGCCGGGACAGTGGCGCCGCCGTCGTCGGTTTTCGGTGCCGCCTTGCGGCGGGTCCTCTTGGGTGCAACGGCGGGCTCTGTGGCCGTCGTTTCGCCGTTAACGGCCAAGTCTTGCTCGTTTTCCATATGCAGCTACACTCCTGCCCCTGACGTACCGCCACATCCGGCACCCATTGGGGCACATATTGTCAAAACCCGCAGGCGTTGACAGAAGTCAAGTGGATACTCCCAGGTTCGCACCGGCATTGGGGTGCGGCAGCCCGTGGGAGCCGGGGGACGTCCTGAAACCCGTTGTTCTACGCGCCACAACCAGGTGCCGTCCAATGGAGTCGCGGGAGTGCTGTCAGCCTTCGAAGCCTGCCCTGCTCATCATTGGCGGTCTTGAGAACAGTCCACCGGACCGGAGTCCGAATGTGGATCGGCTTCCAGCCAGGTTCATTCTCTCACATCCGGACGAAATCACGGCGGAGGCGGAGGCTGCGGACCTTTTTCCTGGGAGTGGCATCCAGCCCGCGGCGTTACAATCGGGCAAGGAGCACCGGACGAAAAGGACCCCATACCAATGCCCAGCATCTCCCCCGCCAGCGGCACCGAAGCCCCGGACCGGACCACCGGCCCGGACACCAGTTCCGCAGCCGTGCCCTTCATGGCCCGCAACCGGCCTTTCGGCTGGCTGCTGGTGATCACGGGGGCCGTCGGCTGGCTGGCCTCCGGGACCCTGGTCCTGGAAAAGCTTGCCGTGCTCCAGGACCCGAACCACACCACCGTGTGCGACGTCAATCCTTGGATTTCCTGCGGGGATGTGATGAAGACCTGGCAGAGCTCCCTGTTCGGCTTCCCCAACATGTTTATCGGGATCGTGGCGTTCGCCGTCATCATCACCGTTGGCATGGCACTGCTGTCCGGCGCCACCTTTGCCCGGTGGTTCTGGGTGGGCCTGCAGACGGGCGTCACCCTGGCTTCGCCTTCGTGGTGTGGCTGTGGTCGCAGGCGCTCTACGACATCCACATCCTGTGCCCCTTCTGCATGATCGTCTGGGCCGCCATGATCCCCCTCTTCATCTGGGTCACCATCCGGAATATCAGCGCAGGCATCATCCCGCTCCGCTCCGGCGCCGCACGCGTTGTGGCTGATTCCGGCTGGATCATCGTGGCCCTGCTCTACGTGGCTGTGGCCGCCAGCATCTTCTTCGCGTTCATCCAGGTGTTCGCGGGAACGTCAGGGTTCTAGGCGCAGTAACAGCAAAGGGAAGGCCGGTGTTCGTCAGAACACCGGCCTTCCCTTTGCTTCGTTCAGGCCGCCTAGAACCAGATCTTGATCTCGCGCTCGGCTGAATCGGTGGAGTCGGAGCCGTGCACCAGGTTCTGCTGGACCTTCAGGCCCCAGTCGCGGCCGAAGTCGCCGCGGATGGTGCCCGGGGCCGCCGTCGTGGGATCGGTGGTGCCGGCCAGCGAGCGGAAGCCCTCGATGACGCGGTGGCCCTCGAAAATGGCCGCCACCACGGGTCCGCTGAGCATGAACTCCACCAGCGGCTCATAGAACGGCTTGCCAATGTGCTCCTCGTAGTGCTGCTCGAGCAGTTCGCGGGTGGCTTCCACCTTCTTCAGTTCAGCAAGGGTGTATCCCTTGGCTTCGACGCGGGCCAGGATGGCACCGGTGAGGTTACGGGCGACGCCGTCGGGCTTGATCAGGACGAGGGTGCGCTCAGTGGTCACAACTGCTCCAATGCGTTGGTGGGGTTTCGGGACAAGTCTACGGGGACCCGCCGGCAGGATCCGGCCGGTTTAGGGGGTTTGCGGCTGGCCGGGACCGGCGGCCTGGTCCGGGTGGGCTGCTTCCCACTCGGCCTGCTCACGCTCGCGCTGGGCAGCTTCGCGGTCCAGCCGGATGCCGGTCCTGATTCCGTACCACCAAGCCAGTGCGAAGAGGGCCCCCACCAGGAACATGGCGGGTTCGAAGATGCCGGTCAGGACCAGCACGATCTGCAGGATCCAGCCGAGGCCGACGCCCCAGGGCTTTGTCAGGACAGCGCAGGCCAGGACCATGACCACGCTCAGGCCGATGCCGACGCCCAGGATCAGCGCCGGCGGAAACTCGCCGCGTCGCAGGCCAAAGACCGCCAGGGTGGCGAAGAACATCACGAATGCTTCCAGGAGCAGCACCGTGGAGGCGAACATGACCTTGGTGGAGCGGCGCTTCCGGGGCATGCCCGGCCGCCACTCCCGCTGGGCCTTGGTGAGCCTGGCCATTCCTATGCCTCCGTCTTTCCGAGCAGGATCCGGGCTTCCGCAACCAGCGTGATGGAACCGGTCACCAAGACGCCGCCGGAGAGGTCGTCATTGGCTTCGGCCCGCTCCACGGCCCATTCAAGGGCGTCGTCAAGCTTCTCGGCGATGTGCACGTTGTCCTCGCCGAAGCCGAGGTCAACGGCAAGTTCGGCGAGTTCGGCGGCCGGAACGGCGCGCGGCGAGTTCGACTGCGTGAAGCAGTATTCCTCGGCAATGCCACCCAGGGATTCCTTGAGCTCGCGCAGGATCTCCTCGGCGTCCTTTTCCTTGAGCACGCCCACCACTGGAACAAGGCGGGTGAACGTGAAGGCCTCCTGCAGTGCGGCGGCTGACGCCTTGATACCGTCCGGGTTGTGGGCGGCGTCGACGATGATGGTGGGCGCGGTACGCACCACTTCCAGCCGACCGGGGGACGTCACCCCGGCGAAGCCCTCCTGCAGCACTTCGAAGTTGAGTTCCTTTTCGCCGCCGAAGAACGCCTCCAGCGCGGCCACCGCCACGGCGGCGTTCTGGGCCTGGTGGGCACCGTGCAGGGGCACCAGGAGGTCCGGGTACCGGCCGGCGATGCCTTGGATGGTGACCATCTGGCCGCCGACCGCCACGGTCCGGGACTCGACGCCGAACTCCACGCCCTCGAAGCGGAACGGCACGCCCACTTCCTTGGCTTTCTCGAGGAGCACCTGCGCGGCGTCCAGCGGCTGCGCTGCGCTCACCAGGTAACCGCCCGGCTTGATGATGCCGGCCTTTTCCAGGGCGATGTCCCCGGGGGTGTCCCCCAGCAGGTCGGTGTGGTCCAGCGAAATCGGGGTGATGACCGAGACCTGGCCGTCGCCCACGTTCGTGGCGTCGGTGATGCCGCCAAGGCCCACCTCGATAATGGCCACGTTGACCGGCTGGTCCGCGAAGACGGCGAAGCCAGGATGGTGAGGCACTCGAAGTACGTGAGGCGCGGCTGCCCCTCCGCTTCCAGTTCCGCGTCCACGATCTGCAGGTAGGGACGGATCTCATCCCAGATCCGGACGAACGTCTCGTCAGGGATCGGATGGCCGTCGATGCTGATCCGCTCGGTGACTTTGGACAGGTGCGGGCTGGTGTAGCGGCCGGTGCTCAGCCCGTGGGCGCGGAGGACGGCTTCGATCATGCGGGAGGTGGAGGTCTTGCCGTTGGTGCCCGTCACGTGAATGATCGGGTACGCCTTGTTGGGCTCACCCAGCACCTCCATGGCCCGGAAGAGCGGAGCCAGCCGGGGTTCCATCTTGTTTTCCGGTGCCCGGCCGAGCAGTTCGGCGTAGACACTTTCCACTGAGAAGTGATCGGTCATGTCCTAGGCCTCCACTTTTTCGACGGCGACGGCGGGCTCGGCCAGGTCGGCAGGCTCCGCGGCGAGGTCCACGGTCAGTGTTTCACCTTTGACCAACTCCGCGTTCGCCAGCAGGGCGTCCACCACGTTTTGGGCAGCCGTCACCGTTGTGCGGATCCGGTCGCTGACGTTGAGTCCGGCGTCCTTACGGGCCTGCTGGATGGCGCGGACCATGTCGCGTGCCAGGCCTTCGGCTTCGAGCTCCGGGGTGACCTCAGTGTTGAGGACCACGAAGCCGCCGCCCGGAAGCACCGCCACGGAGGCCGATCCGCCGTCGGATTCCGCCACGACGGTTTCCAGCGTGTACTCCTGGGGTTCCAGCTGGAGCCCGCCCGCGGTCACCACGCCGGCGTCATCCACGGACCAGTCACCGGACTTGGAGCCCTTGATGGCCACCTGGACGTTCTTGCCCAGGCGGGGGCCGGCAGCGCGGGCGTTGACCACCAGCTTCTGCTGGATGCCGAACTCCTCGGGGGAGGCAGTGGCGGCGTCCAGCAGCCGGACCGAGCGGAGGTTGAGTTCGTCCGCGAGGACGGCGGCGAAGCCTTCCAGCGCATCGGCCCCGGGTGCCACCACGGTGAGTTCCTGGAGTGGCAGGCGGACACGCAGGTTCGCTGCCTTCCGCAGGGAGGAACCGGTGGAGCAGATCTGCTGCACCCGGTCCATGGCCTCGACCAGGTCCGGGTTGGCCGGGAACTGTGCGGCGTCGGGCCAGTCAGCCAGGTGCACGGAGCGGCCGCCGGTGAGACCCCGCCAGATTTCTTCCGTCACCAGCGGCAGCAGCGACGCCGCCGCACGTGAGACAGCCTCCAGGGCGGTGTACAGGGCGTCGAAGGCGTCCCGGTCCTCGTCGAAGAAGCGCTGGCGGCTGCGGCGGACGTACCAGTTGGTCAGCATGTCCAGGTAGCCGCGGAGCTCGTCGCACGCGCCGGAGATGTCGTAGGTGTCCAGCTGCCCGGTCATGTTCCGCACCAGTTCGCCGGTGTTGGCGAGCAGGTACTGGTCCAGGGTGTCCGTGTACCCGTCGTAGCGCAGCTGCGCGTCATAGCCGGCGCCGCCGTTGGCGGCATTGGTGTAGAGCGTGAAGAAGCTGTACACGTTCCAGAGCGGCAGGATGACCTGCCGGACGCCGTCGCGGATGCCCTGCTCGGTGACGATCAGGTTGCCGCCGCGCAGGATGGGGCTGGACATCAGGAACCAGCGCATGGCGTCGGATCCGTCGCGGTCCAGCACTTCGGACACGTCCGGGTAGTTGCGCAGGCTCTTGGACATCTTCTGCCCGTCGGAGCCGAGCACGATGCCGTGGCTGATGACGTTGCGGAACGCCGGCCGGTCGAACAGGGCCGTCGAAAGGATGTGCAGCATGTAGAACCAGCCGCGGGTTTGCCCGATGTACTCCACGATGAAGTCTGCCGGGTTGTGGGAGTCGAACCAGGCTTCGTTCTGGAACGGGTAATGCACCTGGCCGTAGGGCATGGAGCCGGAGTCGAACCAGACGTCCAGGACGTCCTCCACCCGGCGCATCACGGACTGGCCTTCTTCGGGCGTGCGCGGGTCGTCCGGGTTGGGCCGGGTCAGTTCGTCGATGAACGGACGGTGCAGGTCCACCTGGCCGTCCTGGTTCAGCGGCAGCCGGCCGAAGTCGGCCTCGATTTCCGCCAGCGAGCCGTAGACGTCGGTGCGGGGGTATTCGGGGTCGCTGGACTGCCACACCGGATGGGGCTGCCCCAGTAGCGGTTCCGGCTGATGGACCAGTCGCGGGCGTTTTCCAGCCACTTGCCGAACTGGCCGTCCTTGACGTTGCCGGGGATCCAGTTGATCTCCTGGTTCAGTTCGTACATCCGGTCCTTGAACTTGGTGACCTCCACGTACCAGGAGGAGACGGCGCGGTAGATCAGCGGGTTGCGGCACCGCCAGCAGTGCGGGTAGCTGTGCTCGTAGCTTGCCTGCTTGACGAGCCGGCCCTGGGCGCGCAGGACCTGGGTGATGGGTTTGTTGGCCTCGAACACCTGCAGGCCCACAATGTCGTGGAGGTCGCCGTGCTTGAACAGGGGCAGGAATTTGGCGCCTTCATCCACGGAGAGGATGACCGGGATCCCGGCTTCCTCGCAGACCTTCTGGTCGTCCTCGCCGTAGGCGGGGGCCTGGTGCACGATGCCCGTGCCGTCGGTGGTGGTGACGTAATCCGCCACCAGGAAACGCCAGGCGTTCTCCATGCCGTACTTTTCGTTGTCGGCAAAGTCATGCCACAGCGGCTCGTAGGCCAGGCCCTCCAGTTCGGCACCGGTGTGCGTGGACACGACGGCGGCCTGGGCCGCTTCGAAGTCGTCGTAGCCCAGGTCCTTGGCATAGCTGCCCACCAGGTCGGCGGCCAGCAGGAAGCTGCCGGTGACGGGCGCATCGGCGGATGCGGCCTTGATGCCGTTGGGACCGGCCGGCAGCACGGCGTAGGAGATGGCAGGCCCGACGGCGAGCGCGGCGTTGGTGGGCAGGGTCCAGGGCGTGGTGGTCCAGGCGAGCGCCTGCACGCCGGCAAGCTTCTGCGACAGCTCCGACTGTCCGGCTGTGATGGGGAACGTGACCGTGACGGTCTGGTCCTGCCGGTTCTTGTAGACGTCGTCGTCCATCCGGAGCTCGTGGTTGGACAGCGGCGTCTCGTCCTTCCAGCAGTAGGGAAGCACGCGGTAGCCGTTGTAGGTCAGGCCTTTCTCGTGCAGCTGCTTGAAAGCCCAGAGGACGGACTCCATGTACTCGACGTTGAGCGTTTTGTAGTCGTTATCGAAGTCAACCCAGCGTGCCTGGCGGGTGACGTAGCTGCGCCATTCGTCGGCGTATTTCATGACGGATGCCCGGCAGGCGTCATTGAACTTGTCGATGCCCATGGCTTCGATCTGGGTCTTGTCCGTCATGCCCAGCTGCTTCATGGCTTCCAGTTCGGCGGGCAGCCCGTGGGTGTCCCAGCCGAAGCGGCGCTCAACGCGCTTGCCGCGCTGGGTCTGGTACCGGCCCACCAGGTCCTTGGCGTAGCCGGTGAGGAGGTGGCCGTAGTGCGGCAGGCCGTTGGCGAAGGGCGGGCCGTCGTAGAACACGAACTCGTTGCTGCCGGGTTCACCGCCGGGGGCGTCGGCGCTGCGCTGGTCGATGCTGGCCTGGAAGGTGCCGTCCTGGTCCCAGTACTTCAGGATGCGCTCTTCGATCTCCGGGAACTTCACGGAGGCGGACACAGCGGCACCGCCGCCGGACGACGCGCTGGTGGAAGTACTGGCCGAGGCCTTGGGGTAATACGTCATGTCGACATCCTGGGTTGAGCTTGGCGAACTGCCGGCTTGCGCCTTCTGTTCCGTTCAGGATGCGAGGACGGTTTCCGTGTTGTCCGCCGGACTCCACGCTCACCGCGGTACCACCTCACTTACCGCGTTGCGTGCTCCGGAAGGAACGTACGCGACGACGGCCACTCATTACTGCTGTGACGGGCTTACCCGTCCGGTTCTACTGGCGCGTGCCGGGATGCCAGGTTCGACAAGCCAGTCCGCGTGTTCTTCCGGAAGCTCACCGGTGATTGCCGGGTCATAGCCGGTTTCGATTCTACTATCCATCAGGCGCAGGTTTCCATTCAGCCGCCCGCTTCCCGCCGGCAGTCCCTACAATCGGAGGCATGACTGACGCGGCCCCGGTCCCGCCCGCCCGGCGTCGTCGCGCCCGGGCCTTCCGCTGGGCCTCGGCAGCCGCCGCCGCTCCCGTGGCGCTGATTGGCCTGCTGCGCGCCATTCCCGCTGACTGGCCTGTGATGGCCGTCCAACTGCTGGCCTTTGTTCCCTGGTTTACGGTGCCGGCCGCCGTCGCGCTTCTGCTGTCCATTGCCGCGCGCAGCAGGCCGCTGCAGCTGGTGGCCGCGGCGCTTCTCGGTGTCCAGGTACTGTGGCTCTTTCCCCCGGCGGCCGCTTCGCCTGAAACAGCGCACGCGGGCCAGCCGGTGGTGGAGGTGAAAGCCATGGCCATCAATGCCGGGCTGGGCCAGGCGGACGCCGCCGGCATCGTGGACCTGGTGCAGGAACACCAGGTGGACCTGCTGGTGGTGGCGGAATACACCCAGGAACTGGCGGACAGGTTGTCTGCGGCCGGCTTGGCTCGCCTGCTCCCCCACCAGGTGGCGCATCCCAGGGCCAGGGCCGCCGGCGCTGCCGTCTTCTCCTCGTTGTCGCTCCGGGAGGTGGGGATGGTGCCCGACAGCCCGTTCAGGATGCCCGTGGTCAGCGTCGACCTGTCGGCTGCCGGGCAAGAAGCGGCCCTGCGGGTAGTCGCCGTCCATACCCTCGCGCCCGTCGATGACGGCCTCGCCCAATGGCGCAGCGACCTCGCAGCATTGGACCGGATTGACGCCGGAGCCGGGCCGCTCCTGCTGGCGGGCGATTTCAACGCCACCCTCGACCACCGGGAGTTCCGGGACCTGCTGGCGGGGGACAGCCGGACGAGGCCGCTGGTGGATGTTTCCGCAGCCGCCGGAAGCCGGCTGGTCCCCACCTGGCCGATGCGCGGCTACTACCTTCCCGGGGTGACGCTGGACCATCTGGTCACGAGCCCGGACATCACGGGGTCTGGCTACTCGGTCCGCACGGTTGCGGGCACGGACCACGCTGCCGTCCTGGCGGTGCTGGAGATCCGGCTGTCGTAGGCCTGGTCCTGCGGCCCCGGGCTAGCCCTTGCGGATGAGCTTGTAGTTGGAGGCCTGGGCCACCGGCCGGATGACGATCTGGTCCAGGTTGACGTGGTGCGGGGCGCTGACGGCGTACCGGACGACGTCCGCAACGTCCCCGGCCGTCAGGGGCTTCTCCACTCCCTGGTAGACCTTGTCGGCCGCCTGCCGGTTCCCGAGCCTGTTGAGGGCGAACTCCTCGGTGTGGACCAGTCCAGGCGCAACTTCGATGACGCGGATGTTGTGTTCGGCTTCTTCCAGCCGCAGCGCCTCGGTCATGGCACGCTGGGCGTATTTGGCGGCGTTGTAGCCTCCGCCGCCTTCGTACGCGGCAAGGCCGGCGGTGGAGGTGAGGTTCAGCACCGTTCCTTCCCCGTGGGCGCGCAGCATGGGCAGGAAGGAGCGCGTCAGTTTCATGGTGCCCAGGACGTTCACCCGGTACATCCAGTCCCAGTCCTCCGTGCTGGCGTCCGCGATCCGGTCGGCGCCCCTGGCACCACCGGCAATGTTGACCAGGGTGTCGATGCCGCCCGCTTCGGTGACCCGGCTCAGCAAGCGGGACACGTCGTCGTCCGCGGAAATATCGGCGGGAATGGCGGTTGCCCCGGTTTCGGCCGCCAGCGCCTCGAGCCGGTCCGCCCGGCGGGCCACGGCGAAGACTGTCCATCCGCCGGATGCCAGGGCGCGCACCGTGGCTTCCCCGATCCCGCTGCTCGCGCCGGTCACCAAAGCTGCTTTCTTGTGCACATCGTCAGTCATGGCACCACCCTAGCCGCCTGCCGCCACGAACCTGGCCCGGGGCAACACCGCTTCAGGTCAGTCCGGGTCAGAGGCGAGATAGCCACCAGGACCCGGTATCCGTCGTCGTCCGCCGGCGGATCGTAGATCCGTTTTACGGCGAAGCCGGCTCCTTTGGCACCCATGGGCGGCATGCTACTCCCCCGCGGTTCTGTGCGAAGCAACGGAGCATGAAAGAATTGCCCAATGGCTGAAGACACGCAGGGTACAGACACGCCCATCACCGCCCCCATCAACGTTCCGGACAAGCCGGCCCTCGAGGGCCTCGAAGCTGCCCTGACGCAGCGCTGGCTGGCCGAGGGAACCTACAAGTTCGACCCCGACACCACCCGGGAACAGGTCTACTCGATCGACACTCCCCCGCCCACCGCTTCGGGGTCGCTGCATGTGGGGCACATGTTCTCCTACACCCAGACCGACGTGCTGGCACGCTACCAGCGCATGACCGGCAAGAACGTCTTCTACCCCATGGGCTGGGACGACAACGGCCTGCCCACCGAACGCCGGGTGCAGAACTACTACGGCGTCCGTTGCGACCCCGCCATCCCCTACAACCCGGACTACCGCCCGCCGGCCCAGCCGGCCAAGAACCAGCGGGACTTCGACGTTGTCTCCCGCCGGAACTTCATCGAACTGTGTGAAGAGCTGGCAGTCGAGGACGAGAAGGTCTTTGAGAACCTGTTCCAGACACTCGGCCTGTCGGTTGACTGGAAACTGACGTACCGGACCATCGACGACAATTCGCGCGCCGCCTCCCAGCGCGCCTTCCTGGCCAACCTCGCTGCCGGCGACGCCTACATGGCCGAGGCGCCCACACTGTGGACATCACCTTCCGGACCGCAGTGGCGCAGGCCGAACTCGAAGACCGCGAAGTGCCCAGCGCCTACTACCGCTACCCCTTCTTCACCGAGGACGGGGAGAAGATCTACATCGAGACCACCCGTCCGGAGCTGTTGGCTGCCTGCGCGGCGCTGGTGGCCAACCCCGACGACGAACGGTACCAGCCGCTGTTCGGCAAGAAGGTGACCTCCCCCGTATTCGGCGTCGAGGTCGAGGTCAAGGCGCACCCGCTCGCGAAGGCGGACAAGGGCTCCGGCATCGCCATGGTGTGCACCTTCGGCGACCTGACGGACGTTACCTGGTGGCGCGAACTGCAGCTGCCCACCCGCGCGATCGTGGGCCGCGACGGCCGGATCGTCGGGGAAACCCCGGAGTGGATCACCACCGACGCCGGCCGTGAGGCCTTCGCAAAGATCGCCGGCAAAACGGTCTTCAGCGCCAAGGAAGGCGTGGTGGAGCTCCTGGCCGCCGCGGACCTCCTGGAGGGTGAGCCGAAGAAGATCATGCACCCGGTGAACTTCTACGAGAAGGGCGACAAGCCGCTCGAGGTTGTCACCTCCCGGCAGTGGTACATCCGTAACGGCGGCCGCGACGAGGACCGCCGCGAGCGGCTGATTGCGCGCGGCCACGAGATCGACTTCCACCCCTCCTTCATGCGCTCACGCTACGAGAACTGGATCTCGGGGCTCAACGGCGACTGGCTGGTCTCCCGGCAGCGCTTCTTCGGCGTGCCCATCCCCGTCTGGTACCCGCTGGACAGTGACGGCAACCCGAACTATGACGCACCCATCGTTCCCTCGGATGAGCAGCTCCCGGTGGACCCGATGGCAGACGCCGCCCCGGGATACGAGGAATCCCAGCGCGACGTGCCGGGCGGCTTCACCGGTGACGCCGACATCTTCGACACCTGGGCCACGTCCTCGCTGACTCCGCAGATCGTGGGCGGCTGGAGCCGCGACGAGGAACTCTTTGCCAAGGTCTACCCGTTCGACCTGCGCCCGCAGGGCCACGACATCATCCGGACCTGGCTCTTCTCCTCGGTGGTGCGTGCCGATGCACTGCAGAAGAACGCGCCGTGGAAGCACGCGGCGATCTCCGGCTGGATCCTGGACCCGGACCGCAAGAAGATGTCCAAGTCCAAGGGCAACGTGGTGGTTCCCACCGACGTCCTGGACGAGTACGGTTCCGATGCCGTCCGTTACTGGGCGGCCTCCGCCCGCCTGGGTGCGGACACCGCGTACGAGATTGCGCAGATGAAGATCGGCCGCCGCCTGGCCATCAAGCTGCTCAACGCTTCCAAGTTCGTCCTCAACCTCGGGGCCACGGAAAACTCGGTGCTCCGTGCGGACCTGTCCGTGCTCACCAACCCCCTGGACCGTGCATTACTGGCCCAGCTCGGCGAGGTAGTGCGGGAGTCCACCAAGGCGTTCAACAACTACGACTACGCCCGGGCGCTGCAGATCACCGAGAGCTTCTTCTGGCAGTTCACGGACGACTACGTCGAACTCATCAAGGACCGCGCCTACGGCGCGGCCGGCGAAGCAGAGCAGGCTTCGGTGCTGGGGGCCCTGGCCACCACCCTGGACACCCTGCTGCGGCTGTTCGCCCCGTTCCTGCCCTTCGCCACCGAAGAGGTGTGGAGCTGGTGGCGCAACGGCTCGGTCCACCGCGCCGAATGGCCCGCGGGGCTGGAGGTTCCCGGCGGGGACACCACCATGCTGGCCACGGTGGGACTCGCACTCAGCGGTGTCCGCAAGGCCAAGTCCGAGGCGAAGGTCAAGCAGCGCACCGAGGTGCTGTCCGCGACCATCACGGCGCCTGAAGCACTGACCGCTCAGTTGCAGGCCGGCCTGTCCGACCTGAAGGCGGCGTCCAACGCCCGGGACATCACCCTGGTGGCGGCCGACGGTGAGCTTACGGTCAACGGCGTGGACCTTGCCGTTACGGATGAGCCGCCAAGGCCTAAGGCCGGGTTTTAAGGCCTGGGTCCGGATTCCGGACAAAGGGGAAGCCCCATCAGCGTTTTGCCGTTGGTGGGGCTTCGACTTTTCGGCCATCTGGTGACGACTTGATGGTCTGGCAGGATCCTGGGAAATTTCAGGTCTTCCTACCACGTCACTGGTAGCTTGTATCTGGCTTTGCCGATGGCTGCGTCAGATACATATCACTGAATCTTCGGTTCCTGCGTCCCGCTTCTTTCGAAGTGGGTAAGAACCATTGTTGTCCCGGCCGGGGGCATGCGCAAGGGCCCCGGGAGAACTACAAACGAGTAGTTTTCCCTAGGCCCTTTCCGCTGCGGGAGGCCAACGGTTCAGTCGAATTCCGGACGCTCCGTGCGGCTGCGCTTGAGCTCGAAGAAGTGCGGGTAGCCGGCCAGGACGGTGGTGGCGTCCCAGAGCCTGCCGGCCTCCTCGCTCCGCGGAATGCGGGTCAGGACGGGGCCAAAGAATGCGGTGCCGTTGAAGGCCACCACGGGGGTTCCCACGTCCTGGCCCACCAGCGAAATGCCTTCCTCGTGGCTGGCGCGGAGCTGCGCGTCGTAGGCGTCGGTGGAGGCCGCTTCGGCCAAAGAGGCGGGCAGCCCGCATTCCGCCAGCGCCTTGGTGATGACGAGGCCGCGGTCCTTTTCGCCGCCGTCGTGGATCAGGGTGCCCATGGCGTCGTACAGGGCCTTAACGGTCTCCTGCCCGTGCTCCTGCTGGGCGGCGATGATGACGCGGACCAAGCCCCAGGCGTTGTCCATGGATTCCCGGTAGGACGGCTCCAGGTCGCGGCCCTCATTGAGCACGGCGAGGCTCATGACGTGCCACACCGTTTCGATGTCACGGACGCCCTCGACTTCCCCGATCCACCGGGACGTGATCCAGGCGAAGGGGCACAGCGGATCGAACCAGAAGTCGGCCTTGTTCTTGACGGTTTCAGGCATAGCAGGTCCTTCGGGTGGTGGTGGCTGCCCGCGCGGCAGCCACGGCTGGCAGGTGTTGCGGATCAGGCCGGGCGTCAGGCAGACTTACGCCGCTTGGCCGCGTGCGGAATCATGGTGGGTTCGGCACCCTTCAGCACGACGTCCGCGGTGATGACCACGCTGGCCACGTCCTCGCGGCTGGGAAGGTCGAACATGACCGGCAGCAGGACTTCCTCCAGGATCGCCCGCAGGCCCCGGGCGCCGGTGCCGCGTTCCAGCGCCTGGTCGGCAATGGCATCCAGCGCGGCGTCGTCAAAGACGAGTTCCACGCCATCTATTTGGAACATCTTCTGGTACTGCTTGACCAGGGCGTTCTTCGGCGTGGAGAGGATCTGGATCAATGCCTCGCGGTCCAGGTTGGACACCGTGGTGATCACGGGGAGGCGGCCGATGAATTCAGGAATCAGGCCGAACTTGAGCAGGTCCTCGGGCATGACCTCGCCGTAGGAGTCCACCTTCTTGCTGGCTTCGTTGAGTGGTGCACCAAACCCGATCCCCTTGCGGCCGGACCGGGAGCCTATGATCTCCTCTAGGCCGGCGAAGGCACCGGCCACGATGAACAGCACGTTGGTGGTGTCGATCTGGATGAATTCCTGGTGCGGGTGCTTCCGGCCTCCCTGCGGCGGCACCGAGGCGACCGTGCCCTCGAGGATCTTCAGGAGTGCCTGCTGCACGCCTTCACCGGAAACGTCGCGGGTGATGGACGGGTTTTCGCTCTTGCGGGAGATTTTGTCGATCTCGTCGATGTAGATGATGCCCTGTTCGGCCTTCTTGACATCGTAGTCCGCGGCCTGGATGAGCTTGAGGAGGATGTTCTCCACGTCCTCGCCCACGTAGCCGGCCTCGGTCAGGGCGGTGGCGTCGGCCACGGCGAACGGCACGTTCAGACGCCGGGCGAGGGTCTGGGCCAGGTAGGTCTTGCCGCAGCCGGTGGGGCCGATGAGCAGGATGTTGGACTTGGCGATCTCGACGTCGTCGTGGTGCCCGCCGTCGGCCAGGCTCCCGGACTTGGGTGCGTGCCCGGCCTGGATGCGCTTGTAGTGGTTGTAGACGGCGACGGCGAGGGAACGCTTGGCGGGCTCCTGGCCGATCACGTATTCCTGCAGGAAGTCGAAGATTTCGCGGGGCTTGGGCAGTTCGAAGCTGCCCAGGTCGGCGACCTCCGCGAGTTCCTCTTCGATGATTTCGTTGCACAGTTCAATGCACTCATCGCAGATGTACACCCCGGGCCCGGCAATGAGCTTGCGCACCTGCTTCTGGCTCTTTCCGCAGAAAGAGCACTTCAGCAGATCCGTGCTCTCGCCAATCCGAGCCATATGTGAACCCCTTAGTATCTTGCTGCCGAGCAGCCTTGCACGGTCGCTGGAATCATCACCAGCCTGCGAGGACCGGTTTGTGACAACATCCACTCTAGGTCACATTGGCTCCCAAGGGTGGAAGGAAAAGGCCGGTGGGGCCAAATGAACTGGCCCGCACCGGCGCTTTACGTACTGCTACCTCGTAATTGCCTGAGGCTTGATCTTGCGTGAGTCCAGGACCTGGTCGATCAGGCCGTAAGCCTGGGCCTCGTCCGCGGTGAGGATCTTGTCACGCTCGATATCGTTGTTGACCTGCTCGGACGTCCGGCCGGAGTGGCGGGCCAGGGTGTCCTCGAGCCAGGACCGCATGCGCATGACTTCAGCGGCCTGGATCTCGAGGTCCGAGGCCTGTCCGCCCTGGCCGCCGGAAAGGGCGGGCTGGTGGATCAGGACGCGGGCGTTCGGGAGGGCCAGGCGCTTGCCCGGGGTTCCGGCCGCGAGGAGGACTGCTGCGGCACTGGCAGCCTGCCCCAGGCAGACGGTCTGGATTTCCGGGCGGATGTACTGCATGGTGTCGTAGATCGCCGTCATGGCGGTGAAGGAGCCGCCGGGCGAGTTGATGTACAGCGTAATGTCGCGGTCCGGGTCGGTGGACTCAAGGACCAGCAACTGGGCCATGATGTCGTCCGCCGAGGCGTCGTCCACCTGCACGCCGAGGAAGATGATGCGGTCCTCGAACAGCTTGGTGTAGGGGTCCTGGCGCTTGAAGCCGTAAGGGGTGCGCTCCTCGAACTGGGGCAGGACGTAGCGGCTGGACGGAAGATTACCGGCGGACCACCCGAAGTTGTAGTTCATTTTCTGTTGCTCCTGATCTGAGTGTTCGTGGTGCCGGTTTAGTTCTCGGATGCCGGCTGGCTGCCGGAGCCGTTCGACGTTCCGCCGCCGCCGGAGACGGAGCCGGCGTGGGCGGCGATCTTGTCGAAGAAGCCGTACTCGAGCGCTTCGGTGGCGGTGAACCACTTGTCGCGGTCGTTGTCTTTGAGGATGGTTTCCACGGTCTGGCCGGTCTGCTCGGCGGTCAGTTCCGCCATGACCTTCTTCATGTGGAGGATCAGTTCCGCCTGGATCTTGATGTCCGACGCGGTGCCGCCGATGCCGCCGGACGGCTGGTGCATCAGGACGCGGGCGTTGGGGGTGGCGTAGCGCTTGCCCTTGGTGCCCGAGGACAGCAGGAACTGTCCCATGGAGGCAGCCAGGCCGGTGGCGACGGTGACGACGTCGTTGGGGATGAACTGCATGGTGTCGTAGATGGCCATGCCGGCCGTCACGGAGCCGCCCGGGGAGTTGATGTACAGGTAGATGTCCTTGTCCGGGTTTTCGGCGGACAGCAGGAGCAGCTGGGAGCAGATTGCGTTGGCGTTGTCATCGCGCACCTCCGAGCCAAGCCAGATGATCCGCTCCTTCAGCAGGCGGTTGTAAATGTAGTTGTCCTGGGCCGCGGGATCGACGGTCGCCATCCGGGGGGCCTCTGGGTGCTGTGACATGTTTACTTACCTCTCGCTGGTGACGGTGACATCACTGAAAATCACTACTTGGACACTAACCGGTTTCACCGACATTTTGTTCGCGCCCCGACGGCTGTTCGCTGACGGCGCACGCTGGGCGAACCTGATGCGCCGGGACCCGGGCGGAACGCGAACGGCCCCCGGATCCGGTGATCCAGGGGCCGTTCATGCGTCGGGAAAGACTAGGCCTTTGCCTCGGCCTTGTCGTCCTCGGAAGCGGTCTCGGCGGTTTCCGCCTCCACAGCCTCGGCGTCTGCAGCCTCGGCCGCGGGAGCCTCTTCGCCGCCCGGGCGGACGAAGTCGCTGAGGTCAACGGCCTTGCCGTCGGTGTCGGTCACCTCGGCCTGGCCCAGGACAACGGCCAGCGCCTTGCGGCGGCGGACCTCGGAAACCATCATGGGGACCTGGCCGCTCTGATCGATGATCTGGGCGAACTGGTTGGGGTCCATGCCGTACTGGCTGGCGGTGGAGACGATGTAGTCGATCAGCTCGTTCTGGCTGACGTTGACTTCTTCCTTCTCGGCGATGGCGTCGAGGATGATCTCGTTCTGGAAGGCACGGGCGGTGTTGGCGCGGACCTCTTCGCGGTGCTCCTCGGTGTCGTGCTCGCCTTCGCCGTGGCCGTTGCCCTCCTTGAAGTGGGCTTCGAGCTGCTCTTCGACGACGGAGTCCGGAACCGGCACCTCGACGAGTTCGACGAGCTTGTCCAGGACCTTGTCGCGGGCCTCGACGCCCTGCTCAACGATCTTGGAGTCGGCGGCCTGCTTGGCCAGGTCCTCGCGGAGTTCGGCCAGGGTGTCGAACTCGGACGCCAGCTGGGCGAAGTCGTCGTTGGCCTCAGGCAGCTCGCGCTCCTTGACGGCCTTGACCACAACCTTGACCTGGGACTCCTGGCCGGCGTGGTCGCCGCCCACCAGGGTGGTGTTGAAGATGGCGTCCTCGTCGGCGCTGAGGCCGGTGACTGCCTCATCGAGGCCTTCGAGCATGGTGCCGGAGCCAACCTGGTAGGACAGGCCGGATGCGGAGTCAACCTCTTCGCCGTCGATGGTGGCGGTGATGTCGATGGTGAGGAAGTCACCGTCGGCAGCCGGGCGGTCAACGGACTTCAGCGTGCCGAAGCGGCCGCGCAGTTCATCCAGGGCCTTGTCCACGTCTTCTTCGGAGGACTCGGCAGCAGCGACCTCAACCTTGATGCCGGCGTAGTCCGGGAGTTCGATCTCGGGACGGACGTCGACCTCGGCAGCGAACTTCAGGCCGCCGTCGGTGGCGGAGGGGTCCGGGACCTCGGTGATTTCAACCTCGGGACGGCTCAGCGGGCGGATGCCGGATTCCTGCACGGCAGCCTGGTACCAGCCGTTGAGGCCTTCGTTGATGGCGGTCTCGAGGACGTAGCCGCGGCCGACGCGCTGGTCGATGAGCTTGGCGGGAACCTTGCCCTTACGGAAGCCAGGGACCTGGATCTGCGAAGCAACAGTCTTGTAAGCCGAGTCGATGCTGGGCTTCAGTTCCTCAAAGGGAACCTCAACGTTGAGCTTGACCCGCGTGGGGGTGAGGTTCTCGACAGCGCTCTTCACGGTCTAAGTACTCCTGGGTTTGTGGGATGGGTTTCTGCAAACGCAATGTTTTTGTCCAGGCCGTGTGGTCCGGGCCGCAGAGTCGGGGTGACAGGATTTGAACCTGCGACTTCCTGCTCCCAAAGCAGGCGCTCTAGCCAAGCTGAGCTACACCCCGTTAGTGCACAGGCAAGTCTACGGTGATACGCGCCGTGTTTGCACATTTGACACGTAGCCCATGGATTAGGTTTAGTTATATCCGGCTTGGACAGCCAGCCCGGAGTTTCCAACTGCTAATGTTGCAGATGGATCTTCCTTCGGGGACGTAGCTTAATGGTAAAGCCTCAGTCTTCCAAACTGATTACGCGGGTTCGATTCCCGTCGTCCCCTCCAAACCAAAAGGATCCCCGACCGGGGGTCCTTTTGCGTTAAGCCGAAAATTGCAGGGCCGTCCTGGGGCACTTTTGCGGCGCAGTTGCCTAAATCGCCGCCGGCGGCCGGCGTGTCCGTGTCAAAGTGCCCCGGGAAGGACGCAGGCAGGCCCCGCTACTCCTGCTGGCACTGGGGGCACCAGTACAGGTTGCGTCCGGCCAGATCGGCCATCAGCACGACGGTGCGGCATACCCGGCAGGGCAGGCCGTGCCGCTTGTACACGAAATGGGCGTCCTCCCGGGAGGGGAAGCTGCTGCTCCTGGCCGGGACCGGCAGGCCGACGGCGGCGGCTTTGGCGGCCGTCGTGCCATCGAGGGTCCAGTATTTTGGCGGCGTGGTGATGATGCGGCCGTCGGCCACGCCGTCGTTCATGAGGGCGACGACGTCGCGCCACAGCTTGCGCGCGGCGGTGTCCGGCACGGCGGAGCCTGGCAGCCACGGGTGCAGGCGCAGGCGGAACAGCACCTCGGCCCGGTACACATTGCCGATGCCGGCAATGATTTTCTGGTCCATCAGCAGCGCGGCCACGGGTGTCTTGCGGCGCTGCAGGTTCGCGGCAAAGCGTCCGGCGTCGCCGCGCCGGTTGCGGAGGGGATCCGGGCCCAGCCTGGCCAGCACCGCCTCCGCTTCGGCCGCTGTGATGGTTTCACAGGTTGTTGCGCCGCGCAGGTCCGCCCAGCCGTGGCTGCTGGCGAGCCGGACCCGGACCGCGCCCACCGGGGCTGGCGGCCCGGCATAGGCGGCATCGGCGTCGTCATCCCCGTCCGCAAAGGCTTCCTGCTCCCCCACCCGGCGGGGCGCTCCGATGCTGGAGGCCCCGGTGAAGGTGCGGTCGCCGCCGAAGCTCCAGGCCCCGTAGAGGCCCAGGTGGACGTGCAGGACCAGGGAGTTGTCGAAGTGCAGGAAGAGGTGCTTCCCGTGGGCTTCGGCGGTGAGCAGCGTGTGGCCGTCCAGGAGCGCCGCTCCCCCGCTGAACCTGCCCTGGGGGCTGGACACGGCAAGCCGCCGGCCCGCGAAAACGTCGCCGAACTGGCGGGCCAGGCGCCGGACTGAATGCCCCTCAGGCACTACTCGATGACCTCGCCGGTGGCCTCGTAGGCGGCGATCTTGCCGATCCTGCGGACGTGCCGTTCGTCGTTGCTGAAAGGCTCGGCCAGGAAGGCCTCGATGAGCTCCGTGGCTTCCTCCACGGTGTGCTGGCGGCCGCCCACGGCCACCACGTTGGCGTCGTTGTGCTCGCGGGCCAGGGTGGCCGTGGAGTGGTTCCACGCCAGGGCCGCGCGGACGCCTTGACCTTGTTGGCGGCGATCTGTTCGCCGTTGCCGGAGCCGCCCAGCACGATGCCCAGCGCGTGGACTCCTGCCTGCTGGTCCGCCACCACCGCGAGGGCCGCGTTGATGCAGAAGGACGGGTAGTCGTCCTGCGCGTCGTAGACCTTGGGGCCGTGGTCCACCACTTCGTAGCCCTTGGCGGTCAGGTGGGAAACCAGGTGGGCGCTGAGCTCCATGCCCGCGTGGTCGGTGGCGATGTGGACCCGCGGGAAGGCAGGGGTAGAGGTCACGAGCAGAATCCGTTCAGTTGGCGGCGCTGGCGGCCGGGCCGGGAGGAGCCGGCCGGTGGAATGACACGGACAAGGATACTAGGACTCCGCCGGACCGGGCTGCTGCGGTCCGCCGGCGCGACGTGCCCTGGCGGCCACCCGGGTCAGGACCTCGGCGAGCCGGGCCGCGGAAGCCTGGCTGCCGCTGCTGACGGCCAGTCGCTGGCCGTCAGCCTTGCGCACGACGACGGCGGGTCCGCTGCTGACCAGCATCGCCGCGGTTTCGCCGTGCTTCCGGTAGCCCCACCCGCCATAGTCTGCCGCCCGGACGTCCGCCGCGCTGGCGGCAGTGATGGAGCCTGCCGGGATGTCCATCACCGGCACCACGCCGGCCAGCAGGACTTTCAGGCCGCCGCGGTCCGCCTTGATCCGGGCAAACAGGAACGCTGCGCCGAAGAAGGCCAGGACCACGAGCAGGATGCCAAGCCACGGCACGGCGATGGCGATCAGCGCCGCCGGGAACAGTGAGGCGATGCCGATCATGACGAAGACGGAACTCCTGGCATGGACCACAGGCGCATGCTGTCCCGGGTCAGGTCCGGATCGAGCTCCGTGGCGATGGCGGCCTGGAGCGCCCGGTCATCGTCCGGGGACCACTGCCGGTCCGCCTTGTACACGAAGCCCATGATGACGCCGAGGGAAACGGCGGCTCCGCTGCCAAGGGCAAGGACGGTCAGGTCCACCCGCGATTCGCGCGCGTCCGCCAGTCCTGCCTGGCCAACAAGGCCGGCAGCGAGGGCACTGGTGATGAACAGCGTGAGGAAAAGCCCGGCGCCCATCATGATCCGCCGCATCACCACGGGCCGCCCCAGCGGCACGGCCTGGCAGAGGACGAGCCAGCCGAACACCACGATCATCAGGCGCCCACCCCGACGTAGGCGCCGAACGGGGCGAACGCCGCGCCGCCGTCGTCCGTCCAGCGGATGGCAAGCGGCTCGGGAAGGTCACGCCGCAGCAGGAACGCGCAGAGGACGAACGCGCCGGCCAGGACAACCGGGAACCCGACGGCAAAGCGCAGGGCCTTGGCATCCACCGAATCCAGGAACTTACCCATGCCTTAACGCTACTCCGCACCGGCCGTTGCCGTGCCTGTGCAGCACGCGGGTGTGACGCGGGCAACGTACCGGGCCGGGCAATGCAAGAATGATCAGTGCCGGAGCTGGGTACCCCCACCTCCGCAGCCGCAACTTCTCTGGAGGTCCACTTGCCAGGCATGAACCTGACCCGCGCCGAAGCCCGTGAGCGCGCCGATCTGATCACGGTCGACTCCTATGACATCCACCTGGACCTGACAAAGGGCGGGGAGGTCTTCGGCAGCACCACCACCGTGAAATTCACGGCAAGGCCAGGATCGTCCACCTTCATCGACGCCGTGACGCGCACCGTGCACAGTGCCACCCTGAACGGCCAGGCCCTCGATCCTGCCGCCGTGGCCGACGGGGTGCGCATCCAGCTGCCGGACCTCCAGGAGCACAACGAGCTCACCGTCGTGGCGGATGCGCCCTACATGAACACCGGCGAGGGCCTGCACCGGTTCGTGGATCCTGTGGACAACGAGGTCTACCTGTACACCCAGTTCGAGGTTCCCGATTCCCGCAGGATGTTCGCCGTCTTCGAGCAGCCGGACCTGAAGGCAACCTTTGCGTTCACCGTCACGGCGCCGTCGCACTGGGATGTCATCTCCAACTCCCCCACTCCCCAGCCGTCCCCCGCAGCGCCCGGCGACGACGGCGGGGCCCGTTCGGTCTGGACGTTCGACCCCACGCCCCGGCTGTCCTCCTACGTCACAGCCTTGATCGCCGGCCCGTACCAGTCGGTCCGCAGCGAAGTGTCCAGTTCCGACGGCCGGGTGATCCCGCTGGGGGTCTTTGCCCGGAAGTCGCTCATGCAGTACCTGGATGCGGACAACATCTTCGAGCTGACCCGGCAGGGCTTCGCATTCTTCGAGGAACAGTTCGGCTGCCCCTACCCCTTCGAAAAGTACGACCAGCTGTTCGTGCCTGAATTCAACGCCGGGGCCATGGAGAACGCGGGTGCCGTGACCATCCTGGAGGCTACGTCTTCCGCAGCAAGGTCACCCAAGCGCAGGTTGAGCGCCGCGCGATCACCGTCCTGCACGAGCTGGCCCACATGTGGTTCGGCGACCTGGTGACCATGCGGTGGTGGAACGACCTGTGGCTCAACGAATCCTTCGCTGAGTACATGTCCCACCTGGCTGCGGTGGATGCAACCTCCTTCACGGGCGCCTGGACCACGTTCGCCTCGGTGGAGAAATCCTGGGCGTACCGGCAGGACCAGCTGCCCACCACCCACCCGATCTTTGCCGAGATCAATGACCTGCAGGACGTTGAGGTGAACTTCGACGGCATCACCTATGCCAAGGGTGCGTCCGTCCTCCGCCAGCTGGTGGCCTGGGTGGGGCCGGAGCAGTTCATGGCGGGCGTGCGGGAGTACTTCGCCAAGTATTCCTGGCAGAACACCGAACTGAGCGACCTGATGGTGGAGCTGGAGAAGGCCAGCGGCCGCGACCTGGACGATTGGGGCCGGCAATGGCTGGAAACCGCCGGCGTGAACACCCTCCGCCCGGAACTGGAAACAGATTCCGATGGCACCCTGCGGTCCTTCACGATCGTGCAGTCCGCTGTGGAGGAGTGGCCCACCATCCGTCCCCACCGCCTCGCCGTGGGCTTCTATAACCTCAACGCCGCCGGGAAGCTCGAGCGGGTGCACCGCGAGGAGCTGGACGTCGACGGCGAACGCACGGACGTGCCCGGCCTGGTGGGCCTGGCCCGGCCGGACCTGATCCTGGTCAACGACGACGACCTCGCCTACGCGAAGGTGCGGCTGGACCCGGAATCCCTGGCCACGGCGACGGCGCACCTGAAGGACTTCGCGGCGAGCCTGCCGCGGACCCTGGTCTGGAATTCCGCGTGGGACGCCGCCCGCGACGGCGAAACGCCGGCCCGCAAGTACGTGGAGCTGGTCCTGGCCAACGTGGCGTCCGAGTCCGATTCCTCGGTGATCCTGGTGCAGCTCCGCCAGCTGGCCACGACGCTGAACTTCTACGTGGCGGAGGAACACCGCGCAGCGGCCACCGTGGCAGCGGCCGACCGGTTGTGGACGCTGGCGTCCGGGGTCCCCGGCGGTTCCGACGCGCAGCTGCAGTTCGTGAAGTCCTTTGCCCTGCTCGCCAGCAGCCAGGAGCAGTTGGACAAGGTGGCCGGGCTGCTGGACGGCTCGGCGGTGCTGGAGGGACTGGCCGTGGACCAGGACCTGCGCTGGGAGCTGGTGGCTTCGCTGGTGGCCGGCGGCCGGATGGGGCAGGACGGGATCGACGCCGAACTGCAGCGCGACAACACCTCCAGCGGCCAGAACGCCGCGGCCCTGGCCAAGGCTGCGATCCCCGCTCCCGAAGCGAAGGCGGCGGCGTGGGAGTCGATCGTGGTCAAGGGCGAACTGTCCAACGCACTGCAGGGGTCCGCGGTGAGCGGCTTCATGCGCGTCCATGACCGGTCGCTTCTGGAACCGTACGCGGAGAAGTACTTCGAGGCGGTGCCGGGCATCGTCGAGAGCCGGACGCACGCACTGGCCCAGCAGATCGTCGTCGGACTCTACCCGGCGCTGCTGACCACGCAGGCCACCATCGACCGAACGGACGGCTTCCTCGCAGCCCTGCCGTCCGGAAGCGCGGCGCTGCGGCGGATGATGCTGGAAAACCGCGACGGCGTCGCGCGCGCCCTTCGTGCCAGGGCCGCGGATGTGTAGCCGCAAGTTGGCCGGAGGTGAATGATGGGCCTTTCCGAACACCACTACGAACTGGCGGTGCAGTGGACCGGCAACCTGGGTGACGGGACCACGTCCTACCGCGGCTACTCGCGGGACCACGACATCATTATCCCCGGGCTGCCTGTCCTCAAGGGTTCCGCCGACCCGACGTTCCACGGCGACCGGGAACGGTACAACCCGGAACAGCTGCTCCTGGCCGCCCTGGCGCAGTGCCACATGCTGTCCTACCTGCATGTGGCCGTCAAGCACGGCGTGGTGGTGACGGACTACCGCGACGAGGCGACGGGGATGCTCCGGCTGAACCGGGACGGCAGCGGCCAGTTTGAACGGGTGACGCTGCGCCCCCGGGTCACGCTTGCCGACGGCGGCCAGGCGGAGTTGGCCGCCCGGCTGCACCACGAGGCCAACCAGGTCTGCTTCATTGCCCGGAGCGTGAACTTCCCGGTGGAGCACGAACCTGTCACGGTGGTTGCCTAGCCTGCGAGGCTCGCCACCAGCCGGTCTTCCGTGGCGGGTGCCAGCCCGGCCCTGCGTGGCCGGTCCAGGCCCCGGCTGCGTTCATCGAGCAGGGTGTCCGCCAGGGTTTCCTGCCAGGGCCGCAGGACCAGTCCTGCCGCTTTGGCGGCCTGGTTGCTGCGGGCCATGAAGCCGTCATGGCCGGGTGGACGCCACAGCGGCAGCGAGTCCGGGCCGGACCAGTACTCCACGCCCTGCTGCGCCAGCCATTCTTCGCCAGCCGTGACGGTCTGCCCACGATGGCCGGCAGCCTCCCGCGCCGCCTCGAGGAATTGTCCGAACGGCACTGTCTCCCCCACCGCGCTCAAAGCACCGGTGGTGCCTCGTTCCGCGGCCAGCAGAATCCAGCCTGCAAGGTCGCGGACGTCGATGACCTGCGTGGGGTGCCCGCCGATGTCCGGGACGAGGACCGGTTTGTTGTCCCTGGCCAGGCGCGCCGGCCAGTAGCCGTAGCGGTCCGAGCCGTCGCCGGGGCCGCCGATCAGGCCTGCCCGGCAAAGGTGGGCCCTGCCGCCGGCGGCAGCAAGGGTGGCGTCCTCGATGGCCGCCTTCGATTCGCCGTAGTTTTCGGCAGTGGATTCCACCCCCGGGTCCAGTGCCGGCAGGAGTGCCGCGTCCTCCGTTGCCCCGGGGACCGAGTGGTCCGCATAGACGGAGCAGCTGGATACGAAAGTCCAGTGCGCCGCCCGGTCTGCGAGGCACGCCAGCGCGTCCCGGGCGAAGGCCGGGTTCCGGGCGACGTCGATGACGGCGTCCCACTCCCCCGACACGCCGCCATAGGCTTTCGCGCCCAGTGAACGGTCCGCCCTGATCCACTCGGCACCCGGCGGTGGCGGGCCCGCCGTTCCCCGCGCCAGGCAGGCAATCCGGTGGCCTGCGGCGGCTGCCTGGCGGACGATTTCTGCTGACAGGAAGGCGGTTCCGCCGAGGATGAGGATGCGCATTGCTCCACGCTACGGGGCTAGGGTTAAAGGAGAACAGAGCCGCGCTTCAAGGAGTTTTTCCACCTATGGTCAATATGTTGTCAGTCCTGCCGTCCGCCGCGTCCGATCCGGACGGCGTCAGTATCACGGGGATCGTGATCAGCCTCGGCGTGGGCGTTGCCGTGTGGCTGGTGGCGACGTTCGTCATTTCCCGCATCACGCGGCGGGTGGCGTCCGGCAGCAACTTCTTCAAGAACCGCACTTTCAAGTGGGTGGCCCCCGCGCTGCGTGCGCTGGACCATGAACGGCGCGTGCAGCGCGCCGAGACCATCGGGTCCCTGCTGAACAGCGTCGTGGGCGTGCTGGTGGTGGTCATCACCGGCATGTACGTGCTGCAGAACCTGGACATCAACATCGCCCCGCTGCTCACCAGCGTCGGCATCCTGGGTGTGGCCATCGGTTTCGGCGCCCAGCAGCTGATCCGCGACTTCCTGGCGGGCATCTTCATCACCATCGAGGACCAGTACGGGATCGGCGACGTGATCGAGACCAGCGAGGTGGTGGGCGTGGTTGAGTCGATGGGCCTGCGCATCACCCGCGTCCGGTCCGACGACGGCGCCATCTGGTACCTGCGCAATGGTGAAATCCTGCGGGTGGGCAACCGGTCGCAGGGAAACTACGTCCCGCTGCATGAGGAGCCGGACGCACCACCGACCAGGGCTCGGACCACGGTGCCGAGAACACGAAGACCAACCAGAAAGCCGGAGAGTAGCCATGACGATTCCCGTTGAGCCCCAGCGGCCGCGCCAGCTGATGCAGAACGATCCCTTCAGCCAGCCCGGCTACACGGACAACTTCTACGACGCCGTGGGCGGCCACGACACGTTCGCCAAGCTCATCGACGTCTTTTACGACGGCGTGGCGACCGATCCGCTGCTGCGCCCGATGTACCCGGAAGAGGACCTGGGGCCGGCCAAGCGGCGGTTCCTCATGTTCCTGGAGCAGTACTGGGGCGGTCCCACCACCTACGGGGAGGAGCGCGGCCATCCGCGCCTCCGGATGCGCCACATGCCGTTCAAGGTGACGCCCGAGGCCAAGGACCGCTGGCTGTTCCACATGCGCAAGGCCGTGGACGCCCTGGAGCTGCCGCCCCTTTATGAAGGCACCCTGTGGGACTACATGGAGCGGGCAGCGCTGTCCATGATTAACAGCCCGTCCGGCCAGTAGGCGGTTCCTGCTGCTCCTAGAGCAGCCCGCTTCCGGTCCGGGCAAGGACGTGTCCGCGGGGGCCGGAGAGCCGGAACCAGCGGCCGGCGCGGTACAGCTTCTGGTCGCCGTCCGCGAGGAAACCCAGGGCGAGGGCGGCGAAGGCTGCCCCCGCAGGCAGCCCCGAATCGTCCAGTTCCCTGCCCCACACGGCTGCCCTCGCGTTGTTGACGATCATCGCGCCCGGCTTATCCGGCACAATGGAGGCCACTTCGGCGATTCCGGCTTCGGCTGCTTCCCGCAGGGACGCGTCGCTTCGCGGGCCTAGCAGCTCCCAGCCGCTGCGGGGCGCGCCCACGCCGGTCCAGGACTCGGTGACGGTGGTGGGCGGAACCGGCAGCTCGACGTCGTCCTCCGCTGCCCTGGCCAGGCGGTCCAGCACAGCCGACAACGTCACCGTGGCGTCCGTTTCCGACGGCGCCGCCAAGGCCATGGTGCGCAGCCCCAGGATGGTGGGGGTGGATTCACCCAGCAGGCGGGGCCGCAGCACGCACACGTACGCGGCGAGGACGGAACCCGCGGCCTGCAGCCGGATGGCGCCGTCGTCGATCGCTTTGGCGCGCGTGGCATAAGTCTTCAGGTCGGCAAGATCGCGGGGATCAGCGAAGCGGAAGGACGAGGTGAGGAGATCAGACACACCAAGAACACTACCGGCTGGGCCGCGGTTGAGCAGTGCCGGGGCGCCGTCTAGAGTCAAACCATGACTGAAGCCGAAGCCGGACTCCTGGCGCCGCCGAACGGTGACCCCACGTTGTCGCTGATCAAACTGCTTGACCTTGGCCAGCTGGAGGGAGCCCGGACGGACGAGGACATCTTCCTTGGGCCGTCGCAGCAGCAGCCCCACCACCGCGTGTTCGGCGGCCAGGTCCTGGCGCAGTCGCTGATCGCATCCATCCGCACCGTGGACCCGGAGCGGTTCGTCCATTCCATGCACGGGTACTTCCTGCGGCCGGGCGATGCCAACAAGCCCATCACGTTCGGGGTGCAGCGCCTCCGGGACGGCCGCTCCTTTTCCGCCCGCCGGGTCCACGCCTACCAGGACGGCGTGCCCATCCTGTCGATGATCGCGTCCTTCCAGGGCGAGGACGAGGGCGTCGAGCACGAGTCGGCCATGCCTGCCGGGATCCCGGACCCCGAGTCCTTGCCCTCCACCGCGGACCTGCTCGGCAAGTTCGACAATCCCGTCGCGCGGCACTACGCCTATGAACGGCCCTTCGATATCCGGCACGTGGATCCGCCGCTGTACATCTCGGCTAAAGGCACCCGGGAAGCCCGCAACGCGGTGTGGATGAAGACGTTCGGGCCCATGCCGGACAACGCCAACCTGCACCGGGCGGCCCTCGCCTACGCCAGCGACTACACGCTCCTCGAGTCCATCCTGCGCCGGCACGGCCTGAGCTGGATGACGCCGGGAATGAACGTTGCCAGCCTCGACCACGCCATGTGGTGGCACCGGCCCGCCCGCGTTGATGAATGGCTGCTCTACGTCCAGGAGTCCCCCAGTGCGCAGCGCCCGCGGGCTGGCCACCGGCAAGATCTTTAACCAGGCCGGCCAGCACGTGGCTTCGGTGGCGCAGGAGGGCATGGTCCGGGTTCCCACGGATGTGAAGAGCAAGGTGGTGGGGGCTTTCCAGTCCAAGGTCCTGGAACACCAGATCCGCAAAGCCGGCCGGGAGTAGCAGGCACGACGATACGCAGGAGGCCGGCACCCAACGGGTGCCGGCCTCCTTGGCGCTTGACTCCTAGTCGCGGGTCAGGCGGCGGTGGGTCACACGGTGCGGCTTGGCAGCATCGGGGCCCAGGCGTTCCACCTTGTTCTCCTCGTAGGACTCGAAGTTGCCCTCGAACCAATACCACTTGGAGGGGTTTTCGTCGTCACCTTCGTAGGCCAGGATGTGCGTGGCCACCCGGTCCAGGAACCAGCGGTCGTGGGATACGACGACGGCGCAGCCGGGGAACTCGAGCAGCGCGTTCTCCAGGCTGCTGAGGGTTTCGACGTCGAGGTCGTTGGTGGGCTCGTCGAGGAGCAGCAGGTTTCCGCCCTGCTTGAGGGTCAGCGCGAGGTTCAGGCGGTTGCGCTCACCGCCGGAAAGCACGCCGGCCTTCTTCTGCTGGTCCGGGCCCTTGAAGCCGAAGGCGGCCACGTAGGCGCGGGACGGCATTTCCACCTGGCCCACCTGGATGAAGTCGAGGCCGTCGGAAACAACCTCCCACAGCGTCTTGTTGGGGTCGATGCCGCCGCGGCTCTGGTCCGCGTAGGAGATCTTGACGGAGTCACCGATCTTGAGGTCGCCGCCGTCCAGCGGCTCCAGGCCGACGATGGTCTTGAACAGGGTGGTCTTGCCTACGCCGTTGGGTCCGATGACGCCGACGATGCCGTTGCGCGGCAGGCTGAAGGACAGTCCGTCGATGAGCACCCGGTCCTCGAAGCCCTTCTGGAGATTCTTGGCCTCCAGCACCAGGCCGCCCAGGCGGGGTCCCGGCGGAATCTGGATCTCTTCGAAGTCAAGCTTGCGGGTACGGTCAGCCTCGGCGGCCATTTCCTCGTAGCGGGCCAAACGGGCCTTTGACTTGGTCTGCCGGCCCTTCGCGTTGGAGCGGACCCACTCGAGTTCCTCGGCGAGGCGCTTGGCCTGCTTGGCGTCCTTCTTGCCCTGGATCTCCAGGCGGGCGCGCTTCTTCTCCAGGTAGGTGGAGTAGTTGCCCTCGTAGGGGTACAGGTGGCCGCGGTCCACCTCGGCGATCCATTCCGCCACGTGGTCGAGGAAGTAACGGTCGTGGGTCACGGCCAGGACGGCGCCCGGGTAGCTGGAGAGGTGCTGTTCGAGCCACAGGACGCTTTCGGCGTCCAGGTGGTTGGTGGGCTCGTCGAGGAGCAGCAGGTCCGGCTTCTGCAGGAGAAGCTTGCACAGGGCGACGCGGCGGCGCTCACCACCGGAAAGGTTGGTGACGTCGGCGTCGGCAGGCGGGCAGCGGAGGGCGTCCATGGCCTGTTCGAGCTGGGAATCCAGGTCCCAGGCGTCGGCGGCATCGATGGCTTCCTGGAGCTTACCCATCTCCTCGAGGAGGGTGTCATAGTCAGCGTCCGGGCTGGCCATTTCCTCGGAAATCTCGTTGAAGCGCTGGATCTTGCCGTAGATCTCGCCCACGCCTTCCTGGACGTTGCCCAGGACGGTCTTCTCTTCGTTCAGCGGGGGCTCCTGGAGCAGGATACCCACGGTGTAGCCGGGGCTGAGCCGGGCTTCGCCGTTCGAGGGGGTGTCCAGTCCGGCCATGATCTTGAGGATGGTGGACTTACCGGCACCGTTCGGGCCTACAACGCCAATCTTGGCGCCAGGGAAGAACGACATGCTTACGTCGTCAAGAATGAGCTTTTCGCCAACGGCTTTTCGGGCCTTGGTCATTGTGTAGATAAATTCCGCCATGGTTCCAAATCTAGTGGGTTGGCGGGCTTAACTCATATTTGCGGCAGACTCAGGAGCCGACGAAGCACTTGCCGTTCGCCAGCACGGGCAGGACCATGACCGTCACTGTCCCTTCCCTGACCTGGCCGATGACGCAATCCTTGCCCTGCAGCACCGCCGCTTCGATGGCATCAGCCTCCAGGCCGGTGGGGGTACGGCTCTGGGAGACCTGCAGGACGCCGGGTGCAATGCCGGCGCCGGTAAGGGCGTCGGTCACCTGGGCGGTGGCCGGCTTGGGCGCCGCCGCCGCGAGCTGGGTCAGCACGGTAGTGACCGTCTCCTTGACCTCTTCGGTGGCCACAGTTTCGGGATTGGCTGAGGGCTTGGCCGACGTGTCTGCGAGCGCCTGGCCGCCTGCTCCGCTATCCCCGGCGGGAGCAGTTTGCGCAGCCGGCTCTTCTTTGCCTGTGGCGGACCCAACAGGTTCAGTGGTGGAGCCGGGGGTACAGGCCGACATCAGGATTAGGAGAGCCGCGCTTGCAAGCATACGAAGCGGCATCGTCCGGAAACAGAAGGATGCTGAGGGAGCAGCTGGGAAGCCGCCGGCCCTGTTGATCTGCCGGTGGTCAGGAGTAAGCCGCATGCTGTCATTCTGCCACGGCAACCTGGCCGGTTTTGCAGCCTGAGCGGACAGGGCGCGGCCGGGGGGTGCCGGCACCCTGCCCGCCCAGGAACCTGGGGGGCGCGTTGATTGGGGAAAGCTAGACTCCTGATTCGGCGAGCTCCCCTGTTTCCAGATTGAGCGGCACCAGGTTGCCGTCGCCGTCCTCCACGTAGGTGGCGGCAGGATCACCGCCATCCACGTCGTCGTCGCCATCATCGGGTTCGTCGAGCGGGCCATCCGGGTGGATGGTGTGTGCCGGGCCGGTAGGGGTCCCGTGCTCCACAAGCGAGAGAGCCGGCTTCGTGGAAGAACGGGTGAAGTTGGCCGTGCCCCACATGAGGTCATGGCCCACGGAGTCGGCGTCGATGGTGTGGGAGTAGTAGACCCTGCCGTCCCTTTCCCAGCTGCGGATCTTGAGCTTTCCTACCACGATGACGGGCTGGCCCTTCCTGATGCTGCAGCCAATGCTGCCCGCAAGATGCCGGTAGCCCTGGACCAGGAACCAGTTCGTGTGGCTGTCAGACCAGACGCCGGTTTCCCTGTCGCGCCGACGGGTGGTGGAAGCTATGCGGAAGGAGGCAGTGGCGGTTCCTCCCGGCGTGGTGCCGCTCGTGATCTCGGTGGCAACAAAGCCCCGGATCGTGATGGTGTCGCTCATCTCTTCGTCCTGTCGTTAATGGTGATGCCCTAGCAGGCAAGACCAGCTTGCCGCCGGAGCGTTGACGGGACGAGGGCACGCAGCTCCTATGTGGACAACATCGCATTCGCGACGCCTGTAGAGGGGAAGTCGGCCACGCGGGGATGGACACGCACCACAGGCAGTCCCGGCAATGTAAACTTTTCGAGGCGCCGGAGTTCAGCTCCGGATGCACCTGCCTCAGTAGCTCAGGGGATAGAGCAGCGGCCTTCTAATCCGCCGGTCGGGGGTTCGATTCCCTCCTGGGGCACGCCGGATGACGCCTTCGGTTCGGGGAACCGGAGGCGTCGTGCGTTAACGCCGCGTCAGGACTGCAGCAGGTGTGGCGCGTCGATCAGCGAGCGGACCACGCTGCCGGCAGCGCCGAGAAGCGCCCCTGACTCCCCCACCACGGAAAGAGTCACCTGCTCCGGGGAAAACCTGCCGGGGGCGTACCTGCCGAGGCTTGCCAGCAGCGGTGCCCGCAGCCACGGATCGAGGACGGCGAAGTGGCCGCCGAGCACCACGGAGCCGATGTTCACCACCCGCATGGTCGAAGCCAGCGCCACACCGAGATAGCGGCCGGCACGGTTCACGGCCGCCAGCGCCGCGGGTTCGCCCGCCTGCAGCGCCTGCACCAGCAGGGCCATCGACGCAGACCGTGTCCGGGTATCGGCTGCGATACCGGCGGCGGCAAGGATCGCGTCCTGGCCCGCCACTGTTTCCAGGCACCCGGTTCCCCCGCAGGAGCAGCCGGTGCCGTCGGGTTCCACCACCACGTGCCCAACTTCCCCGGCATGTCCCTCCGGGCCCGTGAACAGTTCGGAACCGATGACCAGCCCGCCGCCGACACCCACTTCGCCCGAAACAAACAGGAAGTCAGAGCCCTCCTTTGGCCGGTGCCGTACCTCGGCCAGGGCTGCTGCGTTGGCTTCGTTGAAAAGTGACACGCCCAGGGGCGCGCCCGGCAGCACCGCGCCGGGCTCCAGCGTGACGTTGGCCCACCCCAGGTTTGGCGCGGTGAGGATGCGTGCCGCCGCCGGATCCACAAGACCGGGCACCGCGAGCCCTCCACCCAGGACCTCGACGCCGTGCTCCCCCGCCGCCGCCCGGACCGTGCCGGCCAGGCCTGCCAGTGCCGCCAGCACGGGGCCTGTACCCGCGGACCGGTTGTCCTGCTCGCGCACTTCATGGACCAGGAGGTTTCCGGACAGGTCCACCAGCCCCGCCGCAATGTAGTCGACGTTGATCTCCATGCCCAGGACACCACGGGCGGGATTGAGTTCAAGGCCGACGCCGGGCCGTCCGCGGCCCTGCTGGCTTTGCCCTGCTTCACGCAGGAGTCCCGCGTCCAGGAGGTCCAGGACCAGGCTGGACACGGGACGCTTGGTCAGCCCCGTGGCAGTGGCCAGCTGGGCCCGGCTGGGGTGGACACCGGCGGGCGCCTTGGCTACTGCCCCAAGCACCAGCGCGGTATTGCTCCGGCGGACGTCGCCCATGCTTCCGGGCACGCCGGCCGCAGTTGCAGGCAAAGCCGGGGCAGTCGCCAATGGAACCTCCCTAAAGAATTTTTCTCCGGCTGGGGCGCCGGACCTCTTGACCCCAGCCTACGGCGGTGCATATAGTTTAGGCAATGAACTAATTGCCCGCACTGCTGCGGCACGAATGCAAGGAAGCATCAATGACCCTCTCCCCCACCCCCGCAGACAAGTTCACCTTTGGCCTCTGGACCGTTGGCTGGACGGGAGCCGACCCGTTCGGCGTTGCCACCCGCGCCGCCCTTGACCCTGTTGAAGCCGTCCACCGCCTCAGTGAACTCGGCGCCTACGGCATCACCTTCCATGACAATGACCTGATCCCCTTCGAAGCCACCGCTTCGGAGCGGAACCTGATCCTGAAGAACTTCCGGGCAGCCCTCGCAGAAACCGGCCTGAAGGTACCCATGGTCACCACCAACCTGTTCAGCCACCCGGTGTTCAAGGACGGCGGCTTCACCTCCAACGACCGCTCCGTCCGCCGCTTTGCCCTGTCCAAAGTGCTGCGCAACATCGACCTCGCCGCCGAGTTCGGCGCCGAAACATTCGTTATGTGGGGCGGACGCGAAGGCAGCGAATATGACGGCTCCAAGGACCTTTCCGCCGCCCTTGACCGCATGAAGGAAGGCGTGGACACAGCCGCCGCCTACATCAAGGAAATGGGCTACAACCTCCGCATCGCGCTCGAGCCCAAGCCCAACGAGCCCCGCGGCGACATCTTCCTGCCCACCGTCGGCCACGGACTGGCGTTCATCGCCCAGCTCGAGCACGGCGACATCGTAGGCCTGAACCCCGAGACCGGACACGAACAGATGGCCGGCCTGAACTTCACCCACGGCATCGCCCAGGCCCTCTGGGCCGGCAAGCTCTTCCACATCGACCTCAACGGCCAGCGCAGCATCAAGTACGACCAGGACCTGGTCTTCGGCCACGGCGATCTCACCAGCGCCTTCTTCACGGTGGACCTGCTCGAAAATGGTTTCCCCAACGGCGGCCCCAAGTACGACGGCCCCCGGCACTTCGACTACAAGCCCTCCCGCACCGACGGCTACGACGGCGTCTGGGAGTCCGCCAAGGCCAACATGGCGATGTACCTGCTCCTCAAGGAACGTGCCACCGCCTTCCGCGCAGACTCCGAGGTCCAGGAAGCCCTCGCGGCCTCCGGTGTCTTCGAACTCGGCGAAGCCACCCTTGCCCAGGGCGAAACCGCCGCGGACCTGCTCCAGGACGCAGCCTCGTTCGAGGATTTCGACGCCGACAAGGCCGCCGAACGCTCCTTCGCCTTCGTCCGGCTGAACCAGCTCGCCATCGAACACCTCCTGGGCTCCCGCTAGGCCATGGCCCTCGTAGCAGGCATCGATAGCTCCACCCAGTCCTGCAAGGTGGTGATCCGCGACGCGGACACCGGAGCGCTGGTACGGCAGGGACGGGCCGCTCATCCGGACGGTTCGGAAATCCACCCGGAGCACTGGTGGACGGCACTCCAGGAAGCCATCGCCCGGGCCGGCGGGCTCGACGGCGTTGCCGCGGTCTCCGTGGGAGGCCAGCAGCACGGCATGGTCTGCCTGGACAGCGGCGGGGAGGTAGTCCGGCCCGCCCTGCTCTGGAACGACACCCGCAGCGCAGGTGCCGCGGCGGACCTGATCAAGACGGCGGGCGGCGGCGACACTGCCGCAGGCGCCCGCTACTGGGCAGAAACGACCGGCACAGTGCCAGTAGCCTCGCTGACGCTGACCAAGCTGCACTGGCTGGCGGAAAACGAACCGGAAAACGCCGCCAGCGTGGCTGCCATCTGCCTTCCGCACGACTGGCTTTCCTGGCGGCTGATGGGCCACGGCCCCGGCAGCGGCGGGGAAGGACTGAAGGCCCTGGCCACGGACCGTTCCGACGCGTCGGGAACGGGGTACTACTCGACGGCGGACGGCCGGTACCTGCCGGAGGTCCTGGCAGCCTCGCTCGGCCACACGCCGGTGCTGCCCAGGGTGCTCGGCCCGCTCGAAGCGGCAGGCCGGACTCCGCAGGGTGCCCTCGTCGCCGCCGGCGCCGGGGACAACGCTGCCGCCGCCCTCGGCGCCGGCGCACGGCTGGGTGACGCCGTAATGTCGCTGGGCACCTCCGGCACGGTCTTTGCCGTCTCGGAAACGCCGGCGGCGGACCCCTCCGGACTGGTGGCCGCTTCGCCGATGCCGCAGGGCACTACCTGCCGCTGGTCTGCACCCTGAACGCCACGCGCGTTTTCGATGCGACGGCGGCGTTGCTGGGAGTGGACCTTCCGGAATTCAACCGGCTGGCACTGTCGGCGGCGCCCGGAGCGGGGGGCCTGACCCTGGTCCCGTACTTCGACGGCGAGCGGACGCCCAACCTGCCGGACGCAACAGGATCGCTGCACGGCATCACCCGCGCGAACTACACCCCGGAGAACATGGCACGTGCGGCCGTCGAGGGCGTGGTCTGCTCACTGGCCGACGGGCTTGCCGCGCTGCAGGGCCAGGGGGTCGCCGCCCGGCGGATCCTGCTGGTGGGCGGCGGCGCCCAGTCCGCCGCCGTGCAGGAGGTGGCACCGCGGCTGCTGGAACTTGATGTCGCCGTGCCGCAGCCGGGCGAATACGTGGCCGACGGCGCCGCACGGCAGGCCGCCGCGGCACTGGCGGGACGCTTCCCGGAGTGGGCGGCAGACGCCGTCGTTCTTTCCGCGGGCAGGGACG
Organism: Arthrobacter nitrophenolicus; assembly: GCF_000332815.1. Classification (GTDB taxonomy): domain Bacteria; phylum Actinomycetota; class Actinomycetes; order Actinomycetales; family Micrococcaceae; genus Arthrobacter; species Arthrobacter nitrophenolicus. The sequence goes on from NZ_AOFD01000002.1 coordinate 115,432, forward strand.
ACGCTGGAGTGCTGGCCCGTTACCGGAGCTGCGCGGCGCTGTACGCCTAAGCTCCACCACACAGAAGACAGCTCCACCACACAGAAGACCCGGACCGCGCTGCGTGCGCGGTCCGGGTCTTTTCTGTGGGGCGCAGGCTCCTGCCGTGACGTAGCAGGAGCCCGCGGTCTGGCCAGGTATCCGGACGATGTCAGGCGAACGGGAGGACAAGCTCCGCGTAGCGCTCCTTCACCGTGTACAGGACGGTGTTGCCGTCCGTGTCCCAGATTTCCTGGTTGAAGATTTCCACTTCGATGTCGCCGGTGTAGCCGGCGTCGCGCACCCAGGTGCCGATAGTGGCGAAGTCCACCACGCCGTCGCCCATGTATCCGCGGGAGAGCAGCGGATCGGCGGCGATGGGCATGTTGAAGTCGCACACCTGGTAGGAGGCGATGCGGTTTTCGCGGCCGGCGCGTTCGATCTGCGCCTTCAGTTCCGGATCCCACCAGACATGGAAAGTGTCGACGGCGACGCCCACCGTGGAGGCGTCGAACGGGGCCGCGAGGTCCAGCGCCTGGCCGAGGGTGGAGATCAGTGCACGGTCCGCGGCGTACATCGGGTGCAGCGGCTCAAGCACCAGGCGGACACCGTTTTCCTCCGCGAACGGGACAAGGTCGGCAAGGCGGTCCGCCACGCGCTGGCGTGCGGCCACCACGTCCTTCTCCGCCGGGGCCAGCCCGCCCACCACCAGGAACAGCTCCCGGGTGTCCAGGGCAACGGCTTCCAGGATGGCCGCCCGGTTGTCCGCGAGCGCGGCCGCCTGGCCTTCGGCGTCGGCAGCCGTGAGGAAGCCGCCCCGGCAGAGGGAGGAAACCCGCAGCCCGGCGTCCTTGATCAGGCGCGCGGCCTTGTCCAGCCCGGCCTCCTCCACGCGGTCCCGCCAGGGGCCGATGGCGGGGATGCCGGCGTTGACGCAGCCCTCAACGACCTGCGCCAGGGTCCATTTCTTGGTGGTGGCGCTGTTGATGGACAGGCGCGAAAAGTCGCTCATACTCCCACTCCGTTGATCCGCAGGTAATCGGACATCCGGAAGGCGGCCAGGGCGGGGTCCTTCAGCAGACCGGCCTGGTCGGCCAGTTCGAAGGTTTTGGCCAGGTGGCAGACGGACCGTCCGGAGTGCAGGCCGCCCACCATCTGGAAGCCGGGCTGCTTGCCGTTGAGCCACGACATGAAGGCGATGCCGGTTTTGTAGTAGAACGTCGGGGCACTGAAAATGTGCTTGCCCAGCTCGCGGTGGAGTCAAGGATTTCCCGCGCCCTGGCGGCGTTTCCGGCGTCGTAGTTCTGCAGGGCCACCGAGGCGGCCGGATAGATCGCCGCGAAGATGCCCAGCAGCGCGTCCGAGTGGTGGCTGCCGTCGCCGTCGATGAGCTCCGGGTAGTTGAAGTCGTCACCGGTGTAGAGGCGGACACCGTCGGGCAGGGCCGCACGCAGGGCCACCTCGTGGCCGGCGTCCAGCAGCGAGACCTTCACACCGTCAACCTTGTCCGCGTTGTCCTTGATGAGGTTCAGGAACGTCTCGGTTGCGGCGGGCACATCGTCAGAGCCCCAGTAGCCGGCGAGCGCGGGATCGAACATGGTCCCCAGCCAGTGCAGGATGACGGGCTGGTCCACTTCCTGCAGCAGGGTGGAGTACACGTTCACGTAGTCCTCGGGGCCGCTGGCCACCTTGGCCAGGGCGCGGGATGCCATGAGGATGACCTTGGGCCCGGCCTCGCTGATGACGGCGATCTGCTCGCGGTAGGCCTCAAGGACTGCCTTGAGGCCGGCTTCACCGACGGGAAGGGAGTCGATGTCCAGCTGGTCGGTGCCAGCACCGCACGCCACGAGGTCGCGCACGGACTTGCCGGCGGTTGCGGCGTTGCCGGCCGAGACCACCGAAGCAGCTTCCACGCCGGTGCGCTTGATGAGCTGCTGGGTGGCTGCCCAGTCCAGGCCCATGCCGCGCTGGGCGGTGTCCATGGCATCGGCAACGCCCAGGCCATAGGACCACAGCTCGTGCCGGTAGGCCATGGTGGCGTCCCAGTCGAGCCGGGCCGGGGTCCCGGGGGTGTTGTCGGCGAGGACTTCGGGAATGACGTGCGCGGCGGCATAGGCGCGCCGGGCCGTCAGCGGGGCGGTGGGGCGGGCCCACGTGGTGGCACCCTGGAGGCGGTACTCGCGGGTGCCGCCGTCGGAGGAGGGAAGGATGAGCGAGGTCATTAGAGGGTGATCTCCGGGATGTCGAGGGTGCGGCGTTCGTCGTTGGACTGCAGGCCGAGCTCGGCGAGCTGGACACCGCGGGCGGCGGAGAGCAGGCCGAAGCGGTGTTCGCGGCCGGCGACGACGTCGCGCAGGAATTCTTCCCACTGCAGCTTGAAGCCGTTGTCCAGCTCGGCGTTGGCCGGGACTTCCTGCCACTGGTCACGGAAGGATTCGGTGACGGGCAGGTCCGGGTTCCAGACGGGCTTGGGGGTGTGGGCGCGCTGCTGGGCGACGCACTTGTTCAGGCCGGCGACGGCGGAGCCGTGCGTGCCGTCCACCTGGAACTCAACCAGTTCGTCACGGTAGACCCGGACGGCCCAGGAGGAGTTGATCTGGCCGATGACCTCGTCGCCGCCCGGGGTTTCCAGCTCGAAGATGCCGTAGGAGGCGTCGTCCGCGGTGGCCTTGTATTCCTTGCCGGCCTCGTCCCAGCGGGCAGGGATGTGGGTGGCGGTCTTGGCGTTGACGCTCTTGACCTTGCCGATGATGCCTTCCAGGACGTAGTTCCAGTGGCAGAACATGTCCGTGGTCATTCCGCCGCCGTCTTCCTTGCGGTAGTTCCAGGACGGGCGCTGCGCGGCCTGGATGTCCCCTTCGAAGACCCAGTAGCCGAATTCGCCCCGGATGGAGAGGATCCGGCCGAAGAAGCCTTCGTCCACCAGGCGGCGGAGCTTGACGAGGCCGGGCAGGTACAGCTTGTCGTGGACGACGCCTGCGGTGACGCCTGCTTCCTTGCCGATGCGGGCCAGTTCAATGGCTTCCTCGAGGGTTTCCGCGGTGGGCTTTTCGGTGAAGATGTGCTTGCCCGCCTGCATCGCCTTCTTCAGGGTTGCGGCGCGAAGGCTGGTCATGGACGCGTCGAAGACAACATCCACGGTGGGATCGTTGATGACGGCGTCGAGGTCGGTGCTCCACTCGGCAACCTTGTGCTTTTCGGCGAGCTCGCGGATCTTGGCCTCGTTGCGTCCCACCAGGATGGGCTCAACCTGGACCCGGGTGCCGTCCTCCAGGGTGAAGCCGCCGGCATCACGGATCGGAAGGATAGACCGCAGCAGATGCTGGCGGTAGCCCATCCGGCCGGTGATGCCGTTCATGGCGATGCGGATCGTTTTCGTTTCGAAGCCCATGTGTCCTCCACGGTGAGTGAGCAGTTTTACTCAAGTCGTATTGGGAAAGCGCATTCCCACTTCTTCAATGATGCACGCCGCACCGTTGGTTGGCAAGCGCTTTCCGCCAACAAGTTTCTGCGCCATAATGTGATAACCGCTTAATTTGGTCCACGACACCCAGGAGATGCTGTGGCTGCAAGTACCCTCACCGAGGTGGCCCGGCTCGCCGGGGTATCCCCCGCTACCGCATCGCGCGTCCTCAACGGCTCGGCACGCAAGCCCGGCAAGGACATCGCGGACCGGGTCCGCCAGGCGGCCGATTCGCTCGGCTACATCCCCAACGCCCAGGCCCAGGGCCTGGCCAAATCCAGTTCCGGCCTTATCGGCCTCATCGTCCATGACATTGCCGACCCCTACTTCGCCGCCATCGCCCGCGGGGTGCAGGAGGCTGCCCGGGAGCAGCGCAAGATGGTCCTGCTGGCCACCACCGGCGGCGCGCCCGCCGAGGAGAAGGAAGCCGTGGCCGCCTTTGCCGCCCGGCGCGCCGACTCCATCGTGATCGCCGGTTCGCGGTCGTCCCGGACCGAGGACCAGGAGGACAACGCGGAACTGGCGGCGGAGCTGGACAGGTACTGCCGCAACGGCGGGCGCGTGGCCGTCGTCGGGCATCCGGTGGTGGGCGCCTCGGCGCAGGACGGATACCACGTGGTGGCCGTACCCAACCAGGAACTTGCCGGCGCGCTGGCCGCCAAACTGGCCGCGCACTGGGGCGGGGACTTTGTCATCATCGGCGGACCGGAGGGGCTGCTGACCTCTGACGACCGGATCCACGGCTTCCAGGAGGGCCTGGCGAAGGCAGGACGGGCGCCGGCGGAAATCCTGCGCAGTTCCTTCAACCGGGCCGGCGGGTACGAGGCGGGCCTGAAGCTGGCAGCGCGGATCAAGGGCGGCAGCACCGGAACCGGGGAACCGGCCGGCCCGAAGATGTGCATCTTCGCCGTGAACGACGTCATGGCCATTGGAGCGGCAGCGGCACTGCGGGCGGAAGGACTGCGCATACCGCGCGACGCAGCCATTGCCGGTTTTGACGATATCGAGACCCTGCGGGATTTCCGTCCGGCACTCTCCACCGTGAGCCTGCCGCTGGAGGAGATTGGCCGGCTCGCCACCCGGGCCACGGCGCCCCTGGCGGGCGACGGCGACAGCGCGCCGCAGCCCATCACCGGCGAGGTCACGCTGCGCCGCAGCACGGAGGCGGCATGAGCGTGGCGATCGACCTGAGGGAAGTCCCGGCCGCCGCCGGAAGCGGGGGCGGCACCAGGCCTGCGTTCCTGGTGCTTCCGGGCGGCGGGTACGCCAGACAGGCGGACCATGAGGCGGAGCCCGTGGCGGAGTGGCTGGCTTCGCTGGGCGTCCACGCCTTCGTGCTGCGCTACCGGGTGGCCCCGGACCGGCATCCGGCACCCCTTGAAGACGCCAAGGAGGCCATGCTGTACATCCGCAGCGGTGTTCACGGCCTGGCCGTGGACCCGGAGCGGGTGGGCGTGCTCGGGTTTTCCGCCGGCGGACACCTGGCTGCAACCCTTTCCACGGGGGCTGCCACCGGCAGCCCGCGGCTGGACGTCCCCGCGGCGGTCCCGGACCTGAGCGTCCTTTGCTACCCCGTCGTGTCCCTGACGCACGAAGTGCACCAGGGTTCGGTGGACAACCTCCTGGGCGGCGCGCCGCCGTCGGACCTCCTCGCAGCACTGTCCGCCGACCTGCACGTCAGCAGCGTGACGCCGCCGGCGTTCCTCTGGCACACCGCCGATGACGCGGCGGTGCCGGTTGGCCACAGCCTGCGCTATGCGGGCGCGCTGATGGCAGCCGGCGTCCCGGCGGAACTGCACGTCTTTCCGCAGGGCCGCCACGGGCTGGGCCTGGCGGGCGAAGAACCGGGGACGGCCCAGTGGCCCTCCCTCTGCGCGGACTGGCTGGCACGGGCAGGCTGGGCGGGGCCGGCCGCAGCGGCGCCACTGGCAGCAGCCGCCGCCAAAAACTAGGGGGTTACGCCCGCCGGCCTGCCGCCGTCAACCGGTGGCACGGATGGTCCACGACGCCGAGTGGGAACCGCCCGGCTGCAGGTGCACCACGTCCCGGCCCGAGTTGAAGGCGTCCGGCGGGCAGGTCATCGGCTCCACGGCAAGGCCCAGCCTGTCCGGACCTGCGGGCTTGTCCGCCGTGTGGACCTGGACCCACGGCCACTCGGGGCCCCAGGCCAGTTCCACTCCCGTTCCCGCCGGGTCCGTCACCCGTACACATGCCTGCCCATCCTTGTCCCGGGTGATGCCGGTGAAGGCATGGTCTATCTTCAGCGGCCCCACGCGGCGCGGCGCGCGGAAGTCGAACGCATGCCGTTCAACGCTCCGCATCCCCACGGGCAGCAACCGGTCCGGCGTCACCTCGAGGAACTCGCCGGCAGGAATTTCGAGTGACCAGTAGTCCAGCGGCGCAGGCCCGGCCACCAGATAGGGGTGGGGGCACACACCGTAGGGTGCGGCGGCCTTGCCCGTATTGATGGCCTTCACGGTGCTGTGCAGGCCGTCCGCCGAGAGGGCATACGTGGCCGTCAGGTCCAGTTGCGAAGGAAAGGCCGGTCCGGGTTCCACGCGGAAACCCAGGGTCACTTCACTTCCGCCGGCGGCCAGGACTTCCCACACCTGGTCCGTAGCAAGGCCATGGAGCGCGGACCTCCTCTCCGGCTCATTCACTGGCGCCTCGTAGTCCTGCCCGGCGTAGGTGTACTTTCCGTCCTCAAGGCGGTTGGGCCAGGGCGCACAGATGACGCCGCGGTAGTCGGGAATGGGGCCGTCAGCACCGAAGCCGACCACAAGGTCCCGCCCGCGGTGCCGTAAGTTGCGGAGCGCTCCCCCGCGTGCGGTGATCAGGGCCGTGTAGGGGCCCGAGGCGATGGTGAATTCAGTAGCGGCCAAAGTGATCCCCGGAAAGTAGGTTGTTAGCGCTCACCAGCTTACCGCAACCCTTCGGGTGGCCTGCAGGTTAGAGTGGCGGACATGGGCACCGGGGAACGGATCAACGAGGCTGTCCTCCGCCTGATCCGGAACGCCCTTCGGGAGCGGGCAGATCCTGCCCGGGCTGCCGGCATGCAGGCCTACATGAAGTCCAGCGAGCCGGCGCTGGGGGTGCGGGTGCCGGAAGTCCGCAAGGTGGTGGCGTCAGCTGTTGCGGCCGCGCCCTTTACCTCGCCGGAGCAACTCCGCGCCACCGTACTGGAGTTGTGGCGCACCGCGGGCTTCCGGGAGGAACGGTACGCAGCCATCGACCTGACCGGAGGCCGGCTGGTGGCCGGGGACCTGCAGATGCTCCCGGTATATGAGGAGATCATCCGGAGCGGGGCGTGGTGGGATTTCGCGGATGGAGTGTCCGGCCGGCTCTGCGGGCTGCTGCAGGCACACCGGCCGGAGATGTCGGCGGTGCTCCGCAGCTGGAGCAGGGACACCGATTTTTGGATCAGGCGGGCTTCCATCACAGCCCAGCTCAAGGCGAAGGACGCCACCGACGCCGCACTGCTCGCGGAGGTTATCGAAGCGAACCTGGCCGACCCCGAGTTCTTCATCCGCAAAGCGATCGGCTGGGCGCTGCGGGAGTACGCGAAGACGGCGCCGGCATGGGTGGCGGCCTTCGTTGCCGCACACGCGTCCCGGATGAGCCCGTTGACCCGCAGGGAGGCCCTGCGGCGGATCGGGCAGGAAAGTCCGGCCTAGATCACGGGACGCTCGACGACGGGCCCGCCGGCTGGCTCTCAGGCCGCGGTTCCGTATCGCGGGGGCAACGGCACCACTTTCTGCCAGGCCTCAATCCGGCATCTGGCCCGCGCTGCTGCAAGCGTCAGGATTACCCCGCCGAAGGCCAGCATCATGAGTCCATATACAACAGCTTCGGCCGGAGGTCCCCACACGGCCTGCAGAACCACTGTCCCCGGGACCAGCCCGAGGTAGCCCAGCAAGCCTGCGCCAAACGCCCACGGGTAGACCGCAGCCAACGAATGCGATATCGCGCCCGGGCTCCTGGCGGGAAACCCCAGTCTGGAGGCGCCAGCTGCGAGGATGAGCCCCAGCAGCGGCGGGCCGAATCCGCCGCCCACAGCCAGAAGCAGCAGCGAGAGCCCGGCCAGCAGCAACGGCCCATGGCGCCGGCGCATACCAGTAACTGCCCAGGCTCCCAGCAATGCGGCCACCAGCACGGATGCGATGCCGGAAGCCAGCAGGTTCGGAATTACGGTCAGGGCAGGCTCCCCGTCCAGCACCTCGAACGCTTCGTTGCCGGGCCAGGAACGGAAGACCGGGCCGTCCGGTGCCACCGGCCCCTGGAGGATTTCCCCCACGCCATGCTCAACTCCGGCCATTGCTGCCAATACCCCGAAGACGCCCACCACTTTCCTCATTGCCCCGCCTGGCTTGCCTGCTGCAACGGAATAGGACTTGGGGCCTTGCCTGCCGGATCCCATGCCGGGCCTCCTAACACTTCCGGACGGCCCGAGCTTACGCCGCGCCGGGCGTCTCCAGTAAGAGTCCAAAGGCCCTGCAGGCGTACCGCGCTGAACCGGTGCCAGCCGTACAGCCGGACAGAAGAAGCGACGGGCGCCTAGATCACGGGACGCTCGACGACGGGCCCGCCGGCTTTGCGGAACAGCCGCTTGGTTTGCGGATCCCAGAAGATCAGGTAAAGCCCGAACAGCAGCCCGGTCACCGCCGCGGCAACCCGAGCCAGGGCGAGCGCGAAACCGAGGTCCTCGGTCTGCAGGTAGGGGAAGACCTCCAGCTGGTCGGAGATGGCGTAGATCATGAAGAAGGACACCACAAAGTAGAGTGCCTTGACCTGCCAGTCATTGCGGATGCCGGTGACGGCAAACAGCGGGATGAGCCACACCACGTACCAGGCCTGGATGATGGGGGCCAGCAGCACCACGGCAGCGAGCGCCAGCGTCAGGCGCCGCATGAGACGGTCATAGTCGCCCCGGAAAATCTGCCAGCAGACGACAGCCACAGCCAGCAGCTTTCCGGCATTGAAAACCCAGCCGGCCGGCACGGATCCGTCGAAGCCGAAGGAGTTGGCCAGCGAGGCCACCACCATTCCGATGAGCCCGACGGGCGCGTACCAGATGGAGATGCTGCCGGGGGCGGAGAGCCCGCTGATCCAGCCAAAACCGAAGCCGTTGACCAGGGCCATGAGGGTCAGCAGGGCCAGGCTCAGCCCGCCGGTCAGGGCCCAGAACACGAACTTCCGCGCCCAGCCCGCCTCCCGGCCGGCCCAGAGCAGGCCGATGAACGGGAGGAACACGATGGTGATGGGTTTGACCGCGATGGACAGGGTAACCAGCACGATGCCCCGGATGGCCCGCCGGGTGGCCGAGTAGTACAGCCCGGCCAGAGCCAGGCCGATCATCAGCGCATCATTGTGGACGCTGGCGATGAAGTTGGTCAGGAAGAGCGGGTTCGCGGCGGTCAGCCACAGGGCGCGGTGCGGGTTGATCCCGTGCAGTTCGGCAAGTTTGGGCACGTAGATGACGCAGAGGATTACGCCGGCCACCGCCACCAGCCGGAACAGCATCACGCTGGCTTCCGGCTGGACGTTCGTGGACCACACCACCAACTGCTCAATCCACAGGAACAGCTGGCCGTAGGGAACGGGTGCTTCCGTCCACATCTTGTCCGCGCCCAGCTGGAAGTAATTGGACAGCGCCGAGATGCCGTTCTCGTACGGGTTGAAGCCTTCCACCATGAGCCGGCCCTGGCCGATGTACGCATAGACGTCACGGCTGAACAGCGGCACGCAGAACATCATGGGCAGCCCCCACGCCACCACAGCCTTCAGGGTGGCGCTGCGCGCCTCGGCTCCCCAGACGTGGACGATCTGCCCCAGCCGCAGCCAGGCCCGCACCAGCAGCATGGCCCCCACGGCCAGCAGCACGATGGAGAGGGCCACTCCGGCTGCCTCGGCGCGCATCCAGATGAACAGGGGCATCCGGCGCAGCTCCGAGACGGGGGCGAGCAGCCCACGCCCAGCGAGCCGACCAGCAGGAACATGGAACCAACGAAGCCGGCCAGGAGCGGGAAGCGGGGATTGTCCATTCCGGCGGTGCCCGCTCCGGCGGTGGCGGCGGCCGCCAACTCCCCCGCCGCGGGCAAAGGCGCCGTCATCTCAGGATCGTCCAATCTTTTTGCGTGTGAGCGGCTTGTGCCCGGCAGGCAGCACAGCCGTCCGGGGGCGCTTTTCGTCCGACAGCAGGGCGACCCGCCGCGTACCGAAATCCTAGCACCGGCCGGATGCCGGGAGGTGTAACGGTAGGCTGGTCCGGTGCCTATCTCTAACGAACGAATCGTCTGGATCGACTGCGAAATGACCGGTTTGGACATCAAGAACGATGCCCTGATCGAGGTGGCGGCCCTGGTCACCGATTCTGAACTGAACGTCCTTGGTGACGGCGTGGATGTGGTCATTAAGCCGGACGATGCCGCTCTTGCCCAGATGAACGATTTCGTCCGGGATATGCATACCAAGTCCGGCCTGCTGAAGGAGCTTCCGTTCGGCAAGACCATGGCCGAGGCAGAGGCGGCAGTGATGGAGTACATCGCGGAATGGGTGCCGGACCCGCGGAAGGCTCCGCTGGGCGGCAACTCGGTAGGGACTGACCGGGTGTTCCTTTCCAGGGACATGCCAGCCGTGGTGGAACACCTGCACTACCGGGTCATCGACGTCAGCACCATCAAGGAACTGTCCCGCCGCTGGTACGCACGCGCCTACTTCCAGTCCCCCGCCAAGAAGGGCGGCCACCGGGCCCTGGGGGACATCAAGGATTCCATCGACGAACTCCGCTACTACCGCGAGGCCGTGTTCGTCCCCGCCCCGGGTCCGGACAGCGTGACGGCCCAGCAGATTGCCCGCCGGATCACGGCAGGGGAAACGGCCGGGCTGCCGGAAGCGTAATCTGCGCCACGTTTGCAGGAATTTTTCCCGAAAAGGCCAAAAGTGGACAAAGCACCCCTGAAGAGCAGGTAAGCTATTTGAGTTGCCTTTCCAGGGGGCCGGGAAGCCGGTCTTTCTGCGGGAAACATGGTGGGCGTAGCTCAGTTGGCAGAGCGCCTGGTTGTGGTCCAGGAGGTCGCGGGTTCAACCCCCGTCGCTCACCCTCACGGGACGGCAGTAGCCGTCCAAAAAGGAGGCCGTATCGGATATCCGGTACGGCCTCCTTTGTTGTTGCAGCATCGTCCCAGGCCCCCGGCCAGGGCCGCAAGCCGAAGGACCACTGACATGACCGTTCTGCCAATCACCATCTGGGGAGAACCCGTGCTGCACCGCCGGGCCTCCGAGGTTGAGGTGTTCGACGACGACCTGCGCGCCCTAATCGCCGACATGTTTGAAACCAACGATGCAGCCAACGGCGTAGGCCTCGCGGCCCCCCAGATCGGCGTCGGTAAGCGGATCTTTGTCTACAAGTACGCAAACGACGACGGCGCTCCACCCACCGGCGTCCTGGTCAACCCGGTCCTGACGCTGTCAAAAATCTCCGGCGCCGCTCCGGACCCGGACGAGGAGGAAGAGGGCTGCCTGTCCTTTCCCGGGGAGGTGTATCCGCTCAAGCGTGCCGAATGGGCCCGGGTTGAAGGCTTCGACGGGTTCGGGCAGCCGGTGAAGTTCGAGGCAACCGGCTGGTTCGCCAGGGTCATCCAGCACGAATACGACCACCTGGACGGAAAGCTCTACGTCAACCGTCTCATGGACCGCTACTCCCGCAAGGCGATGAAACAGGCCAAGAAGAACGGCTGGGGCGTGCCCGGCTTGACCTGGATGCCGGGAGTGGATCCGGACCCGTTCGGACACTAGCTGGCCGCTGCCTCCAGGCACGGAGAGGCTGTCAGCGGGCCCGCACCGTCTGCTGGTCCGGACAGGAGCCGAGGACGCGCTTCATCGCGTCCTTCTCCGCGCCGGTTACCCAGAGGCCGTAGGCGGCCTTCACGGAAATCTGTCGTGCCACGTAATGGCACCTGATGGACTTGTTTGCAGGAAGCCAGGTGGCGGCGTCGCCAGCGCTTTTCTGCTGGTTGGCCGGCCCGTCCGCGGCGATGAGGTTCAAGGGGTCATTAGCGAGGCTCTGGCGCTGGCCGGGAGTCAACTGCTGGGCGCCCTTTTGCCAGGCGTCCGCCAGGGCCACGACGTGGTCCACCTGCACAGCCCTGCTGCTGTCCTGGCCGCGGCGGAATTCGACGTGCTGGCCGGTGTAGGGCTCATGGAAGCGGCCGGCCGAGACCCGGCATCTGGAGCCCTCAGCGAAAACAACGTCCGCCAAGTCGCGGCGGAGGATGTCGTTGCGGGTATCGCAGCCGTTCCGGTCCACGTCGGACCAGGCCTGGCCGAAGGCTTCCCGGTCGTAGCCGCCCTTGCCTGCCCGGCCCTTGACCGGCAGCGTGTCCAAAGCGTCAAGGGCACGTCCGCCGGGGACCGGGTGGACTGGTACCACCGGCTTCATCCACGCGGGATCGAAGACGGGGGCCTCGGAAGGACCTGCCGGCGCCGGTTCCGCGAGGGCGAACTGGCCCGCGCTAAAGAACCAGGCAAAGCCCCCAACGATGGAAACCGCGGCCAGTGCCAGAATGACCCACGCCTGGCGCGCGCGGCGGCGGGCCCGCCGGTAGGCGGACCAGCTCACAGTCACGGCTTTCCCTGCCGGCGGCTGACGTCCTGCACCCCACGAGCCTAGGGCAGCGAGAACTCCACCTTGCCGTTTTCCACAGTGTGGAGGGCAGGTGACGGATCGGGTGGAGCGGTTACTGCTCCCGCATCACCCGCCGCAGATCCTCTTCGGCAATGGCCAGGAGGCCCTCGAGCTGGCGTACCCTGTCCTCGCCGACGTCGCCTGCCTGGTGTGCCGCGCGTGCCCGCTCAAGGAGCCGGACGGCTTCCTTGTGGTTTGCCTTGGCGACGTCGAGTGCGTGTTCCAGGGTGGTGTCGTGCTGGAGCGTCGAATCTTTTTCCATGCCATTAGTGTGGTCCCGATTCCCGGCTGATTCCAGAGAACCAGCCGGGAATTAGCGTGACCCGCGAATGGCTAGACGGCGATGGCCGCCAGCGCCTTGGCGCTTTCCTTGGCGGGGTAGGACGGCGGGTTGACGCCGGCCATCTCTTCCATCACGCGGACCACCTGGCAGCTGTAGCCGAATTCGTTGTCGTACCAGACGTAGACCACGAGGTTCTTGTCGGTGGAGACGGTAGCCAGGCCGTCCACGATGCCGGCGCGGCGGGAACCGACGAAGTCGGTGGAGACCACCTCGGGGGAATCGATGTAGTCGATCTGCTTGCGCAGGTCCGAGTGCAGCGACATCTCGCGGAGGTAGTTGTTCACCTCGTCCTTGGTGGTCCCGTTCTCGAGTGTCAGGTTCAGGATGGCCAGGGAGACGTCCGGGGTGGGAACGCGGATGGAGCTGCCGGTGAGCTTGCCCAGCAGTTCGGGCAGTGCCTTGGCGACGGCCTTGGCAGCACCGGTCTCGGTAATCACCATGTTCAGGGCAGCGGAGCGGCCGCGTCGGTCACCCTTGTGGAAGTTGTCGATCAGGTTCTGGTCGTTGGTGAAGGAGTGCACGGTTTCCACGTGGCCGTGGACCACGCCGAACTTGTCGTTGAGGGCCTTCAGGACGGGGGTGATGGCGTTGGTGGTGCAGGACGCCGCGGAGACGATGGTGTCCGTGTCCTCGATGGTGCCGTGGTTGATGCCGTGGACGATGTTCTTCAGCTCGCCCTTGCCCGGCGCGGTCAGCAGAACCCGTGCAACACCCTTGCTCTGCAGGTGCTGGGACAGGCCTTCGGCGTCGCGCCAGCGGCCGGTGTTGTCCACCACCAGGGCGTTGCTGATGCCGTAGGCGGTGTAGTCGATGGTTGCCGGATCGTTCGAGTAGATGACCTGGATCCGGACGCCGTTGGCCGTGATCGTGTTGGCTTCCTCGTCGATGCGGATGGTGCCTTCGAAGGAGCCGTGCACGGAGTCGCGGCGCAGCAGGCTGGCACGCTTGGCCAGGTCGTTGTCGGAACCGCGGCGCACCACGATGGCGCGCAGGCGCAGGCCATGGCCGCCACCGGCCTTTTCGATCAGGAGGCGGGCCAGGAGCCGGCCGATCCGGCCAAAGCCGTACAGCACCACGTCAGTGCTGGTGCGCTCGTCAGCGCCGCGCTTGCCCACGATCTCGGCGAGCTCGGCACGGAGGAACTCCTCCAGGGTGGCGCCGTCGCCCTCTTCCTTGAACTTCTGGTTCAGGCGGGCAATGTCGATCGCAGCCGCGCCCAGCTCAAGCCCGGCCAGGGTGTTCAGCAGCGGGGCAGTCTCTTCAAGGAGCAATTCGTCCTTGCTCATCCGGCGCGCGAAGCGGTGCGCCTTGAGGATGTTCATGGTGGACTTGTTGATCAGGCTCCGGCCATGGATGCTGGTCACCACGTTGTTCTCGCGGTACAGCCGGCCGATCACCGGAATCATGGCCTCGGCGAGGGCCTCCCGGCCCATCCATGTATCAAGACAAGAATCTGACGTCTGGCTCACAGAAATACCTTCCTCGGTTCAGCCGCATACGTCCTCGTACGCGGATGTCGGCCACCGGATGATGTCCAGGGGCACCCACGCCTGCAGGGTTCGGCCCCCAGGCGCATGGATCGTGTGCAAAGAAAAACCGCCGGCTGCGAACGCAACTCCCGGCGGAAGAACCCCTACGTCCGCTATCCATTCTAAATTGGCCCGCGCCCCGCAACAGGCTGCAGGCGCGTGAAATCACTCACACGGCCGGGCAAGCTAATTGTGCAGGGCCGAATAGAGGTTGAGGCTGGCGGAAAAGACCACCCAGGAGAAGTAGGGCAGCACCAGTAACCCGGCACCTGCGCTGACCGGTCCGAACCGCATGATCAGTAAGACCAGGGTCACTGCCAGGCCGGCGATGACGGCGAACGCGACCCACAGGGCAGCGGTCCCCAGGACGGGATACAGTCCGAAGAACGCCAGCGGCCACCCTGCATTAAGCACCAGCTGGACGACATAGCAGGCCAGCGTCCCCCTGGTCAGGGCACCTTTTCGCCAGACCAGCCAAGCGGCAACGGCGACGCCGATGTAGAGCGCGATCCACATGGAGCGGAACATCCATCCCGGTGGCATCCAGGGCGCCTTGACTGACTCCGCGAACCAGCCGGGCGAATGCAGGATGATGGGAACCGAGGCCAGCGCCCACGCGGCCAGGGAAAGGGCCAGGAAGCCCAGCAGGGCAAGCGCCTGCCTGGCGCGGCCGGGAGTGGCACCACGGGCCGGTTGGCTGTCCGGGTGGCGATCAGTATTTGCGGGCACGGTTCAGGATCACCAACAAAACTTCCAAGGTCAAACCGGTTGATGGACGGGACAGCCGATACGCCGGGTTCTGTTCCCCGCTTCCGTTGCCGGAAGTGGAGCGACGGCCATCCATCTACGAGTACCGTTGCCGGTACCCTCCAGCGGCCTACCCGGACACTCGGGCGGGCAGCCCTCAAACGTGTCCTGTCTGGCCTTGCTCCGGGTGGGGTTTACCTAGCCTTCCCGGTCACCCGGGAAGCTGGTGGTCTCTTACACCACCGTTTCACCCTTACCCGCGCTCCCCCGTCCACGGACAAGGATGCGGGCGGTCTGTTCTCTGTGGCACTTGCCTGCGGGTTACCCCGAGTGGGCGTTACCCACCACCCTGCCCTGTGGAGCCCGGACGTTCCTCGAGCCACTTGCGTGGCGCGCGGCCGTCTGGCTGTCCCATCCTCAACCAGTCTACCGGCGCGGGGCGTCCTTTCCGCCGCCGGTAGGATCGGACGGTGCTTATTCTGCTTCCCCCCTCCGAAGGCAAGACGCCGGCAGTCCGCGGTGCCGCCGTCGACTGGCAGTCCCTGGGCTTCCCCGCCCTCAACCCCTACCGCGCCAAAGTCCTCGAGGCGCTGGGGACCGTCAGCGCGCACGAGGACGCCCTTGCGCTCCTGGGGGTGGGAGCATCGCTGAGCGACGACGTCCGCCGCAACACCCGGCTCCACGCGGAGCCGGCGGCACCGGCACACACGATCTATTCCGGCGTCCTGTACGACGCCCTCGGCTACCGGAGCCTCACCCCGGCCCAGCGCCGCAAGGCAGACGAATCGGTGCTGGTCATTTCGGCGCTGTGGGGAGCGTTGCGTTTCGGCGACAGCGTCCCTGCCTACCGGCTCTCAATGGGGACTGCACTGCCCGACGTCGGCCGGCTCGCCCCGTTCTGGAAGCCGCTCCTGGCGGACGCACTCGGCGGGGCGGTGGAGGGCCACCTGCTGGTGGACTGCAGGTCCAGCACCTACGCAGCCGCGTGGACCCCGCCCCCTGCCCGGACGGTCGCGGTCAATGTCTTCACGGAGACCGGCGGCGTGCGCAAGGTGGTCAGCCACTTCGCCAAGCACACCCGTGGTGAGCTCGCACGCCACCTGCTGGTCCGTCGCGGGAAGGCTCCTGCCAGCCCCGAACAGCTTCTGGGCGCGGCACGGGAGAAATGGGATGCGGAGCTGGTTGCGGGATCGGCGCGGAAGCCGCACGCCCTGAACATCATCCTGCAGGACTGAAAGCCCGGCAGGTCAGGCCCACTCCTCCGAACGCACCAGGATGGCGCCGGAATCGGGGCAGAAGACAATGTCGTCCGCGGAGGCTGCCTTGATCTCGGCGAGGTCGCCGGGGCTGAGCTTCATGCCGGAAGCCTCCGACGTTCCGTGGAACAGCCGGGCAGCGCCGACGCCCCGCTTCGCGAGCGTCTTCTCGTAGACGGCAAGCAGTGGGGCGTCGAGTCCCTGCGCGAATTCATCCCGCCTGGCCCGGACCCCGGCGGCTTCCGCGTCGACCCCGGCGATGGCCTCGTCCAGCTCGGCGCGTATACCGCCGAAAGAACCCTGGATGTCGTCAACGATGACCTGCTGGGCTGCCTGGCGGGCCCGGAGGGTGTCCAGCCTTTCCAGGATTTCCAGCTCCACGTCCTCCAGGTCGGAGCGGCGCTTGTTCAGCGACGCAATGTCCTTTTGGAGGGCCACCAGGTCCTTGGACAGGCCGGTGCCGCTGTTGAGCCTTGCCTCGTCCCGTTCGATGCGGGTGGCCACCTGTTCCACGTCCGCCTCGGCACGCTTCAACTCGGATTCTGCGTCGTGGACGGCCACCTTGGCTGCGCCAAGTTCGCCGTTGGCAACCGAGAGGGCGGCTTCGAGGTCCTTGATCCGCGGATCGTTCTCCAGCGCCCGGCGGCGGGTGGCGAGAGACTTAAGCCTGGCGTCCAGCCCCTGCAGTTCGAGCAACTTCAACTGTTCCGCCGGTGCTGCCTTCGCCACTATTACCTCCGCTTGATCCCTTCCGGCCGGAGCCGGGCACCCTGCAGGCGCTTCCTTGACTCTAGCGCGTGGCCTGCTCCCCCGGCTTAGCCCGGAGTGAGTATGAAGTCCCACGGATCGCTGTTGGTGTTACTGACCTGGATTTCGACGTCGTGGCCCTGGTCCGCGAGGACGTTGCCCAGGGCGGCTGCCGCGGCCGGCAGCCAGAGCCATTCGCTGGCGAAGTGCGAGACGTCCACGAGGTACGGCCGGCCGTTCAGCGCCGACTCCCGGGCTTCGGATGCGGGGTGGTGCCGGAGGTCGGCCGTGACGTAGACATCCGCGTTGCTGGCCCGGACCTCGTTGAGCAGCGAGTCGCCTGCGCCGCCGCAGACGGCGATGCGCCGCACCAGGCCGTCCTTGTCGCCGGACACCCGGACGCCGCCGGCCACGGACGGCAGGATCCCGAAGACGCGGGCGGCAAACTCACCCAGGGTCATGGCATCCGCCAGGTCGCCGACCCGGCCGATGCCCTCTTCCGGCAGCCCGTTGGCGGCAACGGTCAGGGGCGCCACGTCCCGGAGTCCCAGGGCGTCTGCCAGCACGTCAGAAACGCCTCCGACGGCGGAGTCACCGTTGGTGTGCACCGTCAGGAGTGCCGTACCCGACTCGATGAGCCGGTGGACTGCCCTTCCCTTCGCCGTGGTGGCGGCAACCGAGGTGACCCCCTTGAGGAGGAGCGGATGGTGGGTGATGAGGAGTTCGGCGCCCCAATCCACGGCTTCCTCGATGACCTCCAGCGTAGGGTCCACCGCGAACATCACCTTGGTGACGGGAGTGGACGGGTGGCCCGCAACGAGTCCCACCTCGTCCCAGTCTTCGGCCAGGGATTCGGGCCAGAGTTCCTCCACCGCCAGCAGCAGGTCGCCCAGGCTTGGAGCCTCCGCCGTACCGGCCGCCGCCGTGTCCGAGGGGGCGTCGCCGTCGTTGTGGTCTTCGGGGCCGGTAACGTCGGTGTCCACAGGTTCCATAGTCTTAGTTTTACCCCATCCGCCGTGGTCGCCCCCGTACCGTGACGGGTAGCGCAGCCGGCAGGGGAATCATCCGGGCCCGCCAACCATTGAAGAGGTCATGAAAACTTTTGTTCTGGGCGGAGGCTGCTTTTGGTGCCTTGACGCTGTCTACCAGAAGACCACGGGCGTCACCTCGGTGGTGTCCGGCTACACCGGCGGGCACGACCCCCACCCCGACTATTACTCCGTCTGCAGCGGAACCACTGGCCATGCCGAGGTCGTGGCCGTGACCTTCGACGAGGACATCATCCCGGCCGAGGTCATCCTTGACATGTTCTTCGCCCTCCATGACCCCACCACCCTGAACCGCCAGGGGTACGACGTCGGCACGCAGTACCGTTCGTCGATGTTCTACGAAACCACGGAAGAGAAGATCCTGTTCGAGGAGGCGATCGAACGGAACCAGGAGCTGTGGCGGGATCCGATCGTCACCGAAGTCAGCCGGCTTCCGCGCTTCTATGTGGCAGAAGAGTTCCACCAGAACTATTACGCCAAGCATCCGGAGCAGGGGTACTGCCAGGTGATCATCAACCCCAAGCTGGCCAAGGCCAGGAAATATTACTCTGCATGGCTTAACGCTTAGCCACGGTTACGCCGCCTCGTTAGGCTGACCTCAGTATCCACCCTTCAGAGATAGGCGTATGTACATGGCACGGATCTATGACGATGTAACGCAGCTGGTCGGCGGCACTCCGCTGGTCAGGCTCAACCGGCTCAGCGAGGGGCTGGAAGCCACTGTCGCCGTGAAGCTGGAGTTCTACAACCCTGCCAACAGCGTCAAGGACCGTATTGGCGTGGCCATCGTCGACGCCGCCGAGAAGTCCGGTGCCCTGAAGCCGGGCGGAACCATCGTGGAAGGCACCTCCGGCAACACTGGCATCGCCCTGGCCATGGTGGGTGCTGCACGCGGCTACAAGGTCATCCTCACCATGCCCGAGACCATGTCCACCGAGCGCCGGGTCATGCTGCGCGCCTTCGGTGCCGAGATCGTCCTGACCCCCGGCTCCGAAGGCATGCGCGGTGCCGTGGAGAAGGCCCAGGAAATCGTTGCCAACACGGAGAACGCCATCTGGGCGCGCCAGTTCGCGAACGAGGCCAACCCGGAGATCCACCGCACCACCACGGCCGAAGAGATCTGGGCCGACACCGACGGCGAGGTGGACATCTTCGTTGCCGGCGTCGGCACCGGCGGAACGGTCACCGGCGTCGGACAGGTCCTGAAGGAGCGCAAGCCCGGCGTCCAGATCGTGGCCATCGAACCCAAGGACTCGGCCATCCTCAACGGCGGCGCCCCCGGCCCGCACAAGATCCAGGGCATCGGCGCCAACTTTGTCCCCGAAATCCTCGACACCAACGTCTACGACGAGGTCCTCGACGCCACGCTGGAGGATTCCGTGCGCGTTGCCCGCGACCTCGGCGTCAAGGAAGGCATCCTGGGCGGCATCTCCTCGGGCGCCATTGTCTGGGGCGCGCTGGAGCTGGCCAAGCGGCCCGAGAACAAGGGCAAGCTGATCGTCGCCGTCGTGTGCGACTTCGGCGAGCGTTACATCTCCACCGTGCTCTATGACGACATCCGGGGCTGATCAGGCCGCTTTCCGCCCGTTTCCTGTAGAAAGAACTTTGTGGGCTTTTTCGCAAGACTGAAGGAAGACCTCGACGCCGCCCGGTCCCATGACCCGGCGGCTCGAGGTTCTTTTGAGAACTTTTTCGCTTACTCCGGCCTGCATGCCATCTGGATCCACCGGCTGACGCACCGGCTGTGGCAGAATCCTGCCCTCCGGTTCCCGGCCCGGCTGATCTCCCAGCTGGGCAGGTTCGCGACCGGCATCGAGATCCATCCGGGCGCCACCATCGGCCGCCGGTTCTTCATCGACCACGGCATGGGCGTGGTCATAGGTGAGACTGCCGAAATCGGCGAGGACGTCATGATGTACCACGGTGTGACCCTCGGCGGCCGCTCCCTGGCGCGCATCAAGCGGCACCCCACCATTGGCGACCGCGTCACCATTGGCGCCGGGGCCAAGATCCTGGGACCGATCACCATTGGACGGGACAGCGCCGTGGGCGCGAACGCCGTCGTCGTTAAGGACGCGCCGCCGGAGTCAATCGTCACCGGTGTTCCTGCCAAGTGGCGGCACCGCGACGCGCAGCGGGAGACCAAGCCCGCGGTGGACCCGGCCGAGTACGACATCGAATACCGGATCTAACCTGCCGCCATTCTGCTGGCATCCCGTAAGACAAACAAACAGTAACGGCCGGCAGTTCCTGGAGATCTCCAGGAACTGCCGGCCGTTTGCCGCTGGACTGGCTAGTGGGTGTCCACCGCTTCGATTTCGGACTTGTCCTCGCCCCACAGGGTGTGGAACGTGCCTTCGGCGTCGATCCGGCCGTAGGTGTGCGCACCGAACAGGTCGCGCTGTCCCTGGATCAGGGCGGCAGCAACACGCTTGCGGCGCAGGCCGTCGTAGTAGGCCAGCGAGGAGGAGAATACCGGGACGGGAATTCCGAGCTGGACTGCGGTGGCCACCACGCGCCGCCATGCCGGCAGGGCATCGGCGATGGCCTTCGTGAAGGCCGGGGCGAACAGCAGGTTGGCCGGCTTCTCGTCCGCGGCGTAGGCTTGGTGATGTCCTTGAGCAGTTCCGCACGGATGATGCAGCCCGCACGCCACAGGGAAGCGATCTCGTCCAGCTTCAGGTCCCAGCCGTATTCCTTGGCTGCCGAGGTCAGCATGTCCAGTCCCTGCGCGTAGGAGACCAGCTTTGACGCGTAGAGCGCCTGGCGGACGTCCTCGACGAAGGTGTCCGGGATCTCGACGGCGGCTTCCCCGCCTTCCAGCAGTTCCTGGCCCAGCTTGCGCTGGCCGGCCTGCGAGGAGAGTGCACGGGCGAAGACGGACTCGGCGATGCCGGACACCGGGGAACCGAGCTCCAGGGCGGAGATGACGGTCCAGCGGCCGGTGCCCTTCTGTCCGGCCGCGTCCACCACGACGTCGACGAACGGCTTGCCGGTCTTGGCGTCAACGTGGCCCAGGACTTCGGCGGAGATTTCGATCAGGAAGGAGGAGAGCTCGCCCTTGTTCCATTCCGAGAAAATTTTGGCCTGCTCGGCGGGTTCGATTCCGGCCCCGGAGCGCAGCAGGTCAAACGCCTCGCCGATGACCTGCATGTCCGCGTATTCGATGCCGTTGTGGACCATTTTGACGAAGTGGCCGGCGCCGTCGGTGCCCACCCATGCGCAGCAGGGCTCGCCGTCAACCTTGGCGGAAATCTTTTCCAGCAGCGGGCCGAGGGCCTTGTAGGACTCCTTGGAGCCGCCCGGCATGATGGACGGGCCGTTCAGTGCGCCCTCCTCGCCGCCGGAGACACCCACGCCCACGAAGTGCAGGTCCTTCTTGGCCAGCGCGGCTTCGCGCCGGCGGGTGTCCTCATAGTGGGAGTTGCCGGCGTCGATGATGATGTCGCCCGGTTCGAGCAGCGGCTCGAGCTGTTCGATGACCGAGTCCACCGGCTTGCCGGCCTTGACCATGATCAGCACGCGCCGGGGCTTCTCCAGTGAGTCGACCAGTTCCTGCAGGGTTTCGGTGCGGATGAAGTCGCCTTCGGATCCGTACCGCTCCAGCAGTGCGTCGGTCTTCTCCACGGACCTGTTGTGCAGGGCGACGGTGAAGCCGTTCCGCGCGAGGTTGCGGGCCAGGTTGGCACCCATCACCGCAAGGCCGGTGACACCGATGTGTGCAGACATCAAAACTCCAATTCATTGCTTCAGGACGAATGGCGGCAGCCTCGTCGAAGCCGCCCGCCATGACCAGGGTCGGAATAAAGCATATATATTCCGGAGGTATGAGGAAAGGGGCAACCGGATACTGGAATGCTTTGTGTCGCCGCCGGCCGCCTCCAGCCTGGCCGCCGGGCCCGTTCCCACTAGGCTTAACGGCATGACCAGCAGCCTGCACCACCGTGCCATCGAAAATCTTGGCACCCGCATCATCGCAGGCGAGTTGCCTGCTGGCCATGTCATGCTCGCAGAGCAGCTTGAAGACGAACTCAAGGTTTCCCGGTCCGTCATCCGTGAAGCAGTCCGCGTCCTGCAGTCGCTGGGGCTGGTGGAGACCACGAAGCGGGTGGGCATCCGGGTCCTGCCGCCCAGCCGCTGGAATCCCTTCGATCCGCAGGTCATCCGGTGGCGGCTTGCCAGCGACGCCCGCGGCGCGCAGCTTCGCTCCCTCGCTGAGCTGCGGGCGGCCGTTGAACCTGCCGCGGCCGAGTTGGCCGCCCAGAACGCGCCGGCCCCGCTGAGGCTCGAGCTGGTGGACGTGGCCTATGCCATGCGCGACGCCGGCCTCAACGGTGAGGTGCCGCGCTTCCTGGACCTGGATATCCAGTTCCATTCCCTCCTGCTTTCCGGCTCCGGCAATGAGATGTTCGCCAACCTCATGGGCCAGGTGGCGGAGACGCTGACCGGCCGAACGGTGCACGGCCTCATGCCCGACCACCCCAACGAGGCTGCCCTGCAGTGGCACGTGGACGTGGCGGAAGCGATCGCCAGGGGCGACGCCGCGGCGGCGAGGGAAGGTTCCGACCGGATCCTTCGCCGGACCATGGCCCGGATGGCCGATACCTGGACCGAGCAGCCGCGCGTCTTCATCCCGGTCCGCCGCTGACGGCCGTGACCCAAGACTCCGGCCCCGGGTAATGCTGCAGACACATTCAACGGTAACTTTTTGTTTCCTGCAGTTCACGGTATATTCAACTCAGGCCCTCCACCGCGGCATCCCCCAATAGTCGCGGTGGAGGGTTTTCCAATGCCCGCACGCAGGCCCTTCCCTTGGGACTGGTGCTACGCCGCGCCGGCCAGGGACTCCCGCAGGCGCCAGCCGCCCCCGAGTCCGTCACGTTCCAGCACCATGGTGGTCAGGGCGGAGTTCCGGTTGCTTCCCAGCCGCACCTGGACCTGCAGGATCTCCACGTCCACGCGGCTTCTGCCCTTTGGCATCCTCCGGTGGGTCTCCCACCAGTTAATCCGTTCGAACCATCTCACCGGCTCGGCACCCACGGACCATTCCCGTCCCCGGCAGACCACCGCCGTCGGCATTCCATCTCCGCCCCTGCGGACTATCACGTGTTCCATGACTGCAAAGCTATGGCGGGGGTCTGACATTCGGCTGTGCCGCCAACGAAAAAACCCCGCAGTTCCGTGAGCCTGGAAGGCAGGAAATGCGGGGTTTTTGTGGTGGGTCCTACCGGGATCGAACCGATGACATCCACGGTGTAAACGTGGCGCTCTACCAGCTGAGCTAAAGACCCAAGGCGCTGAATCCGGCGTTTCCGCCGCAACCAACGAACATAGACTCTACCTGACGCGGAGCCCCAAACGCGAATCGGCGCAGGGGCTGCTGCACGGACCAGCATGTCAGAGCGGCGGCAGGTTCCCGGCAAGCCAGGTAAGCGACTCCGAAACGCCCGCTTCCAGCTTGATGGTGGCTTTGTCATCCCCGCGGGTTTCGCCCCGGTTGATGATCACCACAGGTTTGCCGTCCTTGGCGGCGTGCCGCACAAACCGCAAACCGCTCATCACGGTCAGCGAGGAACCGGCCACCACCACGGCGGCAGCCGCGTCCACCATCGCGTAGGCCTTCTCCACCCGGTCTTTGGGAACGTTCTCGCCAAAATAGACAAAGTCCGGCTTCAGGGTTCCGCCGCATGCCGGGCAGGCAGCGACGACGAAACTGCTGATCAGCGCCCGGTCCTCCACGGTGGCATCTGCGTCGGGCGCCATCTCCACGAGACCGGTGGCCGCAGCCCGTTCAAGGAAATCCGGATTGAGTTCGGCCAGCATGCCGGCCAGGAGCTTCCGGGAATAGGTGCGGGTGCAGTCGAGGCAGACCACCTGGTCGAACCTGCCGTGGAGGTCGATGACGTTCGAACTGCCGGCATCCTCATGGAGGCGGTCCACGTTCTGCGTAATCAGGCCCGTGAGGTAGCCCCGCCGTTCGAGGTGGGCGGCCGCAAAGTGCCCTGGATTCGGATCCGCGTGCCGAAGGTGTGACCAGCCGATATGGTTCCGTGCCCAGTACCGTTGCCGGTTCGCTGCTTCGCGGACAAACTCCTGGTAGGTCATTGGGGTACGGGGCGGCGAGCCCGGGCCCCGGTAGTCGGGGATGCCTGAATCAGTGCTGAGCCCGGCGCCCGTCAGCAGCGCGAAGCGCATTCCGCCCAGGAGGTCCCGGATCCTGCGGAGCACCTCAAGGTCCTGGCTGGAGGGGGCGGCGGCGGGTGCCGGCGGCATGCTGGCAAAGCCCGTCAGGCCTACCCCGTGCCGCTGCCCTTCCATGCCCGCTCAGGCCTCCGCCAGCCCGGCAAGTGCCGCGCGGTACTCCTCGAAGTCCCTGGCCTGGCCCCTCGGGTTCACCACCGTGTACCGGATTGTTCCCGCCGCATCGATGATGAACGTGCCGCGCCTGGCCATCCCGGTCTCTTCGTCGAAAACACCGTAGGAGGAAGCGACGCCGCCATGGGGCCAGAAGTCTGCCAGCAGGTCGAATCCGTACCCTTCCTGCTCAGCGTAGGCGCGGAGGCTGAACTTGCTGTCGACCGAGATGGCAAGGACCGTGGCGTCCGCGTTCTCGAACACAGCCAGGTTGTCCCGGATTTCGCACAGTTCACCGGTGCAGATTCCCGAGAACGCGAAGGGGTAGAAAACCAGGACCACGTTCTGGCCGCGGAACGACGAAAGCCGGACCGGCTCGCCGTATTGGTTGGAAAGCTCGAAGTCGGGGGCCGTCACGCCGACCGCAGGGACAGCAGCAGAGGCAGCGGCAAGCGCTGCCGTCACTTGTTCTTCCTGCTCACCAGGCGGCTGGCGCTCCAGTCCTTGGACACACCTGCGGACGTGGTGACGTGCAGGCCGGCGGTGGGCGCGGCCTCCTGGATGTCCGCCGGCGAGACGTAGCCGTCGCGGCCGGACTTGGGGGTCAGCAGCCAGACGACGCCGTTCTCCCCCAGCGTCGTCAGCGAATCCATGAGGCTGTCCACCAGGTCGCCGTCGCCGTCGCGCCACCAGAAGATGACGGCGTCCGCAACTTCGTGGTCGTCCTCGTCCAGCAACTCCGAACCGGTGAGGTCCTCTATATCGTCACGCAAGTCGAAATCGACATCGTCGTCGTAACCGAACTCCTGAATCAGATCCCCATTCTTGAAACCCAATTTTTCCGCCACATTTACCGAAGTGGCGGCGTCGGCCTCGCTCACGTGTTCCTCCAATGCCTTAGATATGCAGTGCACATAGTGATTTCCATTACTCCCCAAGCCAACACCCTTTGTGCCTGCGCTTCAAGCTGCCGCCCCCGCCGTGCAGCATATTCTGCGTCACATCGGGTGCGGCCGGCCCGCTGTGCAGCGGCTTTTCGTCACAGAACCAGTATGACGGCGAAATACAACTGGAGTGCCCGGGCTGCGGCTACGCATCGCCTTGCGGTGAGGGCTAGAGTGGCTGATGACAACTATGCCTGCGGGACAACAACCTTGTAACTCCGTGCAGACATAGGAGCTCTAGGACCCTGCCCGGCACACATGACCGGGCTGTTGTAACCGATACGTCGCACACGGCGTATATACGCCGGGCAGTCACCCTGCCTGGCCTGAGTGCGCCGATTCATGCGCGCAAAGAGAGGTTGGA
>NZ_AOFD01000003.1 GCF_000332815.1 Arthrobacter nitrophenolicus
TCCGCCCTGGTTGCCGTTGTGGCCGCCGTCGTGGCCACGCCCGTCCTGGCGGTGGTCTTCGACGGCCTGGGCAGCCTGGGCAGCACGGCGCCCCCGCGCGGGCTTGCCGGCATGGTGGCCACCACCCTGCTCCTGATGGGCGGCGTGGCTGCGGGATCGCTGCTGGTGGGCGGCGGCCTGGCCTGGCTGGTGACCGCCTACCGTTTCCCGCTGCGGAATGTCTTTGTCTGGCTGCTGGTCCTGCCGCTGGCCGTGCCCGCCTACATCCTGGGCTTCGTGTTCCTCTCCGTCTTCGACGTGTCCGGGCCGGTGCAGTCGGCCCTGCGCGGTTTCCTGGGCGCGGACATCTGGGTGCCCGAAGTCCGCTCCCTTCCGGGCGCGGTGCTGGTGATGTCCCTGTCCCTCTACCCCTACGTCTACCTGCTGGCCCGCACGGCGCTCCTCGAGCACTCCCCCGGCACCTATGATGCGGCCCGCACCCTCGGCGCCGGACAGGGCCGGACCCTGCGCAAGGTCCTGCTCCCGCTGGCCCGGCCGTCGCTGGCCGCCGGCATGTCCCTGGTGATGATGGAGACGCTGACGGACTTCGCCACAGTGCAGTACTTCAACGTCCAGACCGTCTCCGTGGGCGTCTACCTGGTCTGGAAGGGCACCTTCAACTTCCATGCCGCCACGCAGCTGGCGGTCCTGGTCCTGCTGTTCGCCGTCGCGGTCCTGGCGGCCGAGCGGGCGCTGCGCGGCCGGGCGCGCTACCACCGGCAGGGCGGCCGCGGGCAGGGCCTGCAGCCCAGGCGGCTCCAGGGCGGACGCGGCTGGGCAGCCACTGCCGTCTGCACGGTGGCAGTTAGCACCGGTTTCCTGATCCCCGTCATCCAGCTCCTGGCCTGGGCCGTGGGCGGAGCGGCCAAAAACCCGGGCTTCCTGGCCGATCCCCGTTTTGGCGAATACATCATCAACACGCTCCTGGTCGCCGCGGTCACAGCCGCAGCCTGCGTTCTCCTGGCCATGACCGTGGGACACGGGGTGCGCCTGAACGGCGGACGCTTCGCCTCCGCCGCGGCACAGGTAACCACGTTCGGGTACGCCGTCCCCGGTGCCGTGGTCGGCATTGGCGTGCTGATCTCCTTCGCCACGCTGGACACGGCTCTGGAGAGCGCCGGTGTTCCCGGCGGCACCGGCCTGCTCGTCACCGGCTCGGTCCTCGGAATCCTCTACGCCTACGTGATCCGTTTCCTCGCCCCCGCCTACCAGGCCGTGGACGCCAGCTTCACGAAGATCCCGGCAACCATCACCGCCTCCGCGCTCAGCCTCGGCGCCGGCCCCCGCCGCATCCTTGCGCGCGTGCACTTCCCGCTGGCCCGGTCAGGAATCGCCGTGGCCCTGATGCTGGTGGCGATCGACGCCGTCAAAGAACTTCCCATCGTGCTGCTCCTGCGTCCCTTCGGCTTCACTACGGCCTCCGTCTGGGTCTACGAGCTGGCGCGGGAAAACTTCTGGGAGAAGGCCTCGCTGCCCGCGCTGGTCATTGTCGCGGCCGCCGTCCTCCCCGTCCTCGTCCTAGTCAGGCAGGCCCGCCGGGCTGAGACCGACCGAAAGGCCCGTCCATGACCATCCGTGCGAGTATCAGGGCGCACCGGGCACCGCGTCCGGACCACGACGGCGGTGCTCCCGCCGCCCTGGTGTTTGAAGGCGTCACCAAGCACTACGGCTCGGCTGTGGGCGTGGAGTCCCTGGACCTGGCAATCCCGGCCGGCGAACTGGTGACCCTGATCGGCCCGTCCGGCTGCGGCAAGTCCACCACGCTCCGCCTCGCCGCCGGACTCGAGCGCCCGAACGCGGGCACCATCCGGGTTGCCGGTGACGTGGTGGCGGACCGCCGCCGGTTTGTCTACCCCGAGCAGCGCCGGGTGGGCCTGGTGTTCCAGGACTACGCCCTGTTCCCGCACATGACGGTGGCCGGGAACGTCGAGTTCGGCCTGGACCGGCTGGGCCGTGGCGAGCGCCGGGCCCGGACGGGTGAAGTACTGGACCTGGTCCGCCTCTCCCACCTGGCGGACCGCTACCCGCACGAACTTTCCGGCGGCGAGCAGCAGCGTGTGGCGCTGGCCCGCGCCCTGGCCCCGCGGCCCGCCGTCGTACTCCTCGACGAACCCTTCTCCAGCCTGGACGAATCCCTCCGCGCGCAGGTGCGGCGGGACACCGTGGCAACGCTGAAGGAGGCCGGCACCACCGGCGTCCTGGTGACCCACGACCAGACCGAGGCCCTGTCCGTGGGGACCCGGGTGGTGGTCATGCGCGGCGGCGTCATCGAGCAGGCGGACACGCCGGAGAAAGTCTTCGAGCAGCCGGCCACCCGCTTCGTCGCCTCGTTCATGGGCGACGCCGACTTCCTCCCGGCCAAGGTGCACCGGCCCTGCTGACCTGCGAGATCGGCGTCGTCTCAACCGTCCCCGGCTGGGCCGACGCCGACGTCGACGTTGACGTGGTGCTGCGGCCGCACGAGGTGGCGCTGCTCCCGGACCCGGCGTCCTCCGCCCGGGTGTCCGCCGTCGAATACCACGGCGCGTTCGTGCTGCACTACGTCACGCTGGCCTCCGGGCGGACCTTGCGGTCCTGGCAGCCGCACAGCGTCCGCCATCCCGTGGGTACACCCGTCGCCGTGACGGTGGCACCGGGCACCACGCCCACGCTGCTGCTCGGTGACAAAGCCATCACCTCCCCGCCTCCCGGCAGTTCCCTCAAGCAGCGCTCCTCCGAGCCTGCAGCTTAGTTAGGCCCTTTCCATGTCCCTTCACCCCAGCCGGGCTGCGCGATGACCACGCAGCCCGAACTCGCCCGGGTCGCGTTCACCGACCTCGCCCGGCACGGCGACCGCCCGGCGGTCCTCACCGCTGACGGCACCGTCACGTACCGCGAGCTCGCGGCCCTGGTGGACCGGACTGCCGCCAGGCTGGGAACCGAGCGCCGGCTGGTGGTGCTGGCAGCCGGCAACAGCCTGGACTCACTGGTGGGCTACCTTGCCGCGCTCTCCGGCGGACATCCGCTCCTGCTCGCCCCGGCGGACAAACCCGAGGCCCTGGCCTCCCTGGTCAGCGCCTATGACCCCGACGCGCTGCTGTGGCCCGGCGGCGGCGACGGCACCCCCATGCTGCAGGAGCGGCGGCCAGGCACCCGGCATGACCTGCACCCGGATCTGGCGCTGCTGCTCAGCACCTCGGGGTCGACGGGCTCGCCGAAACTCGTCCGGCTCTCGCACACCAACCTGTCGGCGAACGCGGAGGCGATCGCCGAGTACCTGCAAATCGGCCCGGACGACCGTGCCGCCACCACGCTCCCCCTGCACTACTGCTACGGCCTGTCCGTGGTCAACAGCCACCTTGTCCGCGGGGCCGGGCTGGTCCTCACAGACCTTTCCGTGGTGGATCCCTGTTTCTGGGACCTCTTCCGGGACCAGGGCGCCACCTCCTTCGCGGCGGTCCCCTACACCTTCGACCTGCTGGAGCGGGTGAGGTTCGCGGACAAGGACCTGCCGCGGCTGCGGTACGTTACCCAGGCCGGCGGCCGGCTGGCGCCCGAGAAGGTCCGGACCTGGGCCGAGACCGGGCAGCGCCGCGGCTGGGACCTGTTCGTCATGTACGGTGCCACCGAGGCCACCGCCCGGATGGCGTACCTGCCACCGGACCTGGCAGCGGACCATGCGGAAACCATCGGCGTCCCGGTGCCGGGCGGCACGTTCCGAATCGACCCCGTGGAGGACCTGGCGGACGGGGAACTGGTGTACACCGGCCCCAACGTCATGCTCGGCTACGCCGAAACCCCCGCGGACCTGGCTTTGGGCAGGGAAATCACCGAGCTGCGGACCGGCGACCTTGCCCGCCAGCAGGAGAACGGCCTCTACCAGGTGGTGGGCCGGCGCAGCCGGTTCGTGAAGATCGTGGGCCTGCGCGTGGACCTGGGGCAGGTGGAGCGGATCCTCGCCGGCATGGGCATCACCGCGGCCGCGGCCGGCACCGATGACCTGCTCGTCGCCGCCGTCGAAGGCGGGCACGACGGCGGAATGCTCGCCAAAGTCCTGGCAGGCAACCTGGGGCTGCCGCGCGCCGCCGTCGTCGTCCACGCCGTGGAGCAGCTCCCGCGCCTGGCAACCGGCAAGATCGACTACCCGGCGGTCCGCTCCCTGGCCGCCCCGGAGGTTACCCCTGTCCCGGACAGCGACTCCGGCGCCGCGGCTGTTCCCGGCGCGGCTGTTCCCGGGACTGCGCCCGGGGGCCAGGCTGGCATCCGGCAGATTTTCATGGACGCACTGGAGTGCGGCAGCGTGGCGGATGACGACACGTTCGTTTCCCTCGACGGCGACTCCCTCTCCTACGTGGCGGTCTCCGTCCGGCTGGAAGGCGTGCTGGGGAAGCTGCCCTCCGACTGGCACCTGCTGCCCGTCAAGGAGCTGGAACGCCGGCGCCCGGCCCGGAAGAAGCGCTTCGTCTCGTTCCTGGAGACCTCCCTGGTGGTGCGCGCGGCGGCGATCGTGTGCGTGGTGGCCACGCATGTGGAGCTGTTCACCTTCCAGACCGCGCACCTGCTGTTCGCTGTGGCCGGGTACAACTTTGCCCGGTTCCAGCTGGCCGAGGAGCGCGTTCCGCGGCTGCGGCGCCAGTTCCGCGGGCTGGCCCGGATCGTGGTGCCGTCCGTGCTGTTCATCGCCGTCGCGTACCTGCTGACGGACCACTACACCGTGGCGAACATCTTCCTGCTGAACGCATGGTGGGCCCGGAGCAGGTGACCACCCAGTGGCACTTCTGGTTCGTGGAACTGCTGGTGTACATCCTGCTGGCGGTGGGAGCTCTCATGGCCATCCCCTGGGTGGACCGGTGGGAGCGCCGGGCGCCGTTCCTCTTCGCCCTGGGCCTGGTGGGCGTTGCGCTGCTGAGCCGGTACGACCTGGTGGATCCCGGCCTGCCCAAGCCCCCGCCCGTGTTCTGGATCTTCGCGCTGGGCTGGGCCCTGGCGCGGGCCCGCACCAACCTCCACCGGCTGACGGTTTCCCTGATCACCGTGCTGACCCTGCCCGGGTTCTTCAACAGCACGGTGCGGGAGGTCACCGTCGCCGCAGGGATCCTGCTGCTCGCGTGGGTTCCGGCGCTGCCGGTGCCTGCCCTGCTCCGCCGGGTGACCGGGTGGCTGGCCGCGGCGTCGCTCTACATCTACCTCACCCACTGGCTGGTCTACCCGGTGCTGCTTCCGGTCAGCCAGGTGCTGGCGGTGGCCGGTTCCCTGGTGTTCGGGGTGGGCTACTGGGCGCTGTGCCGGTGGGCCCCCGGGGCCTGGACCGCGGTGAAGACCCGGCGGAAGCGGGCCAGACCAGCCCTCGCCCGGACCGGCCCCTGACGCCCGCTCACATCTTGCGGGTTCCGCGCCATCCCGCTCTCACTTTGCCGGCGGTTCGTGCAGGCCAAAGGCCGACCCCTGATCGTCCCGGCAGAGCTTGAACCTGCCGTACTCGGCGACGGTGCTCTCGCTCTCGCCCAGGTCCGTCTCGTCTACGGAGCCGCCAAGGTCCCGCACCCGTGCCAGCGCCTCCTCCAGGTTGTCCACCCTGAAGAACAGGTAGGGCGAGGCGCCCCGGTCACCGCCATGGATGCCCCCTGGGATTCCGGCCGTTCCGATGGAGAAGCCGGCGCCGGACGGTCCCGGGCTCAGGGTCCAGCCAAAGAGTTCACCGTAGAAGCGCTTCCCCCGTTCGGCGTCCTCCACGCCGAGTTCAAAAAACACAGGTTCACCGGACATGCTGCCTCCTCTGTTGACGTGCTGGAGCAAGAACCCTAGTCCTTTTCCTGGTGGCCGGACAGCGGCGGGAGAAGCTCCGGGCGAACGCGGGGCACAATGACATGGACACGCCGGAGCTGAAGCGGCCCAACACCGCGGCAGGCCGCCAATGTGCCCCACGATGGCGAACCAGGAGACTGGCGACGGCGGAGAGCCAGGAAGTACGACGGCGGCCGGCGCCTCGGCGTCGTAACCTCGCCGGAAAGATGGAGCCTCAGCCCTCGGCGGCTTCGCTGGACGACTTGGCCTCCGCGGCCGCCTCTGCATACTCAGCCGAGACCCGACGGTAGACCGGGGTGAGGAACGCCAGCACCGCCGCGATGACCATGATGATCCCGGCCACCAGGAACACCAGGGCGATGCCGCGGGACGTGCCCTCACCCAGCAGCGGCGCCAGCTGGGCGGCGCCTTCCGTGGAGCGGGCATACGGGATGATCCAGAACTGGGCGATCGGCGCGATCAGGAACGCCGTGATGGGCGCGGCCGCCGACTCAAACGCCATGGCAAAGCCGAACACCCGCCCCTGCTTGGGCAGCGGCACCACCTGCTGGATGACCGTCTGCTCGGCGGCCTCCACCACGGGCACGAGGGTCAGGTACAGCCAGATGCCCACAACGTAGAGCCAGGCCCACTCGCGCAGCGTGAACACCGCGCCGAGGAACCCCATGGCCACGACGGCGAGGAGCAGGGTCCGCAGCGGGTTGGTGCCGAGCCCGAACTTCCCGATCAGGCCCCGCCGATCAGGAACCCGCTGGAACCCACCGCCAGGAAGATGCCCCACAGTTCCACCGGGAACATTTCCAGGCCGTACGGGTCCATCAGGCCATGTACACGCCGCCGATGAAGTTGTTGAACGTGGAGAACAGGATCAGCGCGAACAGCCCGCCGATGGCCAGGACGGCGGCGAGCGCGCCCCGGATGTCGAAGCCGCCCTGGGCATCCGTGGCGGCCGCCCGCACTTCCTCGGGCATGTGCAGGGTAAGCAGGTGCCCGAAGGCCAGGGCGGTGAGGACGATGGCGACGGCGATGGTCCAGCCCATGCCCAGCAGCCCCACGGACAGCCCGGAGAGCACCGAGGTGACCAGGAACATCAGCCCCTGCACCATGCCCACCAGCCCGTTCGCGTTGGCCCGCCGGTCCGGTTCGATGAGGATGGTGACGGTTGTGGACAGGGCGATGTTCCGCAGGTTCTCCACCACCGCGCCCACCAGGATGATCATGGTGAAGAGCCAGAACCACGGCTGTGCCAGGTCCAGCAGCTGGGCTTCGGGTGTCAGCAGGAACATCACGCCGGACAGCATGAACATCAGCAGCGTGAAGACGGCGGCAAAGCGCATCACGGCCAGCTTGCGGTACCGGTCCACGAACGTGCCGAAGCTGATGCTGGAGAGCGCGATCAGCAGCATGTAGGCGCCGCCCACAACACCGGTGGCGATCACGTTGCGGGTCTCCAGGTACACCCAGAACGTCAGGGCGAACCACAGGTAGCTGGTGGTGATGTTCGCGACCCCGGTGTTGATCAGGACTCCTGCGAACGTGCGGGACCGTTGCTTCGGGGTCCGCAGGGAAGTGTCGACGACGCCGGGATCGGCGAGGTCCGCGGCCCCGCCGTCCTCGTCCACCGCCTGGGCCATGGCCGGGTCGTCCGAAAAGCCTGCCCCGCCGCCGGGATTAACTGCAGCACGACCCCCGGCAGGCTCCTGCTCAGTCATGCGTTCCAGTGTAGTGAGAAGCGTCCGGCGGCACACGGGTCAGAGATCCCATTTATGAACACATCCGGATTTGCTGGGAGTCCAGGAGGACTTTGGACTCTGTCCCGTCGGTCAGCGGCAGGCGATCCTTGCTCCAGGACCCACATGCCAACAACGCTCCCCGGCGCGGGAGCTGGGAGCGAGATCGCATGGAACAGCTCATTCCATGGCTCATATTCTGCATCGCCGTTTTGGCGCTTTGTCTTTTGAGGCCCAACGCAGCCCGGATCTTTACCGGGGTTTTCTTCATCATCATGGCCATAGCCGTCAACGTCGTGCTGAGTTTTGCCGCCCCAGACCAATTCGTGAGGCTCGGGACGGACTCTCCACTGATTCCCCTTTATAGCTGGTTTTTTCAGATGGTTGTTGCCCCGGCGCCCCAGGTTGTGGGGATCGTGGCTGCAGCGGGCGAGACGGTAATCGGACTGCTGATACTCAGCGGGGGCAGACGGGCAAAAGTGGGCCTGATCGCCGCCATCGTCTTCCTGGTCGCCATCACGCCTTTGGGAATCTGGACCCTGCCAAACCTGGTTTTTGCCGCCGGCCTGGTACTGCTGTTGAGGAAAAACCACCCGCGGAATGTGCTGCATGCCCTCCGTCCGTCCCGCGGCCGCCCGCCAGCGGAAACCCGGTCCGCTGAACCCCGGTGAAATGCCGCCTCGTCATTCTTCATCAGCGCGCTGAAAGGATGGAATGGTGACTGCAAGACGACGGGTGGCTATCGGCTTGCTGGGCCTTGCCACCGCTGTTCTCTACGGAAGGGTCTGGCGCCCCTGGCAGCTGACTTGGGGCGCAACCCGCGAGGAGGTGGCCCGGGACTTGCCCGGGGATGACCTCGTTCAATCCCCGACGTTCAATGCCACACGGGCAATCTCGATCGGCGCGCCGCCTGAACAGGTGTGGCCTTGGCTCGTCCAGGTTGGAGCAGGGCGGGCCGGCTGGTACAGCTATGACCTGCTGGACAACCTTGGACGCCATAGCGCGGACCGGATCCTCCCCGAGTGGCAGGATCTCGCGCCGGGCGACATCGTGCCGATGAGCCCCGACGGCAAACACGGCATCGAGGTCTACTCTGTCGACCGCCCCCGCTCCATGGTGTGGGGAACGCCCGGCGACACCACCTGGGCCTGGCAACTCAATCTCCAGCCCGACGGCACCACGAGGCTGCTCACGCGGATCCGTTCCCGTCTCCGGTTGACACCCATGTCCATTGCCTTCTCTGCACTGTTGGAGGTTGGCGACTTCTGGATGATCCGCAAGATGCTCGTCGGCCTGCGCGGGCGGGCAGAGAACGCCGCATCACCCGCCACCATTAAGGCGGACGTGAAGGTACCTATCCACAGGGAGCTCGCATAGGAGTATTGGGACCCGGCCGGCCGGAAAACTCGAGTACCTACTACTCGTGTCCTGCGTACCGCGGGCCCGTAGCGTCCTTCCTAGGCCTGGGGGCAGTCAGCGGTTCTTCTTCGTGACGGGGAGGAGGGCCACTCGCTCCTGGCGAAGGGACAACTGCCAATGCAGGACGACAACCTCCCCCGGCCCCTCCTTGATCCGTCCGTGCTCGAACGGCTGCGCGCCGAACTGGACGACGACGAGAGCATCTGGCGGGTCTTTGTGGAGAACTACATCAAGGAACTGCCCGTCAGGACCGAGCGCTTGCGCCTGACGCTGACCACCGGTGACCTTCGGGGGGCGGTGGATGCGGTGCTCAGCCTGAAGACGTCCAGCCAGATGGTGGGCGCCGAACGCCTGGCCGGCCTGGCGCTGAACCTGGAAGGGGAGCTGCGGCAGGACTCCTCCCGCGCCGATCCCGGTGTTGAGCTCCCCCACCTGGCGGCAGCCACCTGCGCCGGATCATGCAGTGCAGCAAACAGACGCGGTATGCCCTCCGTGCGCAGTTGTGACATGGACGGCAGGAGGCACCGGGCGGGCATAGGATTTTCCCTATGAGGATTGCCGTTGCAGGGGGAACCGGTACCGTTGGGCACCACGTGGTGGAGCTCGCCAGGGAGCGAGGCCATGACGTGGCCAGCCTGAGCCGCGCGGAGGGTGTGGACCTGGTCAGCGGCCGGGGGCTGGATGAAGCCCTTCAGGGCGTGGACACGGTGATCGACGTGTCCGGGATCAACAGCACGGCCACCAAGAAGGCCGTGGACTTTTTCACCAACGCATCGCAGAACCTGCTGGCCGCCGAGAAGAAGGCTGGCGTGCAACACCAGGTAGTGCTCTCGATCGTGGGCATCGACAAGGCCACGTCGGGCCTGTACGCGGGCAAGCTGGTGCAGGAGGACATCGTCCGGCACGGCGGCGTGCCGTGGACCCTGCTGCGGTCCACCCAGTTCCACGAATTCGTGCCGCTCGTGGTGAAGACGGCGTCCGCCGGTCCTGTGGTGCTGGTGCCCAAGATGTTCACCCAGCCGGTGGCCGCCCGCGAGGTGGCCGAGGCACTTGTCTCGGCGGCGGAGGCCGGGCCGCAGGGACGCATCACGGACCTGGGCGGCCCGCGGCTGGAGGAGCTCGACGGACTGGTCCGCGCCTACCTGGACAGGACGGGGCAGCGGAAAAAGGTGGTGGAGGTCCCGCTTCCCGGCCTCATGGGAAAGGCCATGCGCAGCGGTGCGCTGATCCCGGCGCCGGGTGCCGCCGTCGGACGCCAGACCTTCATGGAATGGCTGGAAGCAAGTAGCGGCACGTACCGGCAGGAAAAGTAGAGTACCCACTACTCGTGCCCCCTCCATGGGCGTCCCCCTAGATTCGACTAAAGCCTGCTGCGGCGGGCGTGACCTGACGTCGATGGGGGAAGAAGAATGGCCGTACAGCCGGTATCCGGAGGCAAACGGACGGGACACGCCGGCCTGCTGTTGGACCTGGTGACCGGCGCCGAGACGGACCTTGACTCAGTACAGCGGCTGGTCGAGTCCGCGGCGGCGGCGCTCGGCGGTCCGGCCGGCATGGCCTGCGCGGCCACCTTGCACCGGGCGGGGACCCCACCGGTGACGGCCGGGAGCACGGCCCCGGCGGAGTGCCTGGCATCCTCCGAGGAGCGGTACGGTGACGGACCCATGATGCAGGCCGACGCGGGGCCGGTGCAGGTGGCGGCGGACGGTTCCTCCCAGCGCTGGGACGCATACCGACGGCGGCTGGTGGCGTCCGGCTACGGCGCGGCACTGGCGGTGCCGCTTGATATGGGGACGCGTATTTCCTGCACCCTGGTGTTCCTGGGGCCGGAAGGTTTTGATTTCACGCCGGAGCTGGTCAGCGAGGCCACCTGGTTTGCCGGGGTGGCCTCGCAGAGCATGCAGCTGGCCCTGGAAGTGCGCAGCATCCGGTCAGCCGGGGACAACCTGAAAACGGTGCTGGAAAGCCGCACCTCTATCGACGTGGCGTGTGGGGTTGTCATGGCGCAGACGCGCTGCTCCTACACGGAGGCATTCAGCAAGCTCGCGGGAGTGTCCCGGCAGCGGAACCTGAAGGTCCGGACCGTCGCCGAGAACATCCTCAAAGCCCTGGCCGGCGGCACCCCGGCAGCCCGGTTCGAGCCCCCGGCGCTGGCCTAGGTGGTGCCCAGGACTAGCGGGTCAGCACGAAAATGGCGATGGCCAGGCCGACCACCAAAACAGCGTTCACCACGACGTAGGGTTGGACGCCGCGCTTGGCCTCTGTGGCCATCCTGCGGCGCCCGTGCTTGCGATTGATTACTTCAGCCATGCCCCGAATCTATGCAAGCCCCCGGCGCCGGCACCCGCGTAATCCCTACTCGTTTTACTAAACCCCACTACGTGCTTCCCGCGCCCTGCAGGGTTTTCCTCTGCTACATACCGATCGTCGGGGTGGCCCGAAAGGCGTTCACGGCCTTGTCCAGGACAACCTGGGTGTCGCTTCCGGAATCAAGGACCGTGTTCCGGGCTGATGCGGAGTCGACCATGACGGTGGTGACGGCGAGGCCTTCCGTGGCCTCGGTGGTGAGCAGGGCGTCAACCTGGGCCGCGAAGCAGGAATCGCTCGACTTGGCGGAGACGTCCAATGCCACTACATGGTTGTTGGAGACAAAGTTGCCCGCCCCCGCAGCCAGCCGGATGATGACAGGCGTGCCGCCCGCCGGCCGGATGCTCTCCGAGTCGATGACCTCTGAGAAGTGGTTGCCCACCACGGAGTTGTTGCTGCCGCTGATGCTGAGGAGCCCGGTCAGGTCGTCCAGCCCGTTGTCCACTCCCAGGAAGGGCGTCCAGGGCTCATGGTCGCGGAGGAAGTGGTTGGTGGCCACCAGGTTTTCGGAGCTGTTGTCCTCGAGGAGCACCATCCCCGGGTAGAACGAATGCAGCCGGTTGTTGGTGACGCTGGACCGGGTGACGCCTTTGAAGTGGACGCTGCTCGCGCCCCGGGGGAAGACGTTGTTCGCGGTGACCAGGAGCCCGCCGTGGTTCTCGGCGTAGATCGAGTGGCCCTTGAAGCCGGCGCCCACCAGGTTGTCGGTGATCTTGGAGGCCTGTCCCCAGCCCCGCAGTTCGATGCAGCTTCCGCACTCGGCAATGAAGTTGTCGTGGATGGACAGCGCGTCCGCGTGATAGATGGTGAGGGCGTGCTCCAGGTAGACGAATCCCATGCCGGTGACGCGGAACGAGTCGTTGGCAGTCGCGGCGTAGATGCCGGTCTTGCCGTTGACGTACGTGTTTTCCGCCCGCAGTCCGGAGCCGTCCGGAACGAAGTGCAGCCCGTCGATGCAGAAGTTGGAGAACTCCACGGAACTGATCCGCGGGCTTCCGTTCCGCTCGACATAGAAGGCGGCGCCCTTGGCTTCCTCCCCGTCCCCGGCAGCGGGAAGGTCCACGATGACCCGGCTTCCGCCCGGCCACAGCTCGTGCAGGTCCGGCCATTCGTCTTCGGGCACGTTGAAGCGGATGCTCGACGACGTGAAGCCGTGCCCGGAGCCCTCGATCCGGAGGAAGCTGACGTCGATCAGTACCTGGGTGCGAAGGTGGTAATCCCCCGGCGGAAGGTAGATCACCGCGCCGGGCTTGCCGCCGTCGTTCACATCTGTGGCAGCCTGCCGTTCCTTGATGTCGGCGATGATGCTGTTGATCACTTCGCCCACGTCCTTGGCCGGATTGCCGACCGGCCACATGGTCACGTCGTAATAGTTGTTGCTTGGCATGGGCTCTTCCCTTTGTGTCCTGGTTCTCATGGTGCCACTGTTTGCTGCTCCGGGAGCTCGGCCTGCAGCTCCTCCGCCGTCGGCGGGTTGGCGCCGGGCCGGCTGACCGTGATGGCCGCTGCCCGGGAGGCCATCCGGCCCAGCGACTCCAGCACGGAGGGCGCCAAGCCGTCGGCCCCGCGCATGAGGAGTCCGTAGACCAGGGCGGACATGTAGGAGTCGCCGGCGCCGATGGTGTCCGCCACTTCGGCCGTGACCGGGGGGACCTCCACCTGCGCGCCCGCCGTGGTGAGCAACGATCCTTCCGCTCCCCTGGTGACGGCGACGAGCCCGGCCCCGAGGTCCAGGATGCGCTGTGAGATGTCCGCCAGGGACAGCTTCGGGTACAGCCACAGGGCATCCTCGTCGCTGAGTTTGACCACCTCGGTGAAGGGGACGAGTTCCTCGAAGATGGTCTTCGCCTCGAAGTGGCTGCCGAGCAGGGCAGGGCGGATGTTGGGGTCGTAGGTGACCATGCACCGCCGGTGCGACTGCTCCAGAAGCTCCCTTACCGCAGCTGCCCCCGGCGCCAGGAAAGTGGCGATGGAGCCGGTGTGCAGGACTTTGGGCAGCGTGGCCGGGGCGATCCGCGGCAGATCCCAGCGGATGTCGAAGTCATAGTGCGCGGACCCGTCGGACGCCAGGGTCGCCGTCGCCGTGGCGGTCCGGCCAGGCCCTTTGGAACCGGGCAGGAGTTCGACGCCGGCGCTGCGCAGGTGCTGCTCGATGGCCGCGCCGCGCGGGTCGTCGCCGATCGAGGTCAGCAACGCGGTGGCCGCGCCCAGCCGCCCGAGCCCGTAGGCCACGTTGGCCGGTGACCCGCCGGGGTGCTCCACAGTGCCCGCGGACGTGACAACGATGTCCACGAGGGCTTCACCGACTACTACGACGTCAGGGCCGGCTGGGGGTCATCGTTCGTGTGCATTTTTCGGGACCTTTCTTGACTTGCCCAACCTGCGGTCAGGTGAGGGTTGAGACCGTGAGTTTCTGGATTGTTGCCGGGCCTCCCGCGGCCGCCAGCCAGTTCGCCTGGCTTTCCGCGCCGGGGAAGACGAGGTCTGTCAGGACCACCGCGCCGCCCTGCGCGAAGACCTCCACCGAGCAATGGTCGACGACGATCTGCAGCTTGAGCACGCCGTCCTCAAGGACCAGCGGGGCTGACTCCGCGGAGGAAAACTTTTCGTGGAAACCCGTGTCCCCTGACCTGCTGCGGTCAAGGACGAGCCGGCCGGTGGCGGCGTTGTAGCCCAGCACCGTGCCCGTGCTTCCGTCCTCGCTGGCGAAGAGGTGGAAGGCCACGTGTTCGGCGCTCCCGGGCAGGATCTCCGCCTCGATGACCTGCGCGCTGCCCGGTGCCGCAGCCGGCAGCAGGAGGACCGAGTCCTGCAGGTCGGACGGTTCCGTGATGATCTGCTCCACGGGAGCAAGGGCAGGCGGCTCCTGTCCGGAAGGGTGGCCGGGCAGGACGGGCTGCTGGACCAGGCGCGCCGAGCCGTTGGCTGCGGTGAGGCGCACTTCGCGGGCGAGGGTCATGGAGGACCGCCAGGGGGCGGTGGGCAGCTGGTTGGCGTAGTCCCAGTTGTTCATCCAGCCGATGATGATCCGCCGCCCACCGGGGACGTTGCTGAAGGAGACGGAGGCGTAGCAGTCGCGTCCCCAGTCCAGCCACAGGCATTGCTGCAGGGCGGCAGCGGCCGCCACGGGGTCACCCAGGGTGCTCACCCCGGCCGGCGCTGCAACTGAAGAGGCGTCCGGGACGAACCGCGCGCCGTCGAACTGGCCCACGAAGTACTGGCCGCCGGAACCTCCGGCCACCGCGCCCGGATTGACGTTGACGATCAGGACCCATTTGACGTTGTCCGGGTCCCCGTCAACGGCCAGGGGGAAGAGATCGGGGCACTCCCATTCGCCCTGGTCTGCGTTCACGGGGCCGAACTCGCTGAGGAAGTCCCAGGTCTTGAGGTCGTCCGACCGGTAGAAGACCACCTTCTGGTGCTGCGCTTCGACGGCCACCATAATCCAGCAGGTGCCCCGCCCGCCCTCGTAGCGGAAGACTTTGGGGTCGCGGAAGTGCGCAGAGTTCCGGGCTAGGACAGGGTTGTTGCGGTACTTGTGCCAGGTCATTCCCGCGTCGGTGCTGTAGGCCAGGGACTGCGCCTGCGTGCCGTGGTGCTCGGACGCTGCCTTGTAGGCGCTGGTGTAGATGGCCACGAGGGCCGGTGCGTCCGCGGTACCGAAGCCGGACGTGTTTCCGTGGTCCACCACCACGGAACCGGAGAAGATGTCCTCGGTTTCGTCGCAGGCAATGGCGACGGGGTGTTCGGTCCAGTGGAGCAGGTCCCGGGAGGTGGCGTGGCCCCAGGACATGTTGCCCCACACGTTGCCGTAGGGGTTGTTCTGGAAGAAGAGGTGGTAGAGCCCGTCGTGGAAGACCAGGCCGTTGGGGTCGTTCAGCCAGGTGTCCCGGGCCGTGAAGTGGACGGCGGGACGGAACCTGGCGGTACCGGCCGGAGGCGTTTCCGGGCGTGCGGCATCAAGGAAGGTGGACATGTTTGGTGCGGTCCTCTGGGAAAGTGGAAGGGGCTGGCTGCTAGGGCCGGGGAGCCGCGATGGAATCGCGGCGCACCAGCGGGCAGCCCAGGATGGTCGGGTGGAGTGCCATGAGGGTCAGGTCTGTCTTCCCTTCGACGGCGTCAATCAGGTGCTCTGTGGCCCAGGCACCCATCTCGTAGTGGGGCAGGGCCACGGTGGTGAGGCCCGGGTGGAGATTGGCGGCAATCAGTTCCTGGTCATCGAAGCCGACCACTGACAGGTCGCCGGGAATGCTGAGGCCCAGCTCGGCGGCGGCGCGGTAGGCTCCCATCGCCATCCGGTCGTTGTAGCAGAACAGGCCGGTGGGCCGGTCCTCGCGTGCCAGGATCCGCCGGGCCGCCTCGTAGCCGCCATGCACTTCGGAGACCTCGGACTCGACAGGTGCCGCGTCGCCGTCGAGCCCTGCTTCGGTCAGCATGGTTCGGAAGGCTTGGAGCCGCTCGCGGGTGGCCGGGACGTCGTCGGTGTTGTTGATGAAGCCCACCCGGGTGTGGCCCGCTTCGAGGAGCGCGCCGACGGCGGCCCGTGCACCGCCGTCTTCGTCCGGGATCACGGCGGTGATGTTTCCGCCTTTGGCCACCGAGTCCACCAGCACGGAGGGCACACTGCCCAGGTTGGCCGGCAGCTCCACGTTGCGGTGGTACATGGTGGCGTAGAGGATGCCGTCCACCCGGCGTTCCAGGAGGGCGTCGACGTCGGCCCGCCGGGATTCGAGGCTGGCCGAGCCGGAGGTGTTGATGATCATAAGGCCGTACCCCCGGGCCTTTGCGGCCTCGTCGGCGCCCAGGATAATGCGGCCGGCGTGGGGCGTGGTGGCGATATCCTCGCTCACCAGGCCCAGCATGCCGGTCCGCTGCGTGCGCAGCGCCTGGGCCAGGCGGTTGGGACCGTAGCCGAGCTGCTCGGCGGCGGACTTGACCTTGTCCCTGGTCTCGGGGCTGATCCGGGCGTAGGAAACCTCGTTGAGCACGTGGGAGACAGTTGTCACGGAAACGCCGGCGGCGACGGCCACGTCCTTGATGCCGATGTTCTTGTTGGTCATCTGTGTCCCACGTCCTTATGGATTGTCCGGTATGAGTAGGCTACCGACGAATGCCGGCGGCCCTGGCTAGCCCTTGACCGCGCCGAGCGTCATGCCCGCCACGATCTTGCGCTGCAGGAGAAGGTCAGCAGGATGACCGGGATGGAGTAGACCGCGGCCAGCGCCGTCATGGATCCCCAGTCCAGGCCGAACTGGGTCTGGAAGTTCGCGATCACCACGGGCGTTGTCTGCGAGCGGATGGCGGTCATCAGGAGGGCGAAGAGGAACTCGTTCCAGGACGCCAGGAAGGCGAAGATCGCCGTGACGGCGATGCCGCCGGAGACCACCGGGATAACAACCCGCCAGAGGGCGCCGAGCCTGCTGCACCCGTCCACGGTTGCCGCCTCCTCCAGGTCTTTCGGGACCGCTTCGAAGAAGCTGGACATCAGCCAGATGGAGAGCGGCAGGGAGATGGTGGTGTGCGCGATGGAGAGTGCGATGGGGGTATCGGCCAGGCCCACGGACCCCATCATGGAGGCCAGCGGAATGCCGATCGCCACCGGCGGGACCATACGCGTCACCAGGGCGGCCATGATGAAGATCCGGCCGCTCAGCGTCTTGTACCGGGTGATGCCGTAGGCGGCGGGCACCGCCAGGACCAGGGAGAGCACGGTGCTGATGATCGCCGTCTGGATGCTATTGATGAACGACGCCGGCACACCGCTGCGGCCCAGCGCGTTGACGTAGTTCTCCAGCGTCCACTCCCGCGGAAGGATGGTGGGCGGCACGGCGATGGTGTCGATCGGGGTCTTGAAGGACGTGAACAGCAGGTACAGGAACGGGAATCCGTAGAGCACCATGGCTGCCGCGAGGAGGATCCACAGCAGCGTGCGGGTGCTCCGCCGGCCGGCCTCCAGCCCTTCCCGGTTGACGCTGCGGCGCTTGCGGGGAGGGACGACGGCGGCTGCCGCGGAAGGTGCCGCGGATGCCGTTGCCGGGGTCCCGCCGTCGTGCTTTGTTCGTTCAGCGAGGCGC
This sequence comes from Arthrobacter nitrophenolicus, assembly GCF_000332815.1. Taxonomy (GTDB): domain Bacteria; phylum Actinomycetota; class Actinomycetes; order Actinomycetales; family Micrococcaceae; genus Arthrobacter; species Arthrobacter nitrophenolicus. The sequence goes on from NZ_AOFD01000003.1 coordinate 17,414, forward strand.
ATCAGGTGTCCTTTCCTGGCCGCCAGATGGTGGACACCGCGACGAACGCGACGGCCAGCATCGCCAGCAGGTAGATGGTGCCCATGGCGCTGGCCAGGCCGGGATCGCCGAAGCGGATCATGGTCCGGTAAATCAGCAGGCTCATGGTTTCCGAGGCGGACTGCGGGCCGCCGTTGGTCTGGATGAGGATGGTGTCAAAGGCCCTGGCCGCGTCGATGCCGCGCACCACCAGCGCGACGGCGATGACGGGGCGGAGCAGCGGAAGGATGATCCGGAACAGCAGGGCCGGGGCGCGGGCACCGTCCAGCCGCGCGGCTTCGATGAGGTCGCCGGGGATGTTCTGCAGTCCGGCGAAAAGCACCAGGCACATGAACGAGGTGGTCAGCCAGATGTCGGGGATGGCCACCGAGTACAGCACGATGCCGGGGTCTGACAGCCAGCCGATCTGGTTGGGGTTGCCCAGGATGCCGGCCTGGTGCAGGAGGGTTCCGATGAGGCCGAAGTTGTCGATCATCAGGAACTTCCAGAGCAGGCCTGCAACGATCGGGGCGATCATAAGCGGGTACATGAACACGGTCCGCCAGATCTGGGAGCTGCGGCCCAGCATGGTGAACAGCAGTGCCATGCCCAGGCCGAGGGCGAACTCGAGGGTCACCACCACCAGGGTGTAGGCCAGGGTCCGCCAGCCCGCTCCCGTAAAGGCCTCTGATGCGAAGGCGCGGAAGTAGTTGTCCAGGCCCACGAAGTCGCGGGGGCCGCCGGCGATCGGGGAGATTTTGTAGAAGCTGTCCGCCACCAGGCGGAACAGCGGGAAGGCCACGAATATTGCCAGGAACAGCGCCGCTGGTGTCATCAGGAACAATGCGAAGCGGCGGTCGGAGATGCGCACGGTTTTCTCTTCCGCTGGTTGGGGCCGCGGCCGGCACCGGTACACAGGTGCCGGCCGCGGTGGTCTTACTTGAGGAGGTCCTCGATCTGCTTCTTGCGTCGGCGAGGAGGGTGGCGGAGTCACCGCCGGCAACGGCCTTCTGCAGCATGGGCACCAGGACGGTGTCCACAATCTGCTGCCACTTCTCGGTGGCAGGGCGGGTGGCGGTGGCTTCCCCGTTGAGGGTTTCGATCAGCGGCTTGAAGCTCTCGTAGCCTTCCTTGTCCTGGTACTTCTCGAACGCGGAGATGCGGGAGGCCAGGCCCAGGCTGGATTCGATGCCCTTGTCGTTGTAGTCGTAGGCGCACTTCACGAACTTCTTGGCCGCCTCGGTGTTCTTGGTGGCCTTCGGCACCGTGAGGTACCAGGGGCCGGGAACGCCGCCGACGCCGGCGGATCCGGCGATCATGGGGGCTGTGCCCACCTTGCCCGCCACCGGGGAGTCCTTGGGGATCTGCCGGTAGGCGTGGGCCCAGAACCGGGTCATGGCGTCTGGCCCTGGTTGAACAGGTTCTGCGCTGCGGCCCAGTCCACCTGGGCTGCGCCGGAGGGAGCGTACTTGGCCAGGCCCACGTAGAAGTCCAGGGCTTCCTTGTGCGCGGCGTTGTCGATGACCACCTTGTCGCCGTCCAGGACCATGGGCGAGCCGGCCTGCAGGACGTGGGCCAGCCATTCGGTTTCCACGCCGCCCTTGACGTCCGTGCCGTACATGCCGTCCTTGGTGAAGAACTCGGAGATGTCCTGGTACTGCTCCCAGGTGGTGGGGGCAGCCAGTTCATAGCCGTACTTGGCCTGGAAGTCGGCCTTGTTCTTGGCGTCCTCGAACAGGTCCTTGCGGTACAGGATGATTTCGGCGTTGGTCCAGGCGGGCAGGCCCACGAAGTGCCCGTCCACGTTGGCTTCCTTGACCAGGGCCGGGAAGATGTCCTTCTTGGCCTCGTCCGTGAAGATCTCGTCAATGGGCTGGAGGGCGTCCTTGAAGCTGGGCAGCCACACGGAGTCCAGGGCGGCCACGTCGAAGGAGACATTGCCGGAGGAGAATTCGCTGGAAAGGCGGTTGAACATGCCGTCGTAGGGCAGTTCGACGAAGTTGGCGCTGACGCCTGTTTCGGTCTTGCACTGTTCGGCAACGCCGGTCAGCTCGGCGTGGCCGCCGGCTTCGACCAGGACGTTGACGGTGTTGGTGCCGGCGCTTCCGGTAGACGTGGCCGGGCCTCCTGCGCCGCACGCCGAGGCGGACAGTGCGACGGCGGTGCAGATGCCGCCGACGGCGAGCCTGCTGATGAATGTACGAGTGGACATCGCTGTCGACTCACTTTCTCTTGAACGGAATGGTGAGAGTGACTCGGTCTGAAAAATCGTTTTGCCAAAACGACTTGGCATTCACCATAGGCCTGCTTGCGATCGAGTGTCAAGGGTCACCGCTGTGCCAAAAAGCGAAAGAAATTTTGGCGTTGACAGCCGCAGCCCCGCCCTCCTAGCCTCGAGGCATCCGGCCAACCAAATCGTTTTGGCTTGCGTCTGAAGATTTCCGCTCTATGGGGAGCAGGGACCTCTTCTACGTATCGGCGCATACTTGGCGGCCCCCAAGATCCCGCAGCCCTGTGCTGTAAAGAGCCATGCCTTGCGGTGCCGGATAGACCACACGTTCCACTGTGCATTGAGGAGAAAAGCGTTGACTGACAAAAATTCGGCAGTGGTGGATCCAAGCCGGCGCAGGCTGTTGGGCGCTGGCGCTGTTGCCACCCTTACCGGAGCGCTGGCCTTCGGCGCTACAGCACCGGCACACGCCGCGGACAGCCCGGAAGAAACGAATATCTACGACGTCACGTCCTGGAAGATCAAGGGCCGGCCCGGGGTGACGGCGAAGGTGGACATCGGTGCGGTGATCAATGACATCATCGCGGACATCAAGAGGCGCCAGACCACCGCCGACACCAGGCCGGGTGCCGTCATCACCATTCCCCCGGGCGACTACGATCTTCGGACGCAGGTGGTGGTGGACATCAGCTACCTGACCATTGCCGGCTTTGGGCACGGGTTTTTCTCCCGCAGCATCAAGGACAATGCGGACACGTCCGGCTGGCTCGAGCTGCAGCCCGGCGGCAGCCACATCCGTGTGCTCACCCCGCCAACGGCACCGCAGGCGTTCCTGGTCCGCCGGGCGGGGAGTCCGCGCCTGTCAGGAGTTGTTTTCCGCGACTTCTGCCTTGATGGCGTGGGGTTCCCGCCGGACGGCAACAGCTACCGGAACGGCAGGACCGGCATTGAAGTCGCCTCGGACAACGACTCCTTCCACATCACTGGCATGGGCTTTGTTTACCTTGAGCACGCACTCATAGTCCGTGGGGCCGACGCCCTGCGTGTCCACGACAACATGATTGCCGAATGCGGCAACTGCGTTGAACTTACCGGCGCCGGGCAGGCGACGATCGTCAGCGACAACCTCATGGGGGCCGGTCCGGAGGGGGCCACCCTGCTGGCGGAGAACCACGAGGGCCTGCTCATCACCGGCAACAACCTGTTCCCCCGGGGCAGGAGCCTGGTCGAGCTGACCGGCTGCAACAGGTGCTCGGTGACCGCGAACAGGTTTCAGGGCTTCTTCCCCGGAATGATGCGGCTCACCAACAACTGCAAGGAAAACCTGGTCACAGGCAACCACTTCCGGCGCGGGATGGAAGGCTTCCCGCCGTTCCTTGGAGTATCCAACGGCCTGGACGATCTGTACGGCGTGGTTCACATCGCGGGAGACAACAACCTCTTCTCCAACAACCTCATCGCCTACGACGTCGCGCCGGACAGGATCGTACCGCCGAACGCCCAGCCCACGATGGTCCTCATCGCCGGGGGCGACAGCAACGTGGTGGCCACGAACCATGTTGTGAGCAACGTCGAGGCGCAGCACGTCGTTTTGGACACTTCCACGGTCCGCTCGAAGGTACTCGACAGCGGCCCCGCGTCCAGGGTCACGTCCTACAGCGCGGATACCGCCATCCGGCCTACGCCCTAGGAGGGAAACACCTTGCCAGAAGGCCGCATGCCGGGCAAGGGGAAAGCCCCTCCTAGGAGGGGCTTTCAACGTAGTGGTCAATTGTCATTCGGTAATCATCAGCGGTGATGCACTCCCCCTTCCCGGACGCCCCCGGCGCCCATCCGGACTATGACACGAACGATGTTAATGACACCGGACCGGGCGCGTAAAGGGGTTTGGGAGAGAAACTTCACCGGAAGTTCGCCCTCGCGATTTCTTCCGTTACCCGGCGGGCGCGCGGGGTCCCGTGAAGGAACCGGTCAGTGGCGGGCCTTTGCACGGATCACTCCGGCTGCCAGGAGACCGGCAGCCCCGAGTGAGGCCAGCATGCTGCCAAGGGCTACAACGTATTCAGTAAGCGTCATTGCTTCCACTCCCCTTCGAACCCGAACTGCCTGATGGGCCCAAGCTACGCCGGGCACGTCAAGGAAGCCCGAAGGATCGCCGAGGCTTGGGTCAAGATCTCTGCAACGGAAGAGGACCGAGGAGGGATCAGCCCAACTGTAAACTGGCGAAGGCTGCGCGAAACGTTCGCGTAAACGATTCCCTGAGGACGGCGACGATGACGACGATGGTAAAAGTGGCCAAGCTTGCCGGCGTTTCCATCTCCACCGTTTCACACGTCCTCAACGGCACCCGCCACGTCAACGACGAGACACGGCAGAAGGTCCTCAAGGCCATCGAGGAGACCTCCTACCGCCAGGACGCGCTCGCCCGCGCCATGCGCCGCAACCGCACAGACAGCATCGGACTGATAGTGTCCGACGGCGGCGAGCCGGCTTTCGCGGAAATGATCCGCGGGGTTGAGGAGACAGCCGCCAAGCAGGGCGTCACGCTGCTTCTCGCCAACTCGGCAGAGGATCCACGGCGTGAGGCCCGCGCCGTTCAGGCCCTCCTGGAACGCCGGGTGGACGGAATCATCCTGGCACGCGCCGCCGGGTCAGGCCCAGAAGCCCTTGCCGACTTCGCGGGACAGGGCACTCCCCTGGTGCTCATGGACCGGCTTTCCGAGGATCCGTTCGACCAGGTGGGCGTCGAAAACCGGGCGCCCGTCAAGGAACTGGTGCAGCATCTGACCGGGCAGGGGCACGAACGGATCCTGCTGGTGGCCGGCGACACCCGCGTGGCCACCCTGCGGGAACGGCACGAGGCGTTCACCGACGCCATGGAGTCGGCAGGCGTCCCGGCGGCCAAGCAGCTGGTAGTCATCGCCGAAAGCGCCAAGAAGACTGACGCCGGCATCCGGGCAGCGCTGTCCAGGTCCACGCCGCCCACCGCCGTCATTGCCTGCAGCACGGTCCTCGCGGCCGCAGCCCTCCGGCAGATCCAGCAGCGCGGGCTCCGGCTGCCGGACGACCTCGCCTTCGCCGCCTTCGACGGCTTCGCTTATGCGGACCTGTTCGAGCCCCAGCTCACCACCGTCCGCCAGCCGGCGTTCCAGGTCGGTGCCACGGCGGCGGAGCTGTTAGCCAAGCGGATCGCGGACAAGGGTGCCGAACCTTCCGTGGTTCGCCTCGCGCCGACCATCGAATACCGCGCTTCCACCGGGACAACACCAACCGCCTGACCGAGAACGCAACCATTTCCTGACGCGCGCTCACTTGTGGTTGCTCTCAAGGCGACCCCAGCTCACCTGTGGCGGCCTCTCCCTCAACACTGGCTCGGCGAGGAAAACATGCGCCGGGATTACAGCCGTAACCAGTGAACGGGCGGCGGGGAAAAGACCGTAATAAGTGACCGGGCGTCGCAGGTGGAAAAAGAATCTTACGTGACCCATTGCACATCGAAACGTTTGTCTCTACTATCGAAACGTTCGCGCAAACGTTTTGCTGAAGGAGTCGCAGTGGCCACCATCGTCGATGTCGCAACGCTGGCAGGCGTCTCGACGTCCACTGTGTCGCACGTCCTCAACGAAACCCGGCACGTCGAACCCGAGACCAAGGCCCGCGTCATGCAGGCCGTGCAGGCCACGGGTTATCGGCGGGACGTTCTGGCCCGTTCCATGCGCCGGGCCCGGACCGATTCCATCGGCCTGGTGGTCTCAGACGCCGGTGAGCCGGCCTTCGCGGACATGGTCCACGGCGTGGAAGAGGCTGCCGCGCAGAACGGGGTGTCCCTGCTGCTGGCCAACTCGGCGGAAGATCCCGCCCGGGAAACCTCGGCAGTCGAAGCGCTGCTGGACCGCAGGGTGGACGGTCTGATCATCGCCCGGGCCGCCGGGTCAGACGGGAAACTGCTGGACCGCATCAGGGAGGAACAGAAGCCCCTGGTCCTGCTGGACCGGCTGGAGGAACTGGGCGGGGAACACGGCAACGTGGACCAGGTGGGGGTCAACAACCACGCCGCCATGGAGGCCCTCGTCGGCCACCTGGCAGGCCGCGGCCATGAACGGATCCTGCTGGTCTCCGGCGACCTTCGGGTCTCCTCCCTCCGGGAGCGCCAGGACGGCTTCCGGAAGGCGATGGCCAACCGCGGCCTGGACGTCCCGCCGTCGCTGCTCTGCGAGGGCACGGTCACGGCGGCAGAGACCTTCCAGAAGGTCCGGCCCCTGATCAAGGGTTCCGCGGAACGTCCGACGGCGGTCCTCGCCTGCAGCACGCTGCTGGCGGCGGGTGCGCTGCGGGCAGTCCAGAAGGAAGGGCTGCGGGTTCCTGATGACATGGCCTTCGCCGCGTTCGACGGCTTCACCTACTCGGACCTGTTCCACCCGCAGATCACCACCGTCCGCCAGCCCGCCTTCCGGCTGGGCGAAAGCGCCGTCGGACTCCTGCTGAAAAGGATCGAGCACCCAGGCGCACCCACCACCATCATCCGGCTCGATTCCGAGCTCGAGTTCCGAAGATCCACCGGCTAGAACGCCACCCAACCCGGCATCACCCGTTTTCGCATCCCACACCATGCCCCTCCCCAGGGCGACGCCATGCAAAGGAGCATCACATGAGAAAAACAGTCCGCACCACCCTCGCCTCGGCAGCCGCCGCGGCCCTGCTGGCCATCACCGGCTGCGCGGGCGGCGCCGAATCGACAGCCCCCGCCGCCGACGGCCCCTACACCGCCCCGGCCAAGGACGTCACCGCCACCATCTCGGTGTCCAACTGGGGCGATCCCGGAGACAAGGCCGTGTACGACAGCGTGGCCGAACGCTTCAAGGAGAAGTACCCGAACGTCACGGTGAACAACAACTTCACCCCCATCACCACCTGGACCGAGTACGTCAACAAGCTCGCCACCCAGGCCGCGGCAGGCCAGGCACCGGACGTCATCAACATCGCCACCGAGGGTGTGGAACTGGGCCTGGCCAACGAGCTCTTCACCCCGCTGGACGGTTTCCTGAAGAACGATCCCGAGGCAAAGGAGCTCCGCGAGGATATCGACCCCAAACTGCTTGAAGGCTTCAGCAAGGACGGCTCCACGTACCTGATGCCGAACACCTTCAACACCATGGTGATCTACTACAACACCAAGATGTTCGAAGCCGCCGGCATTGAACGGCCCAGCGACGACTGGACCTGGGACGAGTTCCTGGAGGTCTCCAAGAAACTCACCACCGGCGAGGGGGCGGACAAGGTGTACGGGTTCGCCATGCCGTACTACTCCTTCGGCATTACCCCGTGGCTGTACTCCAACGGAACGTCCGTGATGAGCGAGGACCTGAAGACGGCGCAGCTCACCGACGAAAAGGTCAAGGAAACCGTGGGCTGGGTCCGCGACCTGGTCACCGAGCACGGCGTCTCCCCGCAGCCCAAGGGAGCGGACCCGTACCAGCTCTTCCCCGCCGGGAAGGCGGCCATGACCGGCGCCGGCCACTTCGTCACCGGCGGCTTCGAAAAAGCCGGCTTCAGCGACTACGACATCCTGCCCTGGCCGCAGCAGTCCACCAAGTCCACCGTGTTCGGCGCCGGCGCATTCGCTGTGTCAAAGGCCTCCAAGAACCCGGAACTGTCCTGGGAGTTCATCAAGATGCTCACGGACCAGCAGACCCAGAAGCAGTGGGCCGATGCAGGTGCGGCCGTCCCGTCCACCAAGACCGCCGCCTCCGCTCCGGAGTTCCTGAAGCACCCCGAGCACGCCGAAGAGTTCTACAACTCGCTGTCCTACGCCAAGCCGGTGGCCGCACCGGGCGTGTACAACGTGCTGGACCCGGCCTTCATGCGGGCCATGGACGAGATCATGTCCGGCCAGGACATCGGCGCGTCGCTGGAGAAGGCGCAAAAGGATGTTGAGGAGGCGTTGCAGCAGTGACCCTCACAGCCCCCGCAGTAAAGCAGCCGCCCGCGCCCCTGAAGGGGCGCGGGGGCCGCCCCGGGCACCAGGGCGCGGCCCGCCGTCGGGAAGCCCTCACGGGTTACCTGTTCACGGCGCCCACCGTGATCGGCTTCCTGGTCTTCGTCCTCGGCCCGCTCATCGCCGCCCTGTACCTCAGCCTCACCAAGTACAACATCCTCACCGCACCCAAGTTCGTTGGCCTGGACAACTACGCCCGGATGTTCCGGGACGAACGCCTGGCCACGACGTACGGCAACACCGTCCTCTACGTCGCGGCCGCCGTCGTCCTCATCAACGGCTTCGCCCTCCTGTTCGCCGTCCTGATCAACCAGCGGCTCCCCCGGGCACTGACCTACGTGTTCCGCTCCGCCTACTTCTTCCCCTACCTGGTGGCGCTGGTATACGTGTCCATCATCTGGCAGGCGCTGTTCCAGAAGGACACGGGCATCCTGAACTACTACCTGACGGCCATGGGCGGCGAGCGCATCGACTGGCTCAACAGCTCCGAGTTCTCCAAGGTCTCCGTGATCATCGTGGACACCTGGCGGAACGTCGGGTTCGCCATGCTGATCTTCGTCGCCGCCCTGCAGGAAGTGCCCAAGGACATGGTGGAGGCCGCCCGGATGGACGGCGCCAACGAGTGGCAGGTCTTCCGCCGGATCGTGCTGCCGATGATCAGCCAGGCCACGTTCTTCAACATCACCATCACCATCATCGGCGCGTTCCAGATCTACGAATCCATCATCGTCCTCACCCGCGGCGGCCCCGGCGACGCCAGCCGCAGCGTGGTGATGTACATCGCCGAGGTGGCGTTCAACAAGTTCGACATGGGATACGCCTCAGCCATCGCGGTCACCCTGTTCCTGATCATCATGCTGGTGACGATCGTCCAGTTCCGCCTCCGAAAGTCATGGGTCAACAATGAGTAACCTAAACGTCCCGGTCCTGCCGCCCCGCCAGCGCCGGAAAAGGCGTACGACGGCGGCCCGGCGTCGGGAAGTCCGTGTCCGTTGCGCTGCTGGTCATCGGAGCCGTGGGCATGATTGCGCCGTTCCTGTGGATGTTCACCACGTCCCTGCGGGACGCCAGCCACGCGTACGACCTGCCCCCGCAGTGGCTGCCCACCGAATGGGACTGGTCCAACTACGCCGGCGCGGTCAGCGGGCCCGTCCCCATTTTGCGGAACATGCTCAACAGCGCCGTCATCGCTATCGCCGTGAGCGTGGGCATGATCATCACCGCGCCGATGGCCGGCTACGCGTTCGCCAAACTGCAGTTTCCCGGCCGCAACTCCATCTTCGTGGGGCTGCTGTCCTCCCTGATGGTGCCGGCGCAGGTGACCATCATCCCGCTGTTCCTGCTGATGCGGACGTTCGGCCTGCTGGACAACCCGCTGAGCCTGATCCTGCCCGGCATCACCGGCGCGCTGGGTGTCTTCCTGCTCCGCCAGTTCTTCCTGGGCCTGCCCCAGGAGATCATCGACGCCGCCCGGATGGACGGCGCCACGGCATGGCAGACCTACCGGCTGATCGCGCTGCCGCTGGCCAAGAACGCCGTCAGCACCCTGGGCGTCATCACGTTCCTGGGCAGCTGGAACGCCTACTTCGCCCCGTCCATCTTCCTCAACAGCACGGACACCGCCACCCTCCCGCTGGGCCTGGTGCTCATGCTCGGCCCCTACGGCGCCGGGAACGTGGCCCAGGTGATGGCGGCAACCACCATCGCCATCGCCCCCGCACTGATCGTCTTCCTTGTGGCCCAGCGCTGGATCATCGCCAGCCTCACCCAGTCGGCCGTCAAGGGCTAACCACCAACCTCCTGAAAGGCACCACCATGGCACCATCGCCGCGCTCCGGCCTGCTCTCCAGCCTCACCAAGCTCTCCACCGCCCGCACCGCCCGCGCGTCCAGCTGGGACCAGACCGGCCGCAACCGGGACAACTGGATCATCATGCCCGGCGAGGAACGCGTCCTCGCTGACCTCGAAGGCCCCGGCGCCATCACCCACATCTGGATGACACAGTCCTGCCGGATCCAGCCCGGCCCCGGCCAGATCTCCCCCGAACTGGTGGGCGTGCCCATGCTGGAGATCCACAACGCCCTGGGCGTCAGCTGGGAGGTGGTGGACCCGGACTATTACCGCAAGATCGTCCTGAAAATGTACTGGGATGACCAGGACACGCCCAGCGTCGTCGCCCCGCTGGGCGACTTCTTCGGCCTGCTGAACTCGCTGTCCGGCTCCTACGATTCCCTGCCGCTGTCCGTCTCCGCCAAGGAGCCGGAGCTGAACACCTTCGGCGGCAGCGCGGCGTTCAACAGCTACTTCGAGATGCCGTTCAACTCCCGCGCCCGGATCGTCGTCGAAAACCAGAACGACATCCCCTACCTGCAGTACTTCTACATCGACTACGAGCTCTACACCGAGCCGCTGCCGGAGGACACGGCCTACTTCCACGCGCACTGGCGGCGGCAGAAGCCCAACGCCGGCTGGGGACCGGACCTGCAGACCAACAGCATCGAGGTGGCCATCCCCAACCTCACCGGCGAGGACAACTACGTGGTCCTGGAAACAGAGGGGCAGGGCCACTACGTGGGCTGCAACCTGGCGGTCCGGCACTTCCAGGGCTCCTGGTGGGGTGAGGGTGACGACATGATCTTCATCGACGACGACACCTGGCCGCCCAGCCTGCACGGCACCGGCATGGAGGACTACTTCGGCCACGCCTGGGGCATGCAGCACAACGCCTTCCTGATGAACGGCACCATGGTCCACGAGGAGAACGTGCCCGGGTTCCACCACAGCTACCGGTTCCACATGACGGACCCCATCCGGTTCCAGAAGCGGATCAAGGTCACCTTCGAGCACGGCCACGCCAACCACCTCTCGGACGACTGGTCCTCCACCGCCTACTGGTACCAGACGCTGCCCTCCCCCGTCCTGGACATCGACCCCGTGGAGGAGCGGCTGCCGCTGCGTCCCCGCGACCAGGTGGAGGAGCTTCCGCTGCCGGAGCTCAGTCCTGCCCAGCAGGCCGCCCGGGCTGCCTCCGCCGAGCGGATGAAGAAGTTCACCGAGGCCCGGGATGCCGTCCGCAACGAGCGCCGCGCCGAAATCGACGCATGGGAAAAGGCCAACGCAGAGCAGGCCCGGGACGTGCGGCAGCGGTTCCTCGCCGCCAGCAGCGTCCCGGTCGGAGGTGGAGTCCGGTGATCGAGCCTGTCGAAACTGAGCCTGTAGGAACCCCGCGGCCCGCCCTCCACTTCACTGCCGCCGAAGGCTGGATCAACGATCCGCTCGGCGTCACATGGAGGGACGGCCAGTACCACCTCTTCTACCAGTACGTCCCCGGCCGCACCACGTGGGGGCCCAACTGCCACTGGGGCCACGCCACCTCCCCGGACATGATTGCCTGGACCGAGCAGGGCGTCGCGGTCGCACCCGGTGACGGGGACGACGGCGTGTGGTCGGGGTCCATCGTCACGGACGCCGGCGGCGCGGCCACCATGTTCTACACCTCGGTTACACAGCCGGACATCGGCATCGGGACCGTCCGCACCGCTACCCCGGACGACTCCTCTTGGAACACCTGGACCAAGGGCGGCAAGCTGATGACCGCGCCGGACGCGGGCGTTGTGGCCTACCGCGACCCGTTCGTGTTCCGCGACGGCGGGCGGTGGCGGATGTTTGTCGGCGCCGGTTTGGAGGGCGGCACGGCTGCCGCCGTGTCCTACAGTTCCCCGGACCTCGCGGAGTGGACGCTGGACGGGATCGCCGCGCAGCGTTCCGGCACCGAAACCGGTCCCGTGTGGACGGGCACCATGTGGGAATGCCCCCAGCTGTTCGAGATTGATGGCTCGCACGTACTGGTCACCTCCATCTGGGAGGACGACGTGCTCCACTACGTGGCCTACGGGGTGGGCAGCTACGCCGACGGAAAGTTCACGGCCCGCTCCTGGGGGCAGCTCAGCCACGGCAAGAGCTACTACGCACCGTCCTTCTTCCGGGACAAGGACGGGACGCCGTCGCTGGTCTTCTGGGTCCGCGGCGTGCTGGACCCCGACGGGTCGTGGGCCAGCGCGCTCAGTATCCCGCATACGCTCACGCTGGACGGTGACACCCTTGTGGCCACGCCGCACGCCGACCTGGACGCCTACGCGCGGCCCGGGCTGCTTGAGCAGACCGGCGCGGGCACCTTTGAGGCAGTGCTCGACGGCGGCGCGGACCTGCGCCTGTCCGCCGCCTCCGGGACGGTTATCACGGTGGCAACCCTGGACGGCACCCTGGCCACGCTCCGCCACGGCGGGGACGGACTCCTTGCGAGCGCCCCCGGGAACAGGGACTTTCCGGACGCGTTGCTGCCTGCGGCGCAGGGCTCGGAACTGCGGCTGGTCATCGACGCCGGCGTGCTGGAAATTTCCGGTCGCCAGGGCATCATGGCCGTCCCGCTTCCAGTCACCGGTGCCCCGGTTACGGTCACTGTTACCGGCGCAACCGAAGCCCCTGCCCTCCGGTGGCTGGGCCCGTCGGCAGCCGTGGCGGCGGAAGCTGCCGGGATTGGCCACGCCCTGCCGTGACATCCCGGTCCGAGTGAAAGGGGGCTCCCCATCCCATCCGGAACGGGGTGTGTCCACGAATCCCTTCGGAGCACCGGTTCCAGGGGTGCCGCTCCCAGCAGCTGTGAAAGGACACCGTGATGCCTGACCTGCAAGCCCTCGCCCTCGTCTGCACCCTCACCCCATCGCCGGAGCCGTCCAGCAGTGAAGTGATGGCCCGGCACATCCTGGACGAATTCGAGCACCAGGCGTCCAGGTGTCCTCGGTCCGGGTGGTGGACCACAACGTGAAGCGCGGGGTCCAGGTGGACATGGGCGAGGGCGACGAGTGGCCGCAGCTGCGGGAGCGGATCCTCGCCTCGGACATCATCCTGCTGGCCACACCGATCTGGATGGGCCATCCGGCCAGCGTGGCGCAGCAGGTCCTGGAACGGCTGGACGCGGACCTGTCCGAAATGGATGACCAGGGCCGCCCGGTCATGTACGGGAAGGTGGCGACGGTCGCCGTCGTTGGAAACGAGGACGGCGCGCATAAGAGCGTGGCGGACATGATGCAGGGCCTGAACGACGTCGGCTTCAGCATCCCGGCGCAGGGCGGCACCTACTGGGTGGGCGAAGCCATGCAGACGGTGGACTTCAAGGACCTGGACGAGGTGCCGGACGCCGTCGCCACCGCCAATGCAGCCCTCGCCCGCAACGCCGCGCACCTTGCCTGGCTGCTGCGGCGGCAGGAGTATCCGGCCAAATAGGGGTCCGGACGCGGGGACCGGGTGTTTCTTCGGCCAAAGCTGCGCAGATCCTGCGCCGATTTGGTCCGGAGAGCCCCCGGGGATCCGGACACTTAACAAGGGGGTCTTTCCGTCCGGCCCTTGTCCTCTGCAGCGGCCGCATTTTCCCTTCCCCCGGGCCGGCCGCTGCCGGATCCCGTTGGAGGGTTTATGAAGCTACTCAGAACACTGGTCTCCGTGCTGGCCCTGCTGGCGGGCGGCACGGCGTGGATTGCCACGCCGGTCCACGCCGCCACCGCCATCGTCACCCTGAGCCCGGACGCCGGCCCCGCCGGCACGTCCGTCACCGTGACCGGCACGGGCTTCCCGAAGAAGAGTTCGGGAACCATCAGCGCAGGCACGGCCACGGCCGCGTTCAAAACCAGCGCGTCCGGCTACTTCACCGCGGAGCTGGTCATGCCGCCGGCGGACGGACCTGCGCTTGCGGTCCGCGCCACCTCGGGCACGGCGAGCGCCGCCGCCACGTTCACCTACACCTACAGCTCCCCCTCCGTCACCGAGGAGGACCCGAACCTGGCGCCGGCCCCCGCCCCGGCTCCCGCGGCCCCGGCGCCGGCCGTCCTGCGGTTCGGCGTGGGCACCCCGGGAGGCCCGCTCGCCTCCGCGGATCTCGACGCCGTGACAGCCTGGCGGGCGAGGCGCCGTCGATCATCCTGTCCTACAAGGACTTCAACCAGGCCGCGCCGATCAGCGAGCTCGAGGCCGTCCGCGGCCGCGGCGCGCAGACGCTGCTCACCTGGGAACCGTGGACGTGGGGCGGCGGCACCGAGCAGCCCGCCTACTCGCTGGACCGGATTGCCGCCGGCGACTTCGACCCCTACCTCCGGCAGTGGGGCCAGGCCCTGGCCGGCTGGGGGCATCCGGTGATGCTCCGGTTCGGGCATGAAATGAACGGCAACTGGTACCCGTGGTCTGAGCAGATCAACGGCAACGGCAGCGGCGACTATGTTGCGGCCTGGCGCCATGTCCACGACGTGGTCGCGTCCACGGGCGCCACCAACATCACCTGGGTGTGGAACCCCAACGTCCCCTACTGGGGCTCCATCCCGCTGTCCGGCCTCTACCCGGGGAATGCGTACGTGGATGCGGTGGCCCTGGACGGCTACAACTGGGGCACCTCCGCGTCCTGGAGCAACTGGCAGTCGCCGTCCCAGCTCTTCGGCGACGGCCTCGCCCAGCTGCGGACCCTGGCCCCCGGCAAGCAGATCCTGATCGCCGAGACTGCCTCCGCCGAGCAGGGCGGCTCCAAGGCCGACTGGAACACCGCGCTCATCAGCTACCTCGCGGCCCAGCCGGACATCACCGCCATCACCTGGTTCCACTTCAACAAGGAAACCGACTGGCGGATCAACAGCAGCACGGCGTCCGCGCAGGCCTTCGCCGCGGCCCTCGCCGCCCGGCCCAGGTAGCATGCGCGGTGACCTACGACGCGGGACGCGCCCGCCGTCGTACGTCACCTTCCCCGTCGGCCGGCTTGTGAAAACCTGATCAAGCCTTGACCGTTTCTTGATGGCAAGTGCGCCGCTCCTTGAGGATGACGGTCCAAAGTAATCCTTGAAAGGCGGCGGCGCATGGGGGTGCAGCTGGAGCTGGGTCCAGTCGTACCGCAGCCTTGAGTCGGGAAACCGACGGTTTCAGCGCTTGGCGGTGTTGAGTAACCAGCACCGCCAAGCGAATTCCCGCCGGAGGCTCCCGCAAATAAGTGAGTGTTGACTCCCCCTGCCGGACAGGTTGAAGCTTTGGGGATGCCGCGAGAACCCGAAGCGCTCCTGGCCCTGACAGACCGGCTCGCCGAGCGCTTTCCTGAACACCAGCGCTCAATTATCGAGCAGGTGGTTGCCGAGGAGCATGCGCGGTTCGACGACGGCCCCATCCGTGACTACGTGCCCGTCCTGGTGGAACGGGCCGCCAAGCTGCGCCTCAGCCATGCTGGGCCTCCCTTGGGAAGCCGCGAAAACCAGAATGCGTGACTTTTAGGCCAGCACTTCCCGTCACGCCCCCGAACTTCGGGCAGCCGCCGCCACCCCGCCGCCTGTAAGTGACGCATTTCGGTCACCGTTGTCCGGTGGGAAGCCAAGCGATAGCATGCTCGCGGGGAGAGGGCCTGGTCTCACGACGAGTTAGGGGCCCACCATGACCGACTTTTTTACCATGCAGCCCGGCGAGACCGCCGCTCCCCTTCCCCCGGGGCCGGTCCTGTGCGGCGGGTCAGCGGCGATGCGGCGGATCCACCGGTTCTTCCTGTGGGCGTACAGCGAGGCGCCGGGCCTGGTCCGCTCCGTCAACGCCGGAGACACCGCCCGTGCAGCGTATGTGGGCGAGGTCCTGGGCAACTTCGACAAGGTGCTGCACATCCACCACGAGGGCGAGGACCTGCTGATGTATCCGCAGCTGGAGCAACGGGCCCCGGCGTGCGTGCTGCATGTGGCGCAGATGCTCGAGCAGCACCGGCAGGTCACCCAGCGGCTAGAGGCCATCGAGCCGCTGCGCCTGCGCTGGATGGAGACGGCGGACGCTGCAGCGGGCAACGAGCTCGCTTCGCTCTATGAGGACCTAGCCGCCGTCCTGAATGTGCACCTGCGACGCGAGGTCACCGAGGTGATGCCCGTTGCCGACCGGGTGATGACCGAGGAAGAGAGCAAGGCCATCGGGCAGCACGGGGTCAAGCAGTTCGACAAGAAGTTCATGGTTGCCTATTTGGGAATGGTGCTGGCCACAAATCCGCCCGCGGACCGCAAGGAACTGTTCAACGAAATCCCCGCACCGGTCCGCCTCGCGTACAAACTCGTGGGGCGCCGAATGTACCGGAAGCAGTACGCAACGCTCTTCCCGGGACGGCCGATCCCCGAGACGCTTTAGCCGCACAGGCTCCTGGCCGTCTGAAGGATGGCGTCCTCCATTTCGGGGACAAGCGGAGGCGCATCTGCGACTTTCAGTTCCCGGGGCGGGAGCACCGTGGCCATCGTTACCTGCTGCCGGCCGTCCTCGGAGACAATGGACTGGACACTGTACGGTCCGCCCCCGCCGGACATGATGACGTGGCGGCTGCCGGGGCAGATGTCATCGCTCGGCCGGATGCCGCCCAAGGAGGACGGCTCAGCCTCTATCATGCTGGTCCACGTCGCCTCGCTGAGGAGTTGCCCGGTGGTGAGGGCCGCCAGGAACTTGGCGAGGTCCTCCACTGTTGAGATGACTCCGGAATCGGCTGACCCCGCAACGGCGTCAACCCGGGTGAAGTCGCGCCTGTTTCCATCCTCCTCCAGCACATACCCGTGAAGCATCGGCTCCGGAGGTTGTCCCGGGGAGGCAAGCCTAGTGCTGCCCATTCCTGCAGGTTCAAAGACGTCCCCGGCGAGGATCTCCGCAAGCGGCCGATTGTGTTTGCGTTCCAGCAGCCAGCCCAGCACCTCCCAGTCCGTGGCGGACCACACGAAGTAGGACACCGGCCCGGGCGGCAGGTCGACCCCCGCGGCAATGCGGAGCCTTTCCTCGAAGGTCAAGGCACGCGTCTGGAGGTCATCGAGAGTCCTTGCCTCAATCAGGGGCGGAAAGTAGTCGGGCAGCCCGGAGGTGCTGCCCAGCAGGTCCCGCACCGTGACACGGTCCCAGGCCGGGAAAATGGTGGTGAACTCAGGCAGGTGGGTGGAAACGGGGTCGTCCAGGCGCACCGTGCCGGCCCCCACCAGCTTCATCATGGACACGGCCACCATTGGTGTCCCGGCGCCGATGATCCATATCTTGTCCGTTGCGACGGCTTTCCTGTTGGTCTCCAGGTCGTTGACGCCGGTTGCCCTCAGCTCCTCACGGTCGCCGTCCCGCACATGGAAGACCACGGCAGGCGCTCCATTGGCGAGGGCATCCTCGGTAAAGGCCTCCAGCTGCGGGGCAAGCTTCATTGCTGGCGTGGTGGCGTTTTCATCCGGGGTACCGAAGGTGCATCCGGCTAGCGTGAGTGACAGGGCCTGGATCGCAGCACGGCTTTTCATTCGGGTGCGGTGCCGTAGGGGTTGCCCGGACGGTCGCGTGCGTCGAGATGCCCGGACCAGTCTTGGCTGCGGCGATCGTACTTGCCGCACCTGGTGCAGCGCCGGCGGTAGCCGCCGTCGGGCTGCCTCTCAGCCAGCCAGTGGTGACCTACATTCAACCTGCACAACAAGGCCTGGATCACCGCTGCTCCTCTCCGAGAACGCGCCGTCCAACCACTTTCAATCATGTTCTCCCGCCACTCCTCCAACCCAGGGCTTTGAATCTTGATGAATTCTTGACGGTTTCTGGGCCGGTTCTTGAGTTGTGGAGTGCACAGTGATGCGTGAAGGGCTGCCTGCGGGGCCAACAGCCCTTTCGATGACTGAAACAGACTCGGGGCCGGTGACGGAGGCGGCGGATCAGCGTGGATCCGCAAAAAAGTCACCGGTCCCCTCATCTTTAGACCACTCGGTCCGGACACGTGCTATTCGAGCAAAGCACAGATGTCCGTCACTTCTCCCGTCCCGCTGAATACCCTTTCTTCGGTTCCATCAGCCTTAAGGGCAAAGTTAAAGTTGCCCTCCAGCAGGAAGATGCCCGGCTCGTCAGATTGTGATTCGCGCGGATTGAGGACGATATTCAATCCGGTGACGGTGACTTCGGTTGTACCATCATCCTCAACCTGGGCATGGGTGGAACCAGTAATGAGGAACGTTTCCGATTCCCCGGTCCTCAGGTTTGTGATGGTTACTTCCTGCCCCGGTGAGGCGATGAAGATCCGGTCCCCGGGAAGTTCAATCAATTTGGACTTGCCCGTCACCACCAATTGGACCGGGTAGCTGCAAAGCTGGTTGGGTTTATAGGTGAGTTCCAGGAGGACATCATCAACTGGTGCAGCGGCCACGGGACCCGCACCGGCGATTACCGCAAAAAAGAAGGCACAGAAAACTAACAGTTTCTTCATCAGAAACTCCATTCAATAAATCAGTTGGGCGCACGGCGCATAGCCGCGGAGATGCGCACAACGGAGAACGCTGGATGCTCGGCATTGAATGTTCAGCATCGGCGGGATCACCGCAATCGGTGAGTCCGCCGACGTATTGCGGAAAAGGCGCAGACCGTCCTTTTGCCCGCATTATTTCTTACCAGTGAGTAAGTGCGGCTGCTGTATCGCTGTTCGCGATTAGTGGTGGCAGGATATTAACTCCCTGGTTCCAGGGTTGTGAAGCAAGAACTGGCAAATAGGGGAGGCAGGGAAAAAAGTAGGGGGCACCTAACCTCATTATCCGCCTCCAGCTTCATTCCCGCCGCTTTCCGCCAGTCCCGCGGTCCGCCAGCCGGGGCGCTGAGGCTGCGTCGTCCGCGAGCCGCAAGGATGCTGGCGGCGGTCATTCCCGGTCCGGCTGCCGGAGCAGCTGCCTGTCACCTGCTGACCACCGCGGGCGCGCGTTCTGTGCGGAGCGGGTACGGGGAAGGTACGACGGCGGGTTCCAGCTTCTCGTTGGCCCAGCGCCGGAGCGGGCGCTCCACCAGGCGGAAGGACGCCCAGGCGAACAGCACGGTCAGGGCCGCCGAGAGCGTGATGCGGAGCGGCAGGTCCTGGACCAGCGGCATCAGCAGCAGGTACACGGGAATGTGCCAGAGGTACATGCCGTAGGAGAGGTCCCGGCCGGGTCCGGCAAGCCAGGGGTGGCTGAGGAACCGGGACATGGACCCGGCGGGCTGCAGGACAAGGGCGCCGAGCAGCACAGCTGTCAGCAGGGAGAGCACCGTGGGGCCAAGGGTCCAGAAGGCGCTGAACCACAGGCCCGGCGTGTGCGGTTCCTCCAGCAGGAACAGGGCGGCCAGCAGGATGAGGGCGGCCGGCAGTGCGGCCCGGCGGGACACCGCCTGCAGGGAACCGTGGGCCCGCGAACCCGGCCTGATGCAGGTCAGCAGCAGGGCCAGCGCGCACCCGATCAGGAGTTCATCGGCCCGGGTGTCCGGCCCGTTGTACAGCCGGCCCAGCGGCGCACCGGCCATGACCAGGACGAACCGCTCCAGCAGGAAGGCCGCGGCCAGGCCGGCGGTGGCCCACGCAACGGTGCGGACCCGCCAGAACCGCAGCATCACCAGCAGGAGCAGCGGCCACACCAGGTAGAACTGTTCCTCCACCGCGAGGGTCCAGGTGGGGCCGAGGGTTTCACCGGTAATGGAGTTGCCGAACATGCCGAAGTGCGCCAGGTTCATGACGTAGCCGGCCGCCGGCAGGACGAACTCCGCCTGCCCGCCCCAGCCCGAGTCGGGAAAGACGAAGCCCACCGTGAGGATCACTGCGCACAGGGCCAGCAGCGCCGGCCAGAGCCGGGCCAGCCGCTTGGCGTAGAAGACACCCAGCCGCAGCCCGCCCGTTGCCTGCCACTCCTTCATGATCAGCAGGGTGATCACGAAGCCGCTCAGGGTGAAGAAGACGTCCACCCCGATGAATCCCCCGGGCATCTGTTCGGTCGCTGTATGAAAGAAGAAGACGCCCGCCACCGCGATGGTGCGGAGCCCGTCCAAGGCATGCTTGCGCCCCGAAATCAGCCCGCCTTCCGGGCTCGAGGGACGTTCCAAAACTGACGAATTTCCGCTGCTAGACCTAAAAACCACTAAGCAAGCATATATAACGTTTCGGTAACCGCGCTGAATGAAGTCTGGGCGCAGGCTGGGAATAGACCCCCGAACGCACGACGGCGGCGCGTCTGGCCGCCGTCGCTGCTCCGTGGGCCGGGGTGATTTCCGCGGCCGGTTCCCGTGCCTTAACGGTTGACGTAACCTGCCGCGCAGGCTGCGTCCGCGGCCGGGGTGCCGTAAACGTAGAGCGCAATGTTTTCGCCCGCCCGGCCCTGGTGCACCAGCACGTGGAGCGGATGCGTCCGGTTCGCCGCTTGCGCGATGTCCACATTCGGGTTGTGGTCGAAGACGGCGTCCGGGAGGTCGACTCTCTCCTCCCCTGCGCCTTCCGCCATCACCACGCATTCGCCGTTGCCGACTACCTTGGCGTGGGTGTGGTCCGCGACCGCGGCGCCGGAGGAAGCAAGAAGCAGCAGCGCTGCCGCAGCTGACGCCGCCCCTACCGTACCGAGTGTCCTGGTGGTTTTCATGGCCATTCCTTTCGACGTGACAGGCACCATCGTGGCCACAGGAGACCCGCCCGTCAATGGGCAACCGCCCGGCTGGTCAGGCGTCCGGCGGCAGGTTCCTGCATGAGCCTCCGAGCCCTGCTACCAGCCCGGCGTTCGTGGCCACCGACGCTGCTTTGGATGTCCACCCGAAACGCTTCATCACGATGGAAAGTTGAAGTTCCGTGCCGAGGCCCAGCAGTCCACCCAACAGGTTGACCGGAACATCAGTCACGTATCCGCCTGCTGCGGTCCCCGTGGTCTCCGCGGTAAGGGAGAAGCCTGTCAGGGGCGCCAGCGCAGAACCCAGGCCGCTCGTGGAAGCCTGCAGTTCGGCGTCGGCCACCGAGTATCCCTCAGGTGCTTTCCAGAGAATCCGGACATAGGCTCCCAGCCCGAGAAGGTTTGGTTCGTAGCTGCACTGCCCGTTCAGGGTGGGAGCCGGGATGGTCGTGGCGGCAAAGCTCCCCGATGACCGCTCGGCGTCCTGCCATGCGGCGTCGGTGACAGCAGGAGGAGTCGATGCCTGCAGCAGCAGTGCGGGCACCAGGGCGCCCAGCACCGCCAGCCGCATCGTCGAGAACTTTTTCATGCTGCAGCCCGGAGTCGGGACAGGCTAACGCCAACAGCCACAGCCAGGAGTCCCAGCAACGCATAACCGCCCAGCCTCGCCCCGGTGTCGGCAAGGCTGCCCGGCGGCGTCCCGCCCGGCTGCTGGTCGGGGTCGCCGGCGGGCCCGGTGCCGGCGTCGTCCCCCGAACCGTAGACACCAACCAGGATCCGGGTCCTGGTTCCCTGGACTTCCCGCGGCACGTCCTCTGCCAGCGTTGCTGTCAAGAGAACATGAGCCCCGTCAGACAGCGCATTGCCCGGCTCCATCAGGTCCGCCCGCAATCCCTCGGCAGCGTTCAACGCCGTGCGGGGCACCAGCACCCTGGGCCCGGATTCACAAACGTCCAGCACCCACGGCTGGGCGCAGGCCCGGAGTTCCACGGTCAGGAACCCCCGCAGCACGTCAGGAGCGCCGGGCTCCGGCTGCAACTCCACGTCCAGGGCGGTGGCCGGCTCGCCCCGGACGACGACGTCCACCGGCCAGTGCGCACTTCCGCCCGGCGTCAGGCGGTGGACGGAGCTGGCGGCGCCTGCGTTGAGTTCCAGCCACCCGGACGGCTCTGACGCAGACGCTGGCGCGCTCAAACCCAGCAATGCGGAAGCCAGGAGCAGCCCCGGCACTATGCCCCGGCTACGCCGCCACATGCCCGCCCGCTTTCTCCCGCGGCCACAGAACCCACGTCACCAAGGCGGATACGCCAAGCGTCGTGCCACCCAGGACCAACGGATTCGCGGCTGCCGCAACCGGATAGGCGAGCCCCGGCACGGACCACAAGACCAGCCGCACCCGGTCCACCTGATACGGCGCCGGGTCCGCGGCCAGGTTGGCGTCGCCCTTCATGGTGATCACCCGTGCAGTGCCCTCCCCCGGCTCCACTGACTGGACCCGGTGCGTGGTGGGCAGCCTGCCCGGCCGGTCCACCGTCACAACATCCCCGATCCTGATCTCCCCGGCCGGTATCTCCCGTACCACCGCCAGCGACCCCGCGGGGATGCCGGGAGCCATGGACCCCGTCTTGAACAGGACCAGGGAAATGTTGAAAAGCACGGCGCAGAGCACCACGATGATGCACACAGCGCCCCCGGCGGCGGCGACATTCAGCAGTGTTTCCCGGACGCGGCCCGCAAACGATTGCCGGGTCATGAGCTGGAGGTGGCAGTGAACTGCCAGGTCGCCGTCGCCGTCTGGCCCTGCAGGGCGTTACTTGCGCCTTCGGGCAGCGTGACCTCAAAGCAGAATTGGGTGGGCTCCCCCGGCAGCGCGGCTGACGCGGCCGCCAGGGGATTTACGACGCCGGCAGCCTGGCCCGCCGTGAACGGCTTGGCTCCGTCGCTGCCCACCACGAAAGCAGGTGCCCCCGTAAACGACGACGCCCCACATGTGGCAGCACGGACCACCCGGTAGCGAAGGGCCGCCCCCAGGTCCGACTCCCCCGTTCCGCTGCTGCTGACAGATGGAGCACCCAGGACCACCTCACCCGCCACAGAGCCCGGCTTGGTCCTGATGGCGAACGGCGCGTACACCACCGCTCCCGGACTCATGGAAGCCGCTTCAAACACCAGCGTGCCGGGTGACTGCTCGTTGCTGCTCCACGGACCCGAGGCGTCGTAAGGCTTGGTGACGTTGGATTCGGTCTGGAAGGAACTTGCCCCGAACGAGCCGGCTGCGTACTCGGTGTCCGTCCATGACGCCAGCGTTACCGAACTGCCCAGCCCCAGGACCAGCGCCCCTGCCAGCAGGGCCCGGACGCGCAGTAGTGCCGTCCGGCGCTCCGTCATGGCCTCTCGTTCATGCATTGTTTTACGACTGGGCGGAGAATTCCCACAGTGCCGTATTTGTCGCCCCTTGCACCAGGTCCGTGTCCGCCGTCACCTGGAAGCAGAGGTAGAAAGGGGTGCCAGCATCGGTCCCGGTTCCCTGCGTCAACGGGAAGGTGATGCCAGCAGGTGTCGTCCCCACGTCCTGCCCAGGAAGCACAAGGGTGTCGAGGACAGTTCCACCGCATCCGAAGGTGTTGGTCCTGGTCACCGAGTAGGTCAGGCCGGCAACGGGAGCGGGCGTTGGGGTGGAAAGTGTGACGGTGGTGTCATAGCTGGTCGCTGCGTTCAACCGGACAGCAAAAGGCGTTGAAACAACATTCCCCGGGGACATGTTGTCGGTGCTGGGAATGAAGGCGAGCTGCTTGGGCGAAGCAGGATCGTTGTTACTTGAGTACGCAGTTCCGTCTGTGCTGCCTTCCAGGTTGAAGGCGCCGGCGGTGAATGTTCCCTGCGCGAATTCGGAGTCGTTCCAGGCGGCCAGCGTGACGGCGGCGCCGATTCCGAGAACCAAGCCACCTGCCAGGACAGCGCGGATCTTCGGTGCTTTGCGCGGATGCTGTTCTGATTTCTGTGGCGATTCGGCGACTGCGGTCATGACTTCCCCCAAAGTAGTTGTGATTGCCGGTCCGAGATGACCGGCGCAGAAGAAACAGGGGGAAGCATGATGCTTTCCCCCAAAAGCATCAGTACTTACTAATCCATCATTTGACCTGCGGAAATGTCAATTCGGTGGGGTTATTGGGTGAGGGCGGCCCAGGACTCGAGGAACTTTTCGGCAATGTGGGCATGGCCGGCGGAGTTCGGGTGGGCGCCGTCGAAGTCGAACCCCGGGCTGTTGGCAGGAGTGAACCAGCCGGCGTCGATGGCGTCCACAAACGGGGCGCCGGCGGCCTCGGCTCCGGCGCGGACTGCGGTGTTCGTGGCGCGGAGCTCCTCCCCCAGCGGCTGGGGTGCCGACGGTCCCAGCACCACCACCTGGACCCCGGGCCAGAACCGGCGCGCCGCCAAAACGGTCTGGGTGGTGGCGGCCTTGACCTCCTCGGCGTTGGGGAGCTGCGCGTCGTTCTGGCCGCCCTGCAGGATAAGGACGTTGGGGACGAAGGACGGGGTGGCGGCGATCTGCTGCAGCCGGAGTTCGTACTCGCCGCCCAGTTCATCCTGCGCGCCGCCGCCCCAGGCGAACCCGGTGCCGCCCACGCCGTCGATGTTGGTGGGGTACCCCAGCGCATTGGCAACCAGGTAGGCCCACCCCTGGTCCGGCGAATCGGCGCCGTCACCGGCCGTGTAGGAGTCGCCCAGGATCAGGACCACAGGTTCGGCCGGCAGCTCGATTCCAGCTGGCGGGGCGGTTGCAGTTGCCGTGGAAGCGGGGGTGGCGGTGGCGGTGGGAACCGCCGGAGCGCTCGGGGAAGCAGTGGCTGCGGGTGTGGCCACCTGGACGCTGGCAGGAAGGGGCTCCGCGGCCCCGCCCAGTCCACCCGGGTTCATCAGCGCGAGCGCCGCCACCCCGAAGGCAAGGACCGCCAGCACCGCGAGTGCAGCGTACTTCATCCAGTCCTGCATGCGCCCGCCGTTTCTCATCACGCGGCACATCCTACCGGTCCGGCGCCGCCGCCCCCGTGAGGGCGGCGCCGGGACAGTAACGGAGCAGTAACGGTGGAGTAACGCCCGTCTGATCGACTGGTTCCTGTGTTCCCTCGCGTGTGAGGACGGTGATTGATGGGGCAGCCGTGGAGTTCCCTCCGGGTGGCAGGCGTGGCACTGGACGTCCCGGAACAGCTGGCCCCCTCCCAGGAACGCGCCATCGAGGGCGGCGCCGCCGTGCTCGAAGGCGCGGGCATCAGGCTGACCGTCGACGCGAGCCCCTTCGCTGACCCTCTCACCCGCTACACGGCCAAGCCCGGTTACGAGCACTGGCAGGAAAACGTGGGCAGCGCCACCGCGGACTTCGTCTCGTTCGAGGAGGAGGGAATCCGCACCCTTGCCGCCAACTTCCCCGGCCGCGCCACCGCCGTCGTCCATCTGTCCCCCGGCGCGGAACGGGACACCGCACTGCAGATCCTGCGAAGTATTCGAACAGATCAAGGAGAGTCCAATGACTGAAGAGCAGTACCGCGCGGCCCCGTACCTGGCCGCCGTCGAAAACACCGCCCCGGGGGAACGCAGTCCGGGATTCAGCAAGGTGCAAAGCTACCTTGAGCGGTTCGGCTACCTGGGCGAAGCAACGCCCCGGGAGCTCGGCGTCCTGGACGACCCCACCGAAGGGGCCCTCAAGAAATTCCAGGAGTTCTTCCACCTGCCCGTCACCGGCGTTTTCGACGACGCCACCCGCGACGTCATGATGCAGGCCCGCTGCGGCCTTCCGGACATGCGCGGCGGCGAACTCGCCTTCGCCACCCAGTGCGCGTGGAACGACCGGACCCTGACCTACGCTTTCGACACCGGGACCGACGACGTTGCGGGCACCGCCGATTTCGACGCCATCCGGCGCGCCATCCAGACCTGGCAGAACGTGGGCGGCCTGACCTTCACCGAGGTGGCCCTCGGCTCCAGCCCGGACATCCGCATCGGCTGGCGGCCTGCGGCGGACCCGGACCACTCGATGGTGGGCGGGGTCCTGGCGCACGCCGACTTCCCGCCCGGCTGCAGCGTGGTCACCAACACCCTGCCCAAACCGGTCCACTTCGATGACAGCGAGCACGTCTGGAGCGTGGGTGCCGCGGCGAGCGCCTTCGACATCGAGACGGTGGCGCTGCACGAGTTCGGCCACATCGTGGGGCTGGCGCACTCCAGCGTGGCGAACGCCGTGATGGCCCCCACCGTGTCCTCCAACTTCACCAAACGGGCCCTCACCCAGGACGACATCGACGGGTTCCGGGCCCTTTACCCGGCAGCCCCGCAGGCGTGGTCCGGCTGGGACTCCCTGGGCGGCGTGATCACCTCGGACATCTCGGTGGGCAACAACAAGGACGGCCGGCTGGAGGCCTTCGCCCGCGGGACCGACGGCGCCGTCTGGCACCGGTGGCAGGTCGCGCCCAACGGCAACTGGGCCGGATGGAACTCCCTGGGCGGGGTCATCACCACCGAGATCGCCGTGGGCAGCAACCAGGACGGCCGGCTGGAAATCTTCGCCCGCGGCACGGACAACGCCCTCTGGCACCGCTGGCAGACAACCCCCAACGGCAACTGGGCGGGCTGGAATTCCCTTGGCGGCGTCATCACCGGGCCGCCGGCCACCGGACGCAACGCGGACGGCCGGCTGGAGGTCTTCGCCCGCGGGACCGACGGCGCCGTCTGGCACCGCTGGCAGACCGCCCCGAACGGCAACTGGTCCGGCTGGAACTCCCTGGGCGGCGTCATCACCTCGGAGATCGCGGTGGGCAAGAACAAGGATGGCCGGCTCGAGGTCTTCGCCCGGGGCACGGACAACGCCCTGTGGCACCGCTGGCAGACCGCACCCAACGGCAACTGGTCCGGCTGGCATTCGCTCGGCGGCATCCTCACGTCCAACATCACCATCGGCAGCAACAAGGACGGCCGGCTGGAGGCGTTTGTCCGCGGCACGGACAACGCGCTCTGGCACATGTGGCAGACGGCGCCGAACAGCGGCTGGTCCGGCTGGCAGTCCCTGGGCGGCATCCTGACCTCCGATATCGCGGTGGGCAAGAACGCGAGCGGCCGGCTGGAGGCCTTCGTCCGCGGCACCGACAACGCGCTCTGGCACATGTGGCAGACCGCGCCCAACAGCGGCTGGTCCGGCTGGCATTCCCTGGGCGGCATCCTCACCTCGAACATCACTGTGGGCAGCAACGCCGACGGCCGCCTGGAGGTCTTTGTCCGCGGCACGGACAACGCCATGTGGCACAGGTGCAGAACATGCCGTTCCTCACGGAAGAGACCACCGCGGCCGCGGCGATGGCAGGCGGCACGGACATATCGTCCGACGGTGGCGCTCCCCAGAGCATCGAGATGCCGCTTGGCGCCATGGCCGGCAGCGTGACAACCAACGGCCACAAGGGTGGTGCGGCGCAGGAGATGCCCGCGGGGACGATGGACGGCGCGGAGAAGGAGCCCGCGACTGCCGAGGATTCCGGAGGCGGCCAGGAGACCGCAGGCGAGGGCCATGCGGATCAGGGCCCGTCGAATCAGGACAAGCCGGATCAGGGCAAGCCGGATCAGGAGAAGTCAGATCAGGAGGCCTCGTCCGGGAAGATGCCGGCTGGAGGCATGCCGGCAGGCGTCTGACCTGGCACCAAGGCGGGAGGTACGACGGCGGCGCGCGGCCGCGTCGTACGTTATTCCGGGTCTCCGGCCGCGTCCGTAATGACGGCAGGTCGCCGGGACCCGGCCACCATCGGGACCTTTTCGAGGGCGTAGACCATCTTCAGGTGGTAGGCGTAGCGGACAAAGAAGGACGCGCACAGCGTCCCCGCCTGTGCCACCGGGCTGGGCATGTGGACGTACTCCACCAGCATCCATAGGAGAGGAATCCGCGCCACGGCCTCGAACGTGTTGAAGGTGAACGAATGGAGGAACCGGTGCAGAAACGGCCTCCGGCGTTTGCCCAGGTCCGCGAAGGCGATCTTCTCCTGGAGCAGGAAATTGGTGACGATGGTGGTTTCCCCCGCGACGATGGCGGCAAGGATGTAGTCAACGCCCGCAGCCACCAGGGCCATCATGATGAGGATGTTCAGTACGGTGCCGAATGCCCCGATCATGGCAAAGCGGAAAACCCTCATCCCCAGGACGAGCCCGGCCAGGCGGATCATGATCCCTCCCCGGTAGCGGACGGAGTCCCGCCCGGCAGGACTTTTCGTACCTTCCAGTCGCCGAATGCTGCCACCACGCTGGAGTTCTCCAAGGCCTGACCGGCGTTTTCCAGGCCCAGGTTGGTGACGTTGCGCCTGGTGGGCGGGCCTTCGACAATCCAGTCAACGCTGCGCCAGCCGTCCGGGTGACGCTCCGCAAAGTCGGAGTCCAGGTCCATCTTCTCGATGGCGATCACTTTCCAGGGATCGTGCCGGCCGTCTGCGTTGAGGTCCTGCCACATGGAGTAAGGGACAAGCGCAACATCGTCCTTGGGCAGGTTTTCTTTGGACCATTCCAGGGCCTTGTTCCAGTCGGCGTTTTCGTTGCCGGCCATCAGCCGCTGGTTCGTCGCGGACCATGGTGGGACCACCACCAGTGCCAGGCTCAAGATCAAGACCGCGTTTGCGGCCACCAGGGCGGCCGGACCTTGCCCCGGTGCGGCCAGCGGGGACTGCTGCCGGCCCGGCAAACGGACCAGCCCGAAGATCTTCGACAAGATGCGGCTGGCAAAATCCGCGGCAACGGAGGTGGCCAGGGCCAGGAACGGGATGGCCGCAATGATGTACATGCCAGGTAGATAGCCGTGGCCAATCAGAACGGGAGCCGCGAATAGGAGCAAGGCGGCAGGAATCCAGCGGGCCTCCCGCTGTGCCAGGCACACCGCCGCTGCGGCCGCACCGAGGAGAAGCAGGAGGTTGTCGTAATACATCCAGCCCAGAACAAGTTCCTGCCTGCCTGAGCCGGCGTCAAGGATGCTGCCCGATCCCGGCCGTGAAACAAACTGGTAAGCCAGCGCGTCCTGCAACGAGACGTGGCCCGGGCCCGAAACAAGCTCTCCCTGCAGGATTGCCAGGAGCGGGAAGAAGCCGAGTATCAGGCCTCCCACGGAGAGGAACCCGATGAGCGAGAAGGATCGGGTCTCCCACTTGGGGCGGTGCAGCAGGGCCACCAGCAGGGCCGGGCCAAAAATGGCCAGTGTCTCCTTGGACAGTACGGCGACGGCAAAACAGGCGGCCGCGCCCACGTGATCCCACAGCTTCAGCTGCGGCGACAGCACCAGGTAGAACGCCAGCAGCAGCCAAGGCAGGCCCACGTTATCGATGAACACCTGCCTACCCAGCACCAGAGACAGCGGCGATATGCAGTAGAGCAGTGCGGCCAGTACCGCGAACGGCAGGCGGAGATTCAGGCGCCGTGCGATCAGGAAGACCAGGACCGTACTCGCCACGAAGTACAAGGCCACAACATAGCGCATTTGCCCGACGGCCACTTCGCCGCCCAGGCCAAGGATCCCGGGGAGCCATGCCAGGGCTGCCAGTTGCACCCATCCCAGCGGCGGGTGGTCATACCAGTAGGTATAGGGGGCCAGGCTGCCGTGGAGCGTGGACAGGGCCTGAGCCGTATAGGTGCCCTCATCATCCTGGTAGCCGGGCGCGTCCAGGATGTTCCACCAGGAAAGACTGAGCGCGGCCACGGCAATCAGGAACGCGGCCATCTGGTCAGGGCTCCGGTACCGGAAGAAGTGCAGGACTGTGGCAAGAAAACGGCTGGCTTCGACGGCAGGAACGGGAGATGACCACCTCTTGGGGACCGGTTGCAGCAGGGCATTCATGGCCGCGCCGCCAGGTACCCGAGGTGTGAACCGGCGTGCATGGTCTTCTCCCAGGCGAAGTCGCTTTGCCGGAATTTGACCAAGGCCCGAAGAGCCGAATACGCAAGCAGGACCTGGTAGAACGGGGTTCCCAGGACCAGCCGCAGATGGTCGTAGAAACGGATTCTGTAGCCGTGGTCCCGCCCGAATTCCCGAAGCATGCACACGTCGAAGGCCACCGCGGCAACGGCCGGAACCAGCGGGACGAACGTCAGCAAAGTGATAGGGATGGGAAATTTTCCAAAGATTGCGGTAAGGATGGACAACGGGATGCACAGCCCGGCGAAGGCCATAAAGTGCTGCTGCATGAGCGTCCACCAGGCGACGCAGCGCTGCCTCAGGGTGGGTAATGCCCGCCAGTCCCGTTTGGCGATGACCTGCATGAAGCCCAGCGACCACCGCGTCCGCTGTTTCACCAGTGCGCGGATCGAATCCGGGGTTTCCTCCTTGGTCACCAAATGCGGAGCGTAGGCAATGACGATCCTTCGGTTCAGGACTGACAGGCGCACGCCCAAGTCACAGTCCTCGGCCAGACAGTTGCCATCCCATCCGTTGATGGAGCTGAGGACCTCCCTCCGGACAAAAACCGTGTTGCCGCCCAGGGGGATGAACCCCTGGCCGGCGTAGGCGTGGAGGCGGGAGCGGAACCACATGAAGTACTCCAGGCAGTTACGCAGGGCGTACCAGGAGTCCCGGTAGTTGACCAGCTGGACTGCCCCTTGGACAACGTCGGCGTTCCGGGCAACGAAGCAGGTGTCTACATGCAGGAGCAGGTCCGGGGCCGCAATGGATTCCGCATCGAAGATCCCCACAACGTCCTTCCGGCACATTGCCAACGCCGTGTTGAGCTGCCGGGGCTTGTTCTTGACCGCCCCTTTGTCAACACTGACCCGAACGAGTTCCGGACGCTCTGAGGCCAGCATGCGGGCCACCGCCACTGTGTGCGGATCGTCGTGGCCCACGGAGATGATCACCTCGATATCCGGATGGTTCTGGCCGCAGAGGTGGTCCAGGGTGCTGCGCATGACCGTTTCGCTTTCGTGCCTGCACGGCATGATGAGGGAGAACGAGACGCCGGGGACGGGCAACAATGGCGTGTACGACGTCGCCGCCTGGGTTTGCGGGTCCCACCAGGCGTGTGTAGAGACGTAGAGGGTAGACAGGGCAATCACGAACAGCACAGCCGATATACCCGTGATGACGGCTCCGAGAATGAGGACAGGGACTTCTGGGGACATGGTGGGCCTGTTCGGTAGCGGGGACTGGCTCCCCTCGGGGCGCCGGTTTTGGGCGGGCTGAAGCAGAGCCGCGGGACGGCGGCCTCAATTGGGTGGGTGAGCAGGATCCTGGGTTGCCCTTAGGGCTTACCGGTCACCAGCGGCGCAGGCCTTCCCATCGCTGTTGGTATCCAGGCCTTGGGGATCGATCCCCGGCTGGCGCACCGCCAGGCCGTCACGGAAGTACTTACGGACCTCGCTGCAGGACCAGCGGTGGTCCATAGCGGATGGGTCCTGGCCTGCTGCCCGCATCTCGCTAACGTGCCGGGCCAAGCTTGGTGGTACGGCCGGGAGGCACTGGCCGTCCTCGCCGTACTCGGGCAGGCACCCTCCGGTGCCCGGGGCAGCTCCACCGAATACTTGGGACGGTGTGACTTTCTCCCGCAGCTGAGGAGGTGGTCCCTGGGTTTCCGGGGCGGACCCTGTGGGGTGTTCCCGTCCCGCTGCTGCTTCCAGCGAGGTCTGCTGTCTGTTGGCCGGATCAGCCGTATCTGCCGGGCCCGGCTGTATTCTGCCGCCGGCGGCTGTGGGCGACGGGTTGGTGTGGTTGCTGGCGTGGGCCGGAAGAGCGCTTGGGCTTGAGCTGCCTGCCGAATAGTAGGAGAGTGCCAGCAAGGCCGCCAGGCCCAGCGTGATGATGCTGTTGCGCACCCACCTTCCTGCCGTGCGGAGGGGTCCGTTTTTCCGGGGGTCGGTCATGATATCCACACCCATTTCGCGATGCTTGGAAGGTTATTGGTGTCAAGGACGGTGAGCATGTAAGGGCCGGGCGGCAGCAGGTTCGGGTTTCCCGGGACAGTGGCGCTGACAGTGCCGCCGCTGGTGGTCATTGGCAGGTCGACCAGGCGGGCGTTGGTGTCTGTCTGGTGTGTGGCAGACATCGGGGACATGAGCTGGGCCGCTTTGATGGTGCCGGTGGTCTGCAACGTCATCTGCTGCCCGTATTTTGCACTGCCGGGTGCTGCCGTGATGGTGGGCCGCGTTCCGTTGAACATGTACCTGGGTGAGTAGACGGAGATCCGTGTGTCGTAGGAGTTGTCCAGCGGGTTCGATCCCAGGACCGCCACCCTGCCGTCCGGGAGGAGGATGGCCGAGGAATGGTAGTTCCGGCCCACCGGGTCTGCACCGATGCTCGTCCACGAGTTGGTGGCGGGCTGGTAAATCGCCGCCGTCATGACGTTGTCCGAGCGGTTGTATCGGGCGCCGTTGGCGGCGAGTACGGTCCTGTCCGGAAGGTTCAGGAGGTTGACGTAAGTCTTTCCGGGCCCTGGAAGGTCTGGGCCGGGCACATACCCCGGGTTGGGCTGCTTGAGATCGATGATGTCCACCAGGTTGATGGCGGCCACGTTTCCGTCGGTATTTCCGCCGCCCACGATCATGACCTTTTGGTCCTGTGCGGGGCCCAGCAGCACGGAGCCCGCTTGGTCCCGCATGTCCTTTTGCCGCAGGCCAGGCACATCCCAGATTTGCGCTGTCTGCCAGTTGTATAGGGAGGCTCCGGTACCGGGCAGGCCGTTGCCGAAGGTGTGGCCGCCCGAATAGAACATCCGGCCGTCCTGCATCAAATACATATGCGGTAGGTGCCCCAGAAACTCCAGGTCTGCGGGACGCTGCCGGACGGAAGCCAACTCATTGTGGAGGTCTTGAACATCTCCGTCAGTACTGTTCCCTCAGCCTTTTCGTTCAGGCCGCCGGCCGCCCACACGTCACCGTTACCCAGTTTGGTCAACGTGGGGTACCAGTGCCCGCCCGCCATGTCGTTGAGCGGGTGAAAGGTGTTGTCCGCCGGGTCGAAGTAGTAGCTCTTCTTGGACCCTTGGAAGGTTGTGGGCCCGTCCCCCGCTGTGGGGAAAGCCAGTGTCCCGCCGCCGATCAGGACTTTTCCATCTGGCAGCGTCACGTGTCCAGCGCAGAACATGTCATACGGGACGGGGACGTCCGTGAATGCTCCCGTGGTCGGATTCCATACGGATGCTTTGAAGGACCCGGCGTCAAAGGCGGCTCCATCATTTCCGGATCCGGCGATCAGCAGCACCCTGCCGTCGCTGAGCAGCGTGGAGTGTATGGAACGGAGGGGCAACGGGGACTCGTGTACCTGCCAGGACCCACCGGTCGCGGGGCCGGGGTCTGCAGTCGGAGGCGTTACCACCACTTCTTTCAGGGAGTAGTTGGTGGTCGTCAGCGTGCCGTTGGCCGAGATGGACAGCCCGAACGAGATGGCGTCCACGCCGGCCGGAATGGCCGGGGTTGTGGCCGCGGCGGTGGCCCAGCTGGCGGTGGCGGCGGGCTGTTTGAGGTCTGTCCAGTAGCCCCATCCCGCCGCCGTGTGGGTGAAGACTGTGATCGAGTTGCGGGCTGACGTGGAGGTGTAATCGATGGACACGTTGTATTTGCTGCCAACTTTTACGGAGGGCGCGCAGGCGGGCGTTTCGGCCTGCAAGAGCTTGACGTCACCGCTTGCATAATTGCTGACCGTGATGGACCAGGAACGCGAACCGGCGGCCGCCGTGGCGGGGACATCTGACGAGATACCCTGCGACACGGTCCGCGTACCCCACCCGGTTGCAGTGAAGCAGGCTGGCACGGGATTGCCGGTGGCGAGGGTGCCGTTGACCACCAGTTCGCTGCCCGCAGCCGGTGGTGCGGGCGTTGACGTGCTGGTGGCGAACATCGAGTAGTCGTCAGTGGTAAGTGTCCCGTCGGCGCTGATGGAAAGGCCAAAGGCGATCTGGTCGGTTCCGGCCGGAACGGTCGGGGTGGCAACCTGGGCTTGCGTCCATGCTGCTGACGCGGCTGCTTGGCCCAAGTCGCCCCAGTATGACCAGCCACTGGCGGTGTGCCGGAACGTGGTGATAGAGACCTTGACCGTTGACTGGTACCAGATGCCCAGGTTGTAGGTTTCGCCGGCCGTGACTTTGGGTGCGCACGCCGCGGATTCCTTCTGGATGGCCTTTCTGTCACCGCTCGAATAGCCGGCAATCGTCACGCTCAACGCGCGTCCGCCAGTCCGTCCCGGCGAAAAGCTCCAGGTTCCAGGGGTTCCCCAGCCTGATGCCTGGAAGCAGTCCGGAAACGTTGTACCTGACTCCAGGGAGGGGTTCACTACCAAGTTAGGTCCCACGCTTTCAGCGGCGGCGGAGATGCTGGCGGAGGACAACCCCGCCACGGTCAGCCCAGCTACCAGGAGTCCGGCTGTAACCCGGCGCAGGCCGGGGCGGGAGACTTTCCTGCTTCTATGGCGCCCAGAACCAGGAATGGTCAATACGTAGGGGGTGCGTGGAAGATGGAACAGCTGCACGTGGCACCGGTCCTTTGAAGGGTTGCCGCTGTCAGCGACCACAGAAAGGCGGGTTCGATTCCCGGAATTCCAGCCGCACGGCTTGCTTTGCCAGCGTCGTCATGCGCCGGATTACTGTGGTGAAAAGGTTGCTGCAGGTCCCGTCATTCAGCAGGACCCCGTGTCACCAGCAGGTTCTTGGCCGTAACCGCACCTGCTACATCGACTATAGAAACTGGCCGGTACGTCGTCCTGAGTACCGGGTACTCGATGTAGTTTTTGGGGTTACTTCCCTAATGGGATCCCCCAGAGCCGGAACGGTGGCTAGGGGACGGGAGGGTAGCTATGCGAGGCTCCCAAAGCACTAGGGTGACCTCGTACGACGACGGCGCGCGGCCGCCGTCGTACGCTTGCCTTGCGGGTTTCCGCAGACTTCGTCTGGAGGCCCTTTTCCCGGCGCCGCCCGTCCGTATCATTCAAGGATGCAGCCCGGCTCAGCATCGCACAGGTTGTCGTTGGCTCTCCCCCGAGGGGAGGACTGGTAATGCTCAAAAGGACCGAAGCCCAGGCCATCGCGGCCGCGGTGGACCGGCTCGCCGAGCGGTTCCCCGATGAGCCCCGCTCCGTCGTCGAGGACGTGGTGGCCGAGGAATACAGCCTCCTGGACGGCTGCCGGGTGCGGGACTACGTCGCGATCCTGGTGGAACGCGGCGCCAGGCGCCGGCTGGTCCGCCGGCAGCTCAGCGCAGACTTCGCTAGTGTTCCCGGCGGGTCTCCTGGAGCCGCTTGATGAACCAGCGCGACTGCTCCGGGCCGTAAGGCAGGACGGGGATCGCCTTGGTGGCGTCGCTGGGGGTGTCGCGGATGGACTGGCGCGCCTGGCGGACGGCGGTGGTCATGGTATCCGCCATGGTCTTCACGAACTGGTCGCTGCACGGCTTCCCGTGCCCGGGAATCAGGAACTCGTAGCGGTGGCGCAGCGCTGAAATGTGCCGCAGCGCGTCCGCCCACTCCTCCGGATAGGAGTCCTCGAAGGACGGGTGCGCGCCCTGCTCCACCAGGTCGCCCACGAACAGGGTGGTGGGGGTGCCCACCAGGAGGTCGCCGTCGGTGTGGCCGCGGCCCAGGTAGAAGAGCGTGGCGGTGAGGCCGCCCAGGTCCACCAGCACGGGCTGGTCCTTCACGATGGCGTTGGGGACCACCAGTTCCACGTTCTCGCCCTCACCGGTGGACATCTCCGGTTCCAGGTCCCCACGAAGCGGCGCTGCACGTCCCCGCGCTCATCGATCTCGGCTGCGCAGTTCTGGTGCGCCCAGAACTCAGTGACACCGGCCTCGGCGAACACCGCGTTGCCGAAGAAATGGTCGTAATGCGCGTGGGTATTGACGACGACGAGCGGCAGCTGGGTCTTTTCCCGCACCGCGTCCAGGATCTCCCTGCCCTGCCGGGGGCCGCAGCCGGTGTCGATCACCATGGCCCGTTCGGATCCCACGATCAGTCCGGTGTTCAGCAGCGATCCTTCGGTGACCAGCACATAGTTGTCCGCGCCGACTTCGAGCCATTCCGACATTGTTTCTCCGTACCTCCGGCAAAGCAGTGTTCGTTCGTCTGGCTCCCGATTGTACCCAGCACTTCTTGGAGATCCCGGGAAGCGGCACCTACCGGAAGGTGAGGACAAGCTTGGGTGCGGTTGTGCTGCCCGCCTCCTTCGAGTTCACTGCCAGGCCGTCGGTGCTGCCGGTGTCAACACCAAGTGTGAGCTGCTGGCCGAGCTCGCCGGCCAGGTCTGCGGCCGTCAACGAAATGCTGTAGCCGGTGTTCGCCGCCGTGGGGCCGAGGGTGCCAAGCTGCCGGCGCCGAGCGCGGGGCGGTTGGTGTAGGTGACCCCGGTTTCGGTCCAGCTGTCGTCCGCCACCAGCTTGACGTTCTGCTTGCCGCCCGATGCATTGTCACCAACGCTCAGCTGCAGCGCCGCGCTCTCCAGCGTCCTGCCCGCGTAGGCTGACAGGTCGAACTTCAGGTACACAACCTCCACGGGGCTGTTGTCCACCCACATGACGGATTTCTTGCCATAGTTCGTCCCCGTGCCGCGGCTGGACACGTAGCTGTCGGCGGTGGCGGTAAGCGTGACGGTGTCCGGGCCGGGGCCGGCCGCAGGGGCCGTGGTGAAGGTCCAGGTGTGGTCCGACGCCAGCGCGTTGCCGGCGGCATCCTTCACCCCGTCGGAGCCGCCCCTGATGGTTGCCGTGTAGGCCGTGTCCGGCGCCAGGTCCGAGTCCGGGTCCAGCGTGGCAACGCTGCCGGTGCCGCTGTACGTCACGGACGCGGGCACCGCCGTCGTCCCCGCTGTCAACGTGAATGTGTCCTCGCTGACCGTGGACGCATCCAGCGTTTCCGAGAACTGTCCGGTCACGTTCGCCGTCACTGCCACATCGGCAGCGCCGGCGGCAGGGGACGTCGCCGTCACGGCCGGGGCGGTGGTATCGCCGGTGCCACCGCCGCCGCCCGTGCCGGCGGGTGGATCGTAGAAGTGCCAGTACCGGCTGGTGGCGTTGACGCCGGCGAGCACCAGCAGGCCGCTGTTGGCCGTGCCCCGCGCCTCGCTGTTGAGGTTCTGCTTGGTGGAGGTCACGTCGTGGGCATACTGGTCGGCATCCATGATGCGGTTGGTCTTCGTGGTGGTGAAGCTGATGTTGTTCAGCGGTGTGGACTTCTCGTAGATGGCGCCGCCCGAGCTGGTGCAGGTGCCGGCGTTCGTGGTGCCGGACGGCTTCGGATAGGTGGCGAACGTCCGCAGCAGCTGGGCGCTCTCATCGATCAGGACCATCACCCGGTTGGGGCACTCGGCCACGGTGGCGATCGTGTGGGCTGTCCAGTTGATGCCGTTCAGCGCCAGCAGCTGGATCAGCGGCTGCGTGGATGACGTGAACGAGGTCTTGATGGCGGCGAACACGCGGCCGCCGGAGGAGTCCAGCCACTTCAGGTTCATGTGGTCGTCACCGCTGCGCAGGCCCGAGACCGCCGCTTGAGGAGCCGACCAGTCAGTTTCCGGCGCGCGTCCACGTGGAAGCTCCAGTACATGCCGTCGGTAGCGTCGTCCTTCTGCCGGCTCCACATGACACCGATCTTCCCGTCGAACGCGATCAGGCCGAGTTGTCATCGACAGACACGTCGCCCAGCGTCGAAGGATGCGCGAACGGGGTGCCCCAGGTGGCGCCGTCCGTTGCGGTGGCGTTCAGGTAGATCCGGTTCCCCTGCTGCCAGGTGGCCCAGACCCGGCCGGTGGAGTCCTTGTCGATGGTCAACGTCTCCACGCGCTGGTTGTTGATCTGCGTGGCACCCAGAAGGGTGTACTTCTTGGCGCCTGCGTCATAGCTGTAGCGCCGCATGGTGGTGGGATAGTTCGGTTCGGCCGGGACGCCGTCGTTGACGAACCGGTAGCTCGCCACGTAGAGCGTGGTCCCGTCCCACAGCACGTCATGGTGCGTGTTCGACCGCGGATCGGTGGCCACACCCGTGTCCACCCAGGTGCTCGTGGCGGAATCGAACCGGAAGATGTGGAAATCGGACGTGGCGGTGTCCCAGAGGTTTCCCCACCAGGTGCCGTCGTTGAACCACAGTGAGCTCGTGGCCCTCTTGGTGCCCGTGGGCGTCCCCGTCCCAAGGTGCGACGGGCCCTCAACCCCAATGTCGCCGTCGGCCGCGGAGGCCCCCACCGGCACCGCGAGGACACCGGTGATGGCAAGCAGCAGCGCTGCCAAGAGTGCATGGATCCGCAGGTACCGGCGGCCGTCCAGGTTCACATCAAACACAATCCACCCTCTTCAGCTAGAGCGTGCCCCCTGCCCACAGCGATGCCCCACGGTACCAACGGGGCTTCCGGCCGATCACCAGTAGCGCCTACTCGCTTACAGGACAGCGGCTACCTGCCAGGCAGGGTCTGATACCCGGGTGGACCGCTGCTAGTTCCTGGCCCAGATGGCCACCCAGTCAACGTAGACGTGGCCGGCGGTTTCGGGTGCCGGGCAGCCGGTCAGGCAGGACTCGGTCTGCAGGATGTAGCGCATGGGCGTGTCCGGGACCATGGACGTTGCTACGCCGATGGATTTGCCGTCCAGGAAGAATTCGATGCGGCCGGGAGTCCACTCGGTGGTTGCCACATGCCAGTCGGTGAACGGAACGCTGGGACGGAAGACGTCGAACGTGTGGTTGCCGTCCGGGCCGATGCCGTGCAGGGCGGCGTAGATGACCTTGGACAGGTCCCCTTCCGGGAAGTCGACTTCGCCGTCCTGCGGCCACTGCTTGCTGACCGGCCAGAGCAGCCAGGCCACCTTGAAACCGGGGAGGGAATCGGCCTTGAAGCGCACGGAGTAGCGCCCGTACAGCTGGCTGTTGTAGGGCGGCTGGGTGGCTCCGCCAACTACCGGCGAGGGGGCCGCGCCCATGGAAACACCGTTTTCGGAGTGCAGGAACATGTCCAGGACGCCGTCGTGGACACTCAGGACCTTCGACGGGTAATACCCGGACGTCCGCGCATCCTTGGGCTGCGTTTTGCCATGCGTGTCCGGTGTGCCGTCTTTGTAGGTCTCGTGCCATCTCGAGCCGTAGATGCCGGGAAAACCGCCAAGGGGCACATCCCCGTCCGTGAAATCCTCCACGAAGACCTGCCGCCACCCATCCAGGTCTCCCACCGGGACGGACTGGTAGAAGGCCGGAAATTCGGGCTTCGGAGCCGGCTCGGAGCCGCTGCCGTTGCTGGCGCCGGAGAGTTGGTTTCGATCGTGGCCGCCGGGGTGCTTGCCTCCACACTTGGCTCGGCACTTGGCTGCGGGGAACTTGGCTCGGACGTTGACTCCGGGGAAGGAGCATCCGTGGTGGGCTGGGCAGATTCAGTCACCAGGGTCACGGGCTCGCCGCCCTGCCCTTCCGCGGTCTGTGCCCGCGGGGCATTGGCCGCAACGCTGAGCGTGCCGATGGTCAGCGCCAGGGAAACGACCATGAGGACGACGCCGCCGGTCCGGGCACGGTTCTTGACCGGTTTCGCGGGCAGCGCTTCTTCCTCAGGCACGAGGTGCCGCGGTGTCCCCTGCCCGCCCATCCAGGCAAAGCGGGAGTTGCGCGGGCTGTCTGCCATGGTGTCCTCCCAGCATGGTCCGGCCGGGGACTGCGGGCAAGAACGGAGCGCCCCGGCCTTATCCCCTTTGGTTCAGCGTAAGAGGGGCACCGCAGCAGGTCACGAGTACCGAGTACTCATATTTGGGATTCACCTCTCGTGCAGGTACTTGGTCTTCCCGCGTGCAGGCAGCAACAGCCATGGCGAACCGGTTAAGGCGCAGTTAAGCGGTCAGCAGGACGCTTAGAACGCAAAGGAAAAGCCAGCCGGAAGTCACTCGGAAGCCGGCTTACGTCCAAGGAGAATGCCGCCCTCAACAGGCGGCACCGCACGAAAGGAGCAGTACGTTGTCCGCACTAATTGGAGATCATCGAGCAACCGGGCACGAGACCGGGCCACTGTCTGCGCACGACGTGCGGTTCGCCCGGAAACACAGGGGAACGCGGGCCGTTGCCCTTGCAATGGCCGCCGCCGCTTCGCTGTCGACGGCGGTGCTGGCCGCCGGACCTGCCCAGGCCATTTCCGCGCATGGCTGGGTTGACTCCCAGGCCGTCTCGGTTGTGCTGCCGTTCACCGCTGCAGAGATCAGCGCCCTGCAGGAGCTTGGCGACTTCCTGGGCGCCAACTCACGGATCACTGCTGACCGCTACGCCTCGGGCAACGCCTACCGGTGACAACCGACGATCCAGGCCATAGGGGTCTGGTCTCTTGGCGGGACAGGGACGCGTGCCTGCGAACCTGTCCCGCTCCCATGACGTCGAACCACTATAAATGTAGTG
Organism: Arthrobacter nitrophenolicus; assembly: GCF_000332815.1. Classification (GTDB taxonomy): domain Bacteria; phylum Actinomycetota; class Actinomycetes; order Actinomycetales; family Micrococcaceae; genus Arthrobacter; species Arthrobacter nitrophenolicus. Next base: position 57,427 of record NZ_AOFD01000003.1, read on the forward strand.
ACACTCCACTACATAAGTAGTAATCTGGCCCCGTGGCCACACACTCATCGGGATCCAGTCCGGAAGCGCCGGCCCCCGGCGCCGGCGGGTCCTGCCAGATTTCCCCCACGGAGGCCAGCCATGACCGATTTCTTCACCATGCATCCCGGCGAAACCGCGGCGCCCCTGCCGCCGGGGCCGGTCCTGTCCACTGCGTCCACCGGCATGCAGCGGGTCCACCGCTTCCTGCTCTGGGCCTACGACGAGGCGCCCGACCTGGTGCGTTCCACCGGCCCCGGAGACACCGCCCGCGCCGCCTACGTGGGAAAAATGCTCAGCAACTTCCACAAGGTGCTCCTCGTCCACCAGGAGGGTGAGGACCTGCTGATGTACCCAAAGCTGGGCGAGCGGGCACCGGCGAGCGCACCGCACGTAGCAGATGCTCAGCCACCACAAACAGATCAGGGACCACCTGGAGGCCATCGATCCCATACTGAGGCGGTGGATGCAGACGGCGGATGCAGAAATCAGAACCGAACTCATCCAGCGCTACGAAGACCTGCAGCCCGTCCTCAAGGAGCACCTGCGCCGCGAGGTCACCGAGGTGATGCCCGTCGTCGACCGGGTGATGACCGAAAAGGAACTGATGGCACTCCCCAAGCATGGGGTGGAGCAGTACGACAGGAAGTTCCTGGTCTCCTTCCTCGGCATGGTCCTGGCCACGAACCCGCCGGAAGACCGGAGGAGGATCTTCTTTGACGAGATCCCCGCCCCGGTCCGCCTTGCCTACTGGCTGGTGGGACGAAGGATGTACCGCAAGCAATACGCCACGCTCTTCCCGGGCCGCCCGATCCCCGAGACACTGTAGGCCGACGACGGCGGCCCGCCCCCGCCGTCGTACCTTCCGCGGCCGGCGGGACGGACCGCCGTAACGCCGGGGTAACGCGTCGTCCGGTCCACTGGGTCTTCCGGAAAAGCTGTCGAGGGGGCGGAGTACAGGCATGGGCTGGAGCGGCTGGTTCAACCTAGGTGAACCTGCGGGCGGTTGAGGACGCACTGTAGGAACCAAATGTTCGACGGCGGCACGCGGCCGCCGTCGGGAAGGTAAGGGGTAGGAATTATGAGGACATTACAGACCCCGCAGGCATCGGCGGGCTCTCCTGCAGGGCGCATCGGGGCAGTGGCCGCCGCGGTCATTGGCCTACTGGCCGGCCCGGCGGCCATTCCGGCGGCGGCCTACGACGACGGGCCGCTGGACTACGTGGCCTTCGGGGATTCATACACGGCAGGTATAGGCGCGGGAGTTCCTCGCTTATCGTTGCTTTACCCCATTGATCCTGCGGACCCTAAGCCGTGTTACCAGGCGTCACCGGGTTATGTGGATGTGCTGGACGCACTGGACGACATTGACCTGGCCGTCAACGCGGCCTGTGCCGGCGCTACCGCTGCTGCGACCACGGCTGTGGCACCCACGGTGCCGGAGCAGATTACAGTGGCGTCCGACGCCGGTGATCTGGATTCAGAAACAGACCTCGTCACCATCACTGCCGGCGCCAATGACGTCAATTTCATCAACGCACTCCTGGCCTGCTTGACGCGCAGCGAGGCGGAATGCAGGACTGCAGTTGATGCCGCCGAGGCCCTTGCCCAAAGCGTGTTGCCAGCTGTGCTGGCCCAGGATTACGGAGCAATTCAGACCAAGGCACCCAACGCCACGATCGCGGCACTGGGATATCCGCATTTGTTCGCTCCGGAGTTTGCCGGTGGCGCACTCGTCGAGAACATCGAAATCTTCAACGCCGGTACTGACACCCTCAACAAGATCATCAGGGACGCAGCCAAGTCCTCCGGCGCCGTCTACGTCGAAGTTACTGACGACTTCGCTGGTCACGGCATTGGTGCAGAGGATCCCTGGATCAACTTCAATCCAGCAGACCCCCTGTTCGGCAGCAACTTCCACCCAACTGCCGAAGCTATGCCAAGGGATATGCCGCAGCAGTCGTGGAGGAAGTGGAGATCGGCGAGTTGGCGCACTGACGGGTCAGGGCAAACCCTTCCCCTGAAAAGTCAGGAAGCCTCCGCTTAGCGTTCGACGCTTAACAAATGCATCAGCAAGGCCCGCCGCGGGTTGCCCGGATTGTCGAGGACATGGAATTCCAGTTGGCGGCGGGCCTCCGCTTCGCCGCTGGCCGTGTCTGAGAGGATCTCATCAATAATTTCCTGTGCCTGTTGCTCCAGGAGGACCACTTCCTGATCAGCTTCAGAAAACACCGTGCTGTTATTCATATTCAGCCTTGTCATGTCCGAGCAGGCCCTTATCAGGCCTGCATCCCAGGGCTCCCCAGCCCACTCCAGAATGTTCGGATATTACAAGGCGCCCGGGAAATGCCCGGACAATGACACGCAAATTCGCGGACAAGAATTTTTCGGAATGCAGCACTCAGTTCTGATTTTCGCTACGCAAACTATCCAGCGCGGCCGAAATACGGGTAGCGCCAGCAATTTTAATAGCGGCATAAATTTTGCGCAGCGAAATCGACCGGACCGCTGGATAACATGGCGTGCCCGAGGCTTTGATCAGCGAACCTTCGCCTTGGTCACGGTGATCGTGATCGGGTCCGTGACCGCGTCGGGGCTGAGCCCGTTCGTGGCGGTCACACTGAACGTGAACCTGCCGGCCTTGGTCGGTGTTCCGGACAAGACTCCTGTGGTGGTATCCAGGGTTAGGCCTGGGGGCAAGGCACCGGAGGCAACATGGAAGGTCGGGGCCGGGGCACCTGTAGCGGCGAATGTGTAGCTGTAGGCGGCACGCGTGTTCGACTTGGTCGGCGGTGTGGCCGCGGTGAACACGGGAGCTGCATCCACAGTGATGACCGACACCGTGTTGGAAGCCGTGTTGACGACATAAACCCTCGACCCGTTCGGGGCAACAGCAACGCTGGTCGGAGACGCCCCGACCGTGATGGTGGAAGTCACCGCGCCGGAGACCACGTCGATGACAGACACCGTGTTGGAACCGGAGTTGGTGACGTAGGCTGTCAACCCGTCCGGGGCAATCGCCACACTGTCCGGGGCCCACCCGACCGGGATGGTGGAGGACACAGTTCTGGTTGCCACGTCGATGACCGACACCGTGTCGCCCTCGTTGTTGGCGACGTAGGCTTTGGACCCGTCCGGCGTGAACGCAACGCCGGTCGGAGAAGACCCGACGGGAATGCTGGAGGTCATCTGGCTCGTGCCCACATCGACCACCGACACCATGTTGGAATCCTGCCCGTTGGTGACGTAGGCCGTTGAACCGTCCGGGGTGAACGCAACGGCGTTCGGAAGCGGCCCAACCGGGATGGCGGAGGTCATCGTTCCCAGGGCTACATCGATGACCGACAGCGTGTAGGTACCAGCGCTGGTGACATAAGCCTTCGACCCATCCGGCGTGAATGCAACGGCAGTCGGAGTCTCTCCCATCGAAATCGAGGAGGTCACCGTGCCCGACGCCACATCAATGACCGACACCGTGTCAGAACCGGTGCTGGTCACATAGGCCTTCGACCCGTTCGGGGTTACCGCAACACCGATGGGAAACGGCGCGACCGGGATCGTGGAGGCCGCCGCGCCTGAGGCAACGTCGATGACGGACACCGTGTCGGATTCGGCGTTGGTGACGTAGGCCTTCGACCCGTCCGGCGTGAAGGCGACGTCTCGAGGGCTCGACCCAACCGGGATGGTCGAGGTCACCGTTGTTGCAGCGGTTGCGGGGAGATTGCCGGCCAGCATGAGCGCCGCAACAATTGTTCCGACGACGGCCGCACGCCGCCTGCGCGGGCCGGCTTGCCTAACTTGAGCCGCAGGTCGGACCGAGTGTCGCCGGGACCGTGTCTTTAGTAGCTGCATCAGATTTCCCCTTTTAACGGCGGGCCGAAACGACGGCTTTCGCCGGAGTTTATAGACCGGGAAATCTACGGTCACCGTTGGTTGGTACCTGTCTTTTGCGACGGCGCTACCTGTTGCGGTGGCGGCTAAGCAGAAGGCGTGGGCAGACGCTCTAGCCGATGATGGGCCGTTCTTCGGGGAGGCGGTAGAGGCGCGGGCGGGCTGAGAGCGCCAGGCTGATGCCACTGCTACGGTACCGATGCGTCCAGTGAACATGAGTGCCATGAGAACCCACTCGGCGGCTGGCGGAAGATTGTAGGTAATGCCGGTGCTCAGACCCACCGTGGCGAAGGCGGAGATGGATTCGAAGAGGACCTTTTCCAGGCTGTAGTCGGTAAACATCAGCAGCAGCATGGTTCCGGCGACGACGGCGGCTATCCCGAGGAGAGCCACGGACAGGGCCTGGCGCTGGGAGGATGAACTGACGGACCGGTGTGCGATGGTCACCTGGTCGCGGCCGCGGACTTCGTTCCAGATGGCGAAGCGAGGACCAGGAAGGTGGTGATCTTGATGCCGCCTGCTGTTCCAGCGCTGCCGCCGCCGATGAGCATCAGGATGTTGGTGACCATGAGCGTTTCCGGTGCGGCGACGCCGTAATCGATGCTGTTGAACCCGGCGGTGCGGGGAAATACACCCCCTGCGAAGGAGCCGAGGATTTTGCCGGTGAGGGACAGCTGGCCCAGGGTTTCGTTCCTGTTCCATTCGAAGGCGCCGAACAGCAGCGTTCCGGCGAGCAGGAGCAGGAGCGTTCCGTAGATAGTGAGGCGCAGGTGGATGGTCCAGTTCCTGGGGTGGATGTCACCGCGGGTGAGCTGGATAATCACTGGGAACCCAAGTCCGCCGGCGATGATGGCCAGGCAGATAGGTGTGATGATCCAGGGGTCTTCGGCGAAGTCGATGAGGTTGCTGCTGTAAAGGGAGAAGCCGGCGTTGTTGAACGCGGACACGGCGTGGAACGCCCCGTGCCACAGCGCCCTAGCGGGATTCGAGTCATACGCGATCCAGAACCGGATGGTCAGGACCAGGGCTGTTGCGGCTCGAAGGTCAGCATGATCTTCGCTACCCGGGTGAGCACGGCCCGGACGTCGCCGAGGTTCAGGGTGTGTGTTTCCGACTGGGCGACGAGCTGGCCGCGCAGCCCGATGTTCTTGCGGACCAGCAGCGCGAGCAGGGTTGCCAGGGTCATGATGCCGAAGCCGCCCACCTGGATGAGCCCGAGGATGATGCCCTGGCCCAGCGGGGTCCAGAACGTTGCCGTGTCCACGGTGATCAGGCCCGTTACGCAGACCGCCGAGACAGAGGTGAACAGGGCGTCCATGAACACATCTGCCGACTGGTCGGTCCGGGCCGCCGGGAGCATCAGCAGTGCCGCGCCAATGATGATGACCAGCAGGAACGCCACGGGAACGGCCCTGACGGGATGGGACATTAGCCGGCGGAAGACGTTGTCCTTCCCGGGCTTGCCGTTCCTGGCTTCCCGCAGCATCTTCTGCACGGCGGCCACGCTGGCAGGGTCCAGCCCCGGGTTTCGAGTTTCCGACGGCGGCGGGCCGCCTTTGCGCAGGCTCATCCCACGTGGATGCCCGGACGGCGGTCCGGGTCCGGCTCGTTCTTGCGGATGATTTCGCGGACCACCGGGGCGGTGTCGCCGCGGCCCAGGAGCAGGTAGCGCATCAGGTGGGCGAGGGGGTTTCCTTCCGACCATTCGAAGTAGGCGTGCGGCCGGACACCGGTGGCGTCCCGCAGGGCCAGGAGGATCGCGGCGATGGCGTTGGGGGCGGCCGGGCTCTGGGCGCGGAGCACCCGGTGGCCTCCCACTTCCATGCCGTGCACTTCGAGGGTGTCGCTGAATTCGGAGGGGTCGGTGATGTTCACTTCGAGGAAGATGACGTCGGCAGTCCCGGGCACCGGATTCATCTCGCGCTGGGCGGCTTCCTTGCCCGCGTATTCTGAGGCGCTGCGCGCTTCCGGGCGGTGGGCGATGAGGTTGATCCGGCCGTCAAAATCCAAGGTGTCGCTGATGAAGCGGCGGGCAACGCCGTCGAACACTATGCGGTCGACGCGCAGCTCGGTGGTGCGGCTGACGCGGGAGACAAGGGAGACGGCGATGATGCCGAGGATGAAGAAAGCGGAGATGGTGATGCCGTCAGGTTTGGCCACCACGTTTGCTGCCAGGGCGTAGAGCATCACGAGTGTCAGGACCGTGAAGGCAACGGCGGCTGCCCGGTGTTTGCGGCGGATGGCGGAGATGGTGACGGCGATGGCTCCGGAGACCATCATGGCCAGGATGCCGGTGGCGTAGGCGCCGGCCTGGGCGTTGACGTCGGCGTTGAAGCCGATGGTGATCAGGACGCTGATGGCCGTGTACACGAGCACCACCGGGCGGACGGCGCGGGACCAGTCCGGAGCCATGCCGTAGGACGGCAGGTAGCGGGGGACGATGTTGATGAGTCCGGCCATTGCGGAAGCACCGGCGAACCAGAGGATCAGGATGGAGCTGACGTCGTAGACGGATCCGAAGCCGTTGCCGAGGTGCTCGTGGGCCAGGTAGGCCAGGGCCCTGCCGTTCGCCTCGCCGCCTGCCTGGAACTCCCCGGCGGGGATCAGCACGGTGGTGACGAAGCTGCTGCCGAGCAGGTAGACGCTCATGATCACGGCCGCCGTCGTCAAAAGCCTGCGGGTGTTTTTGACCCTGCTGGCCAGCTTTTCCTCCGGTGTGGCTCCTTGGGCCGCCACGAGGGGCATCATACTGACGCCGGTCTCAAAACCGGACAGGCCCAGGACCAGCAGGGGAAACGCCATCAGCGCCGGCCCAACGACCCCGCTCAAGCCGCCGCCGGACGACGTGAGCGCGTCCGTCCAACCGGTGAGCGCACCGGGTGTGGCGAGGATTTCCGCGACTCCGGCGCCGATGATGATGGCGTTCATGCCGAGGAAGACGGCCACGAGGGGGATGGCGATGGCCACCGCTTCCGAGAACCCCAGCAGGAACACCCCTCCCAAGATCAGGAGCAGGACAACGGTGATCGCCACGGCCTGCCCATCCAGGAAGGGCGGCAGGTAGGGATTTTCGAGCAGGTGCACCGTGGCGTCAGCCGCTGAAAGGGTGATGGTGACGATCCACGACGTCGCGACGAACCCGAGCAGGACCAGCACGAAGATCTTTCCGCGCCAGAAGGGCAGGAGCCGTTCCAGCATCGCCACGGATCCCTGCCCGTGCGGGCTTTCCTTGGCCACCCGCCGGTACATGGGCAGCATCCCTAGCAGCGTCAGGGCCACGATCAGCAGCGTAGCCAGTGGGGACAGCGCGCCGGCGGCCAGGGCTGCGATGCCGGGGAGGTAGGACAGGGTGGAGAAGTAGTCCACCCCGGTCAGGCACATGACTTTCCACCAGCTCTGCTGGGATGCGTGGGTGTCAGAGGTTTCCGGGCCGACGGGCTGGTTGACCCGGTGTTCGAGCAGCCACCGGACCAGCGGACTGCCGGGTGCGGATTTCCGTTCCGGGTTGGGAACGGTGGCGGGTATGGAGAACCGGGCGGAAGCCGTCAAGGACGTGTCTTTCTATACTGCCTGCGACGGGCACAAACAGCCCCGTTTCAGGCGCGACGCTGTGCTGATAACCACCGGAGCGTAGCACCGCGTTCATCCCGTATTCGGGGCGTTTCCGCGGATCTTAATGCTTTCTTAACGCCCCCCCGCTGAACCCTCCAGGGCAGCTATTCCCGGAAACGGTATCCCAGTCCGGCCTCGGTCAGCAGGTGCCGGGGATTCGCCGGATCGGCTTCGAGCTTGCGCCGCAGCTGTGCCAGGTAGACCCGCAGGTAGCCTGTTTCCTCGGCGTAGGCCGGTCCCCAAACCTGCCGGAGGATCTCCTCATGCGTGACCAGGGCGCCGCTGTTCCTGACCAGCAGCTCAAGGATGTTCCACTCTGTGGGGGTCAGACGGACGGGAACTCCGCGCCGCGTCACCTGCTTGGCCGGGAGGTCGACAGTGAAGCCCTCGGTTTCAATCACCGGAACATCCCCGGATGATCCCCTCCGCAGGGCCGCCCGCAGACGGGCCAGGAGTTCATCCATTCCGAAGGGCTTGGTGACGTAGTCGTCGGCGCCGGCGTCCAGCGCCTGGATCTTGTCATCGGAGCCGTGCCGGGCTGAAAGGACCACAATCGGGACGTCGTTCCAGCGCCGGAGCCTGCGGATCACTTCAACCCCGTCCAGGTCAGGAAGCCCCAGGTCAAGGATGATGACGTCCACCGGATGCTGTGCTGCCCGCTCCAGAGCATCGTTCCCCGTCAACGCGGTCACCGTCGAGTAGCCCCGGGCGGTCAGGTTGATCTGGAGGGCACGGAGGATCTGAACCTCGTCGTCAACGATCAGAACTGTGGCCACGCTGTCCTTTCGTGCCGGATGAAGGCGCTACGCCGGTGGAGAGCGGCAACCGGACCACCATCGTCAGGCCCCCGCCAGGGGTGGGCTCGGCCAGCAGGACCCCGCCCATGGCCTCGGTGAACCCCTTCGCCACGGCAAGGCCAAGACCGATCCCGGTTCCCGGCGTCGTGTCATCAGCGCGCTGGAAGGGCCGGAACATCGCCAGGACCTCATCAGCCGGGATGCCCGCGCCGCGATCGACGACGGTCAGCTCGCTGGCGGGAACATCCCCAATTCTTGCACTTCCGGCACCGCCAACAGTTCCGGAAATCACCACATCCGACCCCGGTGCATACTTCAGGGCGTTTTCCACCAGGTTGGCGATCACCCTCTCCAGCATTCCGGGGTCGGCATCGACAGGGGGCATGTTGTCCGGCAACAGCACGCGGAGCCGCGCGGAGTCGGTGCCGCGGAGCGCTTCACCCACGGCGTCTGCCCAATAGACCGGACGGATCAGGGGTGCCACCGAGTCAGCCGTGATCCTGGACATGTCCAACAGGTTGCTCACCAGCCGGTCCAGCCTGTCTGCCCCTGACTCCACGGTGGCCAGAAGTTCCTCCTGCTCCTCCGCGCTGAAGGTGATGGTCTTGTCACGCAGGCTGCTGGAGGCGAGCTTGATGCCGGCCAGTGGAGTGCGGAGATCGTGGGACACCGCCCGCAGGATGGAGGTCCGCATGGTGTTGCCTTCGGCAAGGCGAAGGTTTTCGCGCTGGCTCGCCGTAAGCTCTTCGCGCTGGACCATGGCCAGCAGGTGGGCGCCGAAGGCGGTCAGCAGCCGCCGTTCATCATCAGTGAGATCCCTTCCGGTGAGTGTCAGGATCCGGTCCCGGTCCAGCTGCTCCACAACGTCCGACGCCGATACGTCACCCGGCTGCGGTTTGCCAGAGGACTCCGCAAGCTCCCACACCACGGCCCCGCCCGGGCCGGTTTCCCGTTTGACCCACAGGCCGGCTCCCACCACCTGGAAATGTTCCCGGACCTTGTCCAGGAAAGCAGGGATGCTGTTTCCCTCGGCGACAGCCCGCCGGCTCAAATCGCTGAGGACCGCTGCTTCCGCCCCTGCCAGGTGTGCTTCCTTGCTGAGCTTGGCCGAGCGGTCCACGACCAGTGACACGGCCACCGCCACCAGGACAAAAATCAGCAGCGCCAGGATGTTCTCTGGATCAATCACCGACAGGGACCCCACGGGATGGACGCTGAAGTAGTTAACGATCAGCCCCGCCACGACGGCCGCCAGCACGGCAGGCCAGAGCCCCCCGAGCAGCGCAACACCAACAATGCCGGTGAGGTGGACCAGCATGTCCGTCGACAGCTGGTCGTGGGGAAGCAGGTCCAGGAGGAACTGCAGGAGCGGCGGGAGTCCCAGAGCGAGGATGAATGCCGGTATCTCCCGGCGCCGGCCCAGCCGCGGACGCCTGCGCCCCCTGCGCTCCCCACCAACGATGCGCCGATTACCCGGTTCCATGGCTCTATTGTTCCCCGCGCGGAAGCTCGAACCCCCGGCGGCGCTGAGTTTTGGGCAGATATGGCGACTTGCGGGCTGTTGAGGTCGCTTTATCTGCCCAAAAACTCCTGATGTGGGGGTTTGGTGTCCGCGCCGCCGTCGTTTTCCCGCCTGGTCCGTCGGCTGGCTAGCGGCAGGATCTCCGCCAAAAGTAACGAGCGTTCGGAAGGGGCGGTGGTTGAGCCTGTCGAAACCCGCGGAGGTTTCGACAGGCTCAACCACCGGTTTTCGCAACTAGAGATCGGCGAGGAGGGACGTGGGGTTCTCCATCGCGTCTGCCACGAAGCGGAGGAAGCCGGCAGCGGTGCCGCCGTCGCAGACGCGGTGGTCGAACGTCAGCGTCAGCTCGGTGACCTTGCGGACAGCCAGCTCGCCGTTGACCACCCACGGCTTGTCGATGATCCGGCCGACGCGAGGATGCCCACCTCGGGGTGGTTGATGATCGCGGCGGACCCGTCCACGCCGAAGACACCGTAGTTGTTCAGCGTGAAGGTGCCGCTGCCCAGTTCGGTGGGGGTCGCCTTGCCCTGGCGTGCGACGTCGGTCAGCCGGCGGATCTCCGCGTCCAGTTCGCGCGCACTCAGCTTTTCGGCGCCGCGGACCGAGGGGACCACCAGGCCCCGTTCGGTCTGGGCGGCGATGCCGAGGTTGATCCCGTCGAACGCGACGATCTCCTGGGACCCGTCCTCCGCGGTTTCGATCCGGGTGTTCAGCTCCGGGTACTTTTTTAGCCCGGCTGTGACAAAACGGGCGATGAACGCCAGCAGGCCCGGCACGTCCGAGCCCCCGGCCTTCATTCCCTCGCGAAGTTCCAGCAGAGCTGTGGCATCCACGTCCACCCATACCGTCGCCTCGGGGATCTCCGAGCGGCTGCGGGCCATGTTTGCGGCAACGGCCTTGCGGACGCCGCGGACCGGCGTGCGGGAGGAAACGGGCAGACCGGTGCGGGCATCGGTCGCTTCCGGTGATCGAGCCTGTCGAGATCCAGGAACCTCAGACTTGGTTTCGACAGGCTCAACCACCGGAGCGTTGGTTGAGCTTGTCGAAACCGCAGGCTTGGTTTCGACAGGCTCAACCACCGGGGTGTGTATGGCGGCCTCGACGTCGCGGCGCATGATCAGCCCGCTTTCGCCGGAGCCATGAAGCTCGCCGAGATCCACGCCGTGTTCCTTGGCCATCCGCCGGACCAGCGGGGAGATCACAGCGCCGAGCTTCCCGGGCACGCGGGTGCGCAAAAGTGAGAGGTCGTCGACGGTGGTTGAGCTTGTCGAAACCGTTTCGACAGGCTTGGTTTCGACAGGCTCAACCACCGCCGTTGCGGACCTGCGGGCGCGGGTGCGGCGGGCTGTGCCGTGGCCGCCAGGAGTTCCGTAGCCGATCAGGACGTTGCCGGAGCCCGCCTTCTCCTCTTCCCGGTAGGACTGGGCGACTTCGGGGGTTTCTTTGGTTTCGACAGGCTCAACCACCGGCCCACCCAATTTGGTTTCGACAGGCTTGGTTTCGACAGGCTCAACCGCCGGGGTTTCGACAGGCTCAACCGCCGGCGTCACCGAGATCAGCGGACGGCCGACGTCGATGGTCTCCCCCGGCTGCCCGTGCAGCTCGGCCACAACCCCGGCGTACGGAGACGGCACCTCCACCGTGGACTTGGCCGTCTCCACCTCCGCGATCGGCTGGTCCACCGCAATAACATCGCCCACGGCAACGTGCCAGGACACCAGTTCAGCCTCGGTCAGGCCCTCGCCCAGGTCCGGCAGCAAAAATACTTTCGGAGTGCTCATGGAATCAGTCCTCCCACTGAAGGTCGTCGACGGCGTCGAGGATGCGGTCCACGCCGGGCAGGTAGTACTTCTCGAGTTTGGGTGCCGGGTACGGGATGTCGAACCCGGTGACGCGGCGGATGGGGGCGGCCAGGTGGTGGAAGCAGCGCTCCTGCACCCGGGCCACGATCTCGGAGGACACGGACGCGAAGCCGTGCGCCTCGGCGATCACCACGGCCCGGCCGGTCTTCCGCACGGACTCACACACAGTGACGTCGTCGAACGGGACAAGGGTCCGCACGTCGATGACCTCCAGCGAGCGCCCCTCCAAGGCTGCAGCCTCGGCGGCGGCCAAAGCCGTGGGGACGGACGGCCCGTAGGCGATCAGCGTGGCGTCGGTGCCGGGACGCGCGACGGCGGCCCTCCCCTCAGACGCAAGGCCCGCCGTCGTGCCTTCCTCATAGGAGGCACGCAGGGACGAAAGGTCCACCAGGTCCTTCGACCAGTACAGCTTCTTGGGCTCCATGAACATGACGGGATCGTCCGAGTCGATGGCCTCACGGAGCATCCGGTACCCGTCCGCCACCGTGGCGGGGGTGTAGACCTTCAGGCCGGCGGTGTGGGCGTAGTAGGACTCGGAGGAGTCGCAGTGGTGCTCCACTCCCCCGATGCCGCCGCCGTAGGGAACCCGGATCACCATGGGCAGCTTCACGGCCCCGCGGGTGCGGTTGTGCATCTTGGCCACGTGGCTGACGATCTGCTCGAACGCCGGATAGGCGAACGCGTCGAACTGCATCTCCACCACCGGGCGCATCCCGTTGATGGCCATGCCTACGGCCATGCCCACGATCCCGGACTCGGCCAGCGGCGTGTCGAAGCAGCGCTGCTCGCCGAACGTCTTGGTGAGCCCGTCGGTGATGCGGAAAACCCCGCCCAGGGTGCCCACGTCCTCGCCGAAGACCAGGACGGAGGAGTCGGCGGACATGGCGTCCACCAGGGCGGTGTTGAGGGCCTTGGCCATGGTGACCGGCTGCGGGCCGGCGGCTTCGGCGGTGGCCGCGGCGGAGGCGGCAGCCCGGGCGGTGGCGGCGGATACGTTGCCGTTGGCCTCGGACGAGGTGGTGACGGTGGGGCTCACTTGGCTGCCTCCTGGGATGATGCTGCGGCGTCGCGGGCGAGTTCGTCGGCGAGCAGGGCGGACTGTTCCTTCAGCTGCGGCGTTTGCCGAGCGAAGACGTGGCGGAAGAGTTCCTGCGGGTCCACGGGCACGTCCTCGCTGAGGCCCTCGCGGAGCTGCGCGGCCACGGCCTCGGCCTTCTCGGCGATCCGGGCCTCGCCAGCGGAGTCCAGCAGGCCGCGGTCCGTCAGATAGGTCCGCATCCGGTTCACGGGGTCCTTGGCCCGCCACTCGGCAACCTCGGCGCTTTCCCGGTAGCGGGTGTCGTCGTCGGCGTTGGTATGGGCCTGCATGCGGTAGGTGTTGGCTTCCACCAGGAGCGGGCCGGAGCCTTCGCGGGCGAGTTTCACGGCGCGGTCCAGGACGGCGAGGAGCGCGACGACGTCGTTCCCGTCCACGCGTTCGCCCGCCATGCCGTAGCCCACGGCCTTGTGCGCGAGCGACGGCGCCACGGACTGGTGTGCCAGCGGCACCGAGATGGCGTACTTGTTGTTCTGGACGAAGAAGATGACGGGCAGGTGGAAGACGGCCGCGAAGTTCAGGGCCTCGTGGAAGTCGCCTTCGCTGGTGGCGCCGTCGCCGCACATGGCCAGCACTACGGTGTCCTCGCCGCGGAGCTTGGCAGCATGCGCGACGCCGACGGCGTGCAGCAGCTGGGTGGTCAGCGGGGTGCACTGGATGCCCACGTGGTGCTTGAGGGGGTCGAACCCGCCGTGCCAGTCGCCGCGGAAGATGGTCATCACCTGCACGGGGTCCACGCCGCGGGTCATCACGGCGACGGCGTCGCGGTAGGTGGGGAACATCCAGTCACCGTCGGACAGGCACAGGGCGGCGGCCACCTGGCAGGCCTCCTGGCCGTGGCTGGACGGGTACACGGCCATGCGGCCCTGCCGGACCAGGGCGGAGTTCTGGTCGTTGACCCGGCGTCCGACGACGAGCTGCTCGTACGCTGCCAGCAGTTCCTCATCGCCGGGCAGGGGGTATTCGTGGCCGGGTTCGGTGCCCTGCTCGGCGTCGGGCTTGAGCCGGCCGTCCGGGTCCACCATCTGGATCTGGTACCGGGCGGGGAGCATGTAGTCCTCGGCCGTGATGCCGAACTTCTTGACGGCTTCGGTGAGCGCGTCCTCGTGCTGGACTGCGCCGGCCTCGCCGGTGCTTGTTGCGTCCCGTGCCGTGTGGTCTGCGGAGATCGTCATTGGTCCGTTCCTTCTGTTGCCACTATTCCTCCCCAGTATTGACCTGCTGGAGGTTTCGTATCCAGCACCTGCGGGAATCGTGGAGAAGCTGCACGAATCAGACCCAACCCGGAGACGAATCGTAAGTGTGACGCGCATTACGTGCCGAAGCGGTGGACGAAATGCCAGCCTGACAGGCGGGAACAGCCAGCAGCGCCCGTCACGCCGGTGCGGGGAATGGGTTTGACCGTTTCCGAAGAGGCCTTGACCTCTCCCTGCGCGGGGAGCACACTCTTATGAGCCCGATTGACGAAAATCGTCTATCGCTCAATGGTCGGAAACATCTTTTCCACTGATCACAGGGAGAAGATTCCGCACAGGCGAATGGTCTCGCCTACATGGGATCTCCTGGTGCGGCCGAGACGCGGAGGGGACACTGCGTCCCCTCCGTCTCACATCATTCATGCATAGGGAAATTACAAAGGGTGGGGCATCTGTAATGGACATTAAGCAGCTGTGGGACCGGCTCGAACCAGAGACACGGCATTGGCTCGTGGACAATCCGGGGTGCCGCATCCTCCCCCGGACCATTGCGGCAGAGATCAAAAAGGCCACCGGAGCCGAGTTCGAACAGGACCGGCACGGCGAAAGCATCCTCTCCCCCAGCGACTGCGACTTCATCCGGAGGGCAGCGGAACTCCACGACGCCCGGCGGCGCTGAGTCGATCTAGACGTGATGCCGGTTCGCTACGCCTGGGTCAGACGCGTACCAGGGCGGCGCCCACTACGGCTGCGGTGATGACCAGGAGGACGGCGAGCACGGCGTAGCCCTGCCATTTGGGGCGGCCCTTGTGGGGGTTGATGTCGACGTACGGCATGTCAGGTGCGGCCCTTCCGTCGCACGGCGGGGACAGTTGCCCGCATGGCGCGTCGTTTGAGCCTCAGCATCTGGTGCAGGACGAAAAAGGGTACGAGCAGGGTGCCCAGCAGCAGGCTCAGGGCAAAGGCGTACTCGGATATAGCCACACCAGTCTCCATCGGTCAGAGTGATCTACGATCACCCAGACCTAAGCACGTGACAAGGGCAATGACAAGTCACGCCAACAGCACCGCACCGCCGGCAGGTGTTACCTCCGCAACGCCATCGCCACAACAGCTACCGTCGCGACGGCCAGGGCAGCCAGCAGAAAATAGGAAAGTACCCTTATTTTCCGCTGCCTCAGCTCCCGCCGCGACTGCCGCACGCTGTAAGTTCCCCCATATCTCCCCATGCCGCGATGCTACAAAACACACCCTCAAGGTTTGATCAAGTCACGCCCAGTGTTACGACTCATCAGGACGCAGAAGGCACCGGAGCCGCACCGTTGCTCCCTCTGCCAAGGATCCCTGGGGCTCAGCCGGCGGCCCAGGTCTATGGTCGTGTCCGCGCACGGTGAGCCTGTCCTCGCGCAGGGCAATGGATGGACTTTTCGTATCCAGTGCCCGTCTGAATCGTGGAGAAGCTGCTCCGGCCTGCCTAAACTGGGAGACGATTTGCAAATGTGGGCCGGATGACGAGTAGGGGCCGTGGAGAAGATGCCAGCAAAGGAAACCCGGACGGAACCGGTGCCGCTGGACGACATCGACCGCAGCATCATTGCCGAGCTCACCCGGGACGGCCGGATGTCCGTGACCCAGGTGGCCGAGAACGTCCACATCTCGCGGGCGCACGCATACACCCGCATCGCCCGGCTGACCGGCGAAGGGGTGCTGTCCCGGTTCACGGCCGTGGTGGATCCCATTAAGGCGGGGCTGAAGTCCTCGGCCTACGTGACCCTAAAGCTGAAGCAGGACGCCTGGCGGGAACTGCGAGACCAGCTGGGTGCCATCCCCGAGGTGCACCACATCGCGCTGGTGGGCGGCGACTTCGACGTCATCCTGCTGGTCCGCGCCGTGGACAACATCGACCTGCGCCGTGTCATCTTCGACCAGCTGCAGTCCATGCCGGGCGTGCTGGACACCCAGACGTTCCTGGTGTTCGAGGACGTGGATACGCGGTGAGCATGAGTGATATTTTCCTCCAACAGGCGCGAGGCAACCCGGGAACGTGCGCTACTGACTGCCACTTTGAGACCTTCTTCTCTCCACTGTCCGAGGTGCCGTGGTGATGGGTAGAGAAGGATCACACAGCCGTGGCCACCTTAGTCCTATCTGCGCCTGCCGGTGGGATTATCAACTTTTGCGGCGACCTTACCTTCTAATTAGGGGTGGCAGCTCGGTCCATCTGGGAAGTAAGAAATCCGTTCCGGATTATCAGCTTCTTGTTGATGGACAGCCACAGCCGCCGACTGTTGGATGGCGACTTATCTACGGTACCTATGCCCGGGGGAGCGCGGGCATTAATATCACCCAACAATTGCCAGCGCGTCACGAAGGACGGGCTGGAACTCCCGGCTGACGTCGGCCTTCAAATTACCTCGACCAGCATCCCTGAACCATCCGTCGGGAAGAAACACCCACGCTGGTTCCTCCGGTACAAAGGCCAACGTCGCTGGCCCCTACTGGTAGGTAGGGCAGATGGTACGGGATCTATGAATGGGCAAGGGCCGGGCAGCATGAAGGTGCCTTAACGGCGCCTGCGGGTCGCGCTACGCCTGCACTGACGGAGGGGCGGGTACGACGTTCTACGTCAAGGAAACCGGGACTGGGAACACCGGGCGGGTTTGCTAAGTAACTCCGGCGAGGCGATGGCTAGACGATATGTAGCAGGAGGTGGCCTGCTTAGGCGAAACCCCCCGTGGCGCCTCCGGACCTTCTGAAGGCCCATTGTCGCCGGACCGTTTCCGGAGCGTCCAGCTTTGTGGTCCCCCGTCCCCCCGATGACGGGGTTGGTGGACGCTCCGGATCCTGTTTCCGGCGCTGATGGGCCTCTATCAGAAGGTCCGGGAAATGTGGTCTAGGGGCTGGAACCTCCTTTTCAAAGCAAGACGTGGGTTGCCTGCCACACTTGGCGGACAGGTAGAGCCACATTTGAAATTTGGAGGTTCCAGCTATGTTCGAGCGTACAAGCGTCGGCTTGGATGTCCATGCCCGAACCGTTGTCTCATGCGCGTTGGACGCGCAGACCGGGGAGATCATTCTGCACCGGATGACTCCGGATCATGGTGAGATTCTCGCCTGGATTCTCTCCCTTCCATCGCCGGTCAGAGTCGTTTACGAGGCAGGACCCACCGGCTTCGGCCTGGCTCGGTTCCTGCTGGCCTCCGGAATCGACACAGTGGTCGCGGCGCCATCGAAGCTCCAGCGCCCGTCCGGGGACCGGGTAAAGACCGATGCGAAGGATGCACTGCATCTGGCCCGGCTGCTGAAGCTGGGTGAGGTCACCGGGGTAAGAATTCCCTCAACGGACCAGGAAGCAGCACGGGATCTGGTCCGTTCCCGCGAAGACGTCCGCGGCGATCTCATGCGTTCCCGGCACCGGATCTCCAAACTGCTGTTGCGCCAAGGCCTCGTCTATTCAGGCGGGCAAGCCTGGACTGGCACCCATGAGCTCTGGCTGGCCGGCCAGCGCTTCGATAACCCGGCCCGGCAACTGACCTACGAGTCCTCCCTTGAGGCGATGCATGAGATCTCGGACCGCCGCGACCGCCTCGACCAAGCGATCACAGCGATGGCATACAGCAGTGAATACACCCCCGTGGTCCGGGCACTGCAGTGCCTGCGCGGCATCTCAACACTGACTGCTTTCGGCCTGGCCGTGGAGATCGGCGACTGGGACCGCTTTACCGGCTCCACCATCGGCGCTTACCTCGGCCTCGTTCCGACAGAGCATTCCTCCGGCGCATCCCGGTCCCTGGGCTCAATCACCAAAACCGGCAACAGCCACGCCCGCCGGCTGCTTGTCGAGGCCGCA
Organism: Arthrobacter nitrophenolicus; assembly: GCF_000332815.1. Lineage (GTDB taxonomy): Bacteria > Actinomycetota > Actinomycetes > Actinomycetales > Micrococcaceae > Arthrobacter > Arthrobacter nitrophenolicus. The sequence goes on from NZ_AOFD01000003.1 coordinate 75,271, forward strand.
TGGCACCACCGCCGACCCTACAACAACCCGTCCAGGCTCATGCGGTCGCGCTGGGAGGAGGCCACCTCAGAGGCACGAATCCGGGGCCACGCCGGGAACCGGCGCCTGCACGAACGCTGGATCAGCTACCTCGAGCGCCGCAAGCGTCCAGTCATCGCCAACGTCGCCATCGCCCGCGAGCTCTCCGGCTGGTGCTGGTCCCTGGCCGCCGGCACACATCCGATGCCGGCCACCTCCCCAGAATCAAGCGCTTCCCCTCACTGAATGGAAGGACAGAAAAAACCAGCCCCGGCGGGAAACCCAGTTGGAAGTGGTTCCTTGCAGCGCGTGGAGTAAACCCGCGATACAACTATGGGCAACCGGAAACGGCCACGCCCGTCATTGCTAGACCAGCGGTAACCTCCAGCCGAACACTTCGTCCTGCGGTAACCAACCCGCGCATATCAGTCTGACCGCGCAGTCGCCAACGACACGCTGGCCACACCCGACACCTCTTCCCAGGGGCAATAAAAAAGGAAGCGGTCCCAGGCAACCCAGCCCGCGGACCGCTTCCTCACGCTCTTGACAAACGAGACCTACATATCAGTTGTACTTGCAAAATATGCATGTACGTTGCTTTTGCGATGCAAATGATCATGCTGCAAGTGGCTGCTTCTCTGCTGGCGCTAAGGACATGTGCTGGCCTCGCTGATTGTCTGCGGTGCTGGACGCGAGCAGAGCCCAGGCGCCCAAGATCAGCAGCCAGAAGTAGCCCTGCTGGAGTGCGGCGGAAGTCATCGAGAATCCAATGATTACTGCCAGCACTCCGGCCGATGCTGCGTCCTTACCGTGAAACAAGGCGCCCGCAATAAGCCATGCGATTGCGGCCACAATCAAAGCGATCGCGAGTCCAGTCCCCAACCCGCCTTGGTACCAGGCGCGCAGCAGGATGTTGTGCGTGACGGTGATGTTGTCGTAAGTCGCGCCAGAGCCTGTATCAAGGCCCCGCCCATAGAAGGGGTCTCGTTGGATGCCCTGCCACGCGAATTCGTACGTATATTGGCGGATGTCCAGGGTGCTCTTTTCGTGCGTCTGGCCGGTTACCTGCGCAATGCGCTGCGCAGGCCCTCGCAACAGCCCCGCCGCTGCCAGCTGACCAGTGCCCCACAGAGCAGCGCCCACGACGGTTGCCATGGTCAGTATTACCTTGAAAGAAACTCGCGCCGCGATCATAAATATAAGGACGCCGATGGCACAAGCTATAAGAGCACTGATGCTGCCCGAAATGAACAGTCCTGCCACGTTGAGAGCCAAACCGCACAGAAGCGGAAGCTTGCGCTGTTTAGTTTTGAAGATCAGGAACAGGAACAGGACTATTGCGACGCCTGACAACACGCCAATGATGTTTGGGTGTCCAGCTAGACCTGGCGCGCGGCCGAGTGCAGATTTCCAACCGAAAACTGTCATCCCGCTTGCTTGGGCGACTGCCGCCCCCGCAGAAATGCTTTGGCCCAAGAGGAATGCTGCAACCGCTTTTGCCGCAAGCCCCGGTTTGGCAGCTAAACACTTGATCGCGAATGGCCCGAAGGCTATGAAAACTATGATTTGCAGGGCGTAGAGAAGATGGCCCCGCAGCGACTCCGTCTCCCCTGAGGCGCTCACGGCGCCAACCAAGGCTAAGAAAGCTGACGCTATCCAAATCCCTTGATACTTAGGTTGTTTGCCATAGCCAAGAACTACCGTCCCGACGATGCCGGCAAGAACGAACCCGGTCCAGGCAAGGAATGCCGGGGCTGGTAGCGCCTCAGAAAAGGGCAGGACGAAGAAGATAGAGGCCACTGCCGCGCTGAGTAAGATCACGGAATCGGGGTACCGTCTGCATGAAGGAGCGCGGGTCGCTCAGGTGACACCGTGTACTCAAAGGAACCCCACTTCTGATACATCAGCCCGGACGCGAAAGCGGCGCAGAGGACGAGAATGCCTTTGAGTAGTGATTTCCCCATGCGCTGATTCTACCCGCGCAAAATAAGTACTGTGCTCGTCGCGCTCAAAGTACTCGGAACATGAACGAGTACTTTGCCGCCTGCAGGGCGCGTAGTCTCCACGCTGGTCGTCGCCTCTCCACAGCCCATACCTTCTTCGCATGGTTGAAAAGAAGGACTCACTGCCAACTGAAAATCAGTATCCACCCCGACGAGGCCTCCTAAAACTTGGCTCGTTGGTTGCGGCACTTACTGGGGCTTCGGCTGTTTCGGCGGCCACAGCTTACGCGGCTCCCGGCGATAAGGGGCAACCCATGGATTACGTTCCCACAGCCGAGAAAGGGGCGCCTTCTGGCGTTGCAACACTGGACGTAGCGTCCAAGATTCCAACCTCGCAGTTACCGGACTTGGCGCCAATAATCGCGCCGTCGGTCGAATCCAAGCTGGATCGGGATGAGGCAGCCACCATCTATGTTGCTAAGACGGAAGACGCTTTCAGGGTGTCTCGGGCGGACCTTGTTGAAGGGGCGGACAATCGGGATGCGATCCAAGCTGTTATCAACGCTGCCGCCGCATCCGGGATCAGGCACGTCATTCTCCCCGCGGGTGAAATCACGTTAGGCCGTCAACTGACCATCCCTAGTGGTGCACATAATCTGATAATTGAAGGCCATGGTGACGACACCACGATCAGACAGGTCTCTGGCGCGGTAAACAAGGCCTTGTTTTACGGGGCAGGAACGGACGGTACGAAAGCCGCCCTAACCTCGGATGCCGCGGCCGGATCGGGTAACGTCGAGGTCCCGGCCGCCGTGGCGTCAACTCTGAGTCCAGGGGCCATCCTGGGGCTCGAGTGCCAGACACTGGTTTACGGTATAGGAGTACCAGGGTTTGAGGTCTACGCGAGCGAGTTGCGCAAAGTGGTGTCCGTGTCGGGAACAACCGTCACACTAGACAGTGTCCTGTTGCACTCCTACCAAGTGTCTACCGGGGCAGTGGCGTGGAAAATGGACGCTCTATCGGGCGTTCAGGTTCGAAACATGACCATTACCAGCACCGACCCGTTGGCAATTCGAGGCCGGGCCATCATGTTCGAAAAGGCGCGCAATGTGCGGGTTACTGGCATCCGAATTAGGGACGCTGGAGGCGGAATTTTCGCAATGGACACGATGGACTCCTACTTCGCCGACATCTCAGTTGAGAATCTCCCCAACGTAGGAAACTACTTCGGATACGGATTGACGGTGGGTGGACGGTCAGCTCACGCCTACGTCGAAGGGCTGCGTGGCAGAAACTTCAGGCATTTGTTCACGACTCTCGCTGACGAGCGCAAGGGGACTCTCAGCAATACTCAGTGGGGCGGGCCGAGGCATGTAACCATTCGAGGTGGCGCCGGGGAGCAACAGAGTTCGGGCACGCAGTACTCAGTCTGGGACACCCACCCATGTGGCTACGACATTGTCTTTGACCAGTGCCGCGCCTTTGGGGGCTCTGGCCCATCCTCAAACGGCTTTCAGATCAGGTCGAAAAACACTCGCCTTATCAACCCTGTTGCCATGCACTCAGGCAACCTGGGGATTCGTATCGACCCGACGACTTCCGGAGAAATTGAAATTGTCGGTGGAGAAGTTGCCGCGTCCGGCGCGGGAGGCGTTTCACTCGCTCGTAATACCTCAATAAGGGGCGTTTGGATACACGACAACAAGCTATCGGGCGTCTCTTTCACCGACACGGCCAGTGGCTCCAGGATCAGCGACAACCGGATCGAGAACAACCAGTATGGCATCCATGACCAGTCAAGCGGGGCCGCCAAAGGCGTGATCGTGCAGGGGAACAGTATCCCCAAGTCCGCCGCTCAATCATTGGCCCTCGTCTCGCCGAAATCGAATCTTGCGTACGTCCACAACGTCGTTCCGGGCTACGGACCGGGCCATGACGGGATAGGCGGTTCGCCAGCTACCACCATAAAGAAAGCAGGCAACATCACCGATTAGGTGGCGCACAGGCAGCAGAAAACTCCAGTGGCCTATGACGCCCTCCCGACACGAGCCCAATGGTGAGTGATCAGCGAACTCCGGATTGCAATGCAACTCTGCGTCCACGATGTCGCTTGAAACGCGATCCCGGGAATGAGAACCATACATGAAACGGAAATGCAAAAAAGACAGCGTAGACGAGCAGGTAGTGGGCAAAATCGATGCCTAGCGCTAAGTACACGCCTGCGTGGAAGCCGAGAATGAGTAAGATGCTTAGTCTAAATAGCGCCGGCACAAGTACGGACACGATGACGATTCCTTCGGCAAAGATGGTGGCGTAGTCGAGGAATTTCCAAAAGGCGTCAATTTGAACTGTTCCTAGTAACTCCGCCATTGGCCCGACTTTCACAGGGTCACTCAAGTCTCTAGCCAGGTACCTCGCGTTGCTTGGCGCGAAGGATCAAGCCATCCGGTCAGGACCTTTGGCACAGCAGCTGTGAACAGGGCAAAACCAACGGTGAGAGACCATAGAAGCATCGGGAACCCGGCTACAAACCCTGCGGTTTTGTTTCCTCGTCGGAAATTCGGCGTGCCGCGGGAGTCTAATGAATAGCGCGAACCCCATCCAGCAAAGGCCATTGCTGCAGGAAGTAGTTCGTACAGGATGAAGTGATCGACTTTGCCGTATGAATGCGTAAATCCGGAGCCCACGACCATTACTACTGAGAGCGCGACGGAGACACTCTTCGTATGAAAGCCCACCAAGAGAGCTACAGCTAGCGCAGCACGTATTATCTCCAGAAGTACGAGCAGCTCCAGGGAGGGCGCATCGGTGAAGATCGCAAACGGTCCAGGTGGCGGACGAAAGAACGCTCCGGGGACTTCCGCAACCCACTTGTAGTCGACCGGAAAGATCAGAACGTGTAGCGCAAATACGATGCGGATAATCGACAGCGCCACTGGCGATGCTGTGTACGACTCGCAAAGCCTGTCGATGAAGGCAGAGAATACGGCCAAGATCTTGCTCATAGGTCGATCACCCTGGACTCGCATGCGGCAGCATTTGAATAGGTCGCGGTGCGGATGTCAAGATCCGTCTTTCTCCAGCATAAATCGATGCGCTCAGGTTTCTTGCCGCCCCCGAGCTCGCGAGCCTCGTTGGAAAGCCATGCAAGGACTTCCGAGTCTGGGGTGACCGTGCTCCCGGGCTTGAACATGTAGTCGAATGAATACCGCGCCGACGAGAACCGAAAATCGTTCATGAGTTCCGTGACGTGCGGCTCCAAAGTTGTACCGTCCGCGTAAGTGATCGTCGCGCTAACAGCTACAGTCGGGAACAGTCCTGCCTGGTTTGGCGCCGAGCCAAAGGATGGCATCCGAATACCGGGATAGGGCTCATCTTCAGAGGCAAACGAGACTCCAGCCTGAACAACCAATGCCCCTATGAATGCGATCGTGATTAGTGCACGCCTGCTCAGCTTGGGAGACGACATGCGTCAGTTCCTCCCGGCATAGCGTGACGGTTTTTGGCGATCAGCTTGTAGACCTGCCCAGCTATGTGACGAACTCCTGGCGCTAGAATGAGTCGTCCGGCTATTTGCCATCCGGAACCCTTGGCTATTAGGGCCTTGGCGATGGCTGTTTCAGCCCCAGCTTTGACCTCTCCGCCGTCTGCCCAGTACGCAGCAGCTTCAACCATCGATTCGGTGAGCCCGAGTGCTTCCAGGTCCTGTATCCCTTGCCAGGGCTTAATTTGCACTGCACCACCGCGAGCTAACCATTTAGCGGAGCGAGTGCAAAAACCACAATCAGCGTCATAGATAAGCGTGCGCTCAAGCGCAACATCCCCCATAGTCATAACTTAGATTGTAGGTGACTGAAGGCTGGTTGAATTCCCCACTCGACAGCATATTAAAGTCCAGGTACTCCAGCCTTTGTAAAGGCTTCTGCTACGACTGGCGCGAGTTCGGCGCTGAATATACCAGTTAGGTGCCCGGCGTCCGCGTAGATGGCTCGATTCCCGGCAAAGGAGGGGCAAGTACCTTCCAAGCAGAACCAGTCCTTGGTGTCGATGAAGGTCTTCCCCTTAGCTGTGGTGGCAGCAGCCTCGGTTGTCTTCAACGTCTCCCACTCTCTAGTAATGGACCCGGAGCAGTCAGACGGACTTGACAGTGGCGTGTAGCACTCCTGCATATTCTTAGCGCCCGGAGGAGTCACAAGCGTAATCACCTGCGAGGACGGCGGCAGTGAATCTAAGGCAGCACCGTAGGCGGTGGACCATTCGTCGCCTGCCGCCGGACCTTCTGCGTTGCTCACCAACCGCTTAAGTGACAATGCGGAGTCGGACAAGATGATCAAGTCGGGGTTCATGCCTTTGACGGTTTCGGCCGCCCAGGCTTGATGGGCGGTGCAAGCGTCATACGGAGTGGAACTGTTCTGGCTCGGAAAGACCTTAGCCCAAGCGACCGGGCATGCTTGCTTGGTTAAGGCTTGGATTCGATATCCGGCAGGTTCCAAGGCGCCAATGACCGCCGGAAGCCAACTGGTGGCTATGGAGTCACCCATGACTACTGCTGTCTTTGCAGCGTCGGCAGAGCCGTACACGCATTTGTCAAGGTTGCCAGCTGTGACGTCCAAGCACCCGTTTTCAGTCCATTGAGGTACACGCTGATTCGCCATGTTTCCGATCGGTGGATCGAATGCTGGCCATTCAGTGGCAGTCAGAGCGGCTCGAATTTCGACCGCCAGAGCTCCGGCGGCAGTGCTTGCATCGACGTTTTCTGAAGCCGTAGGCACGGGCAGCGTAATGCTCGCCTCAGGAACTTGTGCAGGCTGGCTCAGCGCCAGCCCCGACACTGCCAACGAGGTGACCGCCAAGAGACTGAGTGCTGTCAGCTTGTAGGAGTCCCGCATCGGCTGCTTGTCGCGCACTCGGGCCTTGGGATCTAACCAAGTGGATTTGCGGATAGGGTCTTCAACTAGATGGTATGCATAGGCCGACACCGCAAGGATGATGGCTGCGACAGACAAATAGAACGCGAGGTTCCGTTCCGGAACGAGGGACTCAGCAAAAATAATCACCGGAAAGTGCCAGAGATAGAGCGAGTAGGAAATATCGCCCAAGTACCTGCTAACCGGATTCGTGAATGGCTGCAGCCCTGGGTGCTCGGAGGCCGCAGTGCCGGCGAAGATGAACAGCGCGGCGGAAAGTACTGGCAGAAGTCCCGTGGGCGCCGGGAAAACCGATTTGCTGCTGATGATGAACAGGGAAGCCAGCATCCCGATGAGTCCGGTCCATGCGACGAAACGGCGAGCAGTGAACGGAATGCGGCTTGCATACGGTGCCAGGAACGCTAGTAGCGCCCCCACGCCGAGTTCCCATGCACGAGAAATGGTCGAGAAGTAGGCACTTGTGGGCGCGGATGTCGATTCCAGCATGGCCCATGCAAAGGAAGCCGCGCAGATGATGACAATGCCAAGGGCACCCATTTTGCGGGCATAATCCTCGCGTCCGGTCCTAACCGCCAGCAGCAGTATGCCTAGGAGCAACCAAGGCCAGACGAAGTAGAACTGTTCTTCCACGGCGAGGGACCAGAAATGCTGCAAGGGTGAGACGGGACCGGCCGCTTGGAAATAGTCTGTCCCGGCCGCCGCGAAGTTCCAGTTTGCGGAGAAGAGAAATGCCCAAAGCCCGTCAAACGCAGTTGATAGGAAACGCCCCTGCCCGAATAAGAAGTATGCGGCCGCGACGGTGATGAGCAATGTAAGGGTGGAAGCGGGAAGAATGCGCTTGATGCGCCGGCGGTAAAAACCCGTGAACGAGATGTGCCCCGTCTTGGCATGCTCCCGCAACAAACTGGCTGTGATGACGAAACCAGAAATCACGAAGAAGATGTCAACCCCGACGAAGCCGCCGCTTGGCCACCCCACCATGTGATCAAGGATCACTACAGTAACGGCGAATGCGCGAAGCCCTTGGATATCAGGACGTAGACCGCTGCCGCCTGATTTGCCGAAGGACTTTTTGGGCGCGAACTTACTGAGAATGCTGGTTGCCATACTTCCCCCACTTGAGACCGTTGCGCTAATTCTAGCGGTCGCGTAAGACGGCTAAGTTCCTGCCGCTTGCCCGGCCTCTAGCGTGCACCTTTCCGAGACTGCCCAGGAGATCAACTACTCAGGTGACCAACTTCCTTGAAAAGCGCTCACCCGCTTGATCACATCTGCACGACAATTGAATGTGCCCCCCAATGAATGAGAACGCGGGTAATGCCCCAAGCAAAGGGGTGTTGTCTCGGTCTGCGGCCATTGGAAACACAATAAGACCGGGCTGAAGCACTCCGTCTAGTTGACCCTCGTACAAGGACGCGACGCTTGGCGGAACTACCGATACCCGTCGACAATCGCTGCGGCGATTTCCTTGTAGGCCCGCCGGGTCTCCGGCTTGAGGACGTCCAGAGTGACAAGGTCGCCATCCGCCACGCCTCGGTCATGCGGGACGGCGATCAGTTCACGACAGATCCCGGCAAGGTGTTCCTCGATCGCATCCTTGTCCACGCGCGAGGACACTTCGTCCTTGTCGGTAATCACTACGATGGCGTTGCGTGCCAGGTCCTCATACCCGTGGCTAGCCAACCAGTGCAAAGTGCTGCGGGCGCGCTTGGCACCGCTCACCGCATAGCCGGCAGCGATAACCAAGTTGTCAGCGGACTGCAAGATGCCACTCATGGCGTTGTGCGTTACCCCGGTACCGCAGTCGGTCAGAGCGACGGAGTAATAGCTGGAGACGAGCCTGCGGATCCGCAGATACTCTTCGGCCGTCAACGAGTCTGACACCTCAGGGTCCTGCTCCCCCGCTATCAGGTGCAGTCGGCCGGCGTGATGCATGTACTGTGCCAAAGCGGTCAGCGAATCAACGGACTCGATGTTCTTGAGAAGATCTGTAATCGTGCGGGGGCTCGATTGCTGATAGATGCCTTCCCCCAGCGCGCGCTCCACCAAGTCCCCTGAATCCGGGTTGGCGTCGATTGCGCAGGGGGCGTCACCCCGGTACGCGGCCAGGGTCAGCCCGACGCCTACCGTCGTCGAGGTCTTGCCGATACCGCCCTTGAGGCTCAGCACAGCCGTGTTGTAGCTACCCTGCAGCTGACGCGAGATGCGGCGAGCCAGCTCGTCTTCCTGCCGCTGTTTCGCACCGGGACCCAGATTCCAGGCACCGCCCGTGAGCTTGTAGATGGCACCACGGAAACCGCCTACGGGGCGTGGTTTTTGTTCTCTGACGAATAACCCTGGCGAGCTGATGAAGTCCGGCATGGGGCTGTCGGAAATAGTGTCAGCAACAGTGGGGCGGCTGCGCCGGAAGACCGGAATGTCTGAGGGCGCATCTGACGGCATCGACGGTACTTGCCCGGCAGCATCGGGCTGCAGGGAAGTGGTGCCCGGGGTCGCTTGCTCTGCAGAGGCGGGCGCCCGCGTAGGGGCAGGTACGTGCGGTTTCTGCTTTGCTTCATCTGCTGCGGCTGCGGCCTCGGCCCAGGAGGTCCGAGTCGTGGCTGGCTGGCTGGGGTCAGGTTGGTTTGAGGTGTTGGGTGTTACGGCTGGCATGGTTCCTGTCCGGACATCCGTCATTTCACCGTCGGCACGACGAAGGTCGCGACGACGGCGCTTCGGCTGCCCTGCATCCTCTGCATGGGCGCGTGCGTTCTGATCCGCCGGATCGGGCATGTCTGTCCCCCCAGGACGTTCGGCATAAGGTTCTGCGGCACTGATTCAAACAGTAAGTCTAGGGGTTGCGGCGATGGTGCCTACTCAAACGCGAGTGAGGGCCGCCGAGACCACAGCAGAATCAACGATCAGAGGACGGTTAGGACGGCGTACCCCTGCCATTTTGGCCGGCCTTGTGGGGATTGATATCTACGTATGGCATGGCGATCGGCGGTTACCTCGAGGCGCGGTGGTGGGGACCGTAATCCGTGCGGGCCGGCACTTGAGTCGCAGCACCACGTACAGTGCAAGGAAGGGAACCAGCAGGGTGCCCAGCAGCGCGCACAGCGCGAGAGCGTAGTCGGAAAAAGCCACAATAGCCTCCATCGGTCATAGTGATCCCCATCCCCATGACCTAAGCACGTGGCATAGCAATGCCGACAGCAGTCGCGCCAGTTTCCCGCTAGCGCCCGTTCTGCGTATCGAGCCGCGTATGCTTCTGCACATCCACCGGTACCGTGTCGCGGCAGGACCTAGCCCTGTGACAGAACGATTGACAACTGATCTGTACTAGATTTGACGCAGAAGACGGCCCGAGCCCACCAATGCCGTGCGTTCTGCAGGATCTGTAGATCGAGTGACACGTTTGTATTGACAGCATCAGCAGCCGGTATGATGGCTCCGACTACACGAATAAAACCGTTCTGGTGGTGCGCCATCGGCAGCCCCAGCCACGAAACAGGGGGACCGGTTGGACTTACGAGACTATCTGCGCATTTTTCGGCGTAACTGGATTTTGATAATATCTCTCGCTCTAACCGGCCTTCTTGTCGGCGGTGGCTTATCGATGTTGATGAAGCCGACTTATACCTCTAGTACCCAATTGTTTGTAGCAATCCAGAGCTCCGGGACAGTTACTGAACTTCAGCAGGGAAATACGTTCAGTCAAGCGCGAGTTCAGTCTTACGTTAAAACTGTAAGCGCCCCAGTCGTCCTGAACCCCGTGATTGAATCACTAGGACTAACAGAAACGGCTGCTACGCTGGCCAACCGTATCGAGGCAACTTCTGATCCCAATACAGTCTTGATAACGATTACCGCCTCGGATGAGTCACCTGCCCGCGCGTCAGCGATCGCTCAAGCGGTGGGAGCGAGCTTGGTCCGCGCAGTGGACGACTTGGAAAGGCCGAAAATCGACGGCACCTCACCCGTTCGGCTGTCGATTATTTCTCCTGCCGTTGCACCCGAACAACCGTCGGCTCCCAATACAAAACTCAACCTTGCTATAGGCCTACTTATTGGTCTGGGTTTGGGGCTGGCCAGCGCATTAGTTCGCACGAGATTCGACACCCTCGTACGCGGTGAATCCGATCTTCGCCAAGTTACAGATGCCCCTATTCTTGGGAGAATTTCGTTCGACCCCGACGCAGCAAAAACGCCTCTGCTTACGCAGACCAGCACTCAAAGCCCACGCGCTGAAGCATTTCGTCAGTTGCGCACAAATCTTCAGTTCGCACACGTTATTGGCGATCGTAAGAGCGTTCTGGTGACCTCATCGATACCAGGCGAGGGAAAGAGCACAACAGCCACAAACCTAGCTCTTGCAATCGCCCAATCTGGCCAAAGCGTTTGCCTGGTAGACGCAGACCTTCGACGCCCTATGGTGGACTCATATTTAGGGCTTGAGCGGCGAGTAGGCCTTACCACCGCCTTAATTGGCGCGGCAGATCTTGACGATATATTGCAGCCCTGGGGGGATGGCTTGTTTGTGCTAACCTCAGGTGCCATCCCACCAAACCCCAGTGAACTGCTCGGGTCTGGGGAGATGAAGTCTGTACTGGAACGACTCGAATCAGTTTTCGACGTTGTTGTTCTCGACGCACCTCCACTGCTGCCGGTCACAGACGCAGCAGTGCTGTCACAGCTGGTCGCCGGAGTAGTAGTTGTAGTTGGTTCACAAAAGACGAGTCGGCCCGAAATTGAAAAATCTCTAAATGCACTTGAGTTGGTCGATGCAAAATTGTTCGGTGTCGTTATGAACCGGCTTCCAACCAAGGGTGCCGACGCCTACTCATACAGCTACTACAGCTACGGCAGCACGGCTGAAGGCGCGGATGCAGGATCAAGTCGAGAGGCTCCAGGCACGTGGAATGGTGTTCCACAGGAGCCCGAGCGGTTGGCAACGACCTTCCCCGCTGATGTCAGCGCACAAGTCTCAACGCGGGCTGGCACCCGTCAAAGCCGCTAGCTTTTTTCGCTACCATATTACGCTTTGATTTGACGCACTTCGTTAAGTCGACTGATTCATCAGCTTTGAATTAGTATCAGCGGCAAACAATTAGGACTTTGTATATGGGTCGAAAGAAACTCGCCTCCCAATTTGCGTGGGTCTCCGCCGGGCGCCTCATTGGAGCGCTCATTCAGGCCGTTACAATGCTTCTCCTTGCGCGGGACCTGGGGCCATATGAATTCGGACTGTTTTCCGCTGTTTTTGGCACTATCATCGTCTTCCAATCCGCCTTGGATTTGGGTATCGCGACAATGGTAGTTAAAGAACGCGCTGCCGATCCGCAGAGTCCAGTGATACACTCCGCGCTTCGAGTGGCCGACCACTCAAGCTTTGCTCTGGCGGCTGTCATTGCTTTTCCACTTGCAGCTCTCGGCACGTTTTTAGATCCCTTCTTTATGCTTCTCCTGCCACTGTCGGTTTGGGCAGCAGCTGAGAGGCACTCGGAAACATGGCTTTCAGTTCCTCTGGCGGACGGTGACGCTAGAATCAATACGCAGAACTTACTTATCCGGCGTACCGCTGCTGCTCTGCTATATCTAGGTGCTGTGTTCGCAGGCATTCATGCTGCCGTGGCCTTCTCGGCCGCCATGGCTCTAACTGCCCTAATATCCCTCATCGTCATCCGTAAGGTAGTAAGTAGCCGCCTGACGCCTCCCCTATCCGCACTAGGATTGCGGGAGATCGTACGCATTTCGTGGCCGTTCTGGATGAATTCCCTTGGAACTCAAGCACGCAATCTTGATACCCTTCTTGTCTCCGCTTTTGCCGGACCGACCCAGGCCGGATTTTATGCAGCCACAAGTAGAGCTACTGGTCCACTAAGGATCTTCTCCACATCAATGGCTGCTGTACTCCTGCCTGCCAGTGCTGGAAAGGAACGAAAACACCTTCGCAAGTTGTTCAAACTTGTATGGGCAATGGGTGCTTTTTGCGGCTTGCTCTATGGGACCTTGATGTTGTTAGTTCCGGCTGTTGTCCACCTCTTTTTGGGCGACGCTTACAGAGGTGCGGTGCTGCCTCTACAGATTGTGCTGGCTGGGCTTGTCTTCGCCGCGCTTTCTTCTCTTTTCAATTCGATATTACAGGGTGCCGGTCTTCAGTATTTCGTAGCAAAAACGTCGGTTATCACCACAGGTGCTTGCTTAATCCTTGTTTCCATTGGGAGCCTGTTCCTTGGCGCTATAGGCGCAGCCTTCGCCCTGAGTTTTTCTTTTGTTCTTCAATCCGCCATATTGGCTTCACGCGTCAGCAAGTTCGCTCGCAGGCCTCCCGCGCGGCATCGTCTATCGGCACCAACAGGAATGTGATGAGCATGACTAATAGAACACTTTTTGGAAGTATCTGTGCGCAACAAGACAATCTTGGAGACATAGCTATCCGGAAGGTATTTTTCGATTCCTTTCTTAAGAAGCAGACGCCATTGGTGCTTCTTACGCATGGGATGCCGCAAACTTACATTGACGCTTTCAAGTTTGGTGGGCCTGTTACGTTCATCTCGAATCCCTTATTGTTTCAGTTCCGCCTTATCACCGCGTCCCTCCTGCGTAAGGCTGACTTGGCTTATGCGCCAGGACCTCATGAGTTACGGGACTCCCCTCTCGCGCTTGCCAAGACGCTCCTTATGATCCTCAACATTTTCCTAATCCGATTAAGTGGAGGTCGGGTGAGAACTGCAGGGCGTGCACTCCGCGGCAATGGCCGGATAGCTAGACGTTTAGAACAACTCCTGGTGTCTCTATGCGAGGCTTACATTGTCAGGGACTCACTCTCCAGCGGCATCGCCCAAGTTCCGCTACGCTTCGCACCCGATCTGGCTCTCGGATTGTGCCATAAAGCCCGCACCAACGGACGTAAGCGGATTGCCTGCTCGTTCCGGAATGACACGATCGTGAGCGCGACTACGTTCGAAGGAATCGTCAAGAGTTTCACAAATCTCGGTTTCGAAGTCGTTTTGGTCTCGCAAGTTCAACGAGATGACTCACAGCACCGCGCACTGGCGGCCAAATTCGGCCTGCGACCATATCTTTGGGAATCAAAGAGCCATACTGAGCAACAAGAAGTAGTCGATCAGGTATACAGCAGCTCCTATGCGGTTATCAGTAATCGTCTCCATGGCCTCATATTCGGTATTAACTGCGGCGCACTCCCAATCGAATATCGGTTTGCAGAATCGGACAAGATTTCCTCAACGCTTTCTGTTGGATTCGGCAGTTATATGGTCCTTCACGACGCCTCGCCAGGTGCGGAAGAATGCCGAAATGCAATCCAACTCGATTCCCTTGAAAAGCTCTCACACTCTTTTCCTGAAGCAACAGGCCTCGCGCGCTTGCGAGTAGAAGAAGCACTCGACTCTCTGATGGCCGACCGAGTCTTGACACCTACCGCCTAGCCCTTTCGTCCACGTCGCCGCAGCCAAGCCATAGTAAGGTGCAAAAAAATATGCATGCCCCCCAAAGTCGTCACAATGTCATGTACTTGACGGTTCTACCCTTCTACCGGCAAACCTGCATCCAGTCACTTATGGATCAAGCTGAGCAAGACAAACCGGAAATCTACGCTGGCCCGCGACAGCTGACAGCAACGGTGACTACAGGAATAGCCTCAGACCTTTACCGTCCGCTACGCGCTTGGTTTCTATTGGGTCGCGGCATTATCCTTCGCGACCACGTCTGGAATGCCATAAATGCTAAGTCGCTGATGTTGGATCTCAACCCCCGGTGCGTGTCGGCTTGGTTACTCCTGATCATCAGGAAGATCTTAAGGCGACGTACTGTTGTTTGGGGCCACCTCTACCCAAGAGCGGGTGCCGGATCGCGAACAGCGCGGCTCAGACGTTCCATGCGTGCACTTGCAGACGGTACCGTGTTGTACGGCTTTGATAGCGTGCTGCCCGCCCGGCAAGATCTACCCAATCAAGAAGTCTGGGTTGCACCAAACGCGCTCTATTCGTCTGAGCTCTTGGGGCCGGCTGAAACGCACACCAACAAGTCTTCAGTCATCTATGTGGGACGCCTCGTAGAAGAAAAGAAGGTCGATCTTCTAATTAGAGCCTTCGCGGAAGCATCTCCAAATATGGCTAATGTCCGCCTGAAAATTGTCGGCTCTGGATCCGAGTTGGAACCTCTGAAGGACTTAGCGAGGAATCTTGGATGCGCGTCAGAAATTGAATTTCTCGGCCCCATCACGGACCCGGCTACACTTAAAGCTGCATATACAGATGCAATATGCTCAGTTTCCCCAGGCTATGTAGGACTAAGCTTGACGCAAAGCCTTGGCTTCGGTGTTCCCATGCTTATCGCCGATGATGAGCCTCATGCCCCCGAAGTAGAACTTGAACGTTTCGGAGGAGTCGCACGTTTCAAGGAGAACGACCCTTCATCGCTAGCATCGTTACTGCAAAAAGTAGCCTCAGGTCAGTACGAGTTTCCCGATGCAGCTCGGCTAGCAGAACCAGTGATAAAGAGCTATTCTGCTGAATCCATGGCCCGGGGACTCCTTGACAGCCTCAGAAATCGGGCGCAGTCCTTGGACAGCACAGGATGGCCCGCGGCATGAGCACTGTACGCGCAGCTCGATCTCGTATTCCTGGCCCACTACAGGTAGTTGTCAGGCGCCTACTCAATCAGATGGCAATAGGCAATAACGTCATCGTTGGACGAAATCTCCGCGCCGGCATGGGCAGCAGGATAAATTCACTCCATGGCCTTAGATTGGGGAATGACGTGTCGGTAGGGCCCGGCTCCGTCATTGAGGTAGACGGTTCTATCGATGACTTCGTTCTAATAGCCAGAAACGTCCAAATTGTCGGCCGTATGGACCACGATATTAGTTCCGTTGGCACGCCGATTGTGCATGCAACCTGGGTTGGAGACCGCGATGCTCGCCAAGTGGACACAGTCCACATCGGCCGGGATGTCTGGATCGGCGCTGGGACTATTGTTCTAGGCGGCGTCACCATCGGTGAAGGTAGCGTAATCGGAGCGGGTTCGGTTGTCACCAAGGACATCCCCCCTTACTCAATCGCCGTAGGCTCGCCCGCCAAAAGGGTAGGACCCCGTTTTTCTGACGACTCAGATCGCAGCGAACATTCCGCAGCGCTAGACGTACTTTCCAAGAAAGAGCAATCGCACTAATGAACAATTCCGAAATTGAAAGTAATAGAAGACTTCGGATAACCATCCTGGGCATTAATTACTCACCGGAACCCTCAGGCAATGCCCCGTATACCACTAGCCTCGCTGAAGGCTTACGTCAAGTGGGCCATGAAGTTCACGTCGTCACCGGATATCCGCACTATCCTGAATGGACTTTGAAGCAAGGTTATTCGGGATGGCTCTCCAACGAGGAAATTAACGGCGTTTCGGTTACGCGTCTCCGCCACTATATTCCCAATAAACCGACGACTATAGGTCGCCTGCATATGGAATTAAGCTTTGGGGTACGGCTGCTATTTGCAAAGTGGCATAAACCCGATGTAGTGCTCGTAGTCAGCCCAGCTCTATTCTCGTGCGCCTTGGCAATGGTGCGGATTCGACTTCGGCCTAATCGACCAGCTGTAGCTATGTGGATTCAAGACCTATATAGCCGGGGAGTTGTAGAAACCGGTACCGGAGGGGGAAGGCTGGGGCGCTTCGCCACCTCAATCGAGTCGAAGATACTCTGTTCCGCCGACGGTATCGCAGCCATACATGATCGGTTTAAGAGTCACATGGTCAAGGCCCTAGAAGTACCGGAAGATCAGGTGAAGGTCATTCGCAACTGGACGCATCTTCCCGCTTCCCCCACAACGGGTATTTCTGAACTCCGGGACCGGTTGGGTTGGCAGCAGACTGATGTGGTGGTTCTGCATGCTGGCAATATGGGGAAGAAACAAGGCCTCGAGAACGTGATTGAAGCAGCACGGATAGCAGATGCACGAAATAGCCCAGTCCGTTTCGTGCTCATGGGCGATGGGAACCAGCGAAGGCATCTTGAGTCCCTGGCATCGGGAATAGAGCGTATTTCATTCGTTGATTCGCTTCCGGATGCCGACTTTCAATGTGCTCTGGTGGCTGCCGACGCACTGCTAGTCAACGAACTGCCTGGGGTCAAAGACATGGCTGTTCCCAGTAAGCTAACTTCCTATTTCAACGCTGGGGTTCCAGTTATAGCAGCCACAGACGAAGACAGCGTTACTGCATATGAAATTGAAAACTCGGGGGGCGGAGTCCGTGTAGATGCCGCCGACCCTCTAGCCCTCGTCATGATGGCGGAGGAGCTAGCTAAGGATCCCTCTCGAGGGGCCAAATTGGCCGAGAACGCCCTACGCTTCCGGCATGAAACATTGTCCGAAGCAGTAGCTGTTGCGCACTATGATGAGTTCATTACGAATCTGGCAACGTCGCGCGGCCGTTAGGTCGGGCGGCACTTTTTTGCCATTGTTACTAGTTCTGGGGGCATCATGACCAAACGTGCACTAATCACCGGCATTACCGGACAGGACGGCTCATACCTTGCAGAGTTGCTGCTTGCCAAAGGTTACGAAGTCCATGGCCTGATCCGTCGCGCGTCTACTTTCAACACAGCAAGGGTCGACCACCTCTACGTCGATCCGCACGACCCCAAGGCAAGGCTGTTCCTTCACTACGGTGACCTAAGCGACGGCGCACGTATGGTGACATTGCTCGCGGACATCAAACCCGACGAGGTCTACAACTTGGCTGCTCAGTCGCATGTTCGTGTTTCCTTCGATGAGCCGGAACACACAGCGGACACGACGGGCGTGGGTACAATTCGCCTTCTTGAAGCAGTCCGCCTGTCAGGTATCGAGACCAGGTTCTATCAAGCATCATCATCGGAGATGTTTGGTGCCACCCCTCCCCCGCAGAACGAGGAAACCCCCTTCTATCCTCGGTCTCCTTACGGTGCCGCCAAGGTGTACAGCTACTGGATCACGAAAAACTACCGGGAAGCGTACGGGATGTTCGCCGTAAACGGCATCCTGTTTAATCATGAGTCTCCCCGCCGCGGTGAAACCTTTGTGACTCGAAAGATCACCAGAGCTGTAGCTGCCATCAAAGCTGGTAAACAAGACCTGCTTTACATGGGCAATCTCGACGCCGTTAGGGACTGGGGTTATGCCGCCGAGTATGTGGAGGGCATGTGGCGGATGCTGCAGGCAGATGAGCCTGATGATTTCGTCCTCGCGACAGGTGGCAACTACACGGTCCGTGATTTCCTCCAGATAGCCTTCGAGCATGCAGGTCTCAACTGGGAAGAACATGTCCGTTTCGATGAGCGTTATCTTCGACCCACTGAAGTTGATGCCCTAGTAGGAGACGCTTCAAAAGCCCAAGAGAAGCTCGGATGGAAGGCGACGGTCCATACACCAGAGCTGGCTCGAATCATGGTGGACGCCGATATTGAGGCGCTAAAGCATGCCGGCAATAATTGGATTGACTCCGTCGACCTCGCGAGCTGGAAAAACTGATGTCGGATTCGTTGGGCTTCCAGCCAGCTAAGCTAGACCGTTCCGCCCCTTTCTACGTGGCGGGACATAGGGGTCTTGTCGGCTCAGCCATCTGGCGAAACTTGCAGCGCGAGGGCTTCACCGCGCTTATTGGTCGCACATCTTTAGAGTTGGATCTCAAGGACCGGGAGGCTGTTTTCAGTTTTTTTGCCGAGAATCGCCCTCGATATGTTGCTCTAGCAGCAGCAAAAGTAGGTGGCATCCTCGCCAATAACACCTTCCCCGTTGATTTCCTTAGTGACAACCTGAGAATCCAGGTCAATGTGCTTGATGCAGCAAGGGAGTTCGGTGTCGAGCGCCTCCTATTCTTGGGCTCCTCCTGCATCTACCCCAAGTTCGCAGATCAGCCAATCCGTGAGGACTCACTGCTGACCGGACATCTTGAGCCCACAAACGACGCTTATGCCATAGCCAAGATTGCGGGCATCATGCATATACAAGCTGTACGCAGGCAGTATGGCCTTCCTTGGATCTCAGCGATGCCGACAAATCTGTACGGTCCCGGAGACAACTTCTCTCCGGAGGGGTCGCATGTGATGCCAGCCTTGATACGCCGATACGATGAGGCCGCCCGGGCCGGAACGCCGGTTGTAACTAACTGGGGATCTGGTACGCCACGTAGGGAATTCCTACACGTCGACGACATGGCTGCTGCGTGCCTTCACCTTCTTGAAAACTACGACGGTTCGTCTCAGGTCAACGTTGGTACTGGAACAGACGTCACAATTCGTGAATTGGCCACCTTGGTAGCACAGGCAGTGGGATACGAGGGTGACATCGAATGGGACACGACGAAGCCTGATGGTACTCCGAGGAAACTCCTGGATGTCAGCAAGCTGAGTGATGCAGGTTGGACTTCCTCCATTGGTCTGGAAGAGGGCATACGCAGCACTGTGGCTTGGTTCAGGGACAATTACCTCTCCATCCGCAGCTAACTACCCATGACGGTGAAAAGGTTGTACTAATTGTGGTTCTGAATTTGGGGGACGCCGCGTGAGTGAGGACGCGGACTGGAGAGGACGTTCCTCTCGGCTTTTGGGCCTGGTCGATGCCTTTGTTGTGGTTTGGGCTGTCGTAGGTGCTTTTCTTATTCGGTTCGGGGCTGAACCCGACTTCGTCGGCCCTGCCGAAGAAGTAACCTACATCTGGCTTTCTGCAGCTCTGGCGATAGTTTGGTGGTTCATGCTCGGAGCATGGAATAGTCGCCAGAGCCGTATTCTCGGCTCCGGCGCGGACGAATATAAACGTGTGGCCGCGGCATCGTTATGGCTTTTCGGCATTGTGGCAATCGTGTCCTACGTCCTAAGATTCGACACCGCGAGGGGGTACGTGGGTCTTGCCTTGCCCGTAGGCCTCCTTGGGCTTTTGCTTGGCCGTTGGCTCATCCGTCAGCATCTCAACATTAAGAGGCGGCAGGGACGTAACATGTCCCGGTTGTTGCTCCTGGGTGGGCCTGGTGCCGTTTCGCACCTTGCGGCTTCGCTTGATCGGGCAAGAAATGCGGGCTACATGCCGGTGGCTGCCTATATGCCTGGGTTTGAAGGAGCCGCTGAAATCGAACCGGACTCTGGCCTCCGAGTTTTAGGAACTAAGCCGGAGACTGAGTCGATTGTTTCTGCAATCGAAGCGTGCGGGGCGGACGCAGTGGCCGTCTCAGCAGGTGTTCAACTGCATCCACAGACACTCCGCCATTTGGGCTGGGAATTGGCTTCAAGGAACGTGGGGCTGATCATGGCTCCGGCACTGACAGACGTCGCGGGGCCGCGAATTCATACGCAGCAGGTTGCGGGTCTTCCCCTGATTCACGTGACCACACCCACTCTTGAGGGTGGGCAGCGGGTAGCGAAACGACTCTTCGATATTGTCGTTTCGGCCCTACTGATACTCCTGGCAGCTCCGGCGATGGCCTGCGTAGCCGTATTGGTCAAGCTGGATAGCCCAGGGCCAATTCTGTTTCGCCAGGAGAGGGTAGGTATCGAGGGTCGACACTTCCGAATGCTTAAGTTCCGTTCCATGGTTGTTGATGCGGAGTCGAAGCTACAGGAACTAGCGGACCAGAATGAAGGCTCCGGCCCTCTCTTCAAGATGAAGAATGACCCCCGTATCACTCGTATCGGGGGTGCACTTCGCAGGTTCAGCATCGACGAGCTCCCACAGCTTTTCAACGTCTTTTCAGGATCGATGAGCTTGGTGGGACCCCGGCCGCCGCTCCCGCGCGAGGTTGAAGCCTATGAAAGTGACGTCCGCCGGCGCTTGCTGGTGAAACCAGGGGTTACGGGGCTGTGGCAGGTGAGCGGCCGTTCGAACCTTTCTTGGCAGGACTCTGTCCGCCTCGATCTTTACTACGTCGAGAATTGGTCACTTGCAGGTGATCTCGTAATCATTCTTCGCACTGTTCGGGCGGTTTTTCATAGCACTGGCGCCTACTAACGGTACAAATGCCCTCTGGGGAAGGAATCAAGACAATGCGCATATCTGTAATCGGCTGTGGTTATCTAGGTGCAGTACACGCTGCCTGCATGGCCAAACTCGGGCACGAAGTAGTCGGCATTGACGTGGACGAGCACAAGATCAAAGAGCTAGCAGCTTCCAGAGCGCCTTTTTATGAGCCAGGCCTCGAGGACCTTCTGCGCGAGGTCCAGGACACCGGTCGGCTTTCTTTTACAACAGACATGTCAGCTGCTCAGGGTAACAGTGTCCATTTCGTCTGCGTTGGCACGCCACAGAAAAAAGGTGAGAATGCGGCCGACCTGACCTACGTCGATGCGGCGATTTCCGCGCTCCTCCCGTTCCTGTCACCAGGAGACGTCGTCGTGGGCAAGTCGACTGTTCCAGTTGGAACCGCCGCCCGGCTTGCAGGCTTGGTCGAAAATAAGGAACCTACAGCTCACCTAGTCTGGAATCCAGAATTTCTGCGCGAAGGCCATGCCGTATCTGACACCCTTGAACCAGATCGCTTTGTCTATGGCGTGAGCGATGGATCGGAGGACCATCCAGCCGTCTCAATATTGGATGAAGTCTATGCCGCGCCGCTGTCGAGTGGGACGCCACGTCTCGTAACTGACCACCCCACGGCTGAACTAGTCAAAACCGCCGCAAATTCGTTTTTGGCTACAAAAATCTCGTTCATCAATGCGATGGCGGAACTATGTGAAGCGGCGGGAGCGGACGTCACGAGTTTGGCTGATGCAATCGGCATGGACGACAGGATCGGGCGAAAGTTCCTCAATGCAGGCATAGGCTTCGGTGGAGGCTGTCTGCCGAAGGACATTCGGGCATTTATGGCACGAGCCGGAGAACTCGGCGCTGATCAGGCCCTCACATTCCTTCGAGAAGTCGACGCCATCAACATGCGGCGGAGGGGCCGGGTCGTGGAATTGACCCGGGATTTATGCGACGGCTCCCTGCTTGGGAAACGTATTACAGTTCTTGGAGCGGCGTTCAAACCAGAAAGCGATGACGTTCGGGATTCTCCAGCACTAAGCATCGCCGCCCAACTACAACTTCAAGGCGCTGTAGTCTCCGTAACTGATCCTAAAGCCATCGAGAATGCAAGACGGCGGTTTCCCGAGTTGCATTACGAGCCCAATACCGAGTCTTCCGTTCAGCGTGCCGACGCCATCCTTCTACTGACTGAGTGGAACGAGTATCGGGGGCTGGACCCATATGAATTGTCGCGTCACGTTACGAGTCCCCGTATCCTCGACGGACGTAATGTCCTGGATGCTGCCAAGTGGCGTGCCGCCGGCTGGATATATCGCGGGCTTGGACGCCCGTAGGGATGAGTCCAATGCCAAAGGGTAAGACTCCGCATTCACGGCCTGTACCAAGCAGGAGACGCCGGCGACTTTTGATGGCTCTTGCATTCTCCGCGGTTATTGTTGTGGCCGGAGTGGCAGCCACATTTTGGCTCGCTTCCAAAGCCAATACCATTCAAAGAGAACTGACCAGCGCCACTGCCCTCATTGCTCCTTTAAAGAGCTCAATATCAACCAATGATGCAGAAACCGCTGCAGCTACCGTTGAGCGCCTTAAGCGGCATACGGCAGTTGCCAGAGATACGGCCAACGACCCGCTGTGGAGCCTGGCGTCAGCGGCTCCATGGGTGGGCGCAAATTTCAGCGCTGTTGCAGAAGTTGCTCGTTCCGCAGATGATGTCGCAAACCTGAGTATTGGTCCACTAGTAAAAGTGTACAAGTCGCTCGATTGGAACACGTTGTTGCCTGGTGGTACGGGGACAGACCTTGCACCCCTGCAGAGCGCATCGCCCAGCATCTCCTCAGCAGCCCATGTAGTGAGGATCTCGTCTGAGCGATTGGACCAGATCGACGAAAGCAACCTGCTGCCGCAGGTTGCTGAGCCGCTTAGACAGGCACGTGATGATCTAAGAGACGTGACGGGAGCTTTGGACGCTGCTTCAAACGCCGCTGCCATTGCACCTGACATGCTCGGCATAGCCTCGCCCAGGAACTATCTGCTGATGATTCAGAACAACGCTGAATCCCGTGCTTCGGGAGGGATCCCGGGGGCATTAGCTGTACTGACCGTAGATAACGGAAAGCTGAGCCTCGGCGCCCAAATCAGTGCTTCGGAATTCGGTGTCATATCACCCACACTGCCTGTCGATCTCGAGCAGCGAAGCATCTTCTCTACTCGCATGGGCAAGTTCATCCAAGATGTGAATCTGACCCCTGACTTTCCCACTGCTGGATCAATGGCTCAAGCGATGTGGGAGAAAAAGACGGGCCAACGTGTCGATGGCGTACTGTCCATAGACCCAGTTGCGCTTAGCTTCATTTTGAATGCGACTGGGCCTGTCCAGATCTCAAATCCTGAACTTCTCGCTCTGTCTGGCGGAGGGCTACCTTCAGAGCTCAATAGCAGCAACGTGGTTCCGACTTTACTTTCGGACGTGTATGCCAAAATCAAAGTCCCACAACTGCAGGATGCTTATTTCGCCGCCGTCGCTCAGGAGCTGTTCTCGGCCGTGTCCAGCGGCAAATCAGAGCCCGAGAAATTGCTGAGCAGTATCACCCGCGGTGTAGCAGAAAACCGCATACTCCTCTGGTCCAACAACGAGGACGAGCAAGCTATAGTCAGCCGCTATCCAATTAGTGGTTCTATCGCCGGTCCAAGCGTTTCTCCTGCCCAGTTCGGTGTGTACTTCAACGACGGCACTGGGGCGAAGATGGACTATTACGTCGAACGCACTGTCCAGCTAGTCAAAGAGTGCCCCAGAGACGGATACGAACAAACCACCGTCAGGATCACGAGCACCAACACAGCACCGGCCAATGCTGGGCAAACCTTGCCTGCCTATGTGACGGGGGACGGTGTCTTCGGTGTCACTCCGGGAGCTGTACAAACCAACATCGTGACCTACGGTCCAATGCAGGCTTTGGTTGAAGCAGCGAAACTCAACGGCGAGCGAACGGGTTTTGCCCCCCATGTCCACAGCGGCCGTCCGGTAGCAGTACTCGCCGTGCAATTGGCGCCTGGGGAAACCAAGACGGTCGAGGTCACGTTTGCCAAAATAGTGCAGCATGCAGAACCTAACGTAGTTGTCACGCCCACTGTGCAGGCGGTAAAGGACGTTACATTGCCCACAGAAAATGCTGCCTGCGGCTAGATGATGGCGGTGGCGTTAACACTATGTAAACCGACTGGATTGAGATTGCTCACAACGAAGAGCAGATGGTACGGTCTTTGTTGGGATATATATCCGTAGTTCTGCACAGGGTCTCGTGCGGAGGGGAATACTCCCCAATTCGGGTACATCAAAAACTTAAACGTCTCCGGGGGGACACATGAAGAAAACACTCGCAGCACTCGCACTTGCCGGTTCCATCGCGCTCGTAGGCGCGGCTCCTTCCATGGCCGCCACCTATCCCGCCCTTCCGCCGCAGGCCGCCGTTTCTGACGGTGTCGTCGGCCCGGGTGAAGACTTTATCTTCAGCGGCCAGGGCTTTCTTGCCGGCGAAACCCTTACCATCACCGTCACTCCGGGCCAGGCCCCGGCATCCGACGGCGCGAGCATCGCCGGTGGTGCTGCCGTAGCGGCCAAGATTGCCATCGTTCAGGCTCCGCAGACGCTTTCGACAGTTGCAGACGCGCAGGGCCGCTTCTCACTTCCCATTTCCATCAGCGAGGCGGGTACTTACTCGCTGACAGCAACCGGCAACACGTCCGGCGTTGTTGTTGGACCCGTTACGGTCACCGTCGCTGCATCCCTGGCCAACACCGGCGGCAACGCTGGCGGTGCGCCGCTGGCCAACACCGGTTCCGGCCTGGCCAACACCGGTGCCGACTCCGGCCTGGTCCTTTGGACCCTGGTTGGTGCTGGCGCCCTGGCTGCCGGCGCAACTTCCGTAGTGGTTGTACGCCGCCGCGCTAAGGCAGAGGCTGCTGCCTAACAGCATCTAGCCAACACCGAAGAAGGTGGGTGGTCTCCAGAAAGGAGACCACCCACCTTCTTCGTTAAGGTTTCGACAAGCTCAACCATCGAGCTCGGCAAGTCAACCACCGCGCTCGACAAGCTCAACCACCGCAGTTCTAGGGTCAAATGAGACTTCTCCACAATCGTGGCTTCTGGCGAGTCACACTCGGCGTCATGCTCATTCCCCTAGCTTTCATAGCCTTTTGGCCTAGCCCGGTGGATCAGCCTGTCCAGGGACTGCTCGCCGACATCCTGAGTTTCCTTCACCGGCAAGGAATTCCACGCTGGTTCAATTACAGGTTTGTCGAGGCCTCGGCCAATGTGGGGCTATTTGTTCCCTTTGGAGTAGTCAGCGCCCTTGCATTTCCTAGAAAACGTTGGTGGCAGTTGGGGGCCTTTGGGTTGTTCATTTCCTGCTGCATAGAGCTCGGCCAGTTCCTGTTTCTCCACAACCGCTTTGCTAGTCCTGTTGACCTCATGACAAACGCTTCAGGTGCTGTCATCGGGTCTCTGATCGCCTCTGTTGCCCTTAAACGCCTGGAGGCCCACCGCCTTTCGGCAGCGGACCTCCAGTAGGTCTGTACGGGTTCTAGCTAGTTCACGAAGCCCTTCATCCAGGTCTTCAGGTCCTCCCCGAATTCAACGCGCTCGGATGCGAGCGTGATGACGGCCTTGAGGTAGCTCAGCTTGTCCCCGGTATCGAAGCGACGGCCCTTGAAGACCACACCGTACACGCCGGAGCCTTCGCCCTCACCGGCGGCGAGGGTCTGCAGGGCGTCGGTAAGCTGGATTTCGTTGCCACGGCCGGGCGGAGTGTTCTCGAGGACGCCGAACACGGACGGGTGCAGCACGTACCGGCCGATCACGGCCAGGTTGGACGGAGCTTCGCCCACAGCCGGCTTCTCCACCAGGCTGTTCACGCGGACGTAGTCTTCGCCCTCGATGAGGGTGATGTCTGCGCAACCGTAGGCACTGATCTGCGAGGGATCCACCTCGATCAGGGCAATTACGGATCCGCCGGTCTTCTGCTGCACCTCCATCATGGTGCTCAGCAGGGTCTCGGCCTCGTCGATGAGGTCATCGCCCAGCAGGACTGCAAACGGCTCGTTGCCCACGTGCTGCTTGGCGCACAGGACTGCGTGGCCCAGGCCCATGGCCTCGCCCTGGCGGACATAGTGGATGGGACCCAGTTCCGAGGCGTACTGGATGGACTCCAGACGCTCCTTGTCGCCCTTTTCCTCCAGTACTCGTTCCAGGCCAGGAGCGCGGTCGAAGTGGTCCTCCAGGGCACGCTTGCTGCGGCCCGTGATCATCAGGATGTCGTTGAGGCCTGCGTTGACAGCCTCCTCCACCACGTACTGGATGGCCGGACGGTCAACCACCGGCAACATTTCCTTCGGCATCGCCTTAGTGGCGGGCAGGAAGCGAGTTCCCAGTCCGGCAGCAGGAATGACGGCTTTGGTAACAGCTTTCCCCATAGTCATAGGTGAACCTTACAAATTTCGCGGACGGAAAGGCAATTTAGAAGGGGTTCGCCAGGCTTGGTTTCGACAGGCTCAACCACCGGACTTTTTGGGTTTCGACAAGCTCAACCACCAGCTCTGAGGTCCCTGGCGATCTGAGGAAGGGCGCGGAGGAAACGGGCCCATCTCGCCCAATGCTGCATTAGCTGACCGCCTACCGACATGTCCGCATAGATGTTCCCGCTCAGGAAGACCTGCGGCTGCGGGAAGACTGCACGCCACAGCAGCCCCGGCTTGGCCCGCCACGGCGCCTGGACAAGGGCTACAAGCCGGGCGCTGCCCGGTTCCCTGGCCAGCAGGCGGTTGCGCCATTCCATGGACGCCGGCGGCCACTCCACGGCGTGCGGGTCCGCAAGGAGGCCTTCAAGGAAGGGCCGTACTGCCGCCAGGGAGCCTGTGGCTTCGGCGATACGCAGGATGCCGGGCGCTTGGGCTTGGAGCCAGACCAGTTGTGCCAGGTACGCGAGTTCCTGCCGGCAGGCAGGCAGGTGTGGCGACCGGAGCGCATGCAGTGCCAGGATCAGGATTGCGAGAGCAGGCGACGGAACCCGTATTGTCTGCCCTGCCAGATCAAACTCTCCCGTGTGAGCCCACATCGCCTCGAAACACTCAGCGAGACCAGCCTCCATGCCGGGAAAGCGGAAGTGGACGTCGACGCAGCACGGCCACTCCGGGTGGTGAAGGGTGACAGCGTGTTTGGGAAACGTGGTCGTATCCGGGTCGACAGGGCGCTGGCGCCAGCCCCGCTCCTGCAAGCCCTGGAGCATGACATCGAGACCGGCAGGGTCAGCGAAAACATCCACATCGGCTGATGTCTTCGGCTGCCGCAGCCCTTGCAGCACAGTGACCGGTCCCTTGATGAAGAAGGCTCGGACCCCCACGCTGGCCGCCACCCGCGCGACCAGGGCATGACCTAGCAGCACGCCCTCGGAGACGCTGAGTTGGGCATTATCGGGTTGGTCTGCCACGGACACCTTCTAGCCCTTGGCCCGGCGCCCGCTCAGGGCAGCTTCCACGGCGCTTTCCTCTGGCGAATCCACCACGGGGCGCGCTGGCTGGGGAGCAGCCGCAGGCACTGCGGCAGGAGCGGAGGTGTACGTGCCGTAGTAGGAGTACGCATCCGTCCCCCGGGTCGGCACGTAATTCAGGACAGCACCCAGCACGCGGCCCTTGACCTTGTCCAGGTTCCCCAGGGACTGGGCCAGCTGCTCCTGGGTGGTCCTGCCAGACCTGATCACCACGATGGCACCGTCGGCAACGCGCGAGAGAACGGCAGCGTCCGTCACCGGAAGGAGGGGCGGCGCATCGATCAGGACGACGGCATTTTCAGCCAGGGTATTCAACATTGTCTTCATGGCCCGGGATCCGAGCAACTCGCTGGGATTCGGGGGTATGCGGCCCGAGCCGAGGACTGACAGGTTGGGAAGGGCGCCCCAGGGCTGCAGGACATCGTCAAGCTCGGCGGTGCCGGTCAGGACATCCGTGACGCCCGCGCCCGGAACCAAGTTGAAAACGTCCACCAGCGTGGGGCGGCGGAGGTCGCCGTCGACTACCACCACATTTTCGCCGGCCGCCGCCATGGTGACGGCGAGATTGGCGGTGACTGTGGACTTGCCTTCTGCCTGGACTGAGCTGGTCACCACGATGATCCGCGGCGGCTGGTCCACGTCCAGGAAGCTGAGGTTGGTGCGGAGCTCCCGGAGGGCCTCGGCCATGGCTCCCCCGGCGTCGTGGATCTGCTCAGTGGTGCCCGTGTCCAGGACGCTGCTCCTGCCCTCAAGACGGCGGTCCGCGGGAAGAGTGCCGATCGCGGGGACACCGAACAGCCGCTCGATCTCGGACGCCTGCCGGATGCGGCGGTCAAGGTGCCGGCGGACCACTGCATAGGCCATGCCGAGCGCCAGGCCGACGAGTGCGCCCAACGCCAGATTCAGCTTGGTGTTGGGGGACGACGGGCTGGTGGGGAGGACGGCTTTGCCCAGCGGAAGCACCCGGACAGCCGTCGCCGTGGCACCCGCCGGCGTCCCGGCGTCGGGCGTTGCCGCGGCCCCGGACTCCACTGCCGCTTGGGCCGGCGGCACTGTCTCAATCGCTTCCACCTGGGCGGCGAGGCCGTTGACCCACGCGTCCGCCACGCGCTGCGCCGTGGCCGGATCAGTGGACTGGGCTGTCACCCGGATCTCTGCGGTGTCCAGCGGGACCTTCACCGTGACGCTGCCCAGGAGGGCGTCAGCCGTGGTGTCCAGCCCCAGGGCGGCGATGACGCGGTCCGCCACGAGCCGCGACTTCGCCACCGACTCGTAGTTCTTGACCTTGGCCTTGGCCAAGCTGTCGCCGGCGAGCGAAAGGCTGACGTTGTCAGAGCCGGGCGTCACCACGATGCCGCTGGAGTCCGACGAGTAGATCTTGGGCTGCAGCACCGTCCAGCCAAGCGCCGAGAGCGTGGCCAGCAGGGTGAGGGCGACAATCCCCTTCCAGTACGCCCGGATCACGCGGAGGTAATCCGTCAGGTCCAGGCCCGGAGGCGCTTCCGCGGCGGCGGCTGGTGTGGTCATGGTGGTTTCCTTACTTTTCCAAAACTGATTCGGCGGTGAGCTGCTGTGCGGCCCGTTCGACGGCGGCCCGGTAGCCTTCCGGGGTTCCGTGCTGTTTTGCGACGGCTTCCACCAGGTCCTCCAGTGGGACCGGGGCGGCGGCTGCATCCCAGATGGCCGGGCCAATCCCACTGAGCCGCACCACCTGGTTCTCCAGCATCACCAGGAGGTCGCCGCCGATGGCCACGGCATCCCGGGCTGCTGCCCGCCGGAACCAGCCCTGCGGGATGTCTCCGGTGCCGGTATTCTCTGCTATCCGCGCTTCCCATGCCGGCTCCTGCCGAGGCTGCTCTCGAAACAGCGGTTCCAGCGCCGCCGGTAGGTCTTCGGCTTCCGAGTAAGTCACCTGCCACACTCCCCCGACGTCGTCGATCAGGTGGCAGAGCGACTGCAGCGGTGCCCCGATCTCGGCCTGGGAGGAAGTCTCCGGAAGCAGGGCGAGCACGGCGTCGGCCAGCGGGACCTTTTCGAGGACCGGAGCTATGGTTGGGCCGCCTTGGACCCGGTCAAGCAGCACGATGGACTGGATGAAGGGCATGGCGGTGACCGGCAGGAGCCCCAGCTCGTCCGGCCCCACCTGCCGCTTGTACGGGCTGTGACCGCGCTTCACGGACAGCGGCTTGGGGTACGGCACCACGGAACCGTCATGGGCGATGGCCACTGTCTCATCCGTGACGTACCCGTAGCTCCTGGCCAGCACGGACGCCGCGGTGGTCTTGCCGGTGCCGGACTTGGCCACCAGCGCCACCACGGCCCCTGTCAGGGGATCCGCGATCCCGCAGGCGTGCAGCATGGTCAGCTCGCCCGCGTTGGCCAGGATCGCGGCCAGCGTGAGCCTGGTGGTGACCGCCTCGGCCAGTTCCTCAAAGGAGGCTGCCTGCAGGTGGAACTTGCCGCCGTCGTGCGTCACGGACCGGTGAGCAACCGACGCGTGAACGGCAGGCCAGCCGTGGGTTCCTCCGGCATTGGCGGCAGCATGAGCTGGCGAACGCTGGCGCAGCGTGACCACGCCGCGCTCATGCCCTCCCGCTGCTGCCGGGTGACAGCACGGCCCCACCGCACACCGAACTGCACGCCCAGGACGTCCACGCACAGCAGGTCGCTGCCTTTCGCCAGCTCCTCGAACAGCCGCTTCTCCCAGGAGACCAGCGCGTTCCGCACCGGGCTCCCGGGAATGAAGCTGCTAGCGGTCACTGCCGGGCGCAGCCTCGATCAGGCGCTGTGCCTCCAGGCTGGCCAGGAAGCTTTCCACCTGGGCGTGCATCTGCCCTGTCCGGTCCTCGAAGGTGGCCTCAAGTTCCGCGAGGATGGACTGCTCCGTTCGCTGGCCGTCGATCAGGTCCCAGATGACCGCTGCCGGGCCTTCCAGGACCACGGGCTGGGTTGCGTCCACATGGAGCAGGGCAACCCGGCTTCGGCGTTCGCTGCATACTTCGGCCACCAGGCCGCCACGTTTCCAGACCATTAGATAGTCATGGTGATGTTCGGAATCACAAGCGGGGTGATTGACGTCCCCGTGATTGTCATCGTGAAGGTATAAACCTGCCCCGCAATCGGTGCCGATTGGCCGTTCCCTTCTACGTACTGAAACGACACGCCGCGGCTGACGAGTTGGTCTCCGGCAATGGTGATAGACGCTGTCGAGATATAGGCCGCATCGAATACCGGTGCCAGGACAGTAGCGCCGTCAAGGGCCTTGATGGCGATGCCGGCTCTGACCGATCCGCTGTTCACGGCCGGAACAATTCCAACGGTGATTGTCTGCGCAATGCCGGTAGTGTTTTGGATGTCCAGGTTGGCAGGACCTTGTCCATGTCGAATCTGCCCCTGTCCCTGCACTCCCTGCTTGGTGAAGGTGATGCTTCCAACCTGTCCCAAGGCGAGTGAAAGTGTTCCCGACGCTGCGGCAGCCGGGGCAGCAATGGCTGTGGCGATCACCGGCAGCGACCAGGCAACACCTGCAACCACCCTGCGGCGGCTCACACCGTTTTCGTTGTCAACGACTTCTTCCTGCAAAATCTCAGACAAATAAGCCCCCAGAGTAGTTTTTGAGCATGGTCAGCTGCCTCTAGCCGACGCTGTGCTTTTTGGCCGGCGAACTCCGGCCTCTTCTACTCTTTCCAACGGGGATAAAGATCGCTGCAAGTGGGACTCAAGCTTCAATCAAGATTGGGTTCTTTTTATCTCAACCCTGCTTCCACCTGCGGAAACGTGGCCCGCAGACTCAAAGCTGCTCTTGATGAGTGCCTGACTGGACCGAGAACGTTGTCCCGCCTTCATCCGTCACCATCTGGTCGGATTCCTCCAGGCCCGTCGACGCGGAACAGTCATCGCATCGGCCAACGAATTGGTGGGGACAGGCCGCGAGGTTCATGCCGTCGCCTGTGGACAATCTGGCTCGCATGGTTTCCGCCGTTCCTGAGCCGGTCCCGGCCTGCCGGGGACTCATGTGTTTCAGCCGCCGCAAGGGTGGTGCCGGCGATGTTCCGGAGCGGGAGCCGTAGTGGCCAACTCCCAATCCTCGCCGGCACTTCCAGTGAACAACCAACTGGAGGGCAAATCACGAGTAGGCGATACCCGTTTCCTGTGGGCCTACCCTACCTCCGCAATACTCGGGAAGCGGGACCTACCTAAGCCCCTAGCCGGTTTTCGGCAGTCCCGGGCCGACCCGTGGGCCGGTCCCCCAACCGACTGGCACCGGCCCACGGAGGCGGCCCTGCCCAGCCATGGCCGCCTTCACCTGTTCCCGCGGCTTGCGCCGGGGTCTACAGGTGGTCTTGTCGCGCTGGCACGGGCCCCAGCGCTGACTGGAACGTCGACCGCCTGGACAGCTCGGAGTCGACGAGGTGCAGCAAGGCAAAGTTTCCAATGGGGTTGAAGGCAGTCACTGCCACAGAGTTGCCCAGCGCCCACCGCAGCTGGAGGAGGTCCGACATCGGCACCTTGTGCAAGTTTTGGAAGCGATGAAAGACCCTGCCCGCGGGTGCACGGCGAAACAGCGCCTTATTGGCGGCGGGGTTGCCAGTGGTGGGGAGCATGAATAAGGCTCTCGTGGGGATTCCAGGAGGCTGGCTGCTCAACCAAAAGTAAGGACACGATACCCAACGGCGCGCTGAAGCGCATTAGTTTCCGTTTTTTACAAGTACGTGACATCGGCGAAGCGCCCCAGGAGAGTCGGCTCCTGGGGCGCTTCTGGGCATTGCGGTCAATCAGGCAAGGCACCCGCCGAGCGCGATCGTCCCGTCGATGACGGCGATGCGGTCCAAGACCACCTTGTACTGGGCCAGAAGGCCGGCGACAACGACCTTCTGGGCGGCAACGGCGTCGCGGTTGACCTTCTTGGCGCTCTCCAGGGTCCGCAGGGTCGCGGACTCGGTGACGATCTTGGCGTCGAGAGCGTTCAGGTCGGCCTTGGCGGTGGTCAAGGCCGCTTCCTTGTCGCTAATCGCCTTGTTGAGCGTGTTCAGCGAGGTCTGCAGCGGGGTGAGCTGGTTTTGCAGGGACAGGATCGCGTTCTCGGTAGCGGTGATCGAGGTGTTGAGCGTGCCCAGAGTCGTGACCAGCTTTGCGACCTCACCTTCGAGCCGGGTGACCTCGGCGGTCTCGTTGGTAACCGCAGTGTTGGCGGCGGTCAGTGTGGCCTGCAGGCCGGGCAGTGCGTCCTCGAGCGCCTTCAGCTCACCCTGCTTGGCAGTGATCTCCGCCTTGGCGGCAGTCAGGTCCCCGGTCAGCCCGGGCAGGGCAGCCTCCAGCGCGGCGATCTCGGCCTTCTTGGCCGTGACCGCGGCGTTGGCGTTGGTCAGGGCGGTGTTCGCGGCGGTCTGGGCGGCCTTGGCGTCGGCCAGCGTCGCGGTGGCAGAGGTGACCTGCTCGTTGGCGCCGACCAGGCTGGTCTGGAGGCCCAGGAGCTGCTGCTGAAGGTTGCTGCTCTCCTGCTGCTTGGCCGACAGCTGGGAGTTAAGTGTCGCCAGCTGACCCTGGAGCTTGGTCAGGTCACCGTTCAGGGCGGTGATCAGCGCTGTCTTGGTTGCTGCCTGCTGCTCGGCGGCAGCGATTTCCGCCTTCTTGGCCACGATCAAGTCCTGCAGCTCCTTGGCCCGGGCGCCGCTGTTGTTCGCCAGCGCCTTGCGCTCGGCCTCCAGTGCGGCAAGCTCCGTCTTGAGCGCGGCTGCGTCGGCGACCGGCATAGCGGTCGCGGCGGCGATCTCCTGCTCCTTGGCGGCGATTTCGGCATTCTTGGTGGTGATGTCACCCTGCAAAGCCGCGATTTCGGTCTGCAGCACAGGAAGCTTGGCCTCGACGGCGCCAATCTGCTGGGTGAGGGTTGTCACGCTCTGCTCTGCCAGGCGCAGGTTCTCCTCAGCCTTGACCACCGCGGCGGTCGCGGCGGCGGCGTTCGTGTCAGCAGTCTTGGCCGCTGCCTCCAGCGCCGGCAGGGCCGCGCGGGCGTCTGCCAGGTTCTTCTCCGCCGCATCCACCAGCGCCTGGGCGGTGTCACCCTGAGCGACCAGACCGGCCAGTTCCTGCGTGGCCTTCTCGATCGCGGCCACCTGGTTGTTGACCATGGTCTGCGCTGCCGCCGCCGCGCCGGTCAGATTTTGTAGGCGGGTCTTCGCGGCGGCAAGGTCGGCTTCCTTAGCCGCCTTGTCGGCGAGGGCTTGGGTCTTCTTCGTGTTGAGGCCGGTGAGCTCGCTCTGCGCGGCGGTTAGCTGCGTCTCCAGCGGCGTGATCTGGTTCACCAACGTCGTCCTTTGGCCCTGAAGCGTGGTCAGCTCGGTGTTCGCTGCGGCGATCGCGGCGGTCAGCGTAGCCTTGTCGGCCTCAAGCTTGGTCAGCGACATCGTCGTCGCGTCGATTTTTCCGACGAGGGCGGCATACTCCGTGTCCAGCGCGGAGATCTCGGCCTCCGCAGCCTTGATCTCCGCACTCAAAGTGGTCTGCGTGGTGACCAGCGCGGCCCGCTCGGCGGTCAGCGCCGCGATCTGCTCGGCGTTCTGCTTCGCCGCGGCCCTGAGCAAATTCGGCTGCGCGTTGCCGCGGTGCGCCTGCTGGTTGGTCACACCGTTGCAGATGCCCGATACAGGGGCGGTCTCGGCCAACGCCTGAGGCGCGAGAACCAGCATGCTGGTCAGAACTCCCGGGAGGATGACAGCGGTTGCAACGCGGCGGGCAAGGGCGGGTTTCGCACTACTGGCGCTCACAGTCACTCCTGGTGATTTCGTGCTGGGTCCGGTCGCGACGCGAGCCGAGATCTTCTTGCTCATGGTGTTCCTTGGTTCTGGCCGTTAGGGCATGCGGTTTTTGGAGTAGAGGATGGGAGAATCCGCGCAACAGTTCAAGCGGATCAGCAGTGGCGGGAGCGTTCCTGCAGGTATGTCAGCAGCAATCTGGCTCTCAATCCCTTGGTGTCCAGCCGGCCCGCCCTGATGAATTAAGGCTACGGCGAAACGGGACAGGAAAACCGTTTGCCTGCGTTCAAATGCCTAAACGCTGATTGCGGTCAAGAGTAGACATCAATTCTGCAATCCAAGTTGGACAGGATGCTGCGTTCACTGTGGGTCAGGCCTTCGTTGCAAGTAGCGCGCCTTTGAGAATCAGGTAATTGATACCCGGGCTTTCCGATGATTGCGGCATTAGTGTTTGCTGGTCGGCGATTACGCACTGAGGCAGTGACGTGATGCACGGGGGCCGCTACAACTGGTGTCGAAGTGACTCCGAGAACGGGACCTTCGCATTGGGTGCAGTGTAGGGGGGACTGATGTCGGTTGAAGACCGTCTTAGTAAGGAACGGCTCCGACACGCCCTGCGCCTGACACTGGTTGGATGGGTCCTCGGGCTCGTGGTCACCGGCCTGGTGGTGTGGAGCCCTCACGTGTTGTTTGGATACCGCAGCCCCGCTCTCCACTTAGTACTGGAGTCCGTTGACGCATGCGTGGCCTTGTTGGTGGCATATTTGCTTGCCGGCCGTTACAGGCGGCGCCGAAGGCTCCATGACTTGTTGCTGGCACAAGGCCTTGTGCTGCTGGCGGCCGCGGGAACTGGCATGTCGTGGCTAACGGGATCATTGACCGGGGACCGCGACGGAAGCCTTAGTGTGTGGCTTCCCCTTGCGCTTCGGCTTATCGCTGCAGCCCTTATTGCGGCCGCGGCCCTGGTAAGCCTGAACCGGGAGTCACCGTCGAGACGGGGACTGCGGACGGTGACCATACCTGTAGTCCTTGTCATCCTGATGTCGTTACTCCTGTGGGCAGCCAAAGCCCGGCTGCCCATCGCTGTGGACCCCTCGATAAACGGAGCGCCGCAACCATTGTTGTTTGCCGTTCATCCCCTGTTTTTCGTTGCCCAATGCGTGGCGGCCCTATGTTTTTTCGTGGCGTCCATCGCTTTTACGAGGCGTGCCGCACATCATGATGACTCGCTGCTGTACTGGCTTGGCCCTGCTTGTGCCGTTGCAGCCTTCTCCCGCGTTAATTACGCACTTTTCCCCTCGCGGTACACAGATTGGTTCTACACCGGGGATCTGCTGCGGACCGGGTTTTACGTCCTTTTGCTGGTCGGCGCCAGCCAGGAAATTGGGCAGTACTGGGACGCCCATGCCCGTGTGGCCGTTCTCGAGGACCGAAGGCGGCTCTCCCGCGAGCTGCATGATGGCGTCATCCAGGAGCTCGCACTGCTCCGAATGGAAGGACACTCCCTGCCTCCGAATTTTCCGGCCAGGAGCCGAATTCTCGCCGCCTGCGATCGGTCCCTGGACGAAGCCCGCGCAGCCGTTCACGCCCTTGGCCATGGCGGCGACGAGCCCCTGGCGCTGGCATTGCGCCGGACAACACGGGAGCTGGCGCAGAGGTACGGAGTGCGCCTGGACATCCAAATTGACGACTCCATCGAAGCCAGTGCGGACCAGCAGCACACGTTGCTCCGCATCATCCGCGAAGCAGTGGCAAACGCGGCACGCCACGGCCACGCCCAACACCTGTGCGTGCGATTAGTCAAGGACGGCGAACGGCGGCAACTGCTTGTAGAAGACGACGGTGAAGGTTTTGACAGCGCTGGCGCCACAGGCGCCAACGCTGGCTACGGGTTGGTCAGCATGCGGGAAAGGGCTCGAACCTTGCCCGGGTTCCTTGACATCACGTCCCGTCCGGGAGAAGGAAGCATGGTTACTGTGACATGGTAGAGCAGCAGCGCCTACGCGTAGTGATGGCTGATGATCACGCGCGCATCAGGGGGAAGGTCCGCCAGGCGCTTGAAGCGGGCGGCTGGGAAGTGTGCGGAGAGGGCGCCACCGCCACAGAAGCGGTTGAGCTGGCCCTGAAGCACCGGCCCCACGTAGTCCTGCTTGACATCCACATGCCCGGTAACGGGATCTCCGCCGCCCAGGAAATCAGCAGGACGTTACCCGAAATAGCTGTTGTAATGCTGACTCAATCCGCGGACGATGAGGATCTCTTCGATTCCCTACGGGCGGGGGCCATCGGCTACTTACTCAAGACAACGGACCCGCTGACACTAACCGATGTTCTGCGGAGGGTTCTCGCCGGTGAGGCGGCCATGTCTCCTACCCTCGTGACCCGCATCCTTCAGGAGTTCAAAGCACCCGCCCGAAGGGTTTTGAACTGGAAGCCGGCGGCCGTGGCGAAGCTGAGTGCGCGGGAGTGGGAGGTCATGGAGCTTCTCGCTACAGGACTGTCCACCGAGGACGTCGCCAAGAAGCTTTTCGTGTCTCCAACCACGGTCCGGGTGCACGTCTCAGCGGTCCTGCGCAAACTCCGGGTTAAAGACCGTGAGAGCGCCTTCCGTATGTTGCGGGAGTAGCGGAACAGGGCCCGTTATCTCTGGCCGCCAATTACTCCACTGAAAGCCCGGGAGCCCAGGCTCAACCAACGCACCCGAAAAACTTCGGCTCCCGCTTCTCTTGGAACGCCCAAAATCCCTCGGCGTAATCCTCGGTCTTGCAGAGCCGCGCCTGCTCGGTGTTTTCCTCCTGCATGGACTCCCACAGCCTAGGCGCTGGTCCCGGATGTGCGCCACCAATTCCTTGCACTCCACGAACGCGCCAGTGGCGCCGGAGGCCACCCCGGGCCACGATCTCCCGGGTGCTGTCCAGCAGCTCGTCCGCGCGCATAGCGCGGCTGAACTTGCCCTGCGCCACCGCCTCCGCGCCAGAGATTAGGTCCGCCGTGTGAATCGGGTCCAGCGTCCGGTGCATGCCCAGCCGCTCGGTGAAGTACCAGTGCCCGCCAGAATCCAGCTTGGCGCCCAGCTTCGCGAATGGCGACCCGAACTTCGCGTTCTCCGCCACGGACACTACATCCGTGGCCAGCAGCAGCCCAGCCCCACGCCCAGGCACGCGCCCTGCACCGCAGCGAACGTCAGCGCCGGGAACGCCGCCAGCTGTTTAAACAGCGGCTCCACCAGCCCGCCCAGGTACGCGGCGGCGTCGTCGCTCTCCGGCGTCACGTGCTGGCTCAGCGGACCTTGCCCTTGGTCACGGTGATGGTGATGGGACCGGTGGACGCGTCGGGGCTGACGCCGTTGGTGGCGGTCACCGTAAACGTCGCCTTGCCGGCCTTGGTCGGGGTCCCGGAAAGGACACCCGTGCTGGAGTCCAGGCTCAGCCTGCGGGCAGTGCACCGGAGGACACGTAGAAGGTCGGGGCAGGGTCGCCCGTGGCGGTGAACGTGTAGCTGTAGGCGGCGCGCATGGTCGCTTTGGTCGGGGGTGTTTTCGCGGTGAACACCGGGGGTGTTGCGTTGACATCAATGACCCAGACCATATCAAAACCGGGCCTGCCGCCACTGTTGGTAACGTAAGCTGTCGACCCGTCGGGGGTGAAGGCAACATTTTCTGGGTCTGGTCCCACAGGGATGGTGGAGGCAATGATGCCAGAGGCCACATCGATAACGGTCACTGTGCCGAAATAGATGTTTGTCACGTAGGCGGTGGACCCATCCGGGGTGAACGCAACAGCGTTCGGATTCGGGCCGGCCGGGATCGTGGAGGTCACGGTGCCAGACGCCACTGCGATAACTGCCACTGTGCCGGCATCGAAGTTGGTGACGTAAGCTGTGGACCCGTCCGGGCTGACTGCAACGCCCCAGGGGATAGCCTCAAGCGGGATTGTGGAGGTCACCGTGCCCGACGCCACGGCGATAACCGATACCGTGTTGGAATCGGCGTTGGTGACGTACGCCGTCGCGCCGTCCGGGGTGAACGCAACGCCAACCGGAGACAACCCGACCGGGATCGTGGCGGTTACGGTAGCCGACGCCACGTCAATGACTGACACCGTGTCGGGGCCGGCGTTGGTCACATAGGCTTTTGAGCCGTCCGGGGTGAACGCAACGCCGAACGGGTCGACGAGGGCCGGGATAGTGGAGGTCACCGTGCCCGACGCCACAGAGATGACCGATACTGTGTTGGAATTCCAGTTGGTGACGTAGGCTGTGGACCCGTCCGGGGTGAATGCGACAGCTCGTGGGCCCGTTCCGACCGGAATGGTGGCCGCCACTGTGCCCGACGCCACGGAGATGACCGATACCGTATCGGAATGCATGTTGGTGACGTAGGCTGTGGACCCGTCCGGGGTGAACGCAACACCCCTCGGGTCAGACCCGACCGGGATCGTGGAGGTCACCCCGCCAGCAGTTGCCGGGAGATTACCGGCCAGCATGAGCACCGCCAGGGCCGTGCCGATGATGGCGGTACGCCGCCGGGCCAATGTTGTCCTGACCGTCATCAGATCCTCCTGCATTTTCCGGGCGAAGTCGCCTGGACCCGGAGTCTATCGACCAGCTAAATCAACAGTCAGCAGTAGTCGTTACCCGTCTTCCGGTGGGGGCCTACCTGTTCCGTGGGCAGCGCCAGCGTCTCTGTTGTCAAGAGGTGTGCGAGCCTATACTCGTGGTACCGAAAATCACTGCATTGCAGGGACGGGATCGTTGGAAAGGTCGCGGTCAGCCGTGGTCGGTAACCCATTCAGGAACAGCCACCATTCCCACAAAAGTGAGGCCAAAGACGGCCCTCAGCGGACGTCCTGGTTGAAGCGCGAGGACGCCGCCATCGCCCACGGCCACAGCAGTCTTTTCTTCCTGGCGCACGACACTCCGCCCCCTCCCTCCGCTACCTGCATTCAGGGTCACGAGCTTTTGCCCGGGGAAACCACCTGCAGCCACGGCCACCCAGTCGGTTGACCACATCCCGAGTTCCCCTTCTTAGCGCGCTGGCTGCGATGGCGCTGGCCCTGGGCGCGTGCACCTACTCTGAGCCGGCTCCCGCCCCCGTTTCCTTTGGCAGCGCGCCGCCTCCCACCAGGTCGATCGATAACACCATGCGCGCTTTTGTTGACCAGGGCTCCGTCGCTGTGGTGGCGGAAGTCAGGTGGCCGGGAGGAACCTGGTCCCGGGCCTACGGCGTCCGCAACCTGGAGTCGAGGGAGGCCGCGACGCCGGAGGACCAGGTGTTCGTCGCCAGCATCACCAAGTCCATGACCGCCGTCTCGGTCATGAAGCTGGTAGAGGACGGCCTGATCGGTCTGGACGATCCGGTGAACGGCATCCTGGACAGTTTCACAACGATCCTCAAGCCACCGGGACCCATCACCGTCCGGCAACTCCTGGGCCACACGTCCGGCATGCGGTCCTTCCAGGAGGTCACCGAGAGGACTTCCGACGACGTCCCGCGGGTCATCACGGAAGACATCACTACCCAACGGGCCCTGGAACTGACAGCCCAGCTGCCCTGGGATGTCCGGGACGTTGGTTTCTTCCGGTACTCCGATTCCGGCTACATGGCGCTTGGCCAGCTGGTGGAGAAACTGCGGGGGCAGCCGTTTCCCGAGGTGCTGCGGGCGGACATCATTGATCCGTTGGAACTGGAGGGCACGTTCGTTGATCCGGCCACAGCCGCCAGCCCCTCCGTCATACGGGGCTACATCACCTACCGCGGCGAACGCCTCGACATCACCGAAGCCCCCGGCGTTCTCGGGTCGCCCGCCTACGGAGTAATCTCCACCATGTCCGATATCAACGACTTCTACGCAGCCCTGTTCCGCGGAGACCTGGTGTCCCCTGGCTCATTGCAGGAGATGACCAAGACCAAGGCCATCCCGCTGTACGGCCTCGGGCTCTGGAAATGGAACCAGGACTGCGACGACAAACACCGATTCGGCGGCACGGGCGGATTCTGGACCTACCGCACCGCCTCGGTTGCCAGCACTGACGGACAGTACCAGGCCACCATGACCCTGGTCCCGCCCCCGATGCCCACACCCCTTGAGGATCCGGAGACGGGTGACAAGCTCAACCTGTGGGACGACCAGATGGTCTCCGCCCTGCAGGAGACCTTGGACCGGCTCTGCCCCTAGGCAACGCATCCCCAGCCCGGAAGGGGCTTCCCGGGATCCAGTGGTCCCTACCACCAGCGCCTTAGCGCCCAACCGTCGGAACTGCCGTCCCCGTCATAACTGTCCCTACCGCAGCGCAGGCACCGTTTGTAGAGGTCCCCGTCGTCGGTATGTTCAACATGCCATTTATGGTGGATGTTGAATCTGCACAGCATTGCAGCGAGCACGTTCGTCTCCCGCAAGAGTCAGTAGTAGTAGCCCTTGTCAGGATGTGCAGGATGGTCGCCGTTGGACAGCCGCCCGGACCAGCGCTCTTGGTGCGCATCTGCCTTTCCGCAGTGACTGCACTGGCGCCGGAACTCCCCGTCCCTGTTCATGCTGGCGACCCAGTGATGGCCGATATTCCATTTGCAAAGCAGTCTTCTGATCATGGAATCTCTTCATTCCGCTCATCCGCCGGCGGCCGCTCAGCCCGACAACCAACATCGCTATAAAGCCAATCATGGCCCTCTTACAGGCCTGTGAGAAGAGGCAAGGCATAGCGGATGCTCAGGTCGCGGAACGGTTCTGGCTGCAAGCTCGGCCCTGATTTATGGCCACCTAGGGGCGCCCATGCCGAAAACCGCGTATATATGCTGTGGGCATGACGGCACCGCAGATTTATATCAGTTTTCCCGGCACCGCGCGCGAAGCACTCACCTTCTACCGTGACATCTTCGGCGGAGAGCTATCTCTGCACACCAGGGAGGACTTCGGTAACAGCGACGGCCCGCCGGATCACATCGCTCACGGAATCCTCAGCGGCACCGTTGCTCTGGCCGGATCGGATGCGCCAGTCGGCGGGAAGACGATCCGGTTTGAAGGCCTCATGCTCTCGTTGCTCGGGACCGCCGAGCCGGAAACCCTCCATGAGTGGTTCGACAAACTTGCGGTCGGCGGGCGCGTGGTGGATCGCCTCGAGCCCAAGCCCTGGGGCGCATCCGACGGCCAAGTGATTGACCGGCACGGGCTCCACTGGCTTATCGGCTACGAACCCGGCCAGTGAGCGACGCACTGCTACTCGAACAGTTGGCCAACGAGCGCCAACATGTGCTCCGGGCAGTCAACGGGCTGCCCGAGCATGCAATGCACCGGGTGATAGTGCCCTCGGGCTGGACGATCGTGCGGCTCCTGAACCACCTCGCGTTCGACGACGAAATGTTCTGGATTTCAGCCGTTCTGGGTGGCGATGAGCAGGCGATCGGAGCGCTGCGCGATGGCTGGGCATCGGATCCGATGACGGGCGCGGAGGCAATCGAGGCCTACCGGCGTGAAATCGGTCGGAGCGACAAGGTAGTCGCCGGCATCGATCTCGACGCCCCTCCCCGCTGCAACCCGCCTGCCAGCGTCTTGGATGCACCACGACGGGAGCGGCCAGTCCAGAGGGGCTTGACCCTATTCAGGATCAGAGCCGTCCTGACGCTTGGCTCCCAACAAATCGCGGCTCGCGCTTCTCCTGGAACGCCCGGAAGCCCTCGGCATAATCCTCGGTCTTGCAGAGCCGCGCCTGCTCGCTGTTTTCCTCCTGCATGGCCTCCCACAGGCCCAGGCGCTGGTCCCGGATGTGCGCCACCAGCTCCTTGCTGGCCACGAACGCGCCGGTGGCGCCGGATGCCACCCGGGCCACGATTTCCCGGGTGCTGTCCAGCAGCGTGTCCGCAGGCATCGCCCGGCTGAACATTCCCTGGGCAACCGCCTCAGCGCCGGAGATCAGGTCCGCGGTGTAGATCAGGTCCAGCGTCCGGTGCATGCCCAGCCGCTCGGTGAAGTACCAGTGCCCGCCTGAATCCAGCGTGGCGCCCAGCTTGGCGAACGGCGAGCCGAACTTCGCGTTCTCCGCCACGTACACCACGTCTGTGGCCAGTACCAGCCCGAGCCCCACGCCCAGGCACGCACCCTGCACCGCTGCGAACGTCGGCGCCGGGAAGGCCGCCATCTTCTTCAGCAGCGGCTCCACCAGCCCGCCCAGGTACGCGGCGGCGTCGTCGCTCTCCGGCGTGACTTTCTGGATGTCGCGGCCCGCGCAGAAGGCGCGCCCCTCCCCCCGTAGCAGCAGCGCCCGCACCTCACCGCGCTCGGCGGCGGCAGCAGCGTCGTCGTACGCCTGGCGCAACTCGTTGAGCGCATGCTCGTCCAGCGAGTTCAGCTTCT
Source organism: Arthrobacter nitrophenolicus (assembly GCF_000332815.1). Lineage (GTDB taxonomy): Bacteria > Actinomycetota > Actinomycetes > Actinomycetales > Micrococcaceae > Arthrobacter > Arthrobacter nitrophenolicus. Next base: position 117,796 of record NZ_AOFD01000003.1, read on the forward strand.
GCGGTGCGTCCAGCACAACTTCGGCCACGCCGTTGCTGATGGAAAGGGAGATCATCTGTTTCTCGATTCTGCTCGGAGGAGGTTTCGACAGGCTCAACCACCGGGTCCTGGTTTCGACAGGCTCAACCACCGGCCGTTACACGTCGAAGTCGACGGTGACTTCCTTGCTGGTGGGGTGGCTCTGGCAAGTCAGGACGTACCCCTTGTCCAGCTCATCCTGCTCCAGCGCGTAGTTTTCGTCCATGGTCACGCTGCCGGTGACCACCTTGGCCCGGCACGTGCCGCACACTCCCCCGGCGCATGCGAACGGCACATCCGGCCGGACCCGCAGCGCGGCGTTGAGTATCGACTCGCGGGCGTGGGTGGGGCTGGCCACCTCGCCCTGCAGGCCGTCCAGCTTGAACGTGATCTTGTACGTCTCCTTGGACTCGTCCACCAGCACGGGCCGGCCGGCGTGCCCCTCCGGGCGGTCCGGCTTGCCGGACGTGAACAGTTCGAACCGGACGTTCTCCGGCTTCACGCCGCGCTCGGCCAGGGTGTCCCGGCACAGCTGCACCAGCTCGAACGGCCCGCACAGGAACCACTCGTCCACATCGTCCGCGTGGATGGCGGTGCCCAGCAGCTGCTGCAGCTTCTCGGCGTCGATCCTGCCGCTCAGCAGCGGCGCGATCCGCTGCTCGCGGGACAGCACGTGGTGGATGGCCAGCCGCTGCGGGTACTTGTCCTTCAGGTCGGCCAGCTCCTCCAGGAACATCACGTCCATGGCGGCCTTGTTGGCGTAGATCAGGTCGAACCGGGTGTCCGGGTTGGCGGCCAGCAGCGTCCGGGCGATCGCGATCACGGGGGTGATCCCGGAGCCGGCGGCGATGGCCACGAACGTGCCCGGCTCGCCCGCCAGGTCCTCCGGGTGGTTCATGGAGTTCATGACGTTCTGCTCCACGGCCACACCGTCCCGGCCGTGCTTGGACACGAACGCGCCCATCGGGCTCATCACGTCCAGGGTGTCCCCGGCCTTCAGCTCGGCGTTGGCCCACGTGGAGAACAGCCCGCCCAGGTCCTTCTTAATGGCCACCCGGATCTCGCTGGTGCCGTCCTCGAAGCTGCGCGGCTCGGCGCAGATGGAGTAGCTGCGGCGGATTTCCTTCGGTTCGCCGGTCTCGTCCGGCAGCGTGGTGCGCAGCGCCACGTACTGGCCGGGCAGGTAGTCGAACTGGCCGGCGAGCTCCGCCGGCACGTGGAAGGAGACCTCGATGGCGTCCTCGGTCAGCCGGCGCACCTCCTTCACCGCGAGGGTGTGGAAGGACGGACGACGGCGGCCGGTGGCCTGCGCCTCTTCGGCGGCGGTCTGGCGGACAACAGGCATGGGGCTTCCTTACAGGACTTTGAAGTAGTCGAACGGTTCCTTGCAGTCGTTGCAGACGTACAGCGCCTTGCAGGACGTGGAACCAAAGCGGGTGAGTTCCCGGGTGTTCAGGCTGGAGCACTGCGGGCACTTGACGGCCATCTTCAGCTTGATGGGGCCGTGGTGGGCCTTGCCGGTTGGGGGCGCGATGCCGTACTCCCGGAGCTTGGCCTTGCCGGCCTCGGTCATCCAGTCCGTGGTCCAGGCCGGGGCCAGGACCAGGTCAACCTCGACGTCGGTGTACCCCTCCTTGGCGAACGCCGCCTTGAGGTCGTCGCGGATGGCGTCCATGGCCGGGCAGCCCGAGTACGTGGGGGTGATGGTGACCCGCACCTTCGGCGCGGTGCCCGCGGAGGAGGTGCCGGCGTCGTACGTTTCCACCTGCACGTCCCGCAGGATGCCCAGGTCCTCGATGGTGAGCACCGGGATCTCCGGATCCACCACGGTGGCGGCGATTTCCCACGCCTTCTGCCGCGGGGTCCGGGTCCGGGTTTCGAAGTCCGAGATGTACATGGCCGCAGTCACCAGCTGGCTCCGGGATGTTCGCGGGCCAGCACCTGCATCTCCGCAAGGATGTAGCCCAGGTGCTCCGAGTGCTTGCCGTGCCGGCCGCCGCCGGGGGCCGCCGGGACGTCCGGCACCTCCAGTTCGGCCTCGCGAAGGACCTCGCCGGTCAGCCGGTCGAAGTCCTCCCGCAGGCTGGACGGCGCGACGGCGGCGCCCGCCTCCGCGAGCCGCCGCGTCAGGTCGTCGTCCTGGAACAGTTCGTTGACGTACGGCCACATCAGGCGCAGGCCGTGGATCATCCTCTTCCGCGACTCTTCCGTGCCGCCGGCCAGGCGGAGGATCCACTGGGCGCTGTGGTCCCGGTGGTAGTCCACTTCCTTCACGGCCTTGGCGGCGATGGCGGCCAGCGTCTCGTCGGTTGACTCCGTCAGGCGGCGGTACAGCTCGAACTGGTAGTAGCTCACCACGAACTGGCGCGCGATGGTGGCCGCGAAGTCGCCGTTGGGCTGCTCGAACAGCTGGACTGAGCGGAACTCGTGTTCGCGGCGGAAGTAGGCCAGGTCATCCTCCGACTTTGTGCTGCCGTCCTCGTTGGTCAGCCCGCCGCCGGCGTAGCTGAGGAAGCTGCGGGCGTGGCCCAGCTGGTCCAGGGCGATGTTGCCCAGGGCCACGTCCTCCTCCAACTCGGGGGCCCTTGAGATCCAGTGGCCGAGGCGCTGGGCGAGGATGAGGGCGTCGTCACCGAGCCGCAGGGCGTACTCGGCGATGTCCTCGCTGGGCTTGGCCAGGCCGGTCCTGACTTCCAGGGCGATGTCCTCCGGGCGGAGGGCGTTGCCGGGGGTGATTCTTGTTGCGCTGGCGTTGCTGTCGCCGCCTGCGACGCCGGTGGAGATGTCGCCGTGGCCCGTTGTTTCCGTTGCTTCGGTGTTGGTTCCGGGCGTGCTCACAGGTGCTTCACCCCTTCGCTCTTGGTGTAGTACGTGGCGTGCCGGTAGTCCTTGCCCTGCGGGCTTTCGAAGAAGGCGCCCTTGGAGTCGGGGTCGCTGGAGGCGATGGCTTCAGCCGGAACCACCCAGATGGAGACGCCCTCGTTGCGGCGGGTGTAGAGGTCGCGTGCATTCCGGAGGGCCATGGCGGCGTCCGGTGCATGCAGGGATCCGGCGTGGACGTGGCTCAGGCCGCGGCTGGACCGGACGAAGACCTCCCAGAGGCCCCAGGCGGAGCGGTCGTGGGTTTCGACAGGCTCAACTACCGGTTCGTTGGTTGAGCTTGTCGAAACCTTCGGGGCTTCGCGCTTGATCTCTGCGGCCGAGCTGGCCGGCTCTTCCGGGTTGCCGTGGGGGCTCATGCTGCGTATTCCTTCTGCTTTGCTGACTGTTTTGCTGCGTAAGCCGCCGCTGCTTCCCTAACCCAGGCGCCCTCGTCGTGCGCTGCCCTCCGGCGCTCCAGGCGCTGGGCGTTGCAGGGGCCGCGGCCGGCCAGGACCTCGTGGAACTCGTCCCAGTCAAGGGGGCCGTGCTCCCACTTCTTGGTGTCCTCGTTGAAGCGGATCTGGTCATCGGGGAGGGTGAGGCCCAGGACCCTGACCTGCTCCACCATCATGCCGACGAAGCGGCTGCGGAGCTCGTCGTTGCTGAAGCGCTTGATGTTCCAGGCCATGGACTGCTTGGAGTTGGGGGAATCGTCGTCCGGCGGGCCGAACATCATCAGGGCCGGGGCGTACCAGCGGTTCACGGCGTCCTGGGCCATCTGCTTCTGCTCGGGCGTTCCGTTGGAGAGCTCAAGCAGGATCTCGAAGCCCTGGCGCTGGTGGAAGGACTCCTCCTTGCAAATCCGGACCATGGCGCGGCCGTAGGTCCGTACGAGGCGCGGCATAGCGGGACCTGGTTGCAGATGGCTGCGCCGTCCACCAGCCAGCCGATGGCGCCCATGTCCGCCCAGGTGAGCGCCGGGTAATTGAAGATGCTGGAGTAGCGGGCCTTGCCGGCGATGAGGGCGTCCATCATCTCGTCCCTTGTTTGGCCAAGGGTTTCCGCGGCGCTGTAGAGGTAGAGCCCGTGGCCGGCCTCGTCCTGGACCTTGGCCATGAGGATGGCCTTGCGCTTGAGGCTGGGAGCGCGGGAGATCCAGTTGGCCTCGGGCTGCATGCCGATGATCTCGGAGTGCGCGTGCTGGCTGATCTGGCGCAGGAGGGTCTTGCGGTAGGCCGCCGGCATCCAGTCCTTGGGCTCGATGCGTGAGTCCTCGGCCATGACGCGGTCGAAGTGGGCCTGGGCCTCCGCTTCTGCCGCTTCGCTGGTTCCGGCTGTTGGCTCAGCGGGCACTGACTGCAGGTTCTGCGCTGCCATGGTTGCTCCTATGCAATGACCTTCTGGGACGTGCGGAATTATTTACCGACCGTTCGTTCAGGATATGCAATTGCCCGTGGCACCGTCAAGCGCTGCCCCTCCATTGCCCTCTCCCCCCTGCGGCTTTCCCGGCGACGGCCTCTCACCTCCTGCGGCCATCCTGGCAACGCCCGCTCACCTATCACGGCCCGTCTTCCGACCCCCGATCCCCTATGGCGGCCACTCCCTCGACGCGCAAATCCACTTTCGACGCGCATCTGCCAATTCGCACGCCAAATTCCAGTCGCGCCAGGGCACATGCGAGTCTTGGCGGCAGGTGCGCGTCGTCAACGTCTCACCGCCTGGCGACGCAACCCGTTCCCGTGGTGGGCCTGGGCGGGATGGCGAGCGCCGCCGTCGTACGTTCCGACCTCCCGGCTCCCCCTCACCTTCGACGCGCAACTTCAGTTTCGACGCGCACCTGCGGAATCTGTCAACCTGTTTGAGACAGTTTCTCTAGTCTGTCGGCGCGTTGCTGTGGGTTGTTGATCCAGCTTTCGGTGTGGATGGTGTGTGCTCGTGATCGCTGGCGGTGCCGTTGCGGGTGGGCTGCCCAGGCGGCGTCCAGAACTGCTTGTCGCTGCTGTCGGAGTGCCAGCCAGCTCCCGTTATGCACTGATTCGGGGGTGTAGTAGCCGATACCGGAGTGACGGTGCTCTGTGTTGTAGCTGTTGATGAAGCCAGTGGTCCAGTCCCGGGCGTGCTCAATATCGTTGAAATGCCGTGGGTAGTCGAGGACGTACTTCATCGTCTTGAACTGTGCTTCCGAGAACGGATTGTCGTTCGAGACCCGGGGCCTGGAATGCGACTGGGTGATGCCGAGTTTGGCCAGGAACCGGTTCATGTCGATGCTTGTCATGGCCGAGCCCCGGTCAGCGTGCAGGACCTCTGGTTTGGTTTGTTCCCGGGCGAGTGCGTCAGTGATCATGTCGATGGCTTCGAACGTTCTTTCGTTGGGCTCGAGTCTCCATCCCACGACGTAACGGCTGAACACGTCCAGGATGACGTACAGGCGGAAGTTCCGCCCGCGGTCCACTGAGCGGAGCACAGTGATGTCCCATGACCACACCTGGTTCGGGCGGGACGCGCACAGTTCCGGGATTACCGATGGCTTGTGGGTGGCCAGGGCTCGGCGGTCACCGTTGAGCTTCCCCGCCCTTGCCACGCGGTGCCAGGAGGATTCCGAGGCAATGTAAACCCCCTTGTCCAGAGCCCGGTAGAACACCTGGGACACGCTCAGATCGGCGTATTCCTCATCGATCAGGAACGCCTCGATCCGAGCCCGTTCCTGCTCTGTGAGGGCAGCCGGCTGAGGGCGTTCCTTCTGCGGAACCGGGGCCTTCCTCGCTCGTGGCGGGGCGCCCCGGCGGTACCGTGTCGCCCGGGAGATCCCCATCAGCCGGCACGCGGCCATGACGGTCATTCCGTCGGAGACGAGCCCTTCGACTGCTCTTTCTCGGATAGCGTCTGCAGCGGGACCGGCTCCGCGCTCTCGGCAAGTTTCTCCAAGAGCGCGTGCACTTTTCCCGCGGACTCCAGGGCGGCTTTGAGGACTTCCTGGTCAGCCTGCGCCTTCGCCAACTCCCGCCGAAGCCGCACGATCTCGGCGCTTTGGCGCTTCGGGGTCATCGCACCAGTCCGTGAGGACTTCTTGCCAGTGGGCGTCGCAGCAAACTCGTCATGATCCCGAGCATATGCCCAGTTCCCGATTGCATTCGCTGAGACCCCATACTCCCGCAAGACCGCACCCTTCTGACCACGCGGGGCGGCTTCGTAAATCTCAAGAATCGCCAGCTTCTGCTCGAGAGTGCGGAACGGGACCTTTCCCGTTGATCTCGTCATCCCAACCTACCTACCTATCGTCAAGACAATTTGTCTCACAACAGGCTGACAGAGAGGGCCTGCCAATTCGCACGCCAAATTCCAGTCGCGCCAGGGCACTTGCGCGTCATGGCGGCAGGTGCGCGTCGTCAGCGAAGACCGGGACTGCCTGCGGATGAACCCGGGCTCAACGTCCGGCGAAGAACTGAGCCGCCAGCTTTTTCGGTGCCCGTGCTGCCCAGGCCTCGACGATAATCTCGGCCAGTTCGTCGCGCGCGATCTCGCCCAGCCGTGACTCCTGCACGAGGACAGCGTTGTAGCCGTCGAAATGCGGAACGGTGAAGAAGGGCACGGACGGGTCCTCCACCAGGGCTGCCTTCGCGGCGTCATCCGGGACCACAATGACCAGCAGGTCTTGATAGAGCTCGCCGGTCTCCGGGTCCACGGCCGTTTTATGCGGCGCCCGGTACATGACAAAACCGCGCCCTTTCGGCCCGCGGGGAACCTTGTACGTTGGGCGGTTACCCCAGGACGTCCCGAGTTCAACCTCCGGCAGGCCGCTGCAAATGGCGTCAATATCACCTGGTACGGCCATGCGATCCATGGCGACAACGTAGCCCCGCTTGTGATGAGGGGCAATACCGGCAGGTACGGCTGGCGGGCGCGTGCCGCCGTCGTACGTTTTCGACGCGCATCTCCACTTTCGACGCGCATCTGCCAATTCGCAGACCATATTCCGGGGGCGGTAGGTCACCTGCGGGTCGCGGCGGCAGTTGCGCGTCGCCAGCAGTTCTCCACATAGCGGCACCAACCCCTCCCACGAGCGGTCCAAGGGTGGCACCTTCGGAATATGCCAGACCTTCCGCCGCTTTTCCTGTCCCGCGACCGCATGCTGCGCGGCCTGAGCTCCAACGAGATCGCCAGGCGGGTGAAGTCCGGCGGCCTCGTCCGGGTCCGGCATGGCGTCTACGTGGACGGGGCGGCGTGGCGGGCCATGAAGCCGTGGCAGCAGTACCGGCTGCGGGTCCAGGCCGCCGGGGAAACGTTCGAGAAGCCCACGATTTTCGCGCGGCACTCCGCCGCGAGCATCTGGGACGTGCCCACCATCGGGGACCATCCGGTGGAGGCGCTCACTTTGAAGAACGACGGCGGCCGGTCGCGTGCCGGAGTCAGCCGCCACTATGCCGCGCGGACGGGCCTGATTGTGGTGACGCGGGAGGGCCTTCTGGTCACCGACCGCATCCGCACCGTCCTGGATCTGGCAGCCTTCACGCCGTTTACCCACGCCGTGGCGCCGGTGGACCATGTACTCCGGCCGGACAGAGCGCGCGGGCTGCCGGCCCTGACCAAGGCTGAACTGGAGGCTGGGATTGGATCGAACTACTCCGCTGCCGCCATCCGGAGAATCCTGGCAGTGATCGGGTTTGCCGATCCGGCCTCGGGCTCGGCCGGGGAGTCGTTAAGCCGGGCCCTCATCCACACCGCCGGGTTCGAGGCCCCTGTCCTCCAGCAGCAGTTCTCCGATGCCTCAGGTCTGCTGGGTTACACCGATTTCTACTGGAAGAGGTCCAGGGTGGTGGGCGAGTTTGATGGAGAGGAAAAGTACGTCAAACCCGAGTTCCTCAAGGGCCGGACGCCGTCGCAGGCCGTGGTGGAGGAGAAGAACCGGGAGAACCGGATCCGGGCCCTGGGCAACAATGTGGTGCGGTGGGACTGGGCGGACCTCATGGAACCAGGGAAGCTGGAACGCAAGCTGGCGGCGGCCGGCGTGCCCCGCCGTCGTGCGCGGTCCGCGGTTCTTGACACGCAAACGCGCCTGTGACGCGCAGAATCCCCAGCGCCCCGCATATTCGCGCATCGACAATGAACCTCCGCAGCGGCCAGTGATAGCCGCAGCGCAGGTTTCGACGCCGGGTGGGGCGGAAGCCGAGCATGCGGCGGGAAGAAGGGTTCAGTCGCCGTTTCCCTTCCCGGGGTTGCTCGGCTTACCGTCTTTTGCCTTGACGACGTGGGAGGAGCCGGCGTTGTTATCCGCGTCCGTCGCGGGCTGCTCCTCCTGCTGGTCGGCACTGTTGTCGTCAGCGTATTCGGCGGCGGGAGCCTGTGGCTCGATGATGACCGGCGATGGTTCTGCGATGGGGACAGCGTCCGGACTGTTGAGAGATGAGGAATCGGCGCCGGCGGGAACCGCTTCAGCCGTTGATCCGCCAGTGGCGGCGGCGATGGTATCAAGGTCGAGCCGGACCATGCGGATGGCGGTGGTTATGCCCTTGTATTGCGCGAACGTCAGGCCACCGGCGGCTGCTTCGTCAGCCACATCCCGCTCAAGCCGGTCCAGGTGACGAAGGGCGGCCTCCAGGTCATTGGTGAGCACTGCCTGGGCCAACTGGCTGAGGGCCTCCCGGGATACCGCGGACGGCTCGAGGGCGGCTTCAAGCTGGTCCAGGTGAAAGTCCACCGGATTGTTGTGCACCGGCTGTATTGGGGCCGCCGGTTCTGTCTGTTCAAGAGGCTGGCTTGAACCGGCACCGCCGAACGTGGCGGTGGTGGCTACCCCGAGGATAACCGCTGCAGCACACGCCCCTGCGGCTACCCGGGCACGCCTGCCCAGTATTCCCCGCCGCGGACGGACAGCTTTCGGCGGGTGCGAGGGCAGGTCCGGCTGTGGACCGGGAACAGGCGGAAGCACCTGCATAGCGCCGGCAGGGGCCGCGACCGCTTCAGGCTGGCTCGGCCTCACGGCCAACTGCCGCAGGACAGCTGCAGCTTCTGCCGCAGTGGGCCGGTCCGCGGGAGTCCTCGCCGTCATGGCAGCCAGCAGGGCCTTCCACTCGGGACCGATATCGTCGGGAATGACGGCGTCCCTGTTGAGGCGTGCCACGCCTGACTCGATTTGGCTTCCCAGTAAACTCAACGTGCCGGGTAAAGCATTCCAGAAGCACCAGTCCCAGCGAGTAGACGTCGCTGGCTCCGCCCACGCTCTCCCCGAGGGCCTGTTCCGGACTCAGGTAGGCGGCAGTGCCCACCGTGCGGCCCGTCCCGGTCAGATGCTCTTCCTCCATCACCCGGGCGATGCCAAAGTCAGCTAGTTTGGCCCGCCATGGGGAATCCGGCTCGCTGGGCCGCTGCTTGTAAAGAAGCACGTTACCCGGCTTAATGTCCCGGTGGATCACGCCGCGGCCGTGTACATAGTCCAGTGCAGAGGCAAGATCCGAGCCGATGCTGGCGATGCTGGCTGCTCCATAGGCTCCTCGCGGAGGAACTGGCGTAGGTCCGGGCCGGACACGTACTCCATCACCACAAAGCTGCGTTCCATCGCCGCATCGGTGCCGGCATCAAACAGCGTCACCAAACCGGGGTGAATCAGGGAGGCAAGAATCCGGATCTCAGCCTCCTGCCGGGCAAGCAGTTCGGGCTCACCGGCCTCCTTGACGAAGATCTTGACCGCCACTTCCCTGCCCAGGAACTCGTCGAACGACCGGTACACGCCCGCAGCTGCCCCGCGGCCGACCAACTCCTGGAGCCGGTAACGGCCCCCGAGCAGCTGGCCCGTTGTGCTTTGCTCCGGCATGGCTCATATTCCCTTCAGATCACAAGGCTTGACGCTCAACGCCATCCGGGTAGTTGGGATGCGGCAAGGCCCGGCCTGCAGCGCATTGCATTGATGAAACAGTAAGGTTACTTAGCATTACATCAGACAGCCGCTGCAAGCACTACCGCCGGGCAAGGGCTCTGACCGCCTGGACACTAACGACGGAACCGCCCGCGGAAGTCGGCGTGCCCCGCCGTCGTCCGCGGTCCGCGATTTTCGACAGGCAACCACGCCTGTGACGCACAAAATCCCCCACGCACCGGATATTTGCGCGTCGAGGATGAATGTGCGCAGCGGCCAGCGATAAGCGCAGCGCAGACCGGTGGGGCCACCGGGGATCGCAGCCGCCGACCTGCCGGGCTACCTGCCCGCGAGGCGTGCGTATTCCCCGGCAGTGAGCGCGAGGATGGAGCCATGGCTGGCGCCCGGGGGCATGGCCGCCGGCACCGGGGTCCAGGTGTCCGATGCGGGCGAATCGCTGGTGAAGGCGGTGTAGCGGCGGTGGCCGAATTCGTCGATGAACAGGAACCATGAATCGGGTCCCGGTCCGCGGACGATGATGGGACCCTCGCCGTGCACGAGTTCGTTCTTGCCGATCCCGGTGGCGACCACGGAGTAGTCCGTGCTGTCCAAGGTGTCCGAACGCTCGGCGGTGATGAACTTGGCGTCCGGGGATGAGGAATCGGCGGAGAGTTCGTCCTTGCTGAAGCGGTAAAAGTACCCATCTGCCTGGACGACGGTGGAGTCGATGACCGACCAGCCACGGTCGATCCAGACGCGTGCAGGGGTGAAGCTTCTGAAGTCGGTGGTGTTGGCGCAGAGCATCCGGTGGTACGAGCCTCCGTCGCCGGAAGCCGGGTCAAGCGTGGAGGCCCAGTAGACCAGGTACGTCCCGCTTGCGGCGTCGTAGGCAGCTTCCGGCGCCCAGGCGTTTCCCGCGTCCGGCGGGGCGACTTCCACGAGCCGGGGGTCGGTCCAGGACACCAGGTCTTCGCTTTCCCAGACCACAATGGAACGGCTTCCTGCCCGGATGCAGTCCTCCCAGGCGGTGGCCGGGTTCCTCCTGGCGATGCAGAGGTCCGTGGCCAGGAGGTAGTACCGGGCAGTCTCACCGGGCAGCCCGGCCGCGCGGAGCAGGAACGGGTCCCTGACGCCCTGCTCCCCCACCGTGGAATGCAGGACCGGCCTGCCGCCGTTGAGGACCTGCCATTCCAGTGGCTGGGGGCCCGCGCTCAACGCGAAACGCACCTGTTCGCCGTCGGACTCGGCCGCTGAGGTGAAGTAGGCGAAGAGGTAGCCGGCCGGGTCTTCGGTCATCCCTTGACGCTTCCGCTGACGAGCCCGCTGACGATGTGCCGCTGCATGAAGATAAAGAACACCACCATCGGGATCAGGACGATGACGGTCAGGGTCATGAAGGACGGCCAATCGGTGGTGAACTGCCCCACCGCCGAGTAGACCTGCAGGACCAGTGTTTGTTTCTCTTCCGAGCTGATGAACACGTTCGGCGTGATGAAGTCGTTCCAGACCCACATGGTCTGGAATACCCCGACGGTGACCAGGATGGGCCGGATAAGGGGCAGGACGATCATCCAGTAGATGCGGAAGGGCCCGGCACCGTCGATCCTGGCAGCCTCCAGGACCTCTGCCGGGATGGTCCGCATGTAGCCGAGGATCAGGTAGTAGCAGAAGATGGAGCCGCAGCTGTAGATCACGATCAGCCCTTCGAGGGAATCCACCAGTCGTACGCCGACGAGCATCCGGTACAGCGGGACGAGGGTGGCCTGGCCGGGGATGATGAACGCGGCGATGAGGACTGCCCCGATGATCTGGGAGGTCCGGCTGCGTCCGGTGATCTGGCCGAACGCGGCGAGCGATCCGATGGCGAGCATCAGGAAGATCGAGATGGCCGTGACGTACACCGTGTTCATCAGGCTTTGGAGGATCTGGGTGCCTTCGAAGACCTTGATGTAGTTGTCCAGGACCCAGGTTGTGGGGAGCGCCAGCGGGCTGTTGGTGGTCTCCTGCTGGGTCTTGAACGTGTTGACGACGATGTAATAGAAGGGGACGCTCATGAGGCCGGCAAGCGCGATCATGAGCACGGACGTCAGGGCGTGCCGGGTCTTGGTCATGAGTATTTCCTTTGCAGTGCGTTCGAGAGGGCCATTTGGCCCAGCACGACGAGGCCGACGACGATCAGGAAGAGGACGGCGAGGGCTGAAGCGGCCCCGACGCGGGACTGGGCGATGCCGTCCTCGATCAGTGACTGGGTGAGGGTCCTGGTGGAGAAGCCCGGGCCGCCGCGGGTGAGGGTGAACGGCAGGTCGAAGACTTTCAGTCCGTTGGTCATCAGCAGCAGCTGGCTGACGGCCATGGCCGGGATCAGCAGGGGAAGCGTGATGTAGCGGAAGCTCTGCCAGCTGCTGGCGCCGTCGATCTTGGACACTTCGTAGTAGTCGGCGGGGATGGCCTGCAGGTATGCCAGATACAGCACCGCGTGCCAGCCCGTGAGCGCCCAGATAGTGACAGCCACGGTGGAGAGCTGGGCAAGCGTGCTGTCCGAGAGCCACGGGATAGGACCGAGTCCGGTGAGCGAGCGGATGATGCTGTTCAGGACGCCGGAGCCGAGCGGGTTGAGGATGAAGCCCCATACCAGGCCCAGGATGGCGACGCTGGGAACAGCGGGGAAGAAGAACGCCGAGCGGACGAGGTTGCGGCCGAAGAACTTCCGGTTCAGGGTCAGTGCCAGCGGGATGGCCGTCACCGTGACCAGGATGGTGGTGGAGACCGCGTAGAAGATGGTGTAGCCGAGCGCCGAGAGCATCGACGGGTCCTTGAAGAGCTCGGCATAGTTGTCGAAGCCAACGAACGCGGGGTTGCTGACGTAGCCGTCGAAGTCGGTGAAGCTGTAGTACAGCGACTGGGACATCGGAATCACGTAGAGCACCACGAAGACCACTGCGATGGGGGCCATGAAGACCCACGAGGTGACGGAGAGCCGGTGCGGCCGTTTCCGCGTAAGCGTCCTGTTGCTGCTCGTTTGCGGCTGCAGTGGCTGCAGGTCGGGGGTTGTGGAGAGTGCCAAGGTAAAGCTGCCTTTCTGGGGAAGAGGGGCCGACGGCGGTGCTGCCGCCGCCGGCCCTTCGGAGTGCTACTTGCCTTGGAGCGACGCCAGCTTCGCGTCGAGTGCCGATGCGACCTTTTCAGGAGTGGTCTGGCCCTGGATGAGCTGCTGGAGCAGGGAGACGGTCTCGCTGTTCAGGGCTGCCGAGTTCGTGGGCCAGGTGACCTGGGGAAGGTAGAACTTGCCATCGCGCACTGCCGGCACCATCGAGGACAGGGCAGGATCGAGTTCGGGCGTGAAATCCTTTGTGGTGGTGATTGCTGCGTTCTGCTTCTGGTAGAGCTCGACGCCGGTCTTGCTCTGCAGGAACTCCACCAGCTTTTCGGCCGCCTCCGGGTTCTTGGCCTTGGCGTTGACCGCGTATCCGGGTGAGACGGCACCCGCCCAGTACGTGCCGGAATCACCTGGGACCGGCATGAACTCCAGCTTCATGTCCGGCGCGGCCTTCTGGATGCTGCCCAGCGCCCACGAGCCGGTGCCGATCATCGCCACGGAGCCCCGCTGGAACTCGGAGGTGATCTGGTCCCCGGTCAGGCCGGCCACGGACGGCGAGACGAGATCCTGCTTGAACAACTCGGACCAGTCCTTCAGCGGCTCGGTCCAGGTTTTGGCGAAGGAGGTCTTCCCGGCCCAGATATCGGCATCCATCGTGCCTCCGCTGGCTTCGTTCTGGAGCCCGACGAGGGCCGCCAGGCTCACCGGCATGCCGTCGCCGCTCTCGTAGAACGGGGTGATGCCTGCATCCTTGAGCTTCTTGCACAGCGCCAGGAAGTCGTCCCAGGTCTCCGGCGGATTCGTGAACCCGACCTTGGCCAGAAGGTCCTTGTTGTAGAGGATGCCGCCGCCCCACGAGGCGGTTGCCGCGCCGTACACCTTTCCATCCTTGGTGTAGGTGGCCTTGGCGGCATCAGCAATGTTGCCGATCCAGGGCTCGCCGCTGAGGTCCTTGGCGAACCCGCCTTCCATGATTTCCGTCTTGTTCTCGGCGGTGATGATGAAAACATCGGCCGCGGTTCCGCTGTTGATGCGGGTCTGGAGGGTGGAGATATATCCCTGGACCGGGGTGCCGTAGGAGACTTTGAGGTCGATCGAGGGGTTCTGTTTCTTGAACTCGTCCAGGACCGGCTTCATGCTTGCCTCGTTGTCCCAGGAGTAGAAGCTGACCGTGTTTTCGGATCCGGACCCCCCGGAGGAACCGCACCCCGTCAGTGCGGCCGCGGCTGCGACCACGGCGCCGAGGACTGTCAGGCGCAGGGAGGTCTTCCGACGGCGCTGCGGGCTGTTTGTGTGGTTAAGCATTGCAGGTGCCTTTCTAGTGCTATTTTGATGCGTTTTCGGATTGAGTGCGATAGCCGGCCAGATCCCTCACGATGGGTTTACGGGAGGGAATGACCTTTTGGAGCAGGCCGTCGTCGGTGTGGACCAACGGATCGATTGCCAGTTCCCGGCGGTAGCCGGTCCCGCCGGGGATGGCAAAGCGGTGGTAGGCGATGAGCCATTCGTCGGTGTGCGGGATCCTGACGATGGAGTGGTGCCCGGTTGCCCGGATACCCCGTTGGGGATCCTTTTCCAGGAGCACCCCCCGGTCGGTCCATGGTCCGAACGGGCTTGTGGAGGTGGCATAGCGCACCCGGTAGTCCTCGTCGCGGGTGTCGTTTTCCGACCAGGAGAGGTAGTAGACATCCCCCCGCCGGTGGAGGTTGACCGCCTCGCGAAAACCGGTGGGAATCCAGGACACCACGCCGGAAGGGTTGAAGGAGACCATGTCCTCGTTCAGCGGCACCGTGTGGGCCACACTGTTGCCCCAGCAAAGGTAGGCGGCGCCGTCGTCGTCGATAAAAAAGTTCGGATCGATGGCCCGGCCGGGGAAATCCCCCTCAGCGACCAGCGGCTTTCCCAGGTCCGTGAACGGCCCGGTCGGGGACGAAGCCACGGCCACGCCGATGTTCTCCCGCTCCGCGGTGTAGTAGAGGTAGTAGCGCCCGTCCCGTTCCGCGACGGCGGGCGCCCACGCATGTGCCTCCGCCCAGCGCGTGTGTTCAGGCAACGAGAAAACGACCCCATGATCGGTCCACTCGATCAGGTCCGGGGACGAAAACGCCCGGAAGGACGTGGCCCCCCATTCATTACTGCCGTCGGTGGTGGGGTACAGGAAGTACCTGTCGCCGAAAACGCAGAGGTGCGGATCCGCGTAATAGCCCTCAATGAGGGCCGGGACGGCAGGGTCCCCGTTGAAGTGGTCCAAAAGATTCTCCTTAGAATATTTATCGATACAAGACTTATGGATCGATACAAGGCTTTGGCGTACGCTGAGCTGAAGACAGACCGGATTGCTATGGGAAGAAGGAAGACGATGGCAACCATCCAGGACGTGGCCAAGCAGCCGGGGTTTCGCCGATGACCGTTTCGAATGTCCTCAACGACCACCCCCACGTGAAGAGCAGCACCCGCGCCAAGGTGGTCAAGGCGATGGAAGAGCTGGACTACCGCGTCAACCATGCCGCCCGGAACCTGCGCTCCGGCCGGACCTTCACCATCGGGCTCGCAGTCGCTGAATTCGACCGCCCCTACTGGGGGCAGTTCGCGGCCCGCGTCATTGAGGAAGCCGCCGCGCACAACCTCCGCGTCCTGGTCGAGCAGACCGGCCGCAGCAAGGAAAACGAAATCAGCGCCCTGGCACTGTCCCGCAACCGGATGTACGACGGACTGATCCTGAGCACCGTGGGCCTGAGCGCCAGCGATGCCAACATGCTGCGGGTTGACTACCCTATCGTGATCCTCGGCGAACGCATTTTCTCCGGTCCCGTGGACCACGTTGCGATGGCCAACGTGGAGGGGGCGGAGGCAGCCACCGCGCATCTGATTGAGCGCGGCTGCCGCAGGATCGCCGCCGTTATGGGCCCGATGGGAGCCGACCCGGATGCGTCCTCGCTCCGGTTCGCCGGCTACCAGCAGGCCTTGGCAGCCGCAGGAATTGACACCGACCCCGCGCTGCACATCACCATCAATGAATGGACACTGAAGGGCGGGCATGAAGCCGTTAGCCGCCTCGTCGGTTCCGGCGTCCAGTTCGACGGCCTGTTCTGCGCTACGGACACCGTGGCCCTTGGCGCTCTCCGCGCCCTCCACGAGGCCAAGCTCCGCGTTCCGGAGGACGTCAAAGTCATTGGCTTCGACAACCTCACGGAGGGCCAGTACAGCACCCCCACCCTTTCCACCGTTAACCCGGACAGCGCCGAAATGGCCCGGATGGCGGTGAAGCTGCTGGTGCAGCGGATTTCCGGCGGCTCGGCCAAGCGGGAGCCGACGGAGTTCGTGAGCTCCGTCCGCATTGTTGAACGGGAATCCACCGCCGCCCTGTGATGCACGGGCGTACGGGAACGAGTCCCGGTACATGCCCTGAAGCTGCTGCATCTTTCACCTCCGTCCGCACTGACGTTACGTTTACTGAAAAACTTGTATCGATACATATCTTGCGTGATCCACGCCACTGCTGTCAAGGGCGGTACGGCGCATCTTCCGATGACCTGCCGACACGCAAATGCGCCCTCGACCCGCATATTCCCTGACGCGGCCATATCTGGGGTGCGAAGGGAAATCTGCGAGTCGGAAATGAAGGAACGCGTCGCCAGCGCTCGCTCCGGACAGCCTCCCCTTCGACGCACGCTCAGTTATGGCCGTTCTCCCGCCCCCGCTCACTGGAGGTACGCAGCAAAGGCGAGGGCCGACGTCGCACCTTCCGATGACCTGCCGACACGCAAATGCGCCCTCGACCCGCACATTCCCTGACGCGGCCATATATGGGGTGCGAAGGGGAATCCGCGAGTCGGAAATGAAGGAACGCGTCGCCAGCGCCGGGGGGAGGCGGCGGCGGCCTACTCGCCTAGCTTGACGTTGTTGGTGGCTGGAGGCGCCGAACGCGAGGGTAAGTCCCGGGCCGTGGCCGATCCCGTCGGGGTGGAAGTGCCGGTTGGCGTTGCGCTTCCGGTGGCCGTTGACGTTGCTGTTGAAGTTGTTGTGGCCGTGGCCGTTGGACCGGGTGTAGGTGCGACGGTTCTCTTGGCGGGCGCGGCCGTGCTTGTTGCCGGTTCGAGCGGGACCGTAATCCGTTTGGTCGAGGCACCGGTGTCGCCGGGCTTGGAAACCGCAACATTGAGCGTGGCCGCCTTCGCCCCTGCAGCCAGCCACTCGCCGCGCACAATGCATTTCTGACCCGGCTTTACACCCGCCATGCAGGTATCCTCAATGATCCTGAACAGCGTCTTGTTCAATCCCACGTCCGGGACGATCTCCCCGCCGGTGTCATTCACGATCTCGAAGGACTCAACGGCGCCGACACCCGCACCCGCGCGGCCTGCGTCGGGTTCGACAATCCACTGGTTTTCCCCGATATTGACCCGGTTGGTCACCGCCACGGCGGAAGAGCCACCGTTGGGGCTGCCATTTCCCGACGGCCCGCCACAGGCACACAGGACCGCCATGGCCGCACCTGCCAGACCTCGGATCGCACCGTGCCGCATCCGCCTATCCTTCCCCTGGTTCAAATTCCACCCGGTATTCCGGGCTTTCCTCAAGAACGATGGCCACACCCCGGCCGCGCGACCAGTCGGCGGGCAACAGGAAGTACTTGTCGGAACTGAGCGTTACGAACTTGAGGCCCGTGTACTTGAAGCCGTACTTGGCTCCGGGGGCGGTGACCTTCTCCTCGCGCACCGAACTTCCGAGGGCCAGCGAGTGCAGGCTGTAGACCGTCACCGAGGGGCGCTTGTGCAGGTCCCGCGCATAGTCCCGGGACCTGCCGGTTCCCAGGGCACCGGCATACGAGGAACAGGCCCAGAACAACGCGAGCACCACCAGCAGGACCACCGACACGTAGCCGAGCTTCTCCCACATAGGCAGCCGCCTGCCCCGCTGGCCGGCGAATGCAACCCGCCGCAGCACCCAGAAGGCGTACGCACTGACGGCGATGCCACCGCCCAGCGCGGCCGGTTCGAAGAGGAACGGGACGGCGAAGGGAAGCTCTTCGAACATGGTCCAGACCCCGAGGGCCGTGACGGAGATTCCGGCCAGGAGCACAGTGCCCGCACCGATTTGAACGAAGCCAAGGCCGGCGCCGCGCCGGATGATGCTCGCCGTCAGGGCGTGGATGGCAACGCAGACGATGGTGATGAGCAGGATGAAGATGGCGGGAACGATCAGGGCATCGGCGCTTCGAAGCAGGTAGTCGACGGTGGAGTACTCAAGGACGCTCTGGTCGATTCCGAAGTAGGCCGTGCGGGTGGACGTCATGGTCCAGCCGAACCAGAAGGCGAGCGCGGTGGCAATGGTGGTCAGCGGCGCGATAATTGCGAACCACTGCAGGACCGAATGGCTCAGATCGGCGCCGCTGGTGCCGGCGGTACGCCGCGCCGGAGCGGAACGGATCCGGCGCGACGCCGGCACACGGAAGCCGCGGCTGAAGCCGGACCGCAGTTCAGCCCTGCGCACTTTGCCCGGATCCACTGGCTGCCTCCTCAGCCCGCCAGCCGGTTTCCGTGTGATTTCCCGGCCGGCATCACTATCAAAAGCTCCTTCCCATCTGGTCACAGCACGCGTTACTCCGGCGTTACCGGTGGCCCGCGTGAGGAGCCACATTTTCGGCGCGTATATTCCCTGACGCGTCCATATACCGTGCGCACCACGAAATCTGCGAGTCGCAAATGTGCACTGCCGGCCAGTTCGTCTCGTCCGATTTCGTCCCGCCGCGGCTCCTGTGCCAGGACGGCGTTGGAGGGCTGACTGAGGGTGGCGCGGGACGCCGTCGAACGTTCTTCCTTTGGAACCGACGCGCAAATCCGCTTTCGACTCGCATCTTCCCCTTCGCACCCCATTTTTGGGGTGCGTCAGGGCACATCTGGGTCGTGTAGGAATATGCGCGTCGAGGGGGCTACGCCTGCGCAGCTGACGTACCGGACCCGACGCGTAAACCCGAAGCAGTAGCGGTCCGGCGATCCCGCGATCGCGCCCTGCTTCCGGCGCACGGCGCAGCGGGCTAGCCTGAGTCATGGCCAGCGGAGGGCCCAGCCAGGCAGTGCAGCTGCAGGCGGGGCTTCAGACTGAACTGCGCGCGCTGCCCGGGCTGCTGAAGGCCATGGGCATGCTGGCCATGACGCATGAGGAAGTGCACCAGGCCACCGAACACCTCCTGGCCGAGAACCCCGTACTGGAGCGGGCGGACGGGCATCCCTGCCCCGGGTGCGGCCGGCACGTCGCGTCCGGGTCCTGCTCCCGCTGCCGGGGACATAGCACCACATTGCGGTTCGACGACGGTGTGGAGCAAGGCGTGGACCCCTTCGGCACCCTGCAGTCCGCTGCGCGGCTGGA
Organism: Arthrobacter nitrophenolicus; assembly: GCF_000332815.1. Lineage (GTDB taxonomy): Bacteria > Actinomycetota > Actinomycetes > Actinomycetales > Micrococcaceae > Arthrobacter > Arthrobacter nitrophenolicus. Next base: position 136,992 of record NZ_AOFD01000003.1, read on the forward strand.
GGTCCGGGCGGATTGCCGGGACGCCTTGGACCTGGTGCTGGCGCACCTGACCCGGCGCGGAATTCTCGACGCCGGCCCTGCCGAGATTGCCGGCCTGCACGGACTGGAGCCGGGCCAGGTCGGGGAGGCGCTCCGGGCCATCCGCGCCGCGGGTCCACCCGGGATCGCGGCTGCCAGCGTCACCGAACTCCTGGACGCACAGGCCGCCGCCCTGGCCGGCCAGGGGCAGGCGCCCCACTGGCTCCCCCGCCTGGTCCGTGAGCACCTGGGCGACCTGGCCGCGGGAAGCACCGCCGCCGTCGCACGCGCCATGGGACTGACGGAAGCGCAGGTCCTGGCCGGGCTGGCATTGGTCCGGGAGCGGCTGCGGCCGTTCGCCGCTGCAGACACAGAGCCGGAGGCCGCAGCGGTTCCGCCGGCGGACGTCTTTCTGTATCGCCAGCCGGACGGCACGCTGGAGGTAGAGGTGCCGGCGAGCGCCTGGTTCGGCCTCACCGTGGTGGACCTGTCCGCGGGCCTGCCTGCGTCCGCCCAGGCGAAGCAATGGCTGGCGGAGCACGAACTCGCCGCCCAGCGGCACCTCTACCAGATCGACCGGCGCGCCAGCGCCCTGCTGCGCATCACCGAGTGCGCGGTGGCCCACCAGAAAGCCTTCCTGGACCACGGCGCCGGGCACCACCAGCCGCTGACGCGCACCGCCGTGGCGCAGGAAATCGGGCTGCATCCTTCCACCGTCAGCAGGGCCGTCAGCGGCAAACGGCTGCGCATGCCCACCGGCGCCGTCACGGACCTGTCCTGCCTCTTCGGCAAGGCTACGGCTGCGCGGGCCGCGCTGCAGGATTTGCTGACGACGGCGGCGCCCGGCTTGTCTTCCGACGAGCACCTGCGCGAGGCGCTGGCTGGAAACGGCTTCGCGGTTGCCCGGCGGACCGTGAACAAGTACCGCCGGTCGCTGCAGCCGGGCAACTGAACAGATCGCCCGCACGGCCGGGAGCAGCGAAGCGCAGTTCGCCGCCGCGAAATCTTATTCGGTTCCGGCTTCGCCGAACCCCCAGTTCCCGCTCCCGGACGCCCCGGAACACGTTGGCACGAATTGTGCAGTAGGAGGGTATGCGGTGTTCCGCGAGGGTGCCGCGCCAGGCACCCGCAAGACTCCGGGAAGGACAAACTCATGCACGACATCGATAGGGCACTGTTCGAGGGGCAGGACGAGGGCACCTGGGGCGAGGTGATGGATGAAGAGTCCGGCTACGCCTTCGAAGAGGAACAATCCCCGTTCCAGGGCGAGGACTCCTACGAGGCCGGCGGGCTCTGGGGCGAGGCTGACAGCCAGGAGACTGAAGAACTCGCCCTCGCCGCCGAGCTGCTGGCCGTCACCGACGAAGGCGAGCTGGACCAGTTCCTGGGGAGCCTGGCCAAGCGGGCTTTCTCCGCGGCAAAGGACTTCGCCGGATCAGCGGCCGGCAAAGCCGTGGGCAACATCCTGAAGTCCGCAGCCCGGAAGGCCCTGCCGCAGCTCGGCCAGGCTGTGGGCAACTACATCGTCCCGGGAGCGGGCGGCCAGGCCGGCCAGCAGGTGGGCAAATGGCTGGGCAGCAAGTTCGAGTCCGGACTCCAGCTTGAGGGCCTCTCGCCGGAGGACCGCGACCTGGAAACCGCCCGGGCATTCGTCCGGTTCGCCACCTCCACTGCCCAGCGGGCGGCCGCCATGCCGCGGAGCATTCCCGCTCCCCTGGCGGCACAGAAAGCAGCCACCGCCGCAGCCCGGCAGCATCTGCCCGGCCTTCTCAAAAACTCCGGTGCATCCGGCCCCGGGGGTGCCAACAGCGGCCGCTGGATCCGCCGGGGCCGCAACATCGTGATCCTCAACGCCCGCTAACCCGCGAAAAACCAAGCAAAGGACAGTGACATGAGCACCAACTACTACGAAACCGAGTCCCCCTTCCCCTGGGCGCAGGAGGAAGAAGAAGGAGAGTTCAGCGGCTATGAAGGCGAGCAGGACAATGAGGAGAACCTCGAGTCCGAGCTCGCCATGGAGCTGCTGAGCATCAGCTCGGAGGAGGAACTGGACCAGTTCCTGGGCAAGCTCGCCCGGAGCGTGGTGCGGAACGCCTCAAAATTCGTCAAGTCACCGATCGGCAGGGCCCTTGGCGGGGCGCTGAAATCGGTGGCCAAGAAGGCGCTGCCGATCGTGGGAGGTGCCATCGGCTCCTTCGTGGCGCCCGGCGTCGGGACTGCCATCGGAAGCAAGCTCGGCTCACTGGCCGGCGGCCTGCTGGAGGTTGAAGAGGCCGAGTCCATGGACGAGGCGGAAGCCGAGGAAGAGGCCGCCCGGCGGTATATCCGGTTTGCCCGGGCGTCCTACCGCAACGCCGCCCGCACCCCCGTGTCCGTCCCGCCGGGAGCCGCGGCCCGCGCCGCGGCCACC
>NZ_AOFD01000004.1 GCF_000332815.1 Arthrobacter nitrophenolicus
CGCCGCGGCGAAGCAGCCGCTGCCGTGCAGGAAGCCCCGGCGGAGGCTCCGGCCGAGCAGGCCGCACCGGAACAGGCTCCCGCGGAGCAGCGCACCGCTGAGCGCGCCGAAGCGCCCGCCGCCGACACCGCCGAACCCGGCCAGCGCACCGACCGCCGCGAAGGCCGCACACGCGGCGGGCGGGACACCGCAGGACGCGATTCCGACGGTGGCCGCGACAACGCAGGCAGCCGCGACGCCGGCCAGCGCGAAGGCACCCGCGACAACCGCCGCGACGACAACGACGATACCGACGGCGGCAGCCGCAGGAACCGCCGCAACCGCCGCGACCGGAACGACCGCAACGACCGCTCCGGCGGCCAGGACCGCGACAGCTCCCGCAACGAGCGCTTCCGCGACCGCAACGACCGCCGCCGCGGACGTTCCCAGGGACCCGACGTCGACGACGTCGAGATCACCGAGGACGACGTCCTGCTGCCCGTCGCCGGCATCCTGGACGTCCTGGAAAACTACGCGTTCATCCGTACCTCCGGCTACCTGCCCGGCCCGAACGACGTCTACGTCTCACTGGCCCAGGTCAAGAAGTACAACCTGCGCAAGGGCGACGCCGTCGTCGGCGCCATCCGCGCACCCCGCGACGGCGAGGACCGCAGCCAGCAGTCCAACCGCCAGAAGTTCAACGCCCTGGTCCGCGTCACGTCCGTGAACGGCAAGACCGCCGAAGAACTCAAGGACCGCGTCGAATTCGCCAAGCTGGTTCCGCTGTACCCGTCCGAGCGGCTGCGCCTCGAGACCGATCCAAAGAAGATCGGCCCCCGCGTCATCGACCTCGTGGCACCCATCGGCAAGGGCCAGCGTGGCCTGATCGTCTCCCCGCCCAAGGCCGGAAAGACGCTCATCCTGCAGTCCATCGCGAACGCCATCACCACCAACAACCCTGAGGTCCACCTCATGATGGTGCTGGTTGACGAACGCCCCGAAGAAGTCACGGACATGCAGCGCACCGTCAAGGGCGAGGTCATTGCCTCCACCTTCGACCGCCCCGCCGATGACCACACCACCGTGGCCGAACTCTCCATCGAACGCGCGAAGCGCCTGGTGGAAATGGGCATGGACGTGGTGGTCCTGCTGGACTCCATGACCCGCCTGGGCCGTGCCTACAACCTGGCAGCACCGGCCTCCGGCCGCATCCTGTCCGGTGGTGTTGACTCCGCAGCCCTGTACCCGCCCAAGCGCTTCTTCGGTGCCGCCCGCAACATCGAAAACGGCGGTTCGCTCACCATCCTGGCCACCGCCCTCGTGGAGACCGGATCCAAGATGGACGAGGTCATCTTCGAAGAGTTCAAGGGCACCGGCAACATGGAGCTCCGCCTGTCCCGCCAGCTGGCCGACAAGCGCATCTTCCCCGCCGTGGACGTCAACGCGTCCGGTACCCGCCGCGAGGAGAACCTGCTCTCGCCGGAAGAAGTCAAGATCATGTGGAAGCTGCGCCGCGTCCTCTCCGGGCTCGAGACCCAGCAGAGCCTTGAACTGCTCACCAACAAGATCCGCGAAACCCAGAGCAACGTCGAGTTCCTCATGCAGGTTCAAAAGACGACGCTTGGCGCGAAGTCGGATAACGACAAGTAGCTGAGTTCGGGGCGGGGTGCGGGTACCTCGCGTGGTTCGCCGCGCGGGTTTTCCCCCCCGCCCCTTCGCGTGGCGGCTCAGTCCTGACGGACTTGAGCCGCCACGCTCCGGCAGGCCCGATGCCACTCCCGGGGCGGAAAACCCGCGCGTCGGTCGTCCGGCTCACCGCACGCCCGGCCTGCTTTGGGATTGGATTCCTGCGCCCCTCTAAAATGGAGCGCAGAACGAAAGAGGTTTTGAAAAATGTTTGAGTCCGTACAGGGCCTGCTTGATGAGCATGATTCCATCCAGGCGCAGCTGGGGGATCCTGCTGTTTATGCTGACCAGCGGCTTGCCCGGAAGCTGGGGCGGCGGTCGGCTCAGCTGAATGGCATTGTTGAGGCCTACCACCGGTGGGAGGCGCTCCGCGACGATCTTGCTGCCGCCAAGGAGATGGCTTCCGAGGACCCCGAGTTCGCTGCCGAGGTGCCCGAGCTTGAGGCTTCGCTGGAGGCTGCTGCTGCGAAACTCCGCCGCCTGCTTATCCCGCGCGATCCCGACGACGCCCGCAACGTGATCCTCGAGGTCAAGGGCGGTGAAGGCGGCGATGAGGCCGCGCTGTTCGCCGGCGACCTCCTGCGCATGTACACCCGGTACGCCGAGTCCCGCGGCTGGAAGACCGAAATCATCTCCGCCACCGAGTCGGACCTCGGCGGCTACAAGGACGTCCAGGTGGCCGTCAAGGGCAACTCGAACGACCCCGCCGAGGGTGTGTATGCCCGGCTCAAGTTCGAAGGCGGCGTGCACCGGGTGCAGCGTGTTCCCGTCACGGAATCCCAGGGCCGTATCCACACGTCCGCGGCCGGCGTCCTGGTCCTGCCGGAAGTCGATGAGCCCGAAGAGCTCGAGATCAACCAGAACGACCTCAAAATCGACGTGTACCGCTCGTCCGGCCCCGGCGGCCAGTCCGTGAACACCACGGACTCCGCCGTCCGCATCACCCACCTGCCCACGGGCATCGTCGTGGCTATGCAGAACGAGAAGTCGCAGCTGCAGAACCGCGAAGCGGGCATGCGTGTCCTCCGCGCCCGCATCCTGGCCCACCAGCAGGAGCAGATCGACGCCGCCAACTCCGAACAGCGCAAGTCGCAGATCCGCACCATGGACCGTTCTGAGCGCATCCGCACCTACAACTATCCGGAGAACCGCATCGCGGACCACCGGACAGGCTACAAGGCCTACAACCTGGACCAGGTCATGAACGGCGACCTGGAGCCCGTCATCCAGTCCGCCATCGAGATGGACGAGCAGGCGCGCCTGGACGCCCTGAACGATTAATTCCTGCCGGGTATGACCAACGGGCCGGGCCAGTCCCTTGCTGCAGCAGTCAGCGAGGCCACTGCCATCCTTCGCGACGCCGGTGTCCCCAGCCCGCGCGTCGACGCCGAACTGCTGGCCGACCACCTCCTGAAGGTGGGTCTTGGCCGGCTGCGAGCCATGATGCTGGGTGATGCGCCCGCTCCCGAGGGCTACGCGGAGCTGGTGGCGGAGCGGGCCGGCCGGGTCCCCCTGCAGCACATCACCGGGGTGGCGCATTTCCGCTACCTCGAACTGGCCGTGGGTCCCGGGGTGTTCATTCCGCGGCCGGAGACGGAGTCCGTGGCCCAGCTCGTTATCGACCACGTCAAGGGGATGCCCTCGCCCCGCATCGTGGACCTCGGCACCGGATCCGGGGCCATCGCCGGTTCCATCGCCCATGAGGTGCCCGGCGCGGAGGTCCACGCCGTCGAATACAGCCCCCTGGCGCACGCCTGGGCGGCCAAGAACCTCGCGCCCCTGGGCGTCCACCTGGTGCTGGGGGACCTGCGGACCGCACTGCCGGAGCTTAACGGAACCTTCGACGTCGTGGTTTCAAACCCGCCCTACATCCCCGCAGAGGCCATCCCCAACGAGCCTGAAGTCGCGCTGCACGACCCTCCGGAAGCACTGTACGGCGGGGGAGCGGACGGCATGGAACTTCCGACGGCGGCAGCGGCTTCGGCTGCCCGGCTGCTGCGGCCCGGCGGCTTCTTTGTCATGGAGCACGCAGAGGTCCAGGCCGGCTGGATAGCCGCGATGATGGGCCGCGCGGGGATGTGGCGCAACATCACCACGCATATGGACCTGAACCAAAAGGAGCGCGCCACCAGCGCCGTGCTCGCGGACCAGCACCATCCGGAATGAAAGAATAGGCCAGTGACCACAACCTATGACTGCACCGTTGACGACCAGCGCGCCCAGGGGCTGGAGCATGCCCAGCGCGCCATCAGCGAAAAAAGGTGCGTTGTGTTTCCCACCGACACTGTGTACGGCATTGCGGCCGATGCCTTTTCGCCGCAGGCCGTCACCATGCTCCTGGTGTCCAAGGGACGCAGCCGCACCATGCCGCCGCCCGTCCTGATTCCGCGCATCAATGCCCTGGACGGCCTGGCCACCGATGTTTCCGCTGATGCCCGGAAGCTCGCCGAGGCGTTCTGGCCCGGCGGCCTGACCCTGATCCTGCACGCGCAGCCGTCCCTGGACTGGGACCTCGGCGAAACCAAGGGAACTGTTGCACTGCGGATGCCCGCGGACGACATCGCCCAGGAGCTCCTGACCCTCACCGGGCCGCTTGCCGTTTCCTCCGCCAACCGCACCGGGCACGCGCCGGCACAGACCGCCGCGGCCGCCCGCGAGCAGCTGGCCGACTCCGTGGAGGTCTACCTGGAAGGCGGCTTCCGTCCCGCCGAGGGCGAAGCAGCGGTGGCCTCGACCATCGTGGATGCCACCGGGCCGCGGCTCCGGGTAGTCCGCAATGGCGCCATCAGCCTGGACCAGCTCCGCGAACACGTACCGGGCGTTCTTGGACTCGGCGAGATTCCCATGGCGGAGGAAGAACCGGCTGCTGAGGAGCCACACGTAACCCCGGCTGCCCCTGCCGCTGCCGGAGGCTCCTCCGTTGTAACGCCCGGCGACGGTGCTCCCGGGACGCACGATGCAGCCGTCGCCGGCCCGGACACGCGGCCTTGACGACCCTGGAACGCCAGCAGATCCCGTTCCTGGAGGTTGATGCAACCCCGCTGCGGGTACCCGAGCTGGTGGAGGCGCTCAGCCGCTACATCCAGGACGGATCCACCCGGACGGTCCTCGGCCACAACCTGCACAGCGTCACGCTGACGCTGTCCGACGACGGCTTCCGAACCCTGTACGAGCGCAGCGACGTGGTGCTCCTTGACGGTGCGCCGGTGCTGTGGCTGTGGGGGAGGACCGGCAACGCCGAGGGCCCGGTCATGGACTACCGCCTGGGATCAACGGACTGGCTACCCGCCCTGGACCAGGTGCAAGGACTGGAACGCATCGCCGTCGTGGGAGCCGGTGCCGAGGCGAATGCGGGTGCGGTAGCCAGGCTGAAGGCCATCGTTCCCGGCGCCAACGTGTCCGGGTTCCCGGGGGAGAACTGGAACCCCGGCCTGGAGGATGCGGCCGTTCAGTGGCTGCACCGCCAGCGGCCGCAGCTTGTGCTGCTGGGGCTTGGCATGCCGCTGCAGGAAGAAGTCCTCCAGCGCCGGCTGGAAGCGCTGCCTCCCGCCGTTTACTGTGCCGTGGGCGGTGCCATCGAACAGCTGGCGGGTGTCCAGAAGCTGGCTCCCCGCTGGCTTGGCCGCCTTGGCCTCGAATGGGCCTGGCGCCTGCTCCTGCATCCCCGTCGTGTCGCCTACCGGGTCTTTGGTGAGCCGTGGGTGCTGCTGTGGCTGCTGGCCGGCCGGCGGTTGCGCAGGAGGTAAGGCCGCAGGAACTGCAGGCCGTGGCCTAGAACTTCTGGTCCTCCAGCGGGGCAAAGCCCTTGCCCCGCAGGCCCTTGCTGAACGACGAGGCCCAGCCCAGGAATCCTGCCAGGTCCCGCCGCTGCAGGAAATAGCCCGCGTAACCGCCCACATCGGCCACCAGCGAACGGACACGGAAGTAGCGCCGGATCAGGTACCCGCGGTTGCGGTAGTAGTAGTACCGCTTGAACGCATTCTCGGGAACGATGACGTGCCAGCGGGCGCCGTAGACGTGCTGGGTCTCGGAAAAGGCATGCGGATGCGTAATGGCCGTGGTGGTCACCGTCCCGAAGCGGATGCCGGCTTTCCGGAGCCGGATGGTGAAGTCCACTTCGTCGCCGCGGATGAACAGGCGCATGTCGGGCAGGCCCACCTTGAAGAAGACGTCGGAACGGATCAGCGCGCCGTTGAAGAAGTGCCCGTCGTTGGGCAGGAACCCCAGCTTCTCAACCTCGGCCCTGCTGTGGGTGACTTTTCCGTCCAGGCGGAAGAAGAAGGACAGCCGGTCGGGATGGCCGGGGGCCGTCACCAGTGGGACGACCGCCTCAAGGTCGCGCGCCTCCGCCTCCCGCAGCAGGGTTGCGAGGCATTCGGGATCCGTTGGTTCGGCGTCGTCATCCATCATCCAGATCCACCTGGCACCGCTGGCCACCGCCTTGAGCGCGGCCAGCGCGAAACCGCCTGCTCCGCCCAGGTTGGCCTCCGACCTGACGTAGTCGACATTGTCATGCCGGCCGGCAACCTCCCGCGACGGCTCCGTTCCGCTGTCCACCAGGCAGATGGTGTCCACCGCAGCCGTCTGCGCGTTGATCGAATCCAGCAGCACAGCCAGTTCCCGCGGGCGGTTGAAGGTGACGGCGGCAACTGCAATGCGGGGGGTCATGACGGGTCCTTTCAGCATGGCTGTCAGGGAGTTCCCCGCTCGTAATGCGCCGTGTGGCGCGGAGCCATGAAGCCGGTGGCGCTAGTATCTTTGACTAGAGTCCACTGTAATACAGCCCTGTAAGGCACTGCGTACCAGCCATTTCGCACTGCCTGCTGCGCGCTCGGCGACGGAGAAGTTTCATTTATCGAAGAACAGAATCCCTGCCAGTGAGCCCACCCGCCGGGGTACAGCCGCCAACGCTGCTCCGCTGCATTTCCACTCCAGTTGAAACGGCCACCACCCCATGATCATGTACCTGCTCATGGGGCTGACGGCTGCCGTTGTGTCCTATGCCGCCACCTGGGGTGCCCGCGTGGTGGGCCACCGGCTCGAACTGCACCTGCCCATCCGCAGCCGCGACATGCATTCAACACCCGTCACGAGGCTCGGGGGAGTCGCGATCTTCCTGGGCGTGATGGTGGCGCTGATCGTTGCCAGCCAGTCTTTCTTCGTCAAGGACATCTACCGGAACAACTTTTCGCCGTGGGGCGTCCTCGCCGGCGCTGCCGTGATTGTCCTCGTGGGCGTGGCGGACGACCTGCTGGACATCCGGTGGTGGGTGAAGCTCATCGGTCAGAGTGCCGCCGCCCTGACCGTGGCGGTGTGGGGCGTCCAGATGACCATCGTGCCCTGGGTGCCGGAACCCATCTACCTGGAAAACGAAACCATCCGGGTGGTGCTCACTGCGGGCCTGATCGTCACCACCATGAACGCCTTCAACTTCATTGACGGCCTGGACGGACTTGCCGCCGGCGTGGCCATCATCGGCGGCACGGCGTTCTTCTTCACGGCGTACTGGGTGCACCGCAACGCTGTCCTCCTGGATTACTCGGACCTCGCCACCCTCATCACCGCAGTCCTTGTGGGCAGCTGCCTGGGTTTCCTGCCGCACAACTGGTTTCCCTCGAAAATCTTCATGGGGGACTCCGGCGCCATGCTGATCGGGCTGCTCATGGCCTCCGCCGGTGTGGTCTCCACCGGCCAGATCACCAGCGGGCTCTATGACCGGGCCAACGGTATTTCCACCGTGATTCCCATCCTGCTGCCGTTTGCCGTCCTGTTCCTGCCGCTGCTTGACCTGGGCCTTGCGGTGGTCCGCAGGACCGCGCGCGGCCGGTCGCCGTGGTCAGCCGACCGCGGCCACCTGCACCACAAGCTCATGGACATCGGCTACTCGCACCGCACTGCCGTAGTCCTGATGTACCTCTGGACCGGGGTGCTGTCGTTCGGGGGACTGGCCTTTGCCATCTTCCCGTGGCAGATCGTCCTTGCCGTGGACCTCTTCGCCACCCTGGTGATGGGCCTTGTCACGGCATGGCCCTACCTCGCGCGCCGTAACGAGGAAACTCCGGCGTAACCCCGGTGCGGAAACATTTCTATCTCATGTAGAATTTAGGGGCAGCCAAAGCTGCCCCTCCACCCCGCCTTGTGGTTTACAGCCTTGAGGTACCGACGATTGGGATCGCATGACCTCCAACGCCGAGTCCGGACCTGCGTCCGGCAAAGGACCCGTTGGTGCTTCCGGTCCCACCCGGTCCCTGTGGCTGCATCTCCTGACGCTCAGCTCCGCGGCCGCGGCGGCGGGACTGGTGCTGTGCGCCGGGGCTGCCGCAATACTGGACGGCTCCGCCGGGGCGGTCTCCGCCTTGCTGGGCGGCCTGCTGGTGATGCTGTTCTTCGGAATAAGCCTCCTGGTGGGCCACTTCGTGGGGCGCAGCAATCCCTCCGGGGCCATCGGCGTGTTCGTTGCCACCTACTTCATCAAGGTGGTGGGGTTCGCCGCGGTCCTGTTCGTGGTGGGAGCCCCGCAATGGCTGCACGGCCGCTGGTTTGTTGCAGGTGCCGTGGCCGCCGTCGTTTTGTGGCAGGCCGCTGAGCTCTATGGTTTCAGCAAAGCCCGCCTGCAGATCTACAACGATCCAGAAACCAAGGAAGCCTCCGATGCGTGACCCCAAAAAGTCCGGAAAAGCCTCCGCCGGCAAGCCCGTATCCGGCCGCTCCGCCCCTGGTGTCTCCAGCGACAACTCCGACGGCGGATACAACGCCGGGATGGCCGTCTTCAGCTACATCATTGGCGGAATCATCGTCTGGAGTTTGATAGGGTGGGGACTGGATTATCTGTGGGGAACGCGCTGGATTGTGCTCGCAGGCGCTCTGCTTGGAGCCGTCGGAGGTTTTTACCTTTCCCACATGCATGGCCTCACCAGTTCTCGTAAAAATGCTGGTGAGCGTCCTGCTGCCAGCGGACCGTCCACGGACGGCGACACTAATGCCAAATAATTTCACAGGGGGAACAGCAGGCCGTCAGGCTGCCGGTCCCCGCCCAACGCCCAATGATGGACACTGCAGAGAGGAAACGCGTTGATCGCGCTTGCGCTCCCGGCCCAAGATTCAGGAGAGTTCGCTCCTCCTGGTATTAACGAAATGCATTTGCCGGCAATCCTGCCGTGGGGTGCCGCAGAAGGATTCTCCAAGCAGATGCTGCTGGTCCTCCTCTCTGTCGCCATTATCGCCACCTTCTTCGTGCTGGCCGCACGCAAGCAGCAGCTGGTACCCGGCAAGCTCCAGTTCGCCGGCGAGGCCGCATACGGCTTCGTCCGCAACGGAATCGCCAAGGACATCATCGGCGGCAGGGACTTCATCAAGTACGTCCCGCTGCTGTTCAGCCTGTTCTTCTTCATCCTGGTGAACAACATCTATGGCGCCATCCCGCTGATCCAGCTCCCCACCTTCTCCCACGTTGGTGGCGCTTACGTGCTGGCCGGTCTCGTCTACTTCACCTGGATCGCCATCGGCGTCAAGAAGAACGGCCTGCGCTACTTCAAGCTGGCCACCGTCCCCTCGGGTGTTCCGTGGTTCATCCTTCCGATCGTCATCCCGATCGAGATCATCTCCAACTTCCTGGTCCGGCCCGTCACGCACAGCCTCCGTCTGTTCGCCACGATGCTCGCAGGCCACCTCATCGTGATGATCGCCGGCTCCGGCATCGAATACCTGGTCATGCAGGAGAACATCCTGCTCAAGGGAACCTCGGTCCTGGTCCTGGCAGGTGCCATCGCGATGTACATGCTCGAGGCCCTGATCATGGTCCTGCAGGCGTACGTCTTTACCCTGCTGACTGCGATCTACATCGAAGGCGCACTGCACGCCGACAGCCACTAGGCACTGCCGCCGGATCCAATTCCGGCAGGCACACAGACTTCCCCTTCGCGGGGGATGAAGCAACCCAAACAACCTGCCACTGAAGTGGCATCTTGAAAGGAAGAAAAATGGAAGGCAATCTCAACCTCGTAGGTTACGGTCTGTCCGCAATCGGCGGTGGTATCGGTGTTGGCCTCGTATTCGCTGCTTACATCAACGGCGTTGCCCGTCAGCCTGAAGCTCAGCGCGTGCTGCAGCCGATCGCATTCCTCGGCCTTGCGCTGACTGAAGCCCTCGCCATCCTCGGCTTGGTCTTCGCCTTCGTTCTCTAGTCCTGGAACGAAGCGAACTTACAGAACCGAGTAGAAAAGGACGGGTGAAAAAATGGCTCAGCTGATCATCTCAGCCGCCACTGAGGGCGAAGTCAATCCCCTGATGCCCAACATCTGGGAAATGGGCGTTGTCCTCGTGGGCTTTGCCATCCTCATGTTCATCGTGGTCAAGTTCGTTGTCCCGATGTTCGAAAAGACCTTCGCCGAGCGTGCCGAGGCTATTGAAGGCGGCATTGCAAAGGCTGAAAAGGCCCAGGCTGAGGCGTCTGCTGCACTCGAAGAGTACAAGCAGCAGCTGACCGACGCCCGCACCGAAGCCAACCGTATCCGTGAGGAAGCCCGCGCGGAGGGTGCCCAGATCCTTGCGGATCTCAAGGAGAAGGCAGCTGCAGAGTCTGCCCGCATCACCGCGCAGGCCCACGCACAGATCGAATCCGAGCGCCAGGCGGCCGTTGTGTCCCTGCGTTCAGAGGTAGGCACCCTGGCCACCACCCTTGCCGGCCGCATCGTGGGCGAATCGCTCAACGACGATGAGCGCGCAGCACGGGTAGTTGACCGTTTCCTGGCAGATCTGGAGACCCAGAACGCAGGTGCAGCTAAGTAATGGCAGGCGTATCGAGCGAATCGCTGGCAACAGCGCTGGTCGCGCTGGAAGCCAAGCTTTCCACCGCGTCGCTGCAGCTGGCAAAGGAACTCTTCGGAATTCTGGAAATGGTGGACAGCTCGGCTGGCTTGCGCCGCGCCCTGACTGACCCGTCGCGTTCCGGTGACGAAAAGTCGGCGCTGGTCAGGCAGCTGGTTGGCGGGAAAGTCTCCGCTGATGCTGCAGAGATCGCATCCGGACTGGCCAGTTCACGCTGGGCATCGGCGCGCGATATCGGCGATGCACTCGAGACTCTTGCCGCAACGGTGGTCATTTCCGTTGCTGAAAACAAGTCGGCCGTTTCTGCCTCCGGAATCACTGGCCTGGAAGAGCTGGAGAACGAACTGTTCTCCTTCAACCAGGCTGTTGCCTCCAGCCACGAGGTACAACGTGCTCTGTCCGAGCCGCAGGCCAGTGCAGCCGCCAAGGCTACCCTGGCCGCGAAGCTGGTGCCCGGGGTGGGTGAGGAAGCAAAAGTCCTCATCACCCAGGCAGTTTCCCAGCCCCGGGGCATCAAGCCCACCCGGCTCGTTGAACGGTTCGCCGAACTGGCGGCCAAGCGGCAGCAGCGCTGGATCGCAACGGTCAGCGTGACCCGTCCCCTGACGCCGACGCAGCTGGCACGCCTCCAGGCGGGCCTGAATGCCATGTACGGACGGGAACTGAAGATCAACGTCAACGTTGATCCAGCACTCATTGGCGGAATCCGCGTCCAGGTCGGTGACGAAGTGCTCGACGCTTCGGTCATCACCAGGCTGGGCGAGCTGCAACGCCAGCTGGCCGGCTAGCCGGACAAGCACCAACAAACTGATAGAAACCCCGGTCACCTTCACGGTGATCACAAAACAGGAGAGCAGGGACTGCAGATGGCCGAATTGACCATCAACGCCGACGACGTCCGTAATGCGCTGAACGAGTTCGCGGCGTCCTACGAACCCGGAAACGCAGAGCGCGTAGAGGTCGGCCGCGTAACCACCGCTAGTGACGGCATCGCCCGTGTTGAGGGCCTCCCCTCGGTCATGGCGAACGAGCTGCTGCGCTTCGAGGACGGCACCCTGGGCCTGGCCCAGAACCTCGACGTCCGCGAAATCGGCGTTATCGTCCTCGGCGACTTCACCGGCATCGAAGAAGGCCAGGAAGTCCACCGCACCGGACAGGTTCTGTCCGTGCCCGTGGGCGACGCCTTCCTTGGCCGCGTGGTTGACCCGCTGGGCGTGCCCATCGACGACCTCGGCGAGATCAAGGCTGAGACCACCCGCGCACTGGAGCTGCAGGCTCCCGGCGTGACCCAGCGCAAGTCTGTCCACGAACCGATGCAGACCGGACTCAAGGCCATCGACGCCATGATCCCGATCGGCCGCGGCCAGCGCCAGCTCATCATTGGTGACCGCCAGACCGGCAAGTCCGCGATCGCGATCGACACCATCATCAACCAGAAGGCCAACTGGGCTTCCGGCGACGTGAACAAGCAGGTCCGCTGCATCTACGTGGCGATCGGCCAGAAGGCATCCACCATCGCCGCCATCCGCCAGACCCTCGAGGACAACGGCGCGCTGGAGTACACCACCATCGTGGCCTCCCCTGCCTCCGACCCCGCCGGCTTCAAGTACCTGGCACCGTACGCCGGCTCGGCCATCGGCCAGCACTGGATGTACGGCGGCAAGCACGTCCTCATCGTGTTCGATGACCTGTCCAAGCAGGCTGAGGCCTACCGTGCAGTGTCGCTGCTCCTCCGCCGCCCGCCGGGACGCGAAGCCTACCCGGGCGACGTCTTCTACCTGCACTCCCGCCTGCTGGAGCGTTGCGCAAAGCTCTCCGACGAACTGGGTGCCGGTTCCATGACGGGCCTGCCGCTGATCGAGACCAAGGCGAACGACGTTTCCGCCTACATCCCGACCAACGTCATCTCCATCACCGACGGCCAGATCTTCCTCCAGTCGGACCTCTTCAACGCCAACCAGCGCCCCGCCGTTGACGTGGGTGTCTCGGTGTCCCGCGTTGGTGGTGCCGCGCAGGTCAAGTCCATGAAGAAGGTCTCCGGCACGTTGAAGCTGGATCTGGCCCAGTACCGCGACATGCAGGCATTCGCCATGTTCGCTTCGGACCTGGACGCCGCATCGCGCCAGCAGCTGACCCGTGGCGCCCGCCTGATGGAACTGCTGAAGCAGGGCCAGTACTCGCCGTTCCCGGTTGAGAACCAGGTTGTCTCCATCTGGGCCGGTACCAACGGCTACCTTGACGACGTTCCGGTTGAGGACATCAGCCGCTTCGAGCGCGAGTTCCTGGACCACCTGGGCCGCAAGTCCTCGATCCTCACCACGCTGGCCCAGACCAACGTGCTGGACGACGACACCGTAGCCGCTTTGAAGTCCGCCATCGTCGACTTCAAGAAGGGCTTCTTCGGTGAAGGCGACAACCACCTGGTAGGTGCCGGCCACGAGGAGTATGAGTCCATCTCCGAGGGTGACGTTGACCAGGAAAAGATCGTCAAGCAGAAGCGCTAGTTCCGCTCACCGGGTGTGCAGGGCCGCAGGGTCCGGCACACCCGGTTTACGGAATGTTAGGAAAGGATAAGTATGGGAGCCCAGATTCGGGTCTACCGCCAGAAGATCAGCTCGACCACGTCGATGCGCAAGATCTTCAAGGCGATGGAACTGATCGCTACCTCGCGCATCGGTAAAGCCCGTGCGCGCGTAGCAGCTTCACTGCCTTACGCGAACGCGATCACGCGTGCCGTTTCTGCTGTCGCAAGCCAAAGCGAAATCGACCACCCGCTGACCACCGAGCCCGAGCAGATCCGCCGCGCCGCAGTCCTGGTAATCACCTCGGACCGTGGCCTGGCAGGTTCCTACTCGGCCAGTGTCCTCAAGCAGGCGGAAGGTCTCAACGAGCTTCTCCACGCTGAAGGCAAGGAAGTCAAAACCTACCTCGTGGGCCGCAAGGCGCAGGCCTACTTCGATTTCCGGAACCGCGAGTACGCGCGGGTCTGGACCGGAGGAACCGACGCGCCCGAGTTCAGTACTGCCCGGGAAATCGGGGAGGCTCTGCTGGCCGACTTCGCCACGGACTACGAAGACGGTGGCGTGGACGAGATCCACGTTGTCTACACGCGCTTCAAGTCGATGGTTACCCAGGAGCCCACGGTCATCCGCCTGCTGCCCCTGGAGGTAGTGGAAGAGGAAGCCGCCTCCGAGTCGGACCTGCTGCCGCTGTACGAGTTCGAGCCGGAAACCGAGCAGGTTCTTGATGCCCTGTTGCCGCGCTACATCGAATCGCGGCTGTTCGCAGCCATGCTGCAGGCCGCTGCATCCGAACTGGCCGCGCGCCAGCGCGCGATGAAGTCGGCAGGGGACAACGCCACGGACCTGATCAAGAAGTACACGCGTCTGCGCAACACGGCCCGCCAGGCCGAGATTACGCAGGAGCTCTCCGAGATTGTTGCCGGCGCCGACGCCCTCGCGTCATAGGCCTGGCCGCGGTTCCGTTGAACCTGCACCACACAGATAAACTTAACCCCACGCCATCTACTGAGTGAAGTGAGAGAGATGACTGCCACTGCTACCGAAAACGTAGCCGCAACGACCGGTGCCACCGGCCGTATTGCGCGCGTCATCGGCCCGGTTGTCGACGTCGAATTCCCGGCTGACGCAATCCCGTCGATCTACAACGCACTCACCACCGAGATTACTCTCAACGGTGAGACCAAGACCATCACGTTCGAGACCTCCCAGCACCTGGGTGACAACCTCGTCCGCGCCATCTCCCTGCAGGCAACCGACGGACTTGTCCGCGGCACGTCCGTGGTGGACAGCGGTGCCCCGATCTCCGTGCCCGTCGGCGACGGCGTCAAGGGCCACATCTTCAACGTCCTGGGCCAGCCCCTGGACGTTGCCGAGTCGGAACTGCAGATCAGCGAACGCTGGCCCATCCACCGCAAGGCACCGAGCTTCGCTTCCCTCGAAGGTTCCACCGAGATGCTGGAAACCGGCATCAAGGTCATCGACCTCCTCACCCCGTACATCAAGGGTGGAAAGATCGGCCTTTTCGGCGGCGCCGGCGTGGGCAAGACCGTTCTGATCCAGGAAATGATCACCCGTGTTGCCCGCAACTTCGGTGGTACCTCGGTATTCGCCGGTGTTGGCGAGCGTACCCGTGAAGGCAACGACCTCTGGGTTGAAATGGAAGAGGCAGGCGTCCTCAAGGACACCGCCCTTGTGTTCGGCCAGATGGACGAGCCGCCGGGAACGCGTCTGCGCGTGGCCCTGTCCGCGCTGACCATGGCGGAGTACTTCCGCGATGTGCAGAACCAGGACGTGCTGCTCTTCATCGACAACATCTTCCGCTTCACGCAGGCAGGTTCCGAGGTTTCGACCCTTCTCGGCCGTATGCCTTCCGCCGTGGGCTACCAGCCTAACCTGGCTGACGAAATGGGCCTCCTCCAGGAGCGCATCACGTCCACCAAGGGCCACTCCATCACCTCGATGCAGGCCATCTACGTTCCCGCAGATGACTACACCGACCCGGCACCGGCAACCACCTTCGCACACCTCGACGCGACCACGGAACTTTCCCGTGAAATCGCCTCCCGTGGTCTGTACCCGGCCGTTGACCCGCTGACGTCCACCTCCCGAATCCTGGACCCCCAGTACATCGGCCAGGACCACTACAACACGGCTGTCCGTGTGAAGCAGATCCTGCAGAAGAACAAGGAACTCCAGGACATCATCGCCATCCTCGGCGTTGACGAACTGTCGGAAGAGGACAAGATCGTCGTGTCCCGTGCACGCCGCATCCAGCAGTTCCTGTCCCAGAACACCTACACCGCCAAGCAGTTCACCGGCGTCGAAGGCTCCACGGTTTCCATCAAGGACACCGTCGAAGGCTTCTCGGCCATCTGCGACGGCGACCTCGACCACATCGCAGAGCAGGCGTTCTTCAACGTCGGCGGCCTGGATGACGTTGAGCGCCAGTGGGCCAAGATCCAGGAACAGACCAAGTAATATGGCTGAGCTTGAGGTTGAGATTGTCGCAGCGGACCACTTCGTGTGGTCCGGAGCGGCCAAGATGGTCAAGGCCCGCACCAGCGATGGTGAAATCGGAATCCTGCCCGGCCACTCGCCCCTGCTGGCGATCCTGGCCGAAGGTGAGCTGGCTATCCAGCCGGTGTCCGGTGACCGTATTGCAGTAGCTGTCGACGGCGGATTCTTCTCCGTTGACAACAACCGCGTGGTTATCGTGGCTGACAACGCCCACCTGGGTGAGTCGGCCACCGCTGGGATCCGCTAGCATCACCTTGATGGACGCATCTAGTCTTCCGTTCATCGCACTGGCAACCGCCTTTGGTTTGCTGATTTTTGCACTGTGCCTTTCGGGGGTGCGCCGCTTCAACCTGCGGCGTGCCCTCGGCACGGTGGACGCCTCCATCTGCATGGCTGGAAACAGCTGGCAGATGGGGGTTTGTCGTTATCAGGACAACGACCTGGAGTGGTTCCGGCTGCTCTCGCTCAGTGTCCGCCCCAAACACCGGTTCAAGCGCCACTCGCTTGAACTCCTGGGCCGCCGCAAGCCCACCGATGCCGAGGCCGTCAAGGTCCAGCCCGACGTCGTGATCGTTGAACTGCGCTATGAAGGCCAGGACCTCCGGCTCGCCATGAAGTTCGACGCCTACACCGGCCTGTCCTCATGGCTGGAGGCCGGCCCGGTCATCGGCGTAGGCACCTGGCGCTAGCCGGCGTGGACTGGTTATACGACGTCAGGCTGATTGACGGCCCCCTGTACTGGGCAGCCCTCATCCTGGGTTTGGCCGGCGCCGGCTACCTCCTGCTGCCGCCCCCTGCGTCCCCGAACGTCCGCCGCTGGATCGTCCGCATCATCGCGGCCGCGGCTGCCGCCTTTGCCCTGGTGGCCACCGTCCACTGGGCCCTCATCAACGTTTTCACAGTCTTCCCTGAGAACATTCCGGACACCGTCCTGCTCTGGGTGGTCCCCGCCGTCGCCGCCGTGCTCCTGGGCCTGATGCGCCTTCCGCACGCGAGCTGGCCGCGGCGTGGGACCGCCGTCCTGGCCGCACTCCTGGTGGTCGCGTTGTCCTCAGTGCAGATCAACGCCTACTTCGGGCTGAACAGGACCGTCAGCGACCTCCTGGGAACAGCCCTGTCCCGGATTCCCACCCTCGAAGCCGGACTGATGCGCCAGCCCGGCGAGCCCGACGGCGCTTCCTTGGACAGCTGGAGCCCGCAGGGCGAACTTCCGGCCGGGGGAGCCCTCCGCAGGGCCTCCATACCCGGCACGCTGTCCGGGATGGACACGCGGGAAGCCTACATCTACCTGCCGCCCGCGTACTTTGCCGCCAACCGTCCGGCCCTTCCGGTGCTGGTGCTGATCGCAGGGCAGCCGGGCGGCCCGGCGGACTGGCTCACGGGCGGGACCATCCAGGCCCACATGGACTCCTACGCCGCAGCACACGGCGGGGTGGCTCCGGTAGTGGTGATTCCCGACCCCAACGGTTCCCAGTCGGCCAACACCATGTGCATGGACAGCCGGATTGCCCGTGCCGATACCTACCTCACCAAGGATGTCGCCGGCTGGATCAGCTCCACGCTGGTGGTGGACACCAACCACAGCCGGTGGGCGACGGGCGGTTTCTCCTTTGGCGGCACCTGCGCGGTGCAGCTGGCCACGAGGCACCCGGAGCTTTTCCCTGCAGCGCTGGCATTCTCGGCTGAAGCGGAACCGGCCATCGCCAAGGAACGGCAGAAAACCATCGACGCCGCCTTCCCCGGGGATCCGGAGGCCTTCAACCGGCAGACCCCCCTGGCCATCATGAAGCAGCAAAGGTTCGAAAGCAGCGGCCTCTACCTGACGGCCGGACAGAACGATCCCGAGTTCGTGGGGTACCTCCGGACACTGGCGACCGCAGCGGAAAGCGCAGGATTCACCGTTCGGGCGTATGAAGTGGAGAACACCGGCCATTCCTGGGATACGTCCTCGCGGCGGATTGCCGATGCCCTGGATTTCCTCATGGACAGATGGGGGCTTCGGCGGTGAGCCCCGAAAGGGAGGTCCGCACCACGGCACTGGCCTGGGACACCGTGCTCCGGCCCGCACTGGCCCGTGCCGCCGTCGAGCTGCGGTCCGTGCCGTTCAGCCTGGCCGTCCTTGCGGTGTTCGTGCTGGCCGGCGCGGTAACAGGCAGCTACCTGGCAGGGCCGCCGGAGCACCTCCTGGAGCTGGCCGGCGTCAGCGGGCAGGGTCTCCGTGACGGCAACTGGTGGCAGCTCTTCACCAGCCTCTTTTTCGCGACCAACCCCCTGGCGTACCTGGCAGCATCACTCATGATCATCGTGTTCCTGGGGCTTGCGGAGCGGAAACTCGGGTCCCGGGCGGCGGCCGCCCTGCTGTTCGGCGGCCAGTTTGCCGCGGTGACGCTGTTCCTGCTCATCACCCAGCTGGCGGAGTACGCCGGCGACGGGTGGCTGGACCAAATGGCGGACGACATCCTGATTGGACCCTATGGACCGGTCCTGGCAGCAGGACTGGCCGGCAGTGCACGGCTGCCGGTGCTGTGGCAGCGGCGGCTGCGGACGGCAGTGATCTCCGTTTCGCTGCTGCTGGTCCTGTACGTGGGACACGCCGAAACGGTCATCGGCCTGCTCGGCGCACTCCTGGGCCTGCTGGCGGGCTGGTGGATCCAGGGCGACCAGGGCCACCTGCACCGGCACCGGTCCACGGGCCGGGAGACGAGGAACCTCCTTGCCCTGACCGTTGCCGTCTTCGCCGTGGGGCCCATCCTCACCGGAATCGCGCGGTCGCCCACCGGGCCGCTGGCACTGTTGCGCGACGTGGTGCTGAACCCGATGCCCACGCTCAGCCAGCTTGCCCTGAACTGCGGGGCAACCGTTGAAGCCTCCTGCCTGGAAGCCGGACGTGCAGGGTTCGCCGGCCCGTTCGGGCTGGCGCTGGCCGTTGTCCCGGTTCTCCTGCTGCTGATCTGTGCCGACGGCATGCGCCGCGGCCGGAGGCTTGCGCTGAACATCGCAATCGCCATCCAGCTGGCCGTCACGGCACTGGCCGCCGTCTACCTCGCACTCTTTGCGCTGGTGCCCTCACGCCCGCAGGGGCCGCAGGCCGCACCCATGGGATCGGCCTTCGCCCACGTGCTGCCGCTCGTCGTCGTGCCCCTCCTGCTCGCCGTGGTCCTGTGGCTCAACCGGCGGCAGTTCCGGGTGCAGACGCTCCCTGCTGCCCGCCGGACGCTGGCCCTGGTGGCCGGCGGCACGTGGGGGGTCCTGGCCACCGCCTATGCCGGCGCATGGTTCTGGTCAGGCGGCCTGGAACGCGACGGCGGGCTGCTGGGACTTTTCGCCGAGCTCGCCAGGCAGTACGTCCCGGTTCCCATCCCGCAGCACTACCACCGGGTCTTTGCCGACCGGAACAGCGTGGAGGCGGTCCTGTTTGCCTACTCGGGTCCCGTGTTCTGGGTGGTGGCGCTGGTGGCGGTGTGGTGGGTGCTGATCGGACACCATGGCCACGACTCCGGGTGGCAGGACCGCGCCAGGGCCCGGGAACTGCTGCACCAGGGCGGCGGGCCGCTGTCCTGGATGGCACTCTGGGAGCCCAACACCTACTGGTTCAGCCCCGACGGGCAGGGTGCGGTTGCCTACCAGCGGCACGGCAGCGTGGCATTGACTTTGGGCGGGGCCATCGGACCGCGCCAGGCACAGCAGGCGGTCACCGAGGGGTTCCTGGCCTACTGCCGCAGCCAGGCCCTGATTCCGGCGCTGTACTCCTGCGACGACTCCATGTGGCCGGCGCTGCAGGAGCGCGGGTTCGCCCGGGTGTCGGTCGCGCAGGAGACCCGGCTTGCCATCCGGGAGCTGGAGTTCAAGGGCAAGGAATGGCAGAACGTGCGGACAGCGCTGAACCGGGCTGCAAATCTGGGGGTTGAGGCGGTGTGGGGTCCCTACCACGCGCTGCCGGCTGCTTTGCGGTCAAAGCTCAACGAGGTCTCGGAGGAGTGGGCGGCCAACAAGTCCGTCCCTGAAATGGGCTTCACCCTGGGCGGGGTGGACGAGCTGGACGACGACGAGGTCCTGTGCTGCCTTGCCGTCGACGGTAACGGTACAGTCCACGGCGTGACCAGCTGGCTTCCCGTGTACGACGGCGGGCGGCTGGTCAGCAGGACGCTGGACGTCATGCGGCGGAGTACGGAAGGTTTTCCGGGCGTCATGGAATTCCTCATCGCCTCGGCCGTGTTGGAGCTGCGCGGATCGGTGGAGGTGATCTCCCTGTCCGGCTCGCCGCTGGCCAACCACGGCGGCGCCGACGACAGCAGCGGGGACCGGGACGGGGCCGAAAACCTGGTCCGCATCCTCGATCTCGTGGGGCATGCGCTGGAGCCGGTGTACGGCTTCCGTTCCCTGGCCGCGTTCAAGTCTCGGTTCAAGCCGGAGTACCGCGCGCTGTACCTCTACTATCAGGACCCGCTGCACCTGCCGGCCATCGGCCGCGCCCTGACCCGCGCGTACCTGCCCGGGCTTTCCCTTCCGCAGGGTGCACGGCTGGTCAGCAAACTGGTTAAGTAAAGGCAATTCACAAGAGGGTCAAAACTTGCGGATTAAATGCCGGAAAAGCATTGTGAGACGCACAAACAATAAAATGATCCCCGGCAGTAATTGCCGGGGATCATTCTATTGCTGCATACCGCCGAAGCGGGTTTGCGGCGGGGGACTAGACCAGCGTCACGCCGGTAGCCTGGGGGCCTTGGCGCCCTGGCCGATCTCGAACTGAACGCGCTGGTTCTCGTCGAGGGTCTTGAAGCCGTTGGTCTGGATCTCCGAGTAGTGAACGAAGACATCACCGTCGGAGTCATCCGGGGTAATGAAGCCGAAGCCCTTTTCAGCGTTGAACCACTTGACGGTTCCCTGTGCCATTTATTTCTCCTCATTGTGGAACTTTTTTAAGATCGGCACACCTCGTACCGGCCTTGGTCACTCCGCGAGAAGAATCCTGAATTCCGGGCTATTCAGGGGTCCGGGTTGCAGGAGCTTCGCGCTCGCAACATGTCTTGCGAGCATGAAAAACACCTACACAAAGACTGAGACAAGAATTTCATGCCTCTCCGCGCCGGTCAACGGTTTTGGCGGTGAAACGGCCAAAATTTAGGTTAAAACCCGGTTAAATGCCTTGTCAGGCGGCTTTGGCGTTGCCCGGGCGTTAATGCGGCAGGTCAGAAAAGGCGTGATTCGCTGTCATCGACGCCGCGCATTGCGTCATAGTCCAGGGTGATGCAGTCGATGCCGCGGTCCGTTGCCAGCACCTTTGCCTGCGGCTTGATCTGCTGGGCAGCAAAGATCCCCCGCACGGGCGCGAGCAGCGGATCGCGGTTGAGCAGTTCCAGGTAGCGCGTCAGCTGCTCCACGCCGTCGATGTCGCCCCGGCGCTTGAGCTCGATGGCCACGGTGCCGCCGTCCGCGTCCCGCGCCAGGATGTCCACCGGTCCAATGGCGGTGAAGTACTCGCGGCGGATCAGCGAGTAGCCGGTGCCGAGGGTTTCGATCTGTTCGGCGAGGAGCCGCTGGAGGTCGGCCTCCACGCCGTCCTTGATGAGGCCGGGGTCCACGCCGAGGTCGTGGGACGACTCGCTCAGCTTGTCGTGGATGTTGATGATGAGCCGGTCATCGGTTTTCGCCGACTGCACGGTCCACTGCTCCACCACCCCCAGCTCCAGGTCCACGTCCTCCGGGGAGGAGACCCGCAGGGTGGCGGGCGGGCTCATCCAGTTGAGCGGCTTATAGGATCCGCCGTCCGAGTGGACCAGCACGGACCCGTCCGCCTTGACCAGCAGGAGCCTGGTGGCGAGGGGAAGATGGGCTTTGAGCCGGCCAACGTAATCAACGGAGCATCGGGCTATGACAAGTCGCACGCCGTACAGACTACCGCCTGCAGCCTTGCGGCCCGGTCCCGACGCCGGCTCGCACGGCGGTTGCGCGGGTGCGGGAGCCGTGCCGGGCTGGGGCAGAATGGATGCATGCCGCGTTCCAACCGTCCCCGCCGTCCTGTCTCCGGAAAAGGTGCAGGCCCGGGAAAGCGGGGTGCCGGCAAAAAGGGCGGCGGGGACGTTCCCGAGCTGGACCTGGAACGCGCCCGGGCCGGCATCGCCCGGCGTGAAAGCGCGCCGGACGGCGAATGGATGGTCCGCACCATGACCGCCAAAAACGCCGAAAAGACCTACATCTGCCCTGAGTGCTCCACGGCCGTCCTGCCCGGCGTCGCGCACCTGGTGGTCTGGAAGGACGACCATCTCTTCGGGGCAGCCGCCGGCCTGGCGGAGCGGCGCCACTGGCATACAAACTGCTGGATGTCGCGCAGTTACCGCTACCGCTGACATCCGCGGGCGGCAGAACCCCTGCTGTCGCTAAGCTGGCAGGCATGACTTTTCATCCGTCGTCGTACGAATTCACGCCCTCCGGGGGACCTGTTCCCATCCGTGCCTCCACCGTCCTGCCCGCCCGGCGCGAAAACGTGGAGCTGCAGACGGACGACGGCCACACCCTGGTGGGTGAACTCGCGCTGCCGGAATCGGGGCCCGTCCACGCTACGCTCATCACCCTGCACCCCCTGCCCACGCACGGCGGTTCATGGATTCGCACGTCTACCGCAAGGCCTCCTACCGCCTGCCGGCGCTGGCAGGTGTCGCGGTGCTCCGCTTCAACACCCGGGGCACGGCATCCCCGCGCGGCACCAGCACGGGCGCCTTCGAGGAAGGCATCGGCGAGCGGTACGACGTCGAGGCGGCGGTGCGGTTCGCGGTGGAACGCGGCCTGCCCAACCGGTGGCTGGTGGGCTGGTCCTTCGGCACGGAACTGGCGCTGATGTACGGCGCGGTGGAGCCGGTGGCATCGCAGGTGGAAGGCGCCGTGCTGCTGTCGCCGCCGCTGCACCGTGCCACGGACAAGCACCTCCAGCAGTGGGCGGAATCGGGCAAGCCGCTCACCGTCCTGGTCCCCGAGCACGACGACTTCCTCCAGCCCGCCGAGGCGGCCGCACGGTTCAGCCTGGTGCCGCAGGCGCGGGTGGTGGGCGTCGACGGCGCCAAGCACCTGTGGTGGGGGAAAAGTACGCGGCCCGGGTCCTGAACGAAATCGTGGATGACGTCACCGGGGCCGGCTCCGGCCCTGCCGGGCTGCCGACGGAATGGGACGGCCCGTCGGCCACCGCTCCGGCCTAGGCCGCCGGGGGAGCGGCGCGGACCAGGGCTGGTCCTGTCAGTGCTGGTCCTGCCGCACGATGTAGATCTCCCGGATCAGCAGCAGGACGGCCGCTGCGGTGGGAATGGCGATCAGCGCGCCAAGAATCCCCAGCAGGCTGCCGCCCGCGATGACTGAAATGACTGCCACCGCTCCCGGCACTGCAACCGCCTTTTGCATGATGCGCGGCGAGATGAAATAGGCCTCGAACTGCAGGTAGGCGAAGTAGCAGATGGCGTAGATGGCGGCCGTCTGCCAGCCCTCCGTCAGGGAGACGAGCAGCACCACCACGGCGGCGATCATTCCCCCCACCAGCGGGATGAACGCGAGCAGGGCGACGACGAAGGCCAGCAGCAGGGCGAACGGGATGCCCAGGATGGACATCACGATGAAGGCGAAGGTGGCATTGAGGAGCGCCACGCAGGCCTGGCCGATCACGTAGTTGCCCACAGACCGGGTGATCTCCTCGGACAGGGCTTCCACGCGGTGGCGGCGGGAGCGGGGCGCCAGCCGGTAGCCCCACTTCTTCATCGCCGGCAGGGCGGCCAGGAAGTACAGGCTCAGCACCAGCACGATCAGGGCCCCGAACAGGCCGTTGGCCACGGTGGAACCAAAGCCCACCACGCCGCCGAAGATACCGCCCACCGCGGCGGGGTCGTTCACGAACTTGTCCAGTTCCTCCGCCACCCGGTCACGGACGCCGAACTGGTCGTCGAGGCTGCGGAAGAACTCCGAATCGATGAAGTCCCGGATCCACACCGGCGCCTGCTCCACGATTTCCGTCACCTGCTCCACGATGGTGGGGATCAGGGTGGCGAAGAAGCCGACGACGGCGCTCACCAGGACAGTCACGGACACCAGGATTCCTGCCGGCCGCGGGATCTTGCGGTTCTCCAGCCAGCCCACCACCGGTTCCAGGCCCAGGGCGATGAACAGGGCCGCCACGATCCACAGCAGCAGCTGCGTGGTGTTCGAGCCGATCCAGTAGACCAGCAGCGCAAGCCCCACGCCGACGGTTCCCATGAAGCCCATATAGAGGGGATGCTGCGGCGACATCCGGGGACCGGGCCGGCCGAACTGCGGCCTTACCTCGCCGTCCGGGTCAGTGGTCAAAACCTCTTGCTCCTGGACGTACTCCGGCGGCATCTCGAACCGCAGCCTGGGCTGGGCGCCTGGCAGCGGCTGGCGAAGCCGGCGGGCCACAAAACCGAGCGCCGCCGCGGCGGTGCCCTTCCTGCGGGCGTGCGGGGCCCCTCGGGTGCGGCTGCCGGTGGCTCCTGGCCTCCGGAATTGTTGGCTGCCGAGGAAGACTCGTCCGTCTTGTCAGTCACTGGTTTTGAGGGCCTGTTCCGTACGTGGCGCCGCGTCAACGGGCCAATGTGATGATCATCGCAAACACTATCAGCAGCCTTGTCAACAGCTGCGGACGGGGGTGGTCCGGGGCATTTTCCCGGGGCGGCAGCCACCCAATCCGGGGCCCTGGTAACAAAACGGTTACTATGGAAGGCAAACCCCCGCTGATGATAGGTGTTCCCTTGCGTTTAAAGACTGCAGTCGCACTCGTGCTGCTCGGCCTCCTGACACTTTTGGCCGGCATCGGCCAGAGAACCATCTGGGCCCCTTCCGAGACCTTCACGGCAGCCGCGCCGGCCGACACGGCGGAAGCGCCGCTGACCGTCATTGACCAGAACCTGCGCACCCTGCACGGCGGTACCGTCAAGATCAGCATCGAGGGCGACGGCAACTTCCTGCTCGCCGCCGGCCGTCCGGACGACGTCGACGCCTGGGTTGGACAGGCCGCGCACAACACCATCAGCGGTGTTTCTGAGGACGGCAAGTCCCTGCAGGTCGAGCACACCGACGGCGAGGCCACCACCCCCAACCCGGCCGGCTCCGACCTTTGGGTTTCCAGCGAAAACGCCAGCGGTGAACTGGAATACTCCTGGACGCCTCCGGCAGACGGCGACTGGAGCCTCCTGCTCGCCTCCGACGGAACCAAGGCCGCGCCGGCCTCCGTCTCCATGACATTCCCCAACGACACATCCACACCGTGGGCCATTCCCCTCATCGTGCTTGGCTCCCTCCTGATCCTTGGCGGCATCGCGCTGGCACTGATCTCCGCGCGCAAGCGGAACGGTGAAGGCGATGGGCAGGGCAGCGGCTTTGCGCAGCGGGCCCGTGCCCGGAGCCAGTCGGGAGCCGGATCTTCCAAGGCATCCTCGCGTGCCGGCATGGTGGCTGCGGGCATCACTGCAGCAGTCCTCGCGGGGTCCGGCACGGCTGCGTACGCTGCCACGCCCGCTCCGGAAGCCACCGGTTCGCCGTCGGCACCGGCTGCCCCGGAGGCCGGATCGCCGGTCCTGCTTGATGCCCAGTTCCGCAGGATCCTGGAGCAGGTTTCCAGCGCCGTCGACGCCGGTGATGCCGCCAAGGACGCGGGCCAGCTGGCCGAGCGTGTGGGCGGCACCGAGCTGGAAGTGCGCACCCAGAACTACAAGATCCGTTCCCAGGTGGGTTCCTACGAAGCCAGGATGCCCGTCCGCTCCACCAAGCTGCTCACCACCGTGGTCACCAGTGACCGCGACTGGCCCCGCTCCGTCCTTGCCGTCACCCAGGGCGACGGCAACGTGGTGCCCCAGCTGCTGACCCTGGTCCAGCCCTCCCCGCGCGAGAACTACAAGCTGGTGGAAACCACCCCGCTCCAGCCCGGCGCCACGTTCCCCACCATCAGCCGCGGCGGCACGGACACGCTCGCCGCCGGCGACAAGACCGGCCTGCTGTACAGCGGGGAAGAGGCCCTCTCGGGCCTCGCCGACCGCCTGACCACTCCCGATTCCGCCTTCAAGGACAAGCTTGTTGAGGGCGAGTCCTCGCCGTACATCGCCGACACGCTGTCCTACCAGGCAGAGGTGGTCAAGGCCGGGGAGAACGGCAACTTCGCCTTCACCCACAAGGTGGTTCCGGAAAGCACGGTGGTCTTCCGCACCGACGACGGCGGGGCCCTGGTCCTGGGCCGGATCAACTTCGGTTTTGAAGGCACGCCGAAGGCTGCCGGCGACAAGCTGACCATCGGTGATGACGCAGCAGCCCTGGCCGGCGGCAAGGAAACCACCACCGGCATGGTGCTCAACTTCGCCGAGTCGATGGCAGTGTACATACCGCCTGCCGGCTCCAGCGACCCCATGAAGCTCGTCGCCGCAACCCGCGGCCTGGTCGGCGCCAGCTTCAAGTAGCCCCGGCACCGTATTACTTCCGGCAGCGGCCGGAGTGG
Source organism: Arthrobacter nitrophenolicus (assembly GCF_000332815.1). GTDB lineage: Bacteria > Actinomycetota > Actinomycetes > Actinomycetales > Micrococcaceae > Arthrobacter > Arthrobacter nitrophenolicus. The sequence goes on from NZ_AOFD01000004.1 coordinate 26,011, forward strand.
CTAAAGTGGAAAGCATGAGTTCGCCTGCTTCCCGCCCAGTCCCTCCAGCCGCTGCCAGCCTGCTTAACCTGCGCGGCGCCGTCGACCTTTCAACCCTGAAGCAGCGCCCGGCCGCGCCTGCCGGAACCGGCGCCGCCGGTGGTGCCGTCGCACCGGACGGGTCGCAGTCCGGCGGAACTGCAGGCGGACCGGACCTGCGGGTCAACGTCACCGAGGCCAATTTCCAGCAACTGGTGGAACTGTCCGCGCAGGTCCCCGTGGTGTTCGCCCTGTGGGCCCCGTACTCGCCGGAGTCCACCGGGATGCTGCAGACGCTGGACAGCGTGGTGAAGAGCTACGGGGGCCGGCTTGTCCTAGGGGCCGCCGATATCGAGGCGTTTCCGCAGCTGGCCCAGGCGTTCCAGGTGCAGGCAGTGCCCACCGCTGTGGCCGTCCTCAAGGGTCAGCCCGTACCGCTCTTCCAGGGCAGCGCGGACGAGCAGCAAGTGCGCGCCCTGTTCGACGAGCTGCTGAAGGTGGCTGCGGCGAACGGCGTGACCGGCAGCCTGAACGCGGGCGCCGGTGAGGAATCCGAGCCCGCGCCGCTGCCGCCACTTCACCAGGCCGCCTACGATGCCATCGAGGCGGGCGACTTCGACGCTGCCGCGGATGCCTACCGCCAAGCGCTCAAGGAGATGCCCTCGGACCACGAGGCCAAGGCAGGACTTGCCCAGGTGGAGCTGATGGCACGCCTGCAGCCGCTCTCGGCCCAGGACGCCGAGTCCGTCCGCACGCTCGCCGCCAACGAGCCGGACAACCTGGAAGCCCAGCTTGCTGTCGCGGACCTGGACATCGCCGGCGGACACGTTGACGACGGCCTGAACCGGCTGGTGGCGTTCATTGGCAGGAACTTCGGTCCGGAGCGTGAGACCGCCCGCGTCCGCCTGCTGGAACTCTTCGACGTGGTGGGCGCATCCGACGAACGCGTTTCTAAGGCGCGCCAGGCACTGGCGAGGGTCCTCTTCTAGTGCCGGGCCTCTTCGATCCGCTGAAGCTCCGTTCCCTGGAGCTCCAGCACCGCGGCTGGCTGTCGCCCATGTGCCAGTACAGCTGCGATCCCGACGCCGCGCCAGGGGTTCCCAACGACTGGCACCTCATGCATCTGGGTTCCTTTGCCGCCGGCGGGGCCGCGCTGCTGCTCACCGAGGCGGCCGCGGTGGCTGCCGAGGGCCGCATCAGCCCCCGCGACGCCGGGCTCTACAACGATGACCAGGCCGAGGCGTGGCAGCGGATCACCACCTTTGTGCACCGCCATGGAGCGGCCGGCGCGAAGATCGGAGTGCAGCTGGCGCATGCCGGCCGGAAGGCCTCCACGTGGTGGCCGTTCTCCGGCAGGCATGGCAGTGTGGCAGCCGCCGACGGCGGTTGGGGCACAGCGGGTCCTTCAGCCGTGGCCTACGACGGCTACGAGGTTCCCGCCGAGATGACAGCCGGGCAGATCCGGGCGGTGATCTCGGACTTCGCGGCAGCGGCGCAGCGCGCGGTGGACGCAGGCTTTGACACCGTGGAGATCCATGGCGCACACGGCTACCTGCTGCATCAGTTCCAGAGCCCGCTGACGAACCTGCGCACCGACGAATGGGGCGGGGACGAGGCCGGCCGCAACCGCCTGATGCTTGCCGTCGTCGATGCCGTGCGCAACGCCATCCCCGACTCGATGCCGCTGCTGCTGAGGATTTCCGCCACCGACTGGGCCGAGGGCGGCGTTGACCTGCCGGCTTCCATCCGCCTGGCACGGCAGGCAGCGGAACGCGGCGTGGACCTGGTTGACGTGTCCAGCGGGGGAGCAGTGGCCCACCAAAGGATTACGCCCGGCCCCGGATACCAGACCGGTTTTTCCGCGGCCATCCGCAAAGAGGCCGGCATTCCCACCGGGACAGTGGGCCTGCTGACCTCCGCCGGGCAGGCCGGACACGCCATCGCCAGCGGACAGGCCGATGCCGTGCTGATTGCCAGGGCCGCGCTCCGCGACCCGCACTGGTGGCTCCGTGCAGCGTTCGAACTGGGCCACGAAATCGGCTGGGCTCCCCAGTACGAGCGGGCGATGCCGCGGCGCAGCTTCTGAGTACGGGAGCAGCAATGACGCCCCGTGATTCCGCCGGCATCGACCAGCAGCTGGAAGCCACAATCCTTGGGCTCCTGGCTGCCAGGGCCGCCACGTCCACCATCTGTCCGTCCGACGCGGCACGGGCCGTCGGCGGCGAACACTGGCGCGATCTTATGGAGCCGGCCCGGCGTGCGGCGCGGCGGCTCGTCGACGCCGGCGAGGTTGTGATTACCCAAGGTGGTTCGGTGGTTGATCCGGCCACTGCGAAGGGGCCCATCCGCATCCGCAAGGCCACTTAGGAAGGGCGGGCAGTCTGGCGGGGCGGACAGCAGCCGTACGCCTTTATTTCTACTCCTCCCGGAGGACCCCGCAGCCGTGTTCCGGGGGCTAGTCTGGCTTCATGACCGCCCAGCATCCCGATCCCGCGGGCGTGCCGCTGCATCCCGCCGAGGCCGCCGCACCCCCTTCCCCTGCCGCCGCCGGCGCAGTTCCGGCCCTGGCCATCCGCGGCCTGGCCAAGCGGTTCGGCCAGAAAATCGCGGTGGACGGCATCAGCCTGGACGTGCCTGCCGGCTCCTTCTACGGCATCGTGGGCCCCAACGGCGCAGGCAAGACCACCACGCTGTCCATGGCCACCGGACTGCTGCGGCCGGACTTCGGGACAGCGTTTGTCCACGGCATCGATGTCTGGGCGCACCCCCTCGAAGCCAAGAAACTCATGGGCGTCCTGCCCGACGGCGTCAGGCTGTTCGACAGGCTGACCGGTGAACAACTGATCACCTACGCCGGACTGCTGCGCGGCATGGACAGGGCCGTGGTGGCCTCCCGCGTGGGCGACCTGCTGGAAGCCATGGACCTGACGCAGGATGCGGGAACGCTGGTGGTGGACTACTCCGCCGGCATGACCAAGAAAATCGCGCTCGCCTCCGCCCTGATCCATGCCCCCCGGTTGCTGGTCCTCGACGAACCCTTCGAGGCCGTGGACCCGGTCTCGGCGGCGAACATCCACTCCATCCTGGACGGCTACGTGGCGTCGGGCGGTACGGTCATCATGTCCAGCCATGTCATGGACCTGGTCCAGCGCATGTGCGATCACGTGGCTGTGGTGGCGGGCGGCCGGCTCCTGGCTGCCGGCACTGTTGACGAGGTCCGCGCCGGTGCATCCCTCGAAGACCGGTTCGTCCAGTTGGTCGGCGGACGCAGCCGCACGGAAGGGCTGGAATGGTTGCGCACCTTCTAAGGCTGAAACTGACCCTGCTCCGCAACGGCCTCCGCCGCAGTCCCTGGCAGCTCGTGGGCCTGGCTTTCGCCGGACTCTACGCGCTGGGCCTGGTCTTCACCCTGGTGTTGGCTCTGGTCCTGCTGCGCTCCGCGGACGCTGAAATCGCGCAGACCGCGGTGGTGCTCGGCGGCTCCGCTGCCGTCCTGGGGTGGGGAATCATCGGTAGTGGCCTCAGCCACGGACATGACCCTGGACCCGTCCCGTTTCACCACCTTCGCCATCCCGATGCGGCAGATGCTGGCCGGCCTGGCGCTCGGCGGGCTGATCGGCATCCCGGGCCTTGCCACTGCCCTGGTGGCGCTGTCCACGGTGGTGACCTGGTTCCGTGGGGTGCTGCCCGTGCTCGGCGCACTGCTGGGGGCGGCGCTGGGCGTGATGACGTGCATCGTGCTTTCAAAGGTGGTGACCACGGCCACCGCCAGCCTTGCAGCCTCCCGGCGGTTCAAGGACATCAGCGCCATTGCCTTCATGGTTCCGCTCGTCCTCCTCGGACCCATCATCGCGGGCGTCGGCCAGGGCATCTCGAACTCGACCGCTTTCCTGCCGGACTTCGCAAGGGTGCTCTCCTGGACCCCGCTCGGGGCCGCCTGGTCCCTGGGCGGCGAGCTCCACGCAGGGCAGTTTGGTCCGGCCGCGGTCAAGCTCCTGGTGGCGGTGGCCTCGCTTGCTGCGCTGGCCTGGTGCTGGAAGGTGCTCCTGGAAAGGGCGCTCGTCACGCCGCCGTACGCCGGCAGCGGCAAGCGCAAGGGAAGCAGGCTTGGGCTCCTGGGGATCCTGCCGCCCGTACCGGCGGGCGCCGTCATGGCGAGGTCGCTCACCTACTGGGTCCGGGACCCCCGCTACTCGGGATCGCTGGTGGTCATCCCTCTGCTGCCCGTTGTCCTGGTCTTCCAGGGCGCCCAGACCGGAGAGTACTCCAGCCTTGCCTTCCTGGCGCCGATCTCCGCGTTCATCATCGCGTGGTCCATTTCGGCCGACGTGTCCTATGACAACACCGCGTTCGCCCTGCACCTGGCAACAGGGGTGTCCGGCGTGGCGGACCGGCTGGGCCGCGCCCTGGCCTGCCTGTCCTTCGCCCTTCCGGTGGTGGTCATCTTTGCCGTGGGCTCCGCGGCGTTCACCGGCGAATGGTCCGGACTGCCCGGCCAGCTCGGGCTGGGACTGGGTATCCTCTTCACCTGCCTGGGGCTGGCGTCCGTAGTTTCTGCCCGCTACACCGTGGCGGTTCCGCTCCCCGGGGACAGCCCGTTCAAGAAGCCGCCGGGCAACGTGGGGCAGACCCTCGCAGTGCAGTTCGGCGGGATGCTGGTCCTGGTGGTGCTGGTCCTGCCCGAGGCGGCGCTGATGGTCGCGCAGCTGGTGACCGGCAACAGCCTCTTTGGCTGGCTCAACCTCGCGGTGGGAACGGTGCTGGGCCTCGTCCTGTTCGTGCTTGGTGTGCGGCTGGGCGGGAAATGGCTCGATGCCCGCGGGCCGGAACTCCTGGCCCAGGTGGCTGTTAATAAGTAACGGCGATACGGCGGAAGGAAACAGCATGGAAGTAGTCATCCTGGGCGGACGCAGGCAGATCGGCAAGCTGGCGGCGGATGCCATCGAGGAACTGCTCAGGCGGAAGCCGGACGCGGTGCTTGGCCTTGCCACGGGGTCCTCGCCGCTGCCGGTCTACGACGAGCTGGCGGAACGGAACAGCCGGGGCCTGGACTTCAGCCGGGCCACGGCGTTCACGCTGGACGAATATGTTGGCCTGCCCGCCGGGCATCCGGAGTCGTACCGGGAAGTCATCCGGCGGGAGTTCACGGACCGGGTGAACATCGCGCCGGAGAAGGTCCATGGCCCCGACGGGTCAGCCGGCGACATCCCGGCAGCCTGCCAGGCCTATGAGGATGCCATCGCCGCAGCCGGCGGCGTGGACCTGCAGCTCCTGGGGGTGGGTACCGACGGGCATATCGCGTTCAATGAGCCAGGGTCCTCCTTTGCCTCGCGCACGCGGATCAAGAGCCTGATTGAACAGACACGCCGGGACAACGCCCGTTTTTTCAAGAGCCTGGCCGAGGTCCCGCACCACGTCCTGACGCAGGGCCTCGGCACCCTCATGGAGGCCCGGCATGTGATCCTGATCGCCACCGGGGCGCAGAAGGCACAGGCTGTGCGCGAGTTCGTCGAGGGGCCGGTCTCCGCCATCTGCCCGGCGTCGATCCTGCAGTTCCACCCGCACGCCACCGTCCTGCTGGACGAAGCGGCGGCTTCGGCGCTCAAGCTCGCGGATTTCTACCGGCACACCTACGACAACAAGCCCGCCTGGCAGGGGCTCTGACCCGCTGCACGGGAGGCGGGACGGCAGAAAAAGGCACGACGGCGGTGGGCGCCGCACAGCCGCATCCGGCCGCACGCGCCCGGCCCGCCGTCGGACTCCCGGCCACCGGAACGGCTAAGATGGTTGGCATGACTAGCATGACGGACCCCCTCGACAACGACCCGATGCGCGAGCTTTCCGGGGCTGGATCGTCCACAGCCACCATTGAGCGCGAGGAACTGCGCCAGGAAGTGGAACCGGGGACCGGGAGCGCTTTTCGCACTATGTGCGCAAGGAAAAAATCATGGAGTCCGCGCTGACCGGTGAGCCTGTCATCGCCCTGTGCGGCAAAGTCTGGACGCCGGGCCGGGATCCGCAGAAGTTCCCGGTATGCCCCACGTGCAAAGAGGTCTATGACGGCCTCCGCCCCGGCAACGACGGCGGCAAGGGTCCCGGAGGGGACTCGGGCAACAACAAGTAGTGACGGAGACGCTCTTTGGCGGCCCCACCCTGCCTCCGGCTTATCCGGAACGCGCAGCCTGGGGAACCGCCCCGAAACTCCGTGCCTGGCAGCAGGAAGCCCTCGACCTTTATCTCCGGAACAGCCCCCGCGACTTCCTCGCGGTGGCGACCCCCGGCGCCGGTAAGACCACCTTCGCCCTGCGGATCGCGTCGACGCTGATCGATTCCGGCGCCGTGAACCGGGTGACCATCGTGGCGCCCACGGACCACCTCAAGCGGCAGTGGGCCGACGCTGCCGCGCGGGTGGGCATCGCCATCGACCCCAACTTCAAGAACTCGGACGGCCAGCACGGCCGCGGGTTCATCGGAGTTGCCGTCACGTACGCCCAGGTGGCCAGCAAACCGCTGCTGCACCGGGCCAAGACGGAGGCCGCACGCACGCTGGTGATCCTGGACGAAATCCACCACGGTGGCGAGGCCCTCTCCTGGGGCGACGGCCTCCGCGAAGCCTTCGATCCGGCGGTGCGCCGGCTGTCCCTGACCGGTACCCCGTTCCGCTCCGACACCTCGCCCATCCCGTTCGTTGAGTACGCGGAGGACAGGGACGGCATCCGCCGTTCCAAGGCCGACTACACCTACGGCTACGGCAACGCCCTGCGGGACCATGTGGTCCGGCCGGTGATCTTCATGGCCTACTCCGGCCAGATGCGCTGGCGCACCAGCGCCGGTGAGGAAATGGCGGCGTCGCTGGGCGAGGCCGCCGTCACCAAGGACATCACGTCCCAGGCCTGGCGGACTGCCCTGAACCCGGCAGGCGAGTGGATTCCTGCCGTGCTGGCCGGGGCTGACAAGCGCCTGACCGAGGTCCGGCGCACCGTCCCCGACGCCGGCGGCCTGGTCATTGCCACGGACCACGAGGACGCCCGGGCCTACGCCGGCCAGCTGAAGAGGATCACGGGGGAGTCACCCACCGTCATCCTCTCCGACGACGCCAAGGCCTCGAGCAAGATCGAGGAGTTCTCGGCGGGCGAGACCCGCTGGATGGTGGCGGTCCGCATGGTGTCCGAAGGCGTGGACGTTCCCAGGCTGTCCGTCGGCGTCTACGCCACCTCAACCTCCACGCCGCTGTTCTTCGCCCAGGCCGTGGGCCGCTTCGTGCGCGCACGGAAACGGGGTGAAACGGCGTCAGTCTTCCTGCCTTCGGTGCCACAGCTGATGGCACTGGCCAACTCCATGGAGGCGGAACGGGACCATGCCCTGGACCGTCCGGAGAAGGAGGACGGGGACGGCCTGTTCAACCCCGAGGACTCGCTGATGGCGGAGGCCAACCGCGAGGACAAGGCCTCGGACAGCCTCACCAAGGGCAAGTTCGAGGCGCTGGACTCGCAGGCCTCCTTTGACCGCGTGCTCTTCGACGGCGGCGAGTTTGGCACGGGCGGCGAGGTGGGGTCCGACGACGAGCTGGACTTCCTGGGCATCCCCGGCCTGCTGGACGCGGAGCAGGTGGGCACGCTCCTGCGCCAGCGCCAGCATGAGCAGCTCAACCGGAAGAACCGGAAGGCACCCGCGGCCGAAGCCGCCGCACCTGCCGTCCCGGACCACCGGATGCTCATGGACCTGCGGAACGAGCTCGCCAAGAACGTGGCGGCCTGGTCCGCGCGGACCGGCACGCCGCACGGTGTCATCCACACCAAGCTCCGGACCGTGTGCGGCGGCCCCGCCGTGGCGCAGGCCAACGAGGAGCAGCTGCAGGCGCGGCTGAGGAAGCTCCAGGACTGGTTCATCGGCCGCAAGTAGCGGTGATTTGAGACACGAGTGGCCCGGCGCAGCGCACCGGGCCACTCCTGCGTTCAGCTTCAGGAAACGTCGACGCCGCCGAGTTCCATCTCGGCAACAGCCTCTTCAAGGTCCTCGGCAATGCCGGCGGTCAGGGACCGGATCACCGTGACGGAGTAGCCCGCCTGGACGGCGTCCAGTGACGTGGCCCGGACGCAGTAGTCGGTGGCGATGCCCACCACCACAACGTCCTCGACGTCGTGGCTCTGCAGCCAGTCATCCAGGCCGATCGCGTCCTCGTCGGGGGCGAACCGGCTGGTGTCGCCGCCGCCGGGCTGGCGTTCGCCGGTGGGGACAGCATCCTCAGGCGCCAGGAGCCCTTCGAAGCCCGAATAGGCAGCCGCGTACTGGCCCTTCTGGAAGTACGCCTGGATGTACTCCGTGTCCAGGTCCGGATGCAGTTCGGCGCCCCGGGTGCCCGCGACGCAGTGCGGCGGCCAGCTGTCCTTGAAATCGGGGGTGTCCGAGAAGTGGCTGCCCGGATCGATGTGCCAGTCCTGGGTGGCAACGATGTGGTCGAACTCGTTGTGGTGGGCGTCCACGTATTCGCTGATGGCCCCCGCCACGGCAGCGCCGCCCTGGACAGCCAGGGAACCGCCCTCGCAGAAGTCGTTCTGGACATCGACGATGATCAGCGCACGCGACATCAGTTCTCCTCGTAGATGGTGGGAATGGCGGCCTCGCCGCGCTGGAGGCGGTTGACCACGGGCGGCAGTTCGGCCATCGAGTCGGCGTGCCGCTGGCGCGCCCGGAGGACGCCTTCATGGCCGGTCCACCCGGGGACGAGTTCACCGTTCTTCATGAACTGCTGCAGCAGCGGCCGGTCGTTGCCGTCATCATCCGGCCGGCGGCCGACGCCCACAATCTCGGCGGTGGCAATGCCGTGTTCGTTTCATTTTCCGCAGCGCTACTTGCGTCCGCCTACGCTGGCCTTGTTCTTGGCGGCCTTGGCCACCGAGACGAAGTTGCCGTCGTCGTCCGTGCGGCTCACGAGCTTGTAGACCATGCTGGCTGTGGGCGCACCGGAGCCTGTCACGAGGGACGTTCCCACGCCGTAGGAGTCCACCGGCGCGGACTGCAGCGCGGCGATGGCGTACTCGTCCAGGTCCGAGGTGACCACGATCTTGGTGTCCTCGTTGCCGAGGTCGTCCAGGAGCCGGCGCACCCACTGCGCCTGGTCCACGAGGTCGCCAGAGTCCAGCCGGACGGCGCCCAGCCGGTGACCCGCCAGGTCCACGGCCGTGCGGACGGCCGCCTCGACGTCGTACGTGTCCACAAGGAGGGACGTGCCCTCGCCGAGCGCCGCGATCTGGGCCTCGAAGGCGTCCCGCTCGGTGTCGTGCAGCAGGGTGAAGGAGTGGGCGGCGGTGCCGACGGTCTTGATGCCGTACCGGGCGCCCGCCTCGAGGTTGGACGTGCTGTCGAACCCGGCGATGACGGCGGCGCGGGCGGCGGACGCCGCAGCTTCCTCGTGGGTGCGGCGGGAGCCCATCTCGATGCAGGGGCGGCCGTGTGCGGCGCTGACCATCCGCGAGGCAGCAGAGGCGATCGCGCTGTCATGGTTGAGGACGGACAGGATGTAGGTCTCCAGCATGCACGCCTCGGCGAAGGTGCCCTCCACGATCAGGATGGGGGAGTTGGGGAAGTACGCTTCACCCTCGGCGTAGCCCAGATGTCGCCGGAAAAGCGGTAGGAAGCCAGGTATTCCAGGGTCTGGTCATTGACCACTCCGGTGCGGGCCAGGAAGTCCAGTTCCGTCGCGCCGAACCGGAAGTTGGCGATGCCCTCCAGGAGCCGGCCCGTACCGGCCACGATCCGTAGCGCCGGCCGTCCGGCAGCCGGCGGGCGAACGCCTCGAACACCGACTTGCGGTGCGCAGCTCCGGAATGGAGCGACGCCTGCAGCATGGTCAGCTCGTAGTGGTCGGTGTAAAAAGACGTGCGGGGATGGTCCCAGCCGGCGGAGGTACTCACGAAAATCACTCTAGTCCCCACTGGCTCCCACGTCTCGCTCCGCTTCGCCGCGGGTCCCTCGCCAGTGTGGGCCCACCCACTGGCTCCCACGTCTCGCTCCGCTTCGCCGCGGGTCCCTCGCCAGTGTGGGCCCACCCACTGGCTCCCACGTCTCCCACGCGCTTCGCGGGCGGGGCCCTCGGCGGCGTGGGTCCGCATCCCCATAGAATGGACAGATGACCTTAAGCGTTGCGCTCGGCCCTGATACGCAGGAGGGCACCCGGACCGGAACAGCGGAGGCTACAGACTCCCTGACCGCCCCGGACATCCCTTGGAACCTGGTGATCTGGAACGATCCCGTCAACCTCATGAGCTATGTCAGCTACGTGTTCCAAAGCTACTTCGGCTACTCGGAGAGCAAGGCGAACAAGCTCATGATGGAGGTCCACAGGAAGGGCCGCTCGATCGTTGCGCACGGCAGCAAGGAACAGGTGGAACGGCACGCTGTGGCCATGCACGGGTTCGGCCTGTGGGCCACGGTGGAGAAAGCGAGCGGCGGCCCCGGCGGCAACTCCGGGAAGTCCGGCGGACCGGGCCAGGGCAAGGGGAAACGTGGCTAAGGCATTCAAGTACGGCTCAAGGGCATCACCGGCTACCTCGAACCCGCCGAACGCGAGCTCCTGCACAGCCTGATCGACGACGTCATCTCCATGCTCCAGCCGGAGGAGCGCGCAGGCCAGGATCCGCTGGCAGCGCTCATCGGGCTGGACATGGACGTTGCCGAACCGACGGACCGGGCCGTCAAGCGCCTGCTCCCCAACGTGGTGAAGGACGACGGCGCCGCCTCCCTCGAGTTCCGCCAGCTCACCGAGCGCTCGCTCCGGGAAACGAAGATCGGCGCGCTGCGCGCGGCCGCGCTGGACCTGGACAAAGACGAAATCGTGCTGACTCCCGAGGGGGCGAAGCACTGGTCCATGGCACTGAACGATGTCCGCCTGGTCCTGGCCGAGCGCCTGGACATCCGGGACGAGGAGGACGCCGAACACGTCCACCTGATGCAGGACTGGTCCCAGGCCGAGGACGTGGAGAGCTACCTGGCCCTGGTCTACAACTTCGCCACCTGGCTGCAGGAATCACTGGTGCAGGCGATGCTGCAGTCGCTGGAAACGCGGCGTTGAGGAATCCGGGCCGCCCGGTCCCGGCGCCGTGTGACAAATTAGACATGAGTCACAGGCCACAAGATGATGGCTGAGGCATCGGGGAGCACCTATCCTCGAATAATCATGACAACAGCCTCGAGCATGGATCCGCCGGCAGCCGGGCAGGCATCCGAAGCGGACGACCTACAGGCCGCCGCCCTGGAAGCGCGCCCCATCGGTGTATTCGATTCCGGTGTAGGGGGCCTCACCGTGGCCCGCTCCATCATCGACCAGCTTCCCAACGAGTCCATCCTGTACGTGGGGGACACCGCCAACGGGCCCTACGGTCCCCTGCCCATCGCGGAAGTCCGGGCCAACGCCCTGGGCGTGATGGACGAACTGGTGGACTCCGGCGTCAAGCTGCTGACCATCGCCTGCAACTCGGCGTCGGCCGCGGTGCTCCGGGACGCCCGCGAACGGTACACGGCCAAGTACGGCATCCCGGTCATCGAAGTGATCCAGCCGGCGGTCCGCCGCGCCGTTGCCGCCACCCGCACCGGACGCGTGGGCGTCATCGGGACGTCCGCAACCATTGGATCGCGGGCGTACGAGGATACTTTCGCTGCCGCCCCGGACCTCTCCATCACGTCCGTGGCCTGCCCGGAGTTCGTCAGCTACGTGGAGGCCGGCATCACCACCGGGCCCGCCCTGCTGGCAGTCGCCGAGGAATACCTGGCGCCGCTGAAGGCCGCGGAGGTGGACACCGTGGTGCTGGGCTGCACCCACTACCCCCTGCTCACCGGCGTCATCTCCTACGTCATGGGGGCCGACGTCACGCTGGTCTCCAGTGCCGAGGAAACCGCCAAGGACGTGTACCGTGCTCTGGCGACTCACAACCTCCAGCGCAGCGCCGGAACACCGCCGGAGCACCACTTCGTGGCAACGGGCGACGCCGGCCAGTTCGAGTCCCTGGCCCGCAGGTTCCTCGGCCCCGAGGTGCTGTCCGTCCGCCACGTGGACCATGTGGCGGCCCAGTACCCCACCGGCAGCCTGGCGCGCATCACGCCGGAAATGATCGCCGCAGCCCGGAGCGCCGCCAACCGGCCCCGGATCTCCAACTTCGTGGGAGGCCTCGCGGACGCAGGCCGCGCCGGGGGTCCGGCGCTGTGAAACTGACCATCGTGGGCTGTACCGGCTCGTTCCCGGGGCCCGGTTCGCCGGCGTCGTGCTACCTCCTGACCGCCACGGACGGGGAGCGGACGTGGAAGGTGGTGATGGACCTCGGCAGCGGCGCGCTGGGGGCCATCCAGCGCTACACGGACCTCGAAGACATTGACGCGATCTTCCTCACCCACCTGCACCCGGACCACTGCATGGACCTGTGCGGCCTGCACGTCGCCATCCGCTGGAAGCCCGGCGGCTGGGGACGCGGGCGGATTCCCGTCTGGGGGCCTGCCGCCACTGCCGACCGGATGGCCACGGCCTACGGCCTGGACCTTGACCCCGGCATGCACGAGGAATTCGACTTCACCAACTGGACCGAGCGCGAACCGGTGACCGTGGGCCCGTTCACCGTGACGCCCTTCGCCGTGAACCATCCCATCGAGGAGGCCTATGCCCTCCGGGTGGAGGTGGTGGAACCGGACAAGGACGGCACCATGGTCTCCCGCACCCTGACCTATTCCGGTGACACCGATTCGTGTGCCGGGCTGGAGGAGGCAGCCAAGGACGCGGACCTGTTCCTGTGCGAGGCCGCCTTCGAGGAGGGCCGGGACAACGGCATCAAGGATGTCCACCTGACCGGCAAGCGCGCCGGGGAGGCCGCCACGGCGGCCGGTGCCCGCCGCCTCCTGCTGACGCACATCCCGGTATGGACCTCCCAGACCACCGTGATGGCGGAGGCGCGTCCGGTGTTCGCAGGAGACGTGGCCGTGGCGGTCGCCGGAGTGCATTACACCATCTGAGGCCCCCGCCTGCCGGGCTGCCCTGCGGGAACTGCCGGTGCAGGCAGCAGTGGATAAGCTAAAGGCATGACTTCTGAAGCAACTGCAGTGCCCATCGTGCGTGCCGACGGCCGCGCCCCGGACCAGCTCCGGCCCATCAGCATCACGCGCGGATGGTCCAACCAGGCTGAGGGTTCGGCGCTGATCGAATTCGGCAACACCAGGTCCTGTGCACCGCCTCCCTGACCGCCGGCGTCCCCCGCTGGCTGAAGGGCGAGGGCCGGGGCTGGGTCACGGCCGAGTACGCCATGCTGCCGCGGGCAACGAACACCCGCTCCGACCGGGAGTCCGTCAAGGGCAAGATCGGTGGCCGCACGCACGAAATCTCGCGGCTCATCGGCCGGTCCCTGCGGTCCATCATCGACACAAAAGCCCTCGGCGAAAACACCATCGTGCTGGACTGCGATGTCCTGCAGGCTGACGGCGGAACCCGTACGGCCGCCATCACCGGCGCCTACGTGGCCCTTGCCGATGCCATCCGCTTCGCCCGCGACAACAAGCTCATCGCCAAGAGCGCGCAGCCGCTGATCGACACCATCGCAGCCGTCTCCGTGGGCATCATCGACGGCGTGCCCATGCTGGACCTGCCGTACGTCGAGGACGTCCGTGCGGAGACCGACATGAACGTGGTGGTCACCGGCTCCGGCAAGTTCGTTGAGGTGCAGGGCACTGCCGAGGGCGCGCCGTTCGACCGCGAGGAGCTGGACAAGCTCCTGGACCTGGCCCTGCTGGGCACCACCCAGCTTGCGGCCATCCAGCGTGAGACCCTGGCAGACACCCTGTGAGCGCGGCCGGCGCCGGCCCCCGGCTGGTCCTCGCCACGCACAACAAGGGCAAACTCCGGGAGCTGCGTGAGCTGCTGCGCGGCCAGGTCCCGGGGCTCGACGTCGACACGCAGGTGGTGGACGCGGCGGCGGCAGGTGCCCCCGACGTCGTCGAAACCGGCGTGACGTTCGCCGAAAACTCGCTGCTGAAGGCACGGGCCGTTGCCGATGCCACCGGCCTGGTGGCCATCGCGGACGATTCCGGGCTCGCCGTCGACGTCATGGGAGGGGCTCCGGGCATCTTTTCCGCGCGGTGGTCCGGCAGCCACGGCGACGACGCCGCGAACCTTGCGCTCCTGCTCAACCAGCTTTCGGACGTTCCGGACCGGCACCGCGGTGCGGCGTTCGTGTGCGCGGCCGCCCTTGCCGTGCCGGCAACGGACGGCAACCCGGGGCGGGAAGTGGTGGAGTACGGGCAACTCGAAGGCATCCTGCTCCGCGAGCCGAGGGGCGGGGGAGGCTTCGGCTACGATCCCGTGCTCCAGCCGGCGGGGGAGCAGCGCAGCTGCGCGGAGCTCTCCGCAGAGGAGAAGAACGCCATCAGCCACCGCGGCAAGGCCTTCCGTGCGCTGCTGCCGTCGATCGTGGAGGCCCTGCAGGCCGCGGATTCCTGACGTGACCCTGCCTTAGCCGCTGAATTAAAAGCAGAGGGTTCGTTTCCCCGGCCGGGGAAACGAACCCTCTGCTTTTAATTGGCCCTTTTAGGGAAGGCGCCGCGTCTTCTGCTCGTCCTCGGGAGCGTGCTCCTCGATGAATTCGTCCACGGGGTCGGTGCCGTAGGCTGCTGCCTGGCGCTTGGCGGACAGGCCGCGGAGAACCTCGATGCCGATCGGCAGGACCGAAACCAGCACGATGGCGATAAAGATGATGTCCAGGTTGTCCCGGATCCACGGGATGCGGTCGCCCAGGATGTAGCCCAGCAGGGTGACGCCGCCGCCCCAGAGCAGGGCACCAATGACGTTGTAGAGGAAGAACTTCTTGCGGCTCATCTGGGCCACACCCACGATGACCGGGACGAACGTACGGATGATGGGAACGAACCGAGCCAGGATCAGCGCTTTTCCGCCGTGCTTCTCGAAGAAGGCGTGTGCGTTCTCAACGTTCTCGCGCTTGAAGAGCCTGGAGTTGGGCTTGTTGAAGATGGCCGGGCCCGCTTTGGAACCGATGAAGTAGCCGGTCTGGTTGCCGATGATGGCGGAAATCACAATCAGCAGTGCGAACAGCCAGATGTTGAACTTGATGGTGTCGGTGGCGACCAGCAGGCCGGCGGTGAACAGCATGGAGTCGCCGGGCAGGAAGAACCCCACCAGCAGGCCGGTTTCCGCGAAGACGATGCCGCAGACCAATAGGACCACCCACGGGGCAAGGGCTGGATCGGCCAGGAAGACTTGGGGGTTCAGCCAGTCGGGCAGGAAGGAGGCCAGCTGCGGCTGGACCGGTCCTGCCCCGCCCAGCATGGACACGGCGAGGTCGTTCATCACAGGAAAGTTCACCCTTCAAGGGTACTTGACGGGCCTGTGCCTGCAGGGCCCCGGGGGCAGGCGGCGGTAAGGTGGGGGCCGTGGGTTTGGACTTTACTGCGATCGACTTCGAGACGGCGAACGGCTTCAGGGGCTCTCCCTGCGCAGTGGGGCTCACCAAGGTGCGGGGCGGCCGGATCGTGGACGAGGCCTCGTGGCTGATGCGCCCGCCGCGGAACCACGACCATTTCGATTTCCACAACGTCCGGATCCACGGCATCAGTGCCGCGGACGTCGCGGACCGGCCGCGGTTCGGGGACGTGTTCGCCGAAATTGGTGCCTTTATCGGCGACGACGTGCTGGCGGCCCACAACGCGGCGTTCGACCTGGGCGTGATCCGCTCCGCCCTGGAGGTCTCCGGCCTTCCCGGCCCTGCCTACGATTACGTCTGCACCGTGATGCTCTCGCGGCGGTGTTATTCACTGGTGTCCAACTCGCTGCCGTTCGCCGCGGAAGAAGCCGGCGTGCCGCTGGTCAAGCACCACGACGCTGCGGAGGACGCCCGGGCCTGCGCCGGCATCCTTATCGACATCGCCCGTCGGAACAACGCCAACAGCATCGCCGAACTTACCTATCCCTGGGCCTCGCGGTGCCGCGCCAGCAGGCCTTTGACCCCGCAGTGGATCCGCTCTCCAAACCCAGCCTTGCCGCCGTCGCCGGCATGTCCCTGCCGGGAGCAACCGGCAACGGTGCGGCGCTGGCCCGCCCGTTCCGCGCCGGCTGGCCCGAGGAAGGCATCAACCCCGAACCCAACCCCGACGCCGGGCCGGGCCATCCGCTGTTCGGCCAGACCGTCGTCTTCACGGGCCAGCTGTCCATCGGGCGCCCGGAGGCCAAGGTCATGAGCGCCGAAGTGGGGGCACGGACCGAAAGCCGGGTGACCGGGCGTACCACCGTCCTGGTGGTCGGTGACGGCTTCGTGGCCTCGGACCTCCGCTCAGGGAGGCTGACCGGCAAAGCGCGCCGCGTCCTGGAGCTCCATGAGCGGGGCCAGACGATTGAGGTGCTGTCCGAGGGCGAGTTCCTGCAGATGGTGGCCGGCGCAGAACCAGCCACCGTCTAGGGTGGCGCGTGCGGCTGGTCCGGCGGCCGCCGGCATCAGCCTTCGCCGGTGGTGACGCGCACCAGGAGGTCGGCCATCCCGCGGATAACGTCAGGGGCCTCCAGCGCTTCAAGCCAGTCGCCGGGCAGGCAGTCCTCGCCGTAGTAGGCGCCGAGGATGTTGCCGGCCACGGAGGCGGTGGAGTCGCTGTCGCCGCCATGGTTGACGGCCAGGGTTATGGCGTCGCGAAAGTGCCGGACCGCCGGTGTGTCCGGCCCGTCAGAGTCATCCGGCGTGGTGGCCAGCACGGCGTACAGTGCGAGAGCGAGCGCCTCCTCGGCCACCCAGCCTCCGCCCAGCACCTGCGTCAGTTCCTCCGGCCGACGATGCCTTTGTCCGCAAGCTGGAGCGCCGCCTGCAGCCGTTCCGGCAGTTCGGGGGCCACTCCGGTGATGGTTGCGGCATGGGCCGTGACGCCGGCCGCCGCCTCCGCCAGGCCTTCGCCCGAGACCAGCCTGTGGACCAGGAGGCTGAAGATCCCGGCGCTCTGCCGGGCGGACGGATGGCCGTGCGTGAGGGAGGCGGCATCGGCACTTAGCTTGTACACGGCGTCGGGCGTGATGTGCGGGACCAGCCCGAACGGTGCCGACCGCATCACCGTGCCGCACCCCTTCGACTCCGGATTGACGGGGCGCACCGCGGTACCCATCTCGCCGGTCGCCAGCCCTGAGATGCAGGCCCTGCCCGGGTTCCGGCGCTGGTGCAGCACGGTGTGTCCATCGATCCAGCGGGGCTGGGGCACGGGAGCCGAGGCGGGGGCTGGTTCGCCCTGTGTGGCCAGCCACCGCAGGTAGGCGAGCCAGAGGCACGCATTGACGTCCGCCCCCACGCCCGAGTTGGCCCATTCCAGCGCCTCCACCAGCCCGTCCACGGTGTAGAGCGTCAGTTGGGTATCGTCGGAGAAGTGGCTGCCGCCGGACAGTGCTTCGAAACCGGTGAGCCCGTCAGCGCCGAAGCGGCGCCGGATCTCGTCCATGCCGTCGAACTCCACCGCGTAACCCAGCGCGTCACCCAGCGCGCCGCCCAGCAGGGAACCGTGGATGCGTGACTTCAAAGTGGGCGCGGGTGCCCCGGTGTGGATGCTCATGCAGTAAATTTACCGTGGCGCCCGGGCCGGTCCCGCCGGCGTCTTGTTCGCTCCGGGCCCCAGCAAACCTCCAGCCTGGGCTGGAATAATGCTCAGGTTGCCCGGCGGCAGCACCCGCATGAACACCGACCTGAAGGTTCCACGATGAGCACCCCCGTTCCAGCCCGACCCGACGCCCTGACCGGCAGCCCGGACGCTTCCCGGCCCGGCCTGTTCCCCAGGCTCGCCGCCGAGGGATTCGGCAGCCTGATCCTGGCCGTCACCGGCCTGGGGGTGCCGCTGTTCAGTATCCCGCAGTCCAGCCCGATGCCTGCAGCCCTCGCCGCCGGCCTGGCCGTGACCGCCGCAATGCTGGCGTTCGGACACGTCTCTGGCGGCCACTTCAACCCGGCCATCACCCTGGGCCACCTCCTGGCGGGACGCATCCGCGCCGGGGCTGCGGCCGCCTACGTGGCGGCCCAGCTTGCCGGGGCGTCACTCGGAGCGCTGGCGCTTTACGCGGTCCTGCGGACCTTCCCGGGATCGCGGACAGCCGCACGGCGTTCGACACAGTCACCGCCGGCTTCGGCGAGCACTCCATCGTCCAGGCGCCACTGGCCGCTGTGCTGCTGCTGGAGGTCATCGGCGCCGCCATCATCGTCTCCGTGTTCCTCGGCGCGGCCGCCCGCGGCCGGGCCAACAGCGCCGCCGCGCCGGTCGCCGTGGGTTTGACGTTTGCGGCCCTGCTGCAGCTGGGACAGGCGGTGGGCAATCTCCCGTTCAACCCGGCACGTGCCGCGGCATCCGCGTTCTTCAGCTCCGGCTGGGCGCTGGAACAGCTGTGGGTTTTCCTTGCCGCGCCGCTGGCCGGTGCCGCCGTCGCCGGCCTGGTGTTCCGCACTTTCCGGGCGGGTGAGCAGGCAGGCGAACACGCAGTCCCGGCTTCGGGGCCGGGCGCAGAAACCGGCGGGTCCACCGGGTCCGACGTGTCCGACGTGTCCGACGTGTCCGACGACGAAGGCGACGCGGCGCCCGTGGCTGCCCCGACGGGGGGCGTGGCAGTGTCCCGGAAGGACAGCGACGGCGGCGCCAGCGAGGCGCAGGAATTCTTCGAGGGCAAGAGGGGCTGAACGCGGGCAGCTGCGGCGGTGACGCAAACTGTCAGTGGCTCCGGATAGCTTGGGAATATGCGGTTACTACACACATCGGACTGGCACCTGGGCCGCTCCTTCCACGGCGTGGGCATGCTGGAGTCCCAGCGCGCCTTCATCAACCAGCTCGTGGAGGCGGTGGCCGGGCACCAGGTGGATGTCGTCCTGATCGCCGGTGATGTCTACGACCGCGCACTGCCGGGCGTGGACGTGGTCCACCTGCTGGACGAGGCCCTGGTCCGGCTGACGTCGGCCGGCGCCAAGGTGGTCCTCACCAGTGGAAACCACGACTCCGCCATCCGCCTTGGCTTTGCCGCCCGGCTGCTGGAACGCGGGGGAGTGCACCTCCGGACCCGCGTGGAGAACCTGGACGAGCCGTTGCTGCTGCCACTCGGCGCGGACCGGGCAGGGAAGGAAGCCACTCTGGCCATCTACGGCATCCCCTGGCTTGAACCCCGGCTTGTCGCGGGGCAGCTGGGCGTGCAGACGGCCAGCCACTTCGAGGTCACCCGGGCTGCCACAAGCCTGATCCGTGAAGACATCGCGCGCCGTGCGGCCAGTGCCCCCATCCAGTCGGTGGTATTGGCCCACACGTTTGCCAGCGGCGGCATCAGCTCGGACAGTGAACGCGACCTCAGCATCGGGGGAGTGGGTGCCGTACCCCTGGACCTCTTCGAGGGCTTCAGCTACACCGCCCTCGGCCACCTGCACGGCCGCCAGGCGTTGTCCCCTGAAGTGCGGTATTCCGGATCCCCGCTGGCCTATTCGTTTTCGGAGGCGCGGCACCGGAAAGGGGCCTGGCTGGTGGACATCGGACCGGACGGGGTCGAGGCAGTGGAGGAAGTGCTGTTCGAAGCGGCACGCTCCCTGGCCGTCCTGCGGGGTCCGCTGCAGGACCTCCTGGAGTCGCCGGAACACGCGTGGGCTGAAACCGCCTACTGCCAGATCACCCTCACGGACGCGCAGCGGCCTGTCCGGGCAATGGACAGGCTTCGGGAACGGTTTCCGGACACCCTGGTCCTGGGCTTCGAGCCCCAGGGCGGGACTGCCGCCAGTGCCGCCACCTACAGCAGCAGGCTGGCCGAGGCGCCGGACGATCTCGCCGTGTGCTGCGGGTTCCTCGAGCACGTGCGCGGCCGCGTCCCGGACGCGGCTGAGGAAGCGGCCCTCGCCGCCGCCCTTGAGAACGTGCGCTTGCTGGAGGGTTCGCGATGAGGATCCACCACCTGAGCATTTCCGGATTCGGCCCTTTCGCCGGCACGGAAGACATCGACTTTGACCGGCTGAGCGGCCACGGGCTGTTCCTCCTCAACGGGCCCACCGGCGCCGGAAAGACCAGCGTCCTGGACGCCATCTGCTTTGCCCTGTACGGGTCCGTTCCCGGGGCCCGCCAGGACGGCAAGCGCCTGCGCAGCGACCATGCTGAACCGGGCCGGGAGCCGGCCGTCAGCTGTGAATTCTCCGCACAGGGGCGGCGGTTCGAAGTGACGCGCTCGCCGGCTTGGGACAAGCCCAGTGCGCGGGGCAGGAACGGGTTCACCACCCAGCAGGCCAAGACCCTCCTTCGGGAATTCGTGGATGGCGCATGGGTGGAGAAATCGGCGCGGAATGACGAGGCCGGGGCCGAAATCCTGGCCCTGCTCGGCATGGACCGGGAACAGTTCACCCGGGTGGTGATGCTCCCGCAGGGGGACTTTGCCGCATTCCTGCGGTCAAAGGCCGCAGACCGGCTGGAACTGCTGCAAAAGCTGTTCGGCACCCAGCGTTTTGAGGCCCTGGAACAGGAACTTTCCCGCCAGGCGGTTGAGGCAAGGGAGAAAGTCTCCGCCCTGGCCGGACAACTCGAAGTCCTCGCTGCACGCGCTGAATCCGAAGCAGCCGCCGTGGAACTGGACGCGGCAGACGCTCCACTCGCCGAGAATATGGCTGCCCGGCTGGAATGGCTGCGCCATGCGGCGAGGCAACGTCTGGACCACCTGAGGGACGTGGCAAAGGCGGCCGAAACGGAAAGCAGCGCGCAAGCCCGTGCCGTTGATGAGGAAAGCGCCAGGATAGGGCGGTGCCGCCGGCTTGACGCCGCCGGATCCCGCCGGGCGGCCGTCCAGGAAGCCGCGCCCCGGCTGGAAAGCCTGGCCCTCCGCCTGGCGCGCCACCGGCAGGCAGCCGTCCTCGACGGGCACCTGAAGGGTGTTGATGCAGCGGAGGCCAGGGTGCGGAGCGCCGCCGGCGCCGCCGAGTCTGCCAATACCCTGCTCCGCCTCGCCGTGGAAGACAGCACTGAAATTTCCCGGCTGGAACTGGGCTGGGCCGAAGCACCTGGCCGGGACAGTGCTGGTGTGCAGGATGCGGGGCTGGCCGGTGCAGGCGCTGCGGCTGCAGCCGGGGAGCTGGGCCGTCTGCGCTCGCTTCTGGCCGTCGTCGAGGCAAGGTTGCCGGACGAGGACAGGCTGCAGGCCCTCCGCGGGCAGCAGAACCGGCTGGCCGGGAAGCAACAGGAACTGGAAAGTGGGATCTCGGGACTGGACGGCCGGATGGCGGCGCTCCAGGAAGAACGCGACCGGCTCGCCGGGGGCAGGGACGAGCTGGTCCAGCACGCTGGCACTGCCGCGCTGCGCACCAAGGAAGCCGCTGCCGCCACCGAATTGCTGGACGTTGTCCGCCGGCATGCGGCGGCTGCCGCAGCCCGTGACGCCGTAAAGCTGCGGTATGACGCCTGCCGCGAGAACCAGCTGGAAGCCAAACGCCGCTGGCTGGATCTTCGGGAAGAGCGGCTGGCGAACGCAGCTGCCGAGCTGGCCGCGCAGCTGGCCGAGGGAGCTCCGTGCCCGGTCTGCGGCAGTGAAGACCATCCAGCCCCCGCCGCCGCCGGGCCTGGAGGTCCGGGCCTCGCCCAGGAGGAGGACGCAGCCCACGCCGGGTATGAAGCCGCAGAAGCCGCCTTCACCCTGGTCAGTGCCGAACTGGCTGAAGCAAACCAGCACGTGGCAGTCCTCGCGGGCCAGGGCGGGGACACCCCCGAAGCCGACGCCCTTGGAAGCGCGGACGTGGCCCGTGCCGCGGCCGCCGAAGCCGACGCGGCAGTCAAGGAGCTTGCGGCAGTCCGGACCCGCCTGGATGCCCTGGACGCAGACCTTGCAGCGGCCCAGGCGTCAAGGGCCGGGATGGACGCGGAACTGCACCAGGTGAAGGCCTCGCTGGCAGACCTGTCCGGGCAGGCTTCCTCCCTGGACCATGCCCTCTCGGAGCTGCGCGGCGGGCACCGCACCTTGTCCCGCCGGCTGCGGTCCTTGGAGGACGCGGTGGCTGTCCTGGACAAGGCAGTGGAGGCCGGGGCGCAGTTGGATCGTGCCCGGGCGCAGGCTGCCGAGGCCCGGGCACAGCTGGAGCTGGCATTGCCGGAGGCCGGCTTCGCCACTGCCGGCGAAGCCAGGGAGCAGCTGCTTCCGTCCGCCCAGGCAGCCGCCCTGGAGGATGAGGTCCGTGCCGTCCGGGATGAGGCAGCCAGGGTTGACGAGCTCTTTGCCTCGGAGGACATCGTGCTGGCCCTTGAGGAACAGGCCGCCGGATTCACCGTTGACGAGCAACGTTTTGCCGCCTTGCGTGACGCCGCGGACGCTGCCCGCCAGGAGGCGCGGGATGCCCAGCTCGCAGCCGGCATGGCGGGCCGCTGCCAGGAATCACTGGCCGCGATCAGCGTGGAGTATGAGACATTGACGGAATCTGTCCGCGGACCGGCGGAGCATGCGCAGATGCTCGCGGGCCTGGCCGATGCCGCGGCCGGCCGGGGGGAGAACACGTACAGGATGAGCCTGAACAGCTACGTGCTGGCGGCGCGGCTTGAGCAGGTGGCCCTCGCGGCGTCAGAGCGCCTGGTGGCAATGAGTGATGGCCGCTACCTGCTGCAGCACACTGATGCCAAGGCCGCCAGGGGTGCCAGGTCCGGGCTGGGCCTGGAAGTGGTGGACCAGTGGACCGGCTGCCGCCGCGATACCTCCACCCTCTCCGGCGGCGAGTCGTTCATGGCATCCCTGTCCCTGGCGCTTGGCCTCGCCGACGTCGTGCAGCAGGAAGCGGGCGGCGTCGAGATTGAGACACTTTTTGTGGACGAGGGATTCGGAAGCCTGGACGAGCAGTCGCTGGAGCAAGTCATGGACGCGCTGGAGGGCCTGCGCGACGGCGGGCGCGTGGTGGGGCTCGTCAGCCACGTCGGCGAAATGAAGCAGCGTATCGGCACCCAGCTGCAGGTGCTAAAAGGCCGGAACGGGTCCACGCTGCGGATTTCCGAGGCTGCGGATCTGGGAGCCTGATCCGCCAGTCCCGCCTGAAGCGGGTGCCCGGCGGCATTCGGGGGCGCACTATGACTTCCACGCTATAATTTTCCAGTTACCGGGTTGCGCGCATCGGGAGGAGGGACGATGCGCATGAACTGAACGAGCCCGCAATGACATCACCAACCTCCCCGTCCACAGACACCTCCAGCACCCGCGGCCAGGTTTCCCCTTCAGGCACTGCACGTACACGAACTGCACCGCAGGGGCGTTTCGCCAGGCTCTCCCACCTGGCCGGCCGCAGCTTCATCCCCATCGGGCTCTTCGCCCGGCTGCCGCTGGCCATGCTCACCGTCGGCACGCTCACCATGGTCACCTCCGTCAGCGGCTCCTACGCCGCGGGCGGGACGGCCGCCGGAGCCGTGGGCATCGGCTCAGCCTTGGTGCCCCCGTGCTTGGCGCCCTGGCCGACAGGCGGGGGCAGCGTCCCGTCCTGATGGTCTCTGCGCTCATCAACACCGCAGCAGTGGTGGCTTTGATCCTCACGGCCACGGGCCTGGGCAGCTCCGGGGGCTTCCACCCGGCAATCCTTGCCGCCGCGTTCGCCGCCGGCGCCAGCTGCCCGCAGGTGGGCCCGCTCGCGCGGGTCCGCTGGATGGCCCTGACACTGCACGGGCCCGCAACGGCCAACAAGCGGGACCTGGATACCGCATTGTCCTACGAAAGCACCGCGGATGAGGTGACTTTTGTCCTGGGGCCGGCACTGGTGGGCATCCTCGCCAGCCTCGTGGCTCCATGGCTCCCGCTGGCGCTCGCTGCGGCGATGACCATCATCCTGGTTCCCGCCTTCGCCGCCCATCCCACCCACCGGTCGGTCCGGCCAGGCCCGGGACGGACCAAGGGCGACAACGGGAACAAGGGCAACCAGGGCGCCGGCAGGATCCCCGCGGCAGTAGCCCTGCCCGTGGCGGCCATGGTCTGCATGGGAACCTTCTTCGGCTCCACGCAGGCTGCCTTGAGCTCCTTTTCGGCCGGCCAGGCAGGATCCGAACTCGCCGGACTGCTGTATGCCGTCATGGGCCTGAGCTCCGCCGCTGCTGCCCTCTCGGTTGCCTACTGGCCCCAGCGGTTCGGGCTCTCCCGGCGGTGGACCCTGTCTGCGGCGCTGATGGCGCTGCTGGCGCTGCTGCTGCTGGTTCCGTCCTCGCTCGCCGGCATGGTGGCCGTCCTGCTCACCCTCGGGCTGCCGGTGGGCCCGGTCATGGTCACGGTGTTCGCAGCCGGCGGCGTGCTGGCACCTGCGGGCCGGCTGGGAACCGTCATGACTGCCCTGGCCAGCGGGATTGTGGCGGGAACAGCGCTTGGCTCCTCCATCGGCGGCTACCTGGCAGAAGCCGGCGGCCACCATGCGGCCTTCGTGGTTCCTGTCGGCGCTGCGTGGTGCTGGCGTTGCTCGGGGCCGCGGCCGCCCGGGTCCTGCGGACCCGGCAGGCCGCCAACTGACCGCTGCCGTTAGGCCAGCTGGCGCTCGATCCGGGCGGCACTTTCGGCAAGGGCGGCCCCCACGGTCTCCGGATCATGGGCGGAACGGATATAGACGACGGCGAGTGCGGCCGGTCGTCCGCCAGGTACCCGGACCGGGGCTGCCAGCGAGGAGACGCCCGCAATGACTTCGTCATGGCTGGCCGAGTAGCCTTTCCGGCGTGCCTCGCCCGCCTCCGGGCGGTAGGGGATCCCCGTGTCCAGCCGGTCCCATTCGGCTTCCGTGAGTGCCGACTGGATGGCGATGCCCGGGGCGCCGGCGTTGATCGGGTGCCGGGTGCCCGGATGCTGGGCCACTGTAGCGCCTGAATGCCTGGGCTCGACGGTCACAAGGGTGATGCAGTCGTGGTGGTCCCACACAGCGACGAAGGCCGTCATGTCCAGGGTGTTGGCCAAATGGGTCAGCTCGGGAAGCGCCGCCGCCTGGAGGTTCCGCGAAACCCCACGCGCCAGGACGGCCAGCCCGGGCCCCGGCTGGACTTTGCCGGCGTCGTCCCGCACCAGCAGCGAATGGTCCTCAAGGGTGCGCAGGATCCGGTAGGCAACCGATCGGTGCACGCCCATGGCGTCGGCCAGTTCCGCGATGGTCAACGGCCCGGGGGCGGCGGCGAGGATTTCCAGGGCGCGGATGCCCCTGGACAGCGTCTGGGACGCGGAAGCCTGCGCCGGCGCGGCTCCTGAAGGGGCTGCAGCGGGGGGAGTCATGGGTTCCATCCTAGGTGGCCGGCTGATTGCGTTCCGTAGCTCCTATTGTGACCCAGTCCCCGCACTTTTCCGGAATGTGAACCCGGGATTCCCATATGGAACGCCGCAGCCATTGGCCTCCCCTCAACGAAAGTTCACGCAGGGCGTGTCTTGTCTCACAATTTCGTAGTACCCTACTAACTAACTGACCGTTCTGTCGGTAATCCTGAAGGCGTCCCGGCGGCACTGCTGCCAATGAACAATGGAGTTTCAATGACCACACCGTCCAAGGTGGACACCCTTGCCGGCCCCAGCACCCGCCGGGAGGAACGCAAGGTCCTCGCCGGAACCCTCGTAGGCACCACCATCGAGTGGTACGACTTCTTCATCTTTGCCCAGCTGACCGCAACGCTGCTGTCACCGCTGTTCCTTGCGCCGCTGAACGCATCGAATCCCGGCCTGGCCCAGATCCTCTCCTTTGCCCTGATCGGCATCAGCTTCCTGTTCCGGCCGCTTGGCGCCGTCGTCGCGGGACACCTGGGCGACCGGCTGGGACGCAAGGCCATGCTCGTCTTCACGCTGGTGATGATGGGCGCGGCAACGGCGCTGATCGGCATGCTGCCCACCTACGCGCAGATCGGCGCCTGGGCCCCCATCCTGCTGATCCTCCTTCGGATCGTCCAGGGCTTCTCGGCCGGCGGCGAATGGGGCGGTGCGGCGCTGATGGCCGTGGAGCACGCACCCCTGAACAAGCGTGGCCTGTTCGGCGCCTATCCGCAGATCGGGGTTCCCGTGGGCATGATCCTGGCCACGGGCCTGCTGTTCTTCCTGAACAGCAGCATGTCCAAGGAAGACTTCGCCGCCTGGGGCTGGCGGGTGCCGTTCCTGCTGTCCATCGTGCTGATCGTGGTGGGTTACCTCATCCGCCGCGCCGTGGCGGAAAGCCCGGTCTTCCAGGAGATGGCCGCCCGCAAGGCGGAGAGCAAGGCGCCGCTGGGTGAACTGGTCCGCAGCCACAAGAAGCCGGTCCTGTACTCCACCATGATCTTCATCGCCAACAACGCCGCCGGCTACCTGCTGATCGCGTTCTTCATCGCCTACGCAACCCGCACGCTGCAGATGCCTGCCCCGCCGGTCCTGCTGGCCACCACCCTGGCCTCCTTCGGCTGGCTGATCTTTACGCTGGTAGGCGGGTGGCTCTCGGACCGCATCGGCCGCGTCAAGACCTTCCTCACCGGCTATGCCATCGTCTTCGCCTGGATGATTCCGATGTTCGCCCTGATCGACACGAAGAACATCTGGCTCTACGGCGTGGCGCTGTTCGTCCTCACGATCGGCCTCGGCCTCTCCTATGGCCCCATGTCCGCGATGTACGCGGAAATGTTCCCGGCGAATGTCCGCTATTCGGGTATTTCCATTGGGTATGCCTTCGGCGCCATCCTGGGCGGCGCGTTCGCGGCCACCATCGCCGAGTTCCTGCTGCAGACCACCAAGTGGGCCGGTTCCATCGGTATCTACATCATGGTGCTCTGCGTCATCTCCGCCATTGGCGTGGTGCTCGCAAAGGAAACCAAGGGCAGGCCGCTGGGAGTCAGCCACCACTAGCGACCAGGGCAGCCAAAAGCGCCGCAACAATCAATAGGCCGGCAGCGGGCCCGGACCAGGTGGTCCGGGCCCGCTGCCGTGCGTGGCTGGAAGTGCTACTGACTCAGGAAGCTGATGGCGTCGTCGTCGGTGAGCTGTTCGAAATGCCGGTAGAAGCTGCCCACCGCACGGAACTTGCCCGGCAGGTGCAGGCAGATCACGGCGTCACAAACGCGCTCCACGGAGGCCTCGGCATCGATGGAGGCCACCGGAGCGGCGGCCACCACGGTAGCGGCCCCACCTTCGCGGACTGCCTCGACGGCGGCCCGCATGGTGGCTCCAGTGGCCAGGCCGTCGTCCACCAGCACCACGGTCTTCCCGTTGAGGTCATGTTCGGTGCCGGGGTAGAGGTCCACGCGGCGGAGCAGTTCGGCACGCTCGCGCTCCTCCACTTCATCGAGCCGCTCGCGGCGAACCCCGTGCTCCAGGACGCGGTCCAGCAGGGGCTTGTTGATGAGCCGGACAATGCGGCCGCGTGCCCATGCCAGCGCTCCATAGGCGGTCTCCTCATGTCCCGGGATGCCCAGTTTCCGCACCAGCACCGTTCCCACGGGAAGGTAGAGGGCCTTGGCGGCCGCAGCGGCCACCGGAATCCCGCCGCGTGCCAGGCCCAGGACCAGGGTGTCCGGCCGCTCCCGGAACTGCGGAAGTACCGCGGCCAGCCGCTCGCCGGCCTCCGTGCGGTCTTCGAAACGGGTAACCATCTGCTCCTCCAGGCTTTCCTGCACCTGGCTTCAGCCTACCGCCAGCCCCGGCAGCCTGTGCCCGGGCCATGCGGCAGAGATGCCGGACCTATATGGCCAGGAACGCGATGGCAGCCTGTTTGAAGGCCCGGCTGGTGACAGCGTTGGTGTGGTTGCGTCCCGGCAGGACCAGCTGTTCGGCCATGGAACCGGCGCTTGCCGCCAGCTCTGCGAGTTTCGGCAGGCTGCCCACCCGTTCGTCCTGGTCGCCCGAGACCAGGAGCATCGGAACGTGGGGGACGGCCTCGGAAGGGTCGTACGGTTCTGCCTTGATGGCCTCCACCAGGGACAGGAGGGCGAAGATGTTGTTGCTGGGCAGCAGCAGGGCCATCTTCAGGAGACGGGCAGTGGATTCGTCGGCGATCGGGGTGCCGTCGGCCAGGTAGTCCTGGGCGGCCACCAGGTCGAACTCCGCCAGTGGATCTGCGGTGTTCGCTCCACCCAGGACCAGTCGGTGGACGATCTCCGGCTGGGTTGCGCCGAACTCCCAGGCGAGCCGGGAACCCAGCGAATAGCCCACAACGTCCAGTCCGCTGGAAGGGTCGCCGGCCTGAAGAGGCCGAACGCCGGCGTCGAACGCTGCCTGCAGCAGGTCCGCACGGATCCTGCTGGGGGAGTAGGAATCACGGTCCTCGGGCGCACCGCTGCGGCCATGCCCCGGCAGGTCCACGGTGATCACCCGGCGTCCCGCCTGCAGCAGCGCCTGCACCCAGCCGGTGTCCTCCCAGTTGAGCTTGGAGGAGGAGGAAAAGCCGTGCAGCAGCAGCACCGGCCGGAGCCCGGCATCCTCCTCCGGTTCGTGGACCCCCACGTACAGCTGGGGGTCCGTGCCCTCCACAGTGTGGGTTTGCTGTTGGCCGGTGTGCCTGCACTCATGCTGTCAGTCCTCATCAACTCATGCGTCCGGGCGGGCCCGGCGCGACGGTGCCTGGCATCACTCTACCTGCCGTGCTGGCGCCGGGCGGCGCCGGAGGACCGGCGTGTGAACCGGGCTCCCAGCGCGCAGGCGAGGGCGATGCCGGCGATCAGGGCAAAGGTGCTGAAAAGCTGCACCCGGCTGGCGTCGGCGCTGAAGCCGACGGCAAAGATCAGTGCCAGCAGGACCAGGCCAACAATAGTGAGGCCCGGGAAGCCCTTCATCCGCAGGGGGAGGCGGATGTCCTCCCGGTCCGCGCGGCGGCGCAGCACCAGCTGGGACACCAGCGCGCTGCCCCACACCACCAGGCAGGTGGACCCCACCAGCTGGAAGAGCGCCGGCAGGATGCGCTCCGGGAAGAGCAGTTCCAGGACGGTGGCAATGAAACCGAAGGCCACGGAGACCGCGACCGCGAGCATCGGGACGCTCTGCCCGGCCAGCCGCGAGAGGAAAGCCGGCGCCTCCCCCCGCTCCGCCAGCGAATAGACCATCCGCGAGGCGCCGTACAGGTTGGCATTCAGCGCGGAAAGGAGCGCGACGACGGCCACCAGGGTTATGGCTGTGGCGGCACCCGGGATGCCTGCGGCGTCGAGGACGCCGGCGAAGGGCGACGCCAGTGCGCCGGACGTGGCGGGAAGGACTGCGGCGATGACGAACACCGAGCCGATGTAGAACACCAGGATCCGCCACACCACGGTGCGGATGGCCTTTCCCACGCTGTGCTCGGGATCTTCCGTCTCCGCTGCCGCCACCGAGACGATTTCGGTTCCACCGAAGGCGAAGATCACCACGAAGAGCGCCGAGGCGATGCCTCCCAGTCCCTGCGGGGCGAAATCCGTGGTGAGGTTTGCCAGGCCGGGCGAGGCAACGTCCGGCAGGAGTCCCAGCAGAAGGCTGCGCCCACCACCAGGAACAGCACGATCGCGGCCACCTTGAGGATGGCAAACCAAAATTCGAACTCCCCGAAGTTCCGGACGCCGGCCAGGTTGATCCCGGTGAAGACCACCATGAACACCAGTGCAAGTGCCCAGACCGGGATGACGGGCCATACCGAAAACAGCAGCCCTGCGGCGCCGAGTGCTTCGGCGGCGATCACCACCACCAGCTGCAGCCACCACAGCCACCCGATGGTGGCCCCGGCAGTCTTGCCCAGGGCCCTTTCCGCATAGACGGAGAAGGCCCCGCTGGTCGGATTCGCCGCCGCCATCTCGCCCAGTGCCCACATCACCAGGATGATGAGTGTCCCTGCCACAAGGTAGGAGACCAGCACAGCGGGGCCCGCCGCCTGGATGCCGGCGCCGGAACCGAGGAACAGGCCGGCGCCGATGGCGGATCCCAGCCCCATCATGGTGAG
This sequence comes from Arthrobacter nitrophenolicus, assembly GCF_000332815.1. Lineage (GTDB taxonomy): Bacteria > Actinomycetota > Actinomycetes > Actinomycetales > Micrococcaceae > Arthrobacter > Arthrobacter nitrophenolicus. Next base: position 55,878 of record NZ_AOFD01000004.1, read on the forward strand.
CTGCCGGGGCTTCATGCTGTGGCCGAGGTGGTGCTGCGGGCGGGCGGGGGCGGACTTCGTCGTCATGGAAGTGAACCTTCTTGGGGTCTTGGGTTTTCGTCCTCTTGGGACCACTCGAATTTACCGCCTGGCGGGCGCCCTGCCGAAACGCCCCTGCCGGGCCTCCGGGCGCATCCGGCCCGGGGCGCATTTCCGACGCGTCGGACACATTTCCGGTTTAGGGCCCGACGGCCTTAGAATCAGTTAAGGTCACGTTGACTATAACTGGCGGGACCGGCAGCCGGACCGGAATGAAGAAGGAGGTGGATGTATGTACTACAGCTCAGCGAATGTCTCCGAGCGCCGTGCCGCGCCCCCTTCGCTTGCCATTTCCACGGTGATTTTTGCCCTGCGGCCCAGCGAAACATCGGGCCGGCCCACCCTGTGGCTGCCGCTGGTGCGCCGAATCCGCGAACCCTTCAAGGGACTGTGGGCCTTGCCCGGCGGCCCCCTCAGCCATGATGAGTCCCTCCAGGACGCCGCATCACGGAACCTTCGGGAAACGACCGGCCTGGCCCCCAACTACCTGGAGCAGCTGTACGCCTTCGGCGGCCTGCACCGGTCACCCACCCAGCGGGTGGTCTCCATTGTCTATTGGGCCCTGGTCCAGCCGACGGAGGCGGCGCTGGCCGACGTTTCCGAGAATGTGCGGTGGTTCCGGGCGGACCGGCTGGGCGACCTGGCGTTCGACCATAACGCGATTGTGGACTACGCACTCTGGCGCCTCCGGAACAAGCTGGCCTACGGCTCGGTGGCCTACCACCTCCTGGGCGAGTACTTCACCCTCGCCCAGGTCCGCGAGGTCTACGAAGCGTCCTGGACCGCCAGCTGGACCCTGCCAACTTCCGGCGCCAGCTCAGGTCCACCCCGGAAATCGAAGAAACAGACCAATTCCTCCAGGGCGGTAAACACCGCCCGCCCCGCCTCTACCGCTTTACCGGCCGTCCCGGCCTTGATCCAGACAACAGGAGCACACTATGAGCAGCGTCAACACAGCAATCCAGCTCATCACGCGTGAACAGGCCGAAAAGGGGGCAGCCGCCAAAGGCAGCACCTGCAGCCCCGCCCTCGCCAAGGGCCCGTGGGACTACGATCTGGCCGAGGCGCTTGCCGGCATCCCCGCCTACGGTCCGGGAGCCTCCAGCGCCGACGTGGCGCCGGCGGCCACCCCGCGGCAGGGGCAGCTGCCTGAGGAATACAAGCTGGCCAGCGACGCCGAGCTTGCCGAACGAATCACCGCCGCCAAAGCTGCCCTGGGGGACCGTGCCGTCATCCTGGGGCACTTCTACCAGCGGGACGAGGTTGTCCAGTACGCGGACTTCGTGGGCGACTCCTTCCAGCTGGCCAACGCCGCACTCACCCGGCCGGACGCAGAAGCCATCATTTTCTGCGGGGTCCACTTCATGGCTGAAACCGCGGATATCCTCTCCAAGCCCGACCAGGCTGTCATCCTGCCTAACCTCGCCGCCGGCTGCTCCATGGCGGACATGGCCGACGCCGACTCCGTCGCCGAGTGCTGGGAACAGCTGGAGGAAATCTTCGGCACCGAGCCCGACGCCGACGGCCGGGTTCCGGTGATTCCCGTCACCTACATGAATTCCTCCGCAGCCCTCAAGGCATTCTGCGGCGAGCACGGGGGCATCGTGTGCACCTCGTCCAATGCTAAGACAGTCCTTGAATGGGCCTTCCAGCGGGCACAGCGCGTGCTGTTCTTCCCGGACCAGCACCTGGCCGCAACACCGCAAAGGCGCTGGGCGTGCCGCTGGAGCAGATGCCCATGTGGAACCCGCGCAAGGAACTCGGCGGCAACGGGGAGCAGGCGCTCCTGGATTCACGGGTCATCCTGTGGCACGGGTTCTGCTCCGTCCACAAGCGCTTCACCACCGCCCAGATCGACAAGGCACGGGCCGACTACCCCGGCGTCCAGGTGATCGTCCACCCGGAGTGCCCCATGGAAGTGGTGAACGCCGCCGATTCCGCCGGTTCGACGGACTTCATCAAGAAAGCCATCGCCGGCGCCACGGAGCCCACAACCTTCGCGATCGGCACCGAGATCAACATGGTGAACCGGCTCGCCGCCGAGTACCCGCAGCACACCATCTTCTGCCTTGACCCCGTTATCTGCCCCTGCTCAACCATGTACCGGATCCACCCGGGCTACCTCGCCTGGGTGCTCGAGGAACTGGTTGCCGGCCGGGTGGTGAACAGGATCACCGTGGACGATGCCGTGCAGGCCAACGCCCGGACCGCCCTTGAGCGCATGCTCGCGGCCAGGCCGTAGCGAAGGCCCCACCATGTTCGAGCGAGGGACGGTCCCGTCCGGGACCAGCTCAGCAGCGCCCGCCCGGCAGCGGCTCGTCGTCGTCGGAAGCGGCATCGCCGGCCTGTACGCCGCCCTGTTGGCGGCCGACGCCGGTGCCGACACCGTCCTGCTGACCAAGGGCCGGCTGGACGAAAGCAACACCTGGTACGCCCAGGGCGGGATTTCAGCCGTGCTCCAGGACCCCGCGCCCGGCGACACCGTGGCCGCGCACATCGCAGACACACTCCGGGCCGGTGCCGGGCACTGCGATGAAGTGGCCGTCCGGCTCATGTGCACCGAAGCGCGGCTGGACATTGAGGGCCTCCGGCGGTTCGGCGTGCGCTTTGACATGGGGAACGGCGGCGGCCCGGCCCTTGGCCTGGAAGCGGCGCACAGCGCGCCCCGCATCCTCCACGCCGGCGGCGATGCCACCGGCGCCAGGGTTGCCGAGGCCCTGATCCGTGCCGTGCTGGCAGCGCAGGGGGAAGGCAAACTGCGGGTCCTGACCAGGGCCTACGCAACCGCCCTGCTGAAGGACGGCGGCCGGGTCACCGGCGTCGGGTATCTTCAGGACGGCCGGACAGCCGGCATCGAGGCCGACGCCGTCCTCCTGGCCACGGGCGGCGCCGGCCAACTGTTCGCCCAGACCACCAACCCCGGCGTTGCCACTGCCGACGGCCTCGCGCTCGCCGTCCGCGCCGGCGCAGCCACCGCGGACCTGGAGTTCTTCCAGTTCCACCCGACCTGCATGGTGGACACGGCCGCTGACCGGTCTGCCGCCCCGGCCGGGCCGCTGCTGATCTCCGAAGCGGTCCGCGGGGAAGGCGCCATCCTGGTTGACGCCGGCGGGCGCCGCTTCATGCGCGCCTACCACCCCGACGCCGAACTCGCCCCGCGCGACGTCGTATCACGCAGCATCGCCCTCCACCTGGCCAAACTCGGCGACCCGAACGGCCACGTCTACCTGGACGCACGCGTCATCGAGGAGGCGCGCGGCGAAGGGTTCCTCGAGGGCCGGTTCCCCACCCTCACCCGGAAGACCCGCGAGGCCGGCATCGACTGGACCGCGAACTTGTCCCGGTGGCGCCGGCGGCCCACTACTGGATGGGCGGCATCGCCACCGACCACTCCGCCCGCACCAGCATCCCCGGGCTCTACGCCGCCGGCGAAGTCGCCCGCACCGGTGTCCACGGCGCAAACCGGCTGGCCAGCAACTCGCTCCTCGAAGGACTCGTCTTCGGCCGCCGCGCTGTTGAGGACTTCCTCGCCTCGCCCGACGGCGCTTCTTGGGAGGCGCCTGCCGGCGCTCCTCCGCGGACTGTCTCGGCCGCTGCCGGCCTCCCCTTGACGTCCGCTTCCGGAGCACCGGCAGGCGCCGAGCCACGCTGCACCTTGGGAGCCGCAAGGGTCGGTTCAGCTGGCGGGGCCTTTTTCTCGTTTAGTGGGGGAGGGGATGCTCGTTTTTCGCGGGAGGCTCTTCGCCGGTTGATGACCTCGCATGCTGGTGTTTTGCGGTCGGGGGAGCTGTTGGGGGAGGCCGCCGGCACCCTGGAGCGGTGGGCCGGCGTCGTTCCAACCGGTGCTGCTGATGCTGTCGCTGCGCATGAGGACCGGAACCTGCTGCTGGCGGCCCGGCTGCTGGTTGCTGCAGCGCTGGAACGCTCCGAATCCCTTGGTGCCCACTACCGCAGCGACGAACCCGTCGAAACCATGTCACTTCCGAAAGCGAGCCTTGCCCATGACTGAGCACTCCGTAATCGACCAGGCCGTCCGTCCCGGGCGGGCGCCCGGCCTGACCCTTCCCGCAGGCCCTGTCCGGGAAATCCTGGAACGGGCGTACGCCGAGGACGCCCCCGCCGGGGACATCACCTCGCAGCTGCTGATCCCGGCCGCCGCCCGCGCCACGGCCGTCCTGAACGCCCGCGTGCCCGGCGTCCTCAGCGGGGCCACCGTGTTCCGCGATGCGATGCAGCTGGTGGATCCGGGCATCAGCGTCGAACTGCTGGTGGCGGACGGGGCAACGTTCGACGCCGGCACGCACCTCGCCCGGGTCAGCGGCCCCGCCAGGTCCGTGCTGCTCGCCGAGCGGGTTGCACTCAACCTGGTCCAGCGGATGTCCGCCATCGCCACCCGGACCGCCGAGTTCGTGCAGCTGACCCGGGGCACGCGGGCACGGATCACCGACACGCGGAAAACCACCCCCGGCCTGCGGATCCTGGAGCGCTTTGCCGTGCGCTGCGGCGGCGGGGCCAACCACCGGTACAGCCTTTCCGACGCCGTGCTGGCCAAGGACAACCACCTGGCGGTGATGACCGGCGGGGACCCGGCCAGGCTCACGGAACTGCTGCTGGAAGCCAGGGCGCAGCTGGGGCACACCACGCACTTCGAAGTGGAAGTGGACCGGATGGACCAGATTGAACCGGTCCTGGCGGCAGGCGTGGACACCATCATGCTGGACAACTTCAGCACCGAAGAGCTGGCCGCAGGGGTTGCCCTGGTGGCGGGACGGGCCCGGGTGGAAGCGAGCGGGAACGTCAACATCCACACGGTTGCGGAAATCGCCGCCACCGGCGTGGATGTCATCTCCGTCGGCGCCCTGACGCACACAGTGGCTGCCCTCGACCTCGGCCTGGACGTGGAACTGACCGTCGGGTGAGCACACTGTGATTTTCCTGGATGCCGCCGCCACCACCCCCGTCCGCCGTGAGGTGCTCGAGGCCATGTGGCCCTACCTCACCGGAGAATTCGGAAACCCCTCCAGCCACCACACGCTGGGGGAGTCCGCCGCGCGGGCACTGGCTGACGCCCGGGCCTCCGTGGCCGCCGCACTGGGCTGCCGGCCGGGCGAAGTGACCTTCACGTCGGGAGGGACCGAAGCTGACAACCTGGCCGTGAAGGGTATCGCCCTGGCCCGGCAGGCCGCGGACCCTGCCGTGAACCGGGTGGTGATCAGCGCCGTCGAACACCCGGCGGTGGAGGAATCCGCCCGCTACCTGGAACGCTTCCACGGCTTCAGCGTGGACGTGGTGCCGGTGGACAGCTATGGACAGGTGACGCCCAAGGCGCTCGGGGACGTCCTCCGGCCGGAGACGGCGCTGGTCAGCGTGATGTACGCCAACAATGAGGTGGGCACCGTCCAGCCGATCACGGAGCTGGCCGCCCTGGCCAGGGAGCGCGGAATCCCCTTCCACACCGACGCCGTGCAGGCGGCAGGCTGGCTGGCCCTGGACACCAAGGCCCTCGGCGTGGACGCACTGAGCATCTCCGGCCACAAACTGGGGGCGCCCAAAGGCTGTGGCGTGCTTTTTGTCCGGAGCCGGACAAGGACGGAGCCGCTCATCCACGGGGGCGGGCAGGAACGCGGCCGGCGGTCCGGCACCGAGAACGTTGCCGGCGCCGTCGGCCTGGCCACCGCGCTGGCACTTTCCCAGGCACGCCAGCAGGACCAGCAGGCGAGGGTCACGGCGCTACGGGACAACTTCGTCAGTGCAGTGTTGTCGGCCGTCCCCGGAGCCGTCCTCACCGGCCACCCCACGGACCGCCTCCCGTCCGTGGCGTCCTTCTGCTTTCCCGGCACCAGCGGCGAGTCCGTGCTGCTGGAACTGGAACGCCAGGGCGTGGTGTGTTCCAGCGGATCGGCGTGTGCAGCCGGATCGGAGGCGCCGTCGCCGGTGCTGACGGCCCTGGGGATTCCCGCCGAGGTTGCCCAGACGGCGGTCCGGTTCAGCTTCGATTCCTACGTCACCGCGGAGGACCTGGCCGCTGCGGCCGCCGCCGTGGGTTCCGCCGTCACCAGCGTCAGGGCCCTGGGCGCAGGCTGACGGCGCCGGCTGAACGCACGGGCTGACGGCGCTGGTCGCTGATCGCTGGTCGCTGGCCATGGGCGCCGGCAGCATTGTTTGACGGCGCGACGACGCCACGGCTTAGGCGGGCGTCAGTACAACTCGCCCACCGGGATATCCACGGCCAGACGGTTGGCCGGGCCCGGCAGGGGGCACGCCCACGCCTCGTTGTAGGCGCAGGACGGGTTGTAGGCAAAGTTGAAGTCCAGGACGAACGTGGCATCGGCGCCGGTGCCCTGGACACCGTGGAAGGCGCCCTTGATGGTGTCCAGGAGGTACCGTCCGCCACCGTAGCTGCCGCCCGGCTGGCCCGCCGTCGCATCCCTGAACGGCACGAAGATGCCGCCGCCGTACCCATGCAGTTTCCACACGGCAAGCTGCACCATCTCCGGCAGGTCAAAGGTGCCCAGCCGGATGAAGTGGAGCACGCCGTCGGTCCCGGTGTCCACCGCCATCTCCCGGCCGGCACCCTCCTTGGTCAGCGGCACGTGGAAGCGGTAGATGGGGTCATAGTCGGCCGTTTTGAGGCCGGAGAACAGCGCCTTGCCCTCGGCAGTGAGTGCCGAGGCCGGGTGCGTGGCAAACATCAGGTCCCGCTGGTGCCGCCAGTAGGAATGCGCCTCCGCCGGACTTTCGGCGGAGATCTTCCGGACGTTTTCGTACAGGGCAAAGGTCCGGAGCCGCCAGTCCGCGATGTCGACGGCGGAGATGTCCGCGGGGTTTTCTTCGGCCGTGCCGTGCTGTTCCGCCATAGTCCCCAGCCTAGCCCCCGTGACAGGTATGCAGGTTCGACGGCGACACGCCCACCGGGCACGCCCGGTCCGGCGGCTGGGATCCGGACGGGAGGGGCCGGCAGGAAACACCCCGCCGCCCGCCGTGGCAAGCAGGGAAGCGCGGCTAGGCTGGCTCCATGAGAGGCAAGGCACCGGTTCCCGTCCTGTCCGCCGTTTTCCTGCTGGCTGCTGCGTTGGCCGTGCCTGGATGCTCCGGGCCGCAGGACAGCGGTCCCGGTTGGACGGCGCAGCCTGACGCGACGCCGTCACCTGCCGGCCCAAGTGCCGGTTCCGGCGCGTCACCAGCCCCGGCCACGGACGGGGCTTCCGCCACTGCCACCGCCGGACCGTCACCTGCCGCCACGGCCGCCGCCTGGAAGACGTTCTCCGATCCCGCGAAGACCGTGAGTTTCGAACTGCCGCAGGAGTGGATCGCCCAGTCCGTAACTCCTGATGAGGGGACCCTGCCCGGTGCGCTGAAGATTGAGGTCAAGAAGCCCGACGGCACGTTCATGGCAGCCCTGCGGACCGGACTGCCGCCGTCGGCCGCTGACTGCCCCGAAAGCGTCCGCAAGCCGTACACCGTGATCAGCAGCCTGCCGGTGGACGTGGCGGCCGCGGGCGGCGAGGGGACCATCCCGCCGCGGATGGTGTTCCGGGTGATCCAGGGGTCCAGGTTCTTCGGGTCCTACGGCATCACCAACGTGGTGGGCGGCGCCGGCAACCAGGCGTGCGAACTCCGGAACGTGGTCCGCGGACCGGCGGGCAAGGGGGACTGGTCCTTCGGCGACCTGGTGTCCCTGAAGGCGTTCGCGCCGGACGAGAAGGTGGCCCCCGCCAAGGCGTTCGACACCCTCGACCAGGCGGCTGAGTATGTGGAGGGAAGCGCGGACTTCGCCAACGTGCAGCGGATGCTAATGTCTCTGGAGATCAAAAACTAGTCCCGCTGCCGGCTCCCACAGGAGCGGGCATGGCGGGGGCTTTCCTTCCGACGCCGACACCCCCGGAGATTCATGGAACGCTCTGTTTCCGCACGCCTGGCCTTCCGCACCGCAGCCAACACCAAGGTGGCCATGGCCATCGCGGTGGCACGGAACAGCGGCTACTCCTCCTTCAAGGAGTCCCTGTCCGTCAAGGCCGGCGGCGAGGAGGTGGCGCTGACCGAAATCGGCGACCACCACGGCGGCAGGTTCCACTACATGGAGTTCAGCGAACCCTCCGACGTCACGGTGGAGTATGCGGCTACCGTGGCCGGGCGGGGGGAGCCGGAGGACACCGGCCTCGCCGACCGCATCCGCTACGTCCGTCCCAGCCGGTATGCGGAGTCGGACCGGCTGCTGCCCACTGCCTATGCCGAGTTCGACAGCGTCTCCGGAACCGGCCTGCTGCACGCGGTGCGCAACTGGGTCCACGGCGAGCTCCGCTACCTCAGCGGCTCATCCCGCGGCACCGACGGCGCCGTGGAAACGCTGCTCAGCAGGCGCGGCGTGTGCCGGGACTTCGCGCACCTCGCCATCGCCCTGCTGCGGTCCAAGGACATTCCGGCCCGCCTGGCGGCGGTCTACGCCCCCGGGCTCAACCCCATGGACTTCCACGCCGTGGCCGAGGCCTACGTGGACGGCGCCTGGCACGTCATCGACCCCACGGGGCTCGCCCCGCGCGAGTCGATGTTGCGCATCACCGCCGGGCGGGACTCCTCAGATACCGCCTTCCTCTCCACGGTGGGCGGCAGCCTGGTCCTCAACCAGCTGAAGGTCACCGCCGTCGTCAACGGGGACCTGCCGGTTGAGGATGCCGGCCGGCTGGTGCAGCTGGGCTAGCGTTTCCCCAGGGAATCCCGGAGCTTGTCGGTCAGCCGGCGGAGCTCCTTCTGCTCCGCGGGCGTCAGGGCCGGGCCCACCAGCGCGGAAATGTCGCGGACGTGCTCACGGCCAATCTCCTTTTGGAGCTCCCGGCCTTCATCGGTGAGCTGGATCAGGATGCCGCGGCCGTCCTCCGGGGCCGGCATCCGTGCCACCAGCCCGCGCTTCTCCAGCCGCTCCACCAGCCGGCTCAGGCTGGACTGGCTCAGCAGGACGTTGTCATTGAGCTCGTTGAGCCGCAGCCAGCCGGAAGGGCAGCGGGACAGCGTGAACAGGACGTCGTACTCGTTTACCGCCAGCTTCCGGAAAGCCGGGCCCGACTGCAGTTTCCGCATCACAGCCACCTGGGCCCGGAACAGCGACTCCCAGGTCTCCGCCGCGAGGCGGACGGGCGATTCCGGTCCTCCGGCAGCCATTACGCCTCCGCCGGGGTCTTTGCAGCGTCCTGGGCAGCCAGCAGCGTGGCCACGCGGCCTGCATGGGTGGGCGGCTCCGGAACGTGGGCGGGTTTGCGCGCGGCGTACTCCTTGCGCAGCACCGGAAGGACTTCCTCGCCGAACAGGTCCAGCTGCTCCAGCACCGTCTTCAGCGGAAGGCCGGCGTGGTCAATGAGGAACAGCTGCCGCTGGTAGTCGCCGAAGTGCTCGCGGAAGGTCAGGGTCTTTTCAATGACTTCCTGCGGGCTGCCCACCGTAAGGGGCGTTTGCGCGGTGAAATCCTCCAGCGACGGCCCGTGCCCGTAGACGGGGGCGTTGTCGAAGTAGGGCCGGAATTCCCGGACGGCGTCCTGGGAGTTCTTCCGCATGAAGAACTGGCCGCCCAGGCCAACGATCGCCTGGTCCGCCTTGCCGTGGCCGTAGTGCTCGTAGCGCTCGCGGTAGAGGCCGATCAGCTGCTGGTAGTGCTCCTTGGGCCAGAAGATGTTGTTGGCGAAGAAGCCGTCACCGTAGTACGCGGCCACTTCGGCGATCTGCGGCGTGCGGATGGAGCCGTGCCAGACGAAGGGGGCGACGCCGTCGAGCGGGCGGGGCGTGGAGGTGAAGTTCTGCAGCGGGGTGCGGAACTTTCCGGACCAGTTCACGGTGTCCTCGTCCCACAGCCGGCGCAGCAGGCTGTAGTTCTCAATGGCCAGCTCCACGCCGTCCTGGATGTTCTTGCCGAACCAGGGGTACACCGGTGCGGTGTTGCCGCGGCCAAGGACCAGGTCCACGCGCCCGTCGGCAAGATGCTGGAGCATCGCGAAGTCCTCGGCGATCTTCACGGGGTCGTTCGTGGTGATCAGCGTGGTGGCCGTTGACAGGATGATCCGCTCGGTCTGAGCCGCGATGTAGGCGAGCGTGGTGGTGGGGGAGGAGGAGAAGAACGGCCGGTTATGGTGCTCGCCCAGCGCATAGACGTCCATCCCGATCTCTTCGACCTTTTTGGCGATGGCAACAGAGGCCTTGATCCGCTCGTTCTCGGTGGGAGTGCGGCCCGTGGTGGGATCCGTGGTGATGTCGCTGACGCTGAAGACGCCGATCTGCATGATGTGCCCTTTCCTCTGGAGTTGCGAGCTTGGTTCAAGTGTAAACCAATTTAGATGCATTTGCATCTACCGTCGGGTACAACGCAGCCGGGCGGCGAATATTCCCTGTTTTACTCCGGGCTTCCCTGGGCGGCACGGCGGCCGCTGACCTTGGGCACCATGCCCGTGGTCCAGTCGTCGAATTCCTCATCCACGTCGGTGGCGGCAGCGAACTCGGGGCGTTCCTGGAGTTCCCGGAGCAGCGCCTTCTTCTCGCGCCGGCCCTCCACCAGCCGGTACAGCACCGGGACCAGGACGAGCGTCAGGGCCGTTGAGGAGACGAGCCCGCCGATCACCACCACGGCCAGCGGCTGCGAAATGAATCCCCCGCCGCCCGTGAGCCCCATTGCCATGGGGGTAAGGGCGAAGACCGTTGCCAGTGCCGTCATCAGGATGGGCCGGAGCCGCTGGCGGGCCCCGTGCGTGATGGCGTCCGCAACGTTCATCCCCGGCCGTCCGTCACGTGGCTGCCGGTACTGGTTGATGAGGTCGATCAGCACGATGGCATTGGTGACCACGATGCCCACCAGCATGAGCATGCCGATCAGGGACGGGAGGCCAAGCGGAACGCCTGTCACCAGCAGCAGGGCCACGGCCCCGGTGGCCGCGAACGGAACGGAGACCAGCAGGATCAGCGGCTGGACCAGGGATTTGAAGGTGGCCACCATGATCACGTATACGATGGCGATGGCCGCCAGCAGGGCCAGGCCCAGCTGCCGGAACGATTCCGCCTGCTGCGTGGTTGCGCCGCCGATTTCGGCGGTCACCCCGGGCGGGAGCTGCACGTCAGCCAGCCGCTTCTGGACTTCGGCGCTGACCGCACCAAGGTTGGAGCCCGACGGCGTGACGGAGACCCGTGCGGTCCGCTGCCCGTTGCTGGCAGTGATGGAGACCGGAATGTCCACCTGTTCCACGGAGGCGATGGTGCCCAGCGTCACCGGGCCGGCAGCTGCCGGCAGTGGGATGTTCCGCACGGCGTCGATGCTGGTGAACCGGGTTCCCTTGCCGATCTGCACCGGGAAGTCGTCGGTGTCGATCCGGACTTCGCCTGCCGGGATGGGGCTGATGGTGGATGCGAGGACCCCGGCAACCTGTTCCTCGTTGAGGCCCGCCGCCACGGCCTTGGCCCGGTCCACCTTCACCTGCACGACGGGCTGGGTGGCTGCCAGGTTGGTTTCCACCTCGCTGCTGCCCGGGACACCGGCCATGGCCGCAACCATTGTGTCGCTGGCTTCCTGCAGGTCGGCGGTGCTGGCAGCCTTGAGGGTGATGTCCACGGTGGAGGACGTGCCGAAGCCGCCTTGCTGCGTTCCCACCGACACCTTGCCGGAATCCGGCACTTTGGCCAGTTCGGAACGCACGGTGTCCTGCAGCTCCACCTGGTCCGCCTTTTCGTCGGTGACCACTGTGAAGGTGGAATTCGAGGAGCCGGTGGAGACGAGGGCGGCGAACCCGGCCTGTGCGTTGCCTGATGTCAGCTGGACGTCCTTGATGCCGTCGATGCCGCGGAGCACCTCCTCCAGCCGGACGGCAGCCGCGCTGGTGTCCGCCAGGCTTGTTCCGGCGGGGAGCACCTGGCGGACGGTCATGCTGTTCTGGCCGGAATTGCCCAGGAGGTTGGTGGCCAGCAGGGGAGCCATGGCGGCGGTCGCGCCCAGCACAAGTACTGCCGCCACCAGGGTGATGACGGGGTGCTTCTGCGTCGAGGTCAGGATGGGCAGGTAGCCCCGCTGCAGCCGGCTGCGCTGCTCGGCTTCCAGCGCCTTCGCCCGGGCCTCGGCGGCGAAAGCCCGCGCCGCGGCGGAATCCGCCTGCAGTCCGCCGGGCACCGCGCCCTTGTTCCGGAGGAACCAGTAGGCCAACACCGGAACGATGGTCAGCGAGACCAGCAGCGAGGCCAGCAACGCCATGGTGACAGTCAGGGCGAAGGGCCGGAACAGCTCGCCGGCCAGTTCACCCACGAAGGCAATGGGCAGGAACACGGCAACCGTGGTCAGGGTGGAAGCGGTGATGGCACCGGCAACCTCCCGGATGGCGGTGAGGATGGCGGTGACCTTCTCCTCCCCGTACGTGAGGTGCCGCTTGATGTTTTCGATGACGACGATCGAGTCATCCACTACCCGGCCGATGGCGATGGTCAGCGCGCCGAGCGTCAGGATGTTCAGCGAGTAGTTGGTGGCCGAGAGCCCGATGAAGGTGATCAGCAGGGACAGGGGGATGGAAACGGCGGTCACCAGGGTGGAACGGGTGGACATCAGGAAGACCAGGATGACGGCCACGGCGAAGCCCAGTCCCAGCAGGCCCTCCGTGGTCAGGTCCTTGATGGACTTCTCGATGAAGGGTGCCTGGTCGAAGACCGGCGTGAACTTCGCGCCGGAACCCAGTTCGGTTTCCAGGTCGCCCAGCATGTCCCGCACGGCGTGGGAGATGGCCACAGTGTCACCCTCGGGCTTCTTGGTGACGGACACCGCAAGGGTTTCCTCCCCGTTGGTGCGGGTGATCGACGTGCGTTCATCGTCCTGCAGCGACACGTCCGCCACGGAGCCGACGGTGGCGGCATTCTTTGCCCCGGACAGCGGGAGGGCCTTGATGGCGTCGAGCGAGTCAACCGGGCTGCCGATCTGCAGGGACAGCGTCTTGCCCTCTTCCTCCAGGGTTCCGGCCGGAACCAGCGCACCGTTGTTTGCGAGCGCGTCCCGGATGGAGGTGATGCTGGCCCCCGCGGCCGCCATGGCCTCAGGGCGTGGAAGGATCTCGATGTGCTGGGTGGCCCCGCCGGTGACGTCGGCTCCCCGGACGCCGTCGATCTTCTGCAGCCTCGGCACGCTCAGGCGCTGAAGGTCGGCATTGAGTTCGCTGAGCGGCTTGTCCGAGGACACGGCCAGGAAGACGATCGGGAAGTCGCTGATGCTGCCGGCGATGGCCTGCGGCTGGACGTCCTCCGGCAGCGTCCTCTTGGCGTTGGAGATGGCGCGGTCAATCTGGGCGCGGGCGCGGTCCAGGTTGGAGCCATACGTGAAGACCAGGGTGATCTGCGAAACCCCGTTCCGCGAGGTGGAGGAAGTGGACTCCAGCCCCTCCACCCCGTTGAGCGCCGTCTCCAGCGGCCCGCTCACCTGCTTGTCCACGACCTCCGGAGAGGCTCCGGGCATGGCGGTGAGCACCGTGATCTGCGGGAACTCAATGGAAGGAATGAGCTCCTGCTTCAGCGAGGTCATGGTGATCACGCCGAAGACGGACGCAAAGACGGTGATCAGTACGATCAGCGCCCGGTTCGCCAGGGAGAGGTGGGCCAGCCGGAACATCGCATGCACTCCTGGAGGGTAGGGGAACTGGTGCGTTCCCGCTGGTGCCGGCCGGTGGCCCCGGCCGGGTCAGCGGCCGGCGGAAACGCTCTCCAGCTGCAGTGACTTGGCGGTCGCCTGCTCCAGCTCGACGGCGAGGTCCGGATTCTCATCCAGCTTCACCCCGTAGCCGGGCATCATGTCCTTGAGCTTCGACTGCCAGCCCTTGAAGTTCTTCGGGAACGTCTTCTGCAGCAGTTCGATCATGATGGGAACGGCGGTCGAAGCTCCGGGGGACGCGCCGAGGAGCGCGCCGATGGAGCCATCACGGCCGGCGATCACTTCAGTACCGAATTGCAGGACACCGCCCTTGTTGGGGTCTTTCTTGATGATCTGTACACGCTGGCCGGCGGTAATCAGTTCCCAGTCGCCATCCTTGGCCTCGGGGTAGTACTCACGCAGCGCCTCCACCTTGTCCCCGTGCCGCTTGGCCACTTCCTTGATCAGGTAGGCGGTGAGGTCCATGTTGTCCTTGGCCACGGCAAGCATCGGAATGATGTTGGACGGGCGGATGGACAGCGGCAGGTCCAGGTAGGAGCCGTTCTTCAGGAAGTTGGTGGAGAACCCGGCGTAGGGGCCGAACAGCAGTGAACGCTTGCCGTCCACGTAGCGGGTGTCCAGGTGCGGGACGGACATGGGCGGAGCGCCCACCGACGCCTGGCCGTACACCTTGGCGCTGTGCTGGGCCGCGATGGTTTCGTCGGTGCAGCGGAAGAACTGGCCGGACACGGGGAACCCGCCGTAGCCCTTGCTTTCCGGGATGCCGGAAGCCTGGAGCAGGTGGAGGGCGCCGCCGCCGGCACCGACGAAGACGAACTTGGCATGGATCTTGCCGTGTTCGCCGGACTTCGGGTACTTCAGCGAGAGGTCCCAGCCGCCGTCGGACGCGCGGGAAATCCCCGTGACGTCGTGGCCGTAGTTGATTTCGACGCCGTTGTTCCCCAGATACGTTGTCAGCTCGCGGGTCAGTGCCCCGAAGTCGACGTCGGTGCCTTCGGCGGCACGCGTGGCGGCAACACGCTGCTTCGGGTCGCGTCCCTTGACGATCAGCGGAGCCCACTTGGCGATCTGCGCCTGGTCCTCCGAGTACTCCATGCTCCGGAACAGGGTGTGCGGCTTCAGCGCCTCATACCGGGTCTTCAGGAAGCGGGTGTGGTCCTCGCCGATCACGAAGCTCATGTGCGGCACGGTGTTGATGAAGCCCTTGGGCGAACCGATGAGGTTCCGGTCCACCAGGTGGGACCAGAACTGCCGGGAGAGCTGGAACTGCTCGTTGATGAGCAGTGCCTTGGCGGGGTTTACTGAGCCGTCTTTGGCTGCAGGGGAGTAGTTGAGTTCGCAGAGGGCGGCATGGCCGGTTCCTGCGTTGTTCCATGGGCCCGAGCTTTCAAGCCCGGGCTGGTCCAGCCGCTCGAACAGGGAGATGGTCCAGTTCGGCTCCAGCTGCTTGAGAAATGCCCCCAGCGTGGCGCTCATGATGCCGCCGCCAATCAGGACGACGTCGGCATGCGGGGTCTTGGAAATGAAGGTCACGATCAGTCTCCGATTGCAGCGGCTCTGGCTGTCACAGAATATCCCCGGGCAGCCGACATACTGAAATTGGCTCCGCCCGTCAAGGCTTTAGTTGCACCTTCGTGAAAACTTCATTTAAGACCGGCGAGGCCGGGTAGCCCACAACCCGGTCGGAGAGGGCCAGCGCAGAGATGGGGAAGGCAATCGGAACGGCCGGTACCGTGGCAGCGATCTGGGCGTTGATGGTGTGATATTGCTCATCCCGCTCCTGTCCTTCCGGCAGGCCACGGGCGCGGTTGATCTTGGAGAAGACCTGCGGATCCTGGTAGCCGAACTCGCCGTTCTTTTCCCCGAACAGGGGACCCACGAAGTTGTCGGCATCGGAATAGGAGCCGTTCCAGCCGAGGAGGTGGAGCGCGTGGTCGCCAGGTGACTGGACCTTCTGGAGGTAGCCTTCGGACCATTCCACCGGGACCGGCCGGACATTGAAGCCCGCCGCGGTGAGCTGCCGGCTGAGCTCGGCGTACACCTTCTCAGGGGTGGGCAGGTACGGCCGCGTGACGTTCAGCGGGTAGTAGAACTTCAGTTCCTCGCCCGCGTAGCCGGCTTCCTTGAGGTACTCCTTGGCTTTTGCCAGGTCATGGCCCAGTTCCGGGGCATCGTTATTGAAGCCGCTGATCTTCGGCGGGACAAACTGGGTTGCCTTTGCCGTGTTGTCGATGAAGAACTTCCGGATCAGGGTTTCCTTGTCGATCGCCATCTCGATGGCCTGCCGGACCTTCAAATTCTGCAGGACCGGCACCTCCTGGTTGATGCCCACGTACATCACCGAGAACGGGTCCCGCTGGACGATCTGCTTTCCACGCTTGACCAGTTGGTCGAAGTTGCCGACGGTCACGGCATCGTAGCCGTCGATCTTGCCGTCGAGCAGGGCCTGGAGCCGGAGCTGCGGATGGTTGTAGGCCAGGAAATTGATGGTGGCAATCTGGCCCCGCTCGCCCCAGTACGCCTTGTTGGTCACCAGGGTGACACTTTCCGCGTCCCAGGAGGCGAGGCTGAAAGGACCTGTACCCACGGGACTGGTGGCAAAGGCGGACAGCGGGGGACCACCGCGGTCCTGGTCCAGGACGTCTGCGGTGCCGGCAGCGAGTGCGGCAGGTGACGCCATGGCGAACGCGGGAAGGGTGAGCGCCTGGAGGAACGCGGTGAACCGCTGGGTCAGGTCGATCCGTACCGTGTGCTCGGACAGGGCCGTGCAGCTCTTGAAGATGGACAGGTCCGGCTCATCCGAGTGTGCCTTGAAGACTCCCTTGAACGAGCTTCCCGGGGCCTGCCGGCGCAGCTCCGCGGAGAAGGCGAACCACCGGTTGAAGTTCACGCAGACGGCGTCCGCGTTGAAGGGTGTGCCGTCCTGGAAGACCACTCCCTTGCGCAGCGTGAAGGTATAGGAGCGGCCCTCGTTGGACTCGCTCCATTCCGTGGCCAGCAACGGTGTGGGCTTGCCCGTGGTCTGGTCCACGCCCACCAGCCCCTCAAGGATCTGCCGGGTGATCCGCTGTGACTCGACGTCGCTGGACAGTGCCGGGTCAAGTCCCAGGGGCTGTGCCGCGGTGCCGAAGTTGAAGGTGGCCGTGGGTTCGGGTGGGGTGGTGGCGCTGGGTGAACCGGACGACGGCGAAGGGGCCGGAGCTGCCGTGCACGAGGTTGCACCCAGTGCCAGGAGGGCGGCGCCGGCCGTCAGGACCGTCCGCCGCGATGGACTGCTGGGCACTCGTGGATCACCTCTGGATATTGCCGGCTCCGCTACCTGCGGGCCGGAAAGGCCAGTCTAATTGACGGTGCTGCCGGTGCCGGCACCGCTGTTGTCCCCCAGATGCCGCCGCCGCTTAAGCGCCGGCGCCGGGCTCCGCGGTTGGCGGGGCCCGCGTCCGGATGGTTCGCAGTGCGGTAGTGCCTGCTGCCTACTTGGGCATCAGCACAGAGTCGATGAGGTAGACGGTGGCGTTCTTGGTCTTGACGCCGCCGCAGATCACGTTGGCGTCATCAACCTTGAGCGCGTCGCCGCTGCCGCTCACGGTGACGGAGCCGCCCTGGACAGTTGCGTGGGTGCCGGCGATCATGTCGGGCGTGATCTGGCCGGGGACAACGTGGTAGGTGAGGATCTTGCTCAGGAGTGCGTCGTCGGTCTTCAGCGTTTCGATGGTGGCCGGGTCGATCTTGGCGAAGGCCTCGTCCACCGGGGCGAAGACCGTGAATTCGCCGCCGTTAAGCGTGTCCACCAGGTCAACCTTGGGGTTCAGCTTCCCGGAAACGGCCGCGGTCAGGGTGGTCAGGATGGGGTTGTTCGAGGCGGCAACTGCCACGGGATCGAGGGCCATGCCTTCAACCGAGCCGGCGCCGGTGGGAACCTGCTCGGCGTAGCGGCGCAACCCGGGCCCACCAGGTTTGCTGCGGGATCCATGGCAGCGGCGGACGGGCTTGCCGACGGGGAGGCGGCCATGCTGGAGGCTGCCGCGGACGGGCTTTCAGCCGCGGCGGAAGACCCCGAGGTGCTGCCGGTCCCGCCACAGGCGGTCAGGCCCAGCAATGCTGCAGCGGCAACGCCTGCGACGCTGAAGGTTGTGCGCGTGATTGTCTGCATTTCAGTTCTCCTTGGATCATGGCTTCTGCTCGCCGCAGACGGACTGTCCGCGGCGTCTATCAGGTCTGGCTTTGTAAGCACCTGCCCCAGGCTGGTGTCTCATTGGCTATTCGGCCGGTGGACAGGACCGGATGGGTGGATCCAGGAAGTTTTTCGGCGGCGGAAGAAATCCGGCCGCAGCGAACGCGCAGGTGAAGGGGGTGTTGGCCCTGTTAAAGCAGAAGATCCCCGCTGCCGGATGAACTGCACCCCGGCCCGGGGATCTCCTGATGTGATGTGCGCAAGGGGGGACTTGAACCCCCACGCCCGAAGGCACAGGAACCTAAATCCTGCGTGTCTGCCAATTTCACCACTCGCGCGTGGCGTCATGCCGAGATGCGTAAAACCGGTACCTCAAAGCAGTACCGGCAATGCGTACGACGCGGATGCCAGTTTTCATTGTAGCGTCGCCCGCGGCGTGGCCATGCCAGGCCGCGAGAGGTCAGACGTCCAGCTTCAGGTCGCGGCGCAGCTTGGCGACGTGGCCGGTTGCGCGGACGTTGTACTGGGCAAGCAGAACCTGGCCGTCGGGGTCCACCACGATGGTGGAGCGGATCAGGCCCTCGTACGTCTTTCCATAGTTCTTCTTTTCGCCCCAGGCGCCGTAGGCCTCGGCCACCGCGTGGTCCTCATCGGCGAGCAAGGGAAAAGTCAGTTCCTCCTTGGCGGCGAACTTGGCCAGCTTTTCCACCGGGTCCGGCGAAATTCCCACAACGTCGTACCCGGCCGACTGCAGGGACGAAAGGCTGTCACGGAAGTCGCAGGCCTCCTTGGTGCAGCCCGGCGTGGAAGCGGCCGGGTAGAAGTAGACGATGGTGTGCCGGCCGTTGCCCGGGGACAGGCTGACGTCCTGGCCGGATGAGTCCTTGAGGGTGAATGCGGGGGCTTTGTCGCCAATCACGAGTCTGTCAGCCATTGTTTTTCTCCTAGTTGCAGGCGGGACACAACAGCCTAGTAAGGGGGAGGGGCCGGTGCTAATCGGCACTTGGCTATACTTGCTGCTATGCCTGATATGGAGCACTGGCCCACGGGACGCCTCTTGTCCACTGCTGCGCGCCTCGTAGAACACTCATGGAACGAAAAACTTGGTGCCATCGGTCTCACGCATGCCGGAGTCATAGCCATTGAGGTTTTGGCTGCCCAGGGACCATGACCCAGGCACAGCTTGCCCAGTTTGTGCGTGTACAGGCACAAACCATGGGCAAAACCCTCAGCCGGCTTGAGTCGCACGGGCACATCGTGCGGGTTCGCAGCACCTCGGACCGCAGGAGCCACGTGGTGTCACTCACCGAACGGGGCAAGGAAGCGGTTGCGGCTGCCGTCGAGATGGAGCGTTCCGTCCTTGCCTCCGCGTCGATCGACCCTGAAGTACTACGGCAGGAGCTCAAGGCCGTGGTCCGGGAACTCGCCAGCCAGTTCGGCACCGTGCCCAGCAACGCCGCGGCCCTCGTGGAGAATTCACCCTAGGCAGTTCCTGCCGCCGGCCGGTCCGGACAAACGGGGCGTGACCGCAGTTTCAGCAGAAGCTGCAGTCACGCCTTTTTTGTGGGCGCTGTAACCACCGTTGCCGGGCGGGAACGGCGCGGCGCTGCCACCCCGTATCCGCGGCATAAAAACAAAACAGCCCCCGGCCCGCGTTTCCGCAAGCCGGAGGCTGTTTTCCCAGTGGTGCACCCCCCGGGACTTGAACCCGGAACCCATTGATTAAGAGTCAATTGCTCTGCCAATTGAGCTAGAGGTGCATCTTGTTTGTTTCAGTCATTCGGGCTTTTTCTTTCCCGTTGACCTCCGCAACGACATGAAACTCTACACGAACTTTTGGTGCATGTGAAATCGGGCCCCGTTTCGAGGGGCGGGTCGCACTCGGGCTGGCAAAACCCCCGGAAAATCAAGGGTTTCCGGAGGTTTTGCGCGTCACTGCCTGCCGGAAAAGACGTCCCGATCCTGCAGAGCTGGCCGGCGGGTTCCTGTGAGTTGGGCCACAGCCGGCCGGGGTGGCTGCTAAAGGCGCTTGCGGCGGGGCGCCCGGAAACCCGCGGCTTCCGCATGCGCCGCCGATTCAAACCAGACGTCAGCCCTGGTTTCCCCGAAGTCCGGGTGCCCTTCCTCGTAATAGACCATCGCGCCGGCGTCGCCCTTGACCTCGAACCCGGCAGGTCCGCTGCCGTCCGGTCCTGCTGCGGCCGAGCCGGCACCGTAGGGTTCGGCTGCGGCGAGGTGCCCCGCGGCTTCCGGCTGGTATCCGGCCCCGGTGTCTTCCCCGGGACCCCGGTCCTGCACGTCGTGGTCGGCCCCTGTTTCCACCAAGGCAGAGGACTGTGCCCGGTCCAGGGTCTCGGCTTCCGCCGCACCGGCCGGAATGGCAGGGCCTGTTGCCGCGGGGGTCGTCCCTGCCGCCGCGGTTCCCTGTGTGGCAGTTCCCTGCGTGGCGGGGGAGGGGGTGCCGGTGGCGCCTGTCCGGGCCGCTGCCGGGGTGCCGGCGTCGTCCGCTTCTTCAACTGCGGCGGTTTCGGCGCCCGGAAGGGTCGGCGCATGCGGTCCCGTGTACTCGGGATGGTGGACGGGCCGGGCAGGTTCCGCGGCGGACTGTTCCGTCGCGCCGTGAGGCGCTGCCGGAGCCACTGCTTCGGGGGTGGTATGCGATGCCGCTGCTGAACCGGCGCGGGCGGAGGGGGAGCCACCTGCTTCGGACCACTGTGTTTCCCATTCGGCCTGGTCCTGGTGCCGCCGCTCGTCGTGGGATGTCCCGCCGGCGCTGCCATGAGAGGCATCCGCACCGGCCGGCGTTGCCGCGCTGGACCCGGCTCCCGACCGCTCCCGCCGCGGCGTTTCTTCCACCGGTGCCGGGGCCGGTTCGTCAGCGGTAGTGGGTGCCGCGGGCTCGGCAGGCCGGCCGAAGCCGGCCGCAGTGGCGATCCCCGTGGTGCCTGCCGCCTCAGCGGAAGGAGCGGCCCCGCCTGAGGACAGTGCGCCGTCGCTGTGGGGAGTATTCGTCACGGTCGGCTCGTGCTGCGACTTCGTCGAGTTGCTGCGGTTCAGCAACCACCACACGATGCCGACGGCCACAACAATCAGAATGACCCAGAAAAACGTATCCATGGCTAACCCTTCAGTCAGGAGGCAAGGTGTCCTGCCCCCGACGCTACGTCGGGTGCCTAACGCTGTCTAGGTTTTCGCACGCCGGAAGCGGGGCAGCGGTACCTGCAGGGGTGAGGCGGGCCACACCTGGAATACCCCGGATGGTGTTTGCGTCTCAAAATATGAGATGCCAGTCCACTATCTGGCAGAAATAATCCGGATTTTCGGCTATGACCGCCTTACGCGGTCCTTCCGGCCTCCGTCGGAGCCATAGACTTTCCCCTATGAGTGAGACCACCATCGCAACCGACAACAAGCCTGACATCAAACCCCGTAGCCGGGTCGTAACCGACGGAATCCACGCTGCACCGGCACGTGGCATGTTCCGGGCGGTCGGCATGGGGGACGACGACTTCGCGAAGCCCCAGGTCGGTGTCGCGAGCTCGTGGAACGAAATCACTCCCTGCAACCTCTCCCTTAACCGGCTTGCCCAGGGCGCCAAGGAAGGCGTCCACGCGGGTGGCGGTTTCCCCATGCAGTTCGGCACCATCTCCGTCTCGGACGGCATCTCCATGGGCCATGAGGGCATGCACTTCTCCCTCGTGTCCCGCGAAGTCATCGCAGATTCCGTGGAAACCGTCATGCAGGCCGAGCGCATCGATGGATCCGTGCTGCTGGCAGGCTGCGACAAATCCCTTCCCGGCATGCTCATGGCCGCCGCCCGCCTGGACTTGTCCAGCGTGTTCCTCTACGCCGGCTCCATCATGCCCGGCTGGGTCAAGCTTGAGGACGGCTCCGAAAAGGAAGTCACCCTCATCGACGCCTTCGAGGCTGTTGGCGCCTGCGCGGCCGGCAAGATGAGCATGGAGGACCTGACCCGGATCGAAAAGGCCATCTGCCCCGGCGAAGGTGCCTGCGGCGGTATGTACACGGCCAACACCATGGCCTGCATCGGTGAGGCCCTGGGCATGTCCCTGCCCGGCTCCGCAGCCCCGCCGTCGGCGGACCGCCGTCGCGATGAGTTCGCCCGCAAGTCCGGCGAAGCTGTGGTCAACCTGCTGCGCCAGGGCATCACCGCCCGCGACATCATGACCAAGAAGGCCTTCGAGAACGCCATCGCCGTAACCATGGCGTTCGGCGGCTCCACCAACGCCGTCCTGCACCTGCTGGCCATCGCCCGTGAGGCGGAGGTCGAGCTGACCCTGGACGACTTCAACCGCATCGGCGACAAGATCCCGCACCTTGGCGACCTCAAGCCCTTCGGCCGCTACGTGATGACGGACGTCGACAAGATCGGCGGCGTCCCGGTCATCATGAAGGCGCTGCTCGACGCCGGCCTGCTGCACGGGGACTGCCTCACCGTGACCGGCAAGACCGTCGCGGAAAACCTCGAGGCCATCAACCCGCCGGACGTGGACGGCAAGATCCTGCGTGCGCTGGACAACCCCATCCACAAGACGGGCGGCATCACCATCCTGCACGGCACCATGGCCCCCGAAGGCGCCGTCGTGAAGAGCGCCGGCTTCGACGCTGACGTCTTTGAAGGCACCGCCCGGGTGTTCGAGCGTGAACAGGGAGCCCTGGACGCGCTGGACAACGGCCAGATCAAGGCCGGCGACGTTGTCGTGATCCGTTATGAAGGCCCCAAGGGCGGTCCCGGCATGCGCGAGATGCTCGCCATCACCGGCGCCATCAAGGGCGCGGGCCTGGGCAAGGACGTCCTGCTCCTGACCGACGGCCGGTTCTCCGGCGGCACCACCGGCCTGTGCATCGGCCACGTTGCGCCTGAAGCGGTCGACGGCGGCCCCATCGCCTTCGTCAAGGACGGCGACCGGATCCGCGTCGACATCGCCGCCCGCAGCTTCGACCTGCTGGTTGACGAAGGCGAACTCGAAGCCCGCAAGGTGGGCTGGGAGCCGCTGCCGGCCCGTTACACCAAGGGTGTCCTGGCCAAGTACGCCAAGCTGGTGCACAGCGCCAGCACCGGCGCATACTGCGGCTAGGAGGTCTCGACAGGCTCAACCACCGGCCGTTGGTTGAGCCCGTCGATACCGTTGGTCCTGCATCGCGGGATCAAAAGGTGGACAATGTTGTCCACATGGTGAGATAGGGTGGTGCTTCGTTGACACCCATCCCACCAGAGGGAAAACTGAACGCATGACTTTCGTTACCGCCGGCACCGTCGTCGTCCTTACCAAGCGCGTGGCACTATAGCCTCCTCTGGTAACGAACCGTCACGCGCAAACCCCTCGAAGAGCCGCCAGGCTGAGGGGTTTTTTTATTTCCTGCAGTTTCCATGAACCACAGATGATCCACAAGGAAGAGTCCGATGAGCAAAGGATCGCCGATCAGCCCCTCGCTGTTGGCTACCAAGTCCACTGGAGCCACCAAGGCTCCGGAACGCGCCGACCGGACGGCTGACAATGCCGCCGTCGTCGCCGACCTTGCTGCCGCCTCTCCTGTCCTTGGGCCGAACAACGTTGTACCCCCAACGGTGATGACCGGCTCGCAAGCTATTGTCCGCTCGCTCGAAGAACTCGGCGTCGACGATATTTTCGGTTTGCCTGGTGGCGCGATCCTGCCCACCTACGACCCCTTGATGGCCTCCACCATGAATCACGTGCTGGTCCGTCACGAACAGGGAGCCGGCCACGCCGCGCAAGGCTACGCCATGGTCACCGGACGGGTTGGCGTCTGCATCGCCACCTCGGGCCCGGGTGCCACCAACCTCGTTACCGCCATCATGGATGCCCACATGGACTCCGTGCCGCTGGTGGCCATCACCGGCCAGGTGTCCAGTGGAGTGATCGGCACCGACGCTTTCCAGGAAGCGGACATCGTGGGC
This sequence comes from Arthrobacter nitrophenolicus, assembly GCF_000332815.1. Taxonomy (GTDB): domain Bacteria; phylum Actinomycetota; class Actinomycetes; order Actinomycetales; family Micrococcaceae; genus Arthrobacter; species Arthrobacter nitrophenolicus. Next base: position 79,719 of record NZ_AOFD01000004.1, read on the forward strand.
ATCACCATGCCCATCACCAAGCACTCGTTCCTGGTCACCGACCCCAACGACATCCCGCACGTCATGGCGGAGGCGTTCCACCTCGCCTCCACCGGCCGTCCCGGCCCGGTGCTGGTGGATGTTGCCAAGGACGCCCAGGTGGGCCAGATGACGTTCTCCTGGCCGCCGAAGATCGACCTGCCCGGATACCGCCCCGTCACCCGGGGCCACAACAAGCAGGTGCGCGAAGCCGCGAAACTCATCGCCGCTTCCACCAAGCCTGTCCTGTACGTGGGCGGCGGTGTGGTCAAGGCACACGCAAGCGCCGAACTGCTGGCCCTCGCCGAGGCCACGGGCGCCCCGGTGGTGACCACGCTGATGGCCAAGGGCGTGTTCCCGGACTCGCACCCGCAGCATGTGGGCATGCCCGGCATGCACGGCAGTGTTTCCGCCGTTACGGCGCTGCAGCAGGCCGACCTCCTGATCACCCTGGGCGCACGGTTCGACGACCGCGTTACCGGCGTGCTCAAGACGTTCGCGCCGATGGCCAAGGTCATCCACGCCGACATCGACCCCGCGGAAATCTCCAAGAACCGCACCGCCGATGTCCCCATCGTCGGTTCGGTCAAGGAAATCATTCCCGAACTGACCGACGCCGTGCATGCGCAGTTCGGCAGCACCGGAACCCCGGACCTCACCACGTGGTGGGCTTTCCTGAACAACCTCAAGGAAACCTACCCGCTGGGCTGGACCGAACCGGACGACGGCCTCACCGCTCCGCAGAAGGTCATCGAACGCATCGGCGCCCTCACCGGCCCCGAAGGCGTGTACGTGGCAGGCGTGGGCCAGCACCAGATGTGGGCAGCGCAGTTCATCAAGTACGAGCGCCCGCACGCCTGGCTGAACTCGGGCGGTGCCGGAACCATGGGTTACGCCGTACCGGCCGCCATGGGCGCCAAGGTGGGGGAGCCGGACCGGGTGGTCTGGGCCATCGACGGCGACGGCTGCTTCCAGATGACCAACCAGGAACTGGCCACCTGCGCCATCAACAACATTCCCATCAAGGTTGCGGTCATCAACAACTCCTCACTGGGCATGGTGCGCCAGTGGCAGACCCTCTTCTACGAAGGCCGCTACTCCAACACCGACCTCAACACGGGCCACGACACCGTCCGCATCCCGGACTTCGTCAAGCTGGGGGAGGCCTACGGCTGCGCGTCGTTCCGCTGCGAACGCGACGAGGACATCGACGCCACCATCCAGAAGGCCCTCGAGATCAACGACCGGCCCGTTGTCATCGACTTCGTGGTCAGCCCCAACTCGATGGTGTGGCCGATGGTGCCCGCCGGCGTGAGTAACGACCAGATCCAGGTCGCCCGCAACATGACCCCGGAATGGGAAGAAGAGGACTGAGCATGAGCCGCCACACCCTGTCCGTCCTTGTCGAAGACAAGCCGGGCGTCCTGACCCGCGTCGCGAGCCTCTTTGCCCGCCGCGCCTTCAACATCAACTCCCTGGCCGTCGGCCCCACCGAAGTACCGGGCATCTCCCGGATGACGGTGGTTGTCGACGCCGACGGCGACCTGATCGAACAGGTCACCAAGCAGCTCAACAAGCTGATCAATGTCATCAAGATCGTTGAGCTGACCTCCGAATCTTCCGTACAGCGCGACCACATCCTGGTCAAGGTACGTGCGGATGCCGCAACACGCCTGCAGGTTACCCAGGCTGCAGACCTGTTCCGTGCCGCCGTCGTCGACGTGTCTACAGACTCGTTGGTGATCGAGGCAACCGGTACCCCGGAGAAGCTTGCAGCGCTGCTTTCAGTGCTGGAGCCCTTCGGCATCCGCGAAATCGTGCAGTCCGGCACCCTGGCCGTTGGACGGGGATCCCGCTCCATGAGTGACCGGGCGCTGCGTTCCGCCTAGGCCTGCCCAGGCGGAACTCCGCCCGGAACCGCAAGCACCACACCACCTATCTACCAAAACACTCAAGAGGAGTTACGCAAGTGACTGAAATGTTCTACGACGACGACGCCGACCTGTCGATCATCCAGGGCCGCAAGGTTGCCATCGTTGGCTACGGCTCGCAGGGCCACGCCCACGCGCTCAACCTGCGCGATTCCGGCGTCGACCTCGTTATCGCCCTGCAGGAAGGCTCCAAGTCCAGGGCCAAGGCCGAGGATGCGGGCTTCACCGTCAAGAACGTGGCCGACGCCGCCGAGTGGGCCGACGTCATCATGATCCTGGCGCCGGACCAGCACCAGCGCTCTATCTTCAACGACTCCATCAAGGACAAGCTGACTCCGGGCAAGGCACTGGCCTTCGCCCACGGCTTCAACATCCGCTTCGGCTACATCCAGGCACCGGAGGGCGTAGACGTCATCCTGGTCGCCCCGAAGGCACCCGGCCACACCGTCCGCCGCGAGTTCGAGGCCGGCCGCGGCATCCCGGACATTATCGCCGTCGAGCAGGACGCCTCCGGTTCCGCCTGGGATCTGGCAAAGTCCTACGCCAAGGCCATCGGCGGCACCCGCGCCGGCGTCATCAAGACCACTTTCACCGAAGAGACCGAAACGGACCTCTTCGGCGAGCAGGCCGTCCTGTGCGGCGGCGTCTCCCAGCTGATCCAGTACGGCTTCGAGACCCTGACCGAAGCCGGCTACCAGCCGCAGATCGCCTACTTCGAGGTGCTCCACGAGCTCAAGCTCATCGTTGACCTCATGTGGGAAGGCGGCATCGCCAAGCAGCGCTGGAGCGTCTCCGACACCGCAGAGTACGGCGACTACGTCTCCGGCCCGCGCGTCATCACCCCCGAGGTGAAGGAAAACATGAAGGCTGTCCTGGCCGACGTCCAGTCCGGTGCCTTCGCCAAGCGCTTCATCGAGGACCAGGACAACGGCGGCGTGGAGTTCAAGGAACTGCGCGCCAAGGCTGAGCAGCACCCGATCGAGGCCGTGGGCCGCGAGCTGCGCTCCCTGTTCTCCTGGCAGCAGCAGGACGTGGACTACGTGGAAGGCTCCGCAGCCCGCTAAGGCTGCCGGAAACCCGCCCTAACCAGGGCCGCGGTGAGGCCGGGTTCACACTTAACAATGTGAGCCCGGCCTTTCCGTCGGCCTAGACTTGTTCCATCCCCAGGACTGCAACGCAGAGGATCAGCCGTGTCAAAACCCGTAGTACTGCTCGCCGAAGAACTTTCCCCCGCCACCGTCGAGGCCCTTGGCCCGGACTTCGAAATCCGCCAGACCGACGGCGCCGACCGTTCCCAGCTGCTCTCGGCGATCAGTGACGTTGACGCCATCCTGGTCCGCTCCGCGACCCAGGTGGATGCTGAAGCCATCGCCGCCGCAAAGAACCTGAAGGTCATCGCCCGCGCCGGCGTGGGACTGGACAACGTGGACATCAAGGCCGCCACGCAGGCAGGCGTGATGGTGGTCAACGCCCCCACGTCCAACATCGTCTCCGCTGCGGAACTCACCGTGGGCCACATCCTCAGCCTCGCCCGCCATATCCCGCAGGCCAGCGCCGCCCTCAAGGACGGCGAATGGAAGCGCTCCAAGTACACGGGCATCGAACTGTTCGAGAAGAAAATCGGCATCATCGGCCTCGGCCGGATCGGCGCCCTCGTCGCAGCCCGGCTCAAAGGCTTCGACACCAAAATCCTCGCGTACGACCCCTACATCACCTCCGCCCGCGCGGCCCAGCTCGGCGTGCAGCTGGTCACCCTGGACGAGCTCCTGGCCCAGGCCGACTTCATCACCATCCACATGCCCAAGACCCCTGAAACCGTGGGCATGCTCGGCGCGGACGCCTTCAAGAAGATGAAGAACACCGCCTACGTCGTCAACGTGGCCCGCGGCGGCCTGGTGGACGAGGAAGCCCTCTTCACGGCGCTTCAGGACGGCGAAATTGCCGGCGCCGGCGTCGACGTCTTCGCCAAGGAGCCCAGCACCGACCTGCCGTTCTTCAAGCTCGACAACGTGGTGGTCACCCCGCACCTGGGCGCCTCCACCGACGAAGCCCAGGAAAAGGCCGGCGTTTCGGTGGCAAAGTCGGTCCGCCTGGCCCTCGCCGGTGAGCTGGTCCCGGATGCCGTCAACGTCGCCGGCGGCGTCATCGCCCCCGACGTCCGCCCCGGCATCCCGCTGATCGAAAAGCTGGGCCGCATCTTCACCGCCCTGACCCACGATTCCCTGACCCAGTTCGACGTCGAGGTTGCCGGCGAAATCTCGTCGCTGGACGTCAAGGTCCTGGAACTGGCAGCCCTGAAGGGCATCTTCGCGGACGTCGTGACCGAGCAGGTCTCCTACGTCAACGCCCCGGTCATCGCTGAGCAGCGCGGCATCAACGTCCGCCTGATCACCACTGCGGAGACCGAGTCCTACCGCAACGTCCTAACCCTGCGCGGCGCGCTGAGCGACGGCAGCCAGATCTCCGTGGCGGGAACCCTGACCGGTCCCAAGCAGATCCAGAAGCTCGTAGGCATCAACGGCTTCGAGGTGGAAATCCCGATCAGCGAGCACGTGGTGGTTGTTGGCTACACCGACCGCCCCGGCGTCATCGGCACCATCGGCCACATCCTGGGCATGAACAACATCAACATCGCCGGCATGCAGGTGGCCCGCCACGACCAGGGCGGCCAGGTCCTCGCCCTGCTCACCGTGGACAGCTCCGTGCCGCAGCAGGTTCTGGACGCCATCAAGGCCGGCATCGGCGCCGACATGGTCCGGGAAGTGGACTTGGAAGACTAAACACCCCGGCAGTGGCCGGGAAACGCCGTACCAACGGCCCCCGCCGGGCGTGTCCCGGCGGGGCCACATATGATTGGCCGGTCTGCTTACAATGGCTTGGTCCTGGTTCAGGACCGGGCCGGCAGGCCGGCCATCACCTTTTGCACATCCGTCCGTAGTCGTCCATGTCCGCCGGGGGGCACGGTGTGCGCACGCAATCCAGGTTTCAGGGAGTTCCATGAACGCCGTCCAGAGGTTCATCAGAAGCAAAGTGCTGCTGTTGACCGCTGCTATCTTGATCGCAGCCATGTGCTTGTCGGTCCTCGTCCAAAGCCAGTCCCAGGCCGCGCTCAACCGGACCGTGGATGAAAATTCCCGGGGCCTCTACGACGTCCTCGTCCAGGCCAAGCGCCCGCCGGTGCCCTGCTGCAGCCGGAAATCGCCAACGGTACCGGCGGCATCAGCTTCGAGCAGCTGGAATCCATCAAGAAGCTGTCCGGGACCTCCGTGGCCGCACCCATCAGCCTGGTTTCCCGCGTGACCCAGAACCTCGAAGCGCCGCGCCTGGATGCCATGGACTACCTCGGCTACAACGCCGGCCTCGCCGGCACCGCGACGGCGGACCAGGCCGCCGGTGCCACGGCGCCGGACAAGTGGCCTGCCGCGGAGTCCGTCCTGAGTGACGAGAGCAAGAAATACCGGCTCACCGCCAGCGCGGTAAGCTCCGACGGCGTCTCCGAGCAGACCCTCTTCAAGTCCACGGCCGAGGGCACCCTGGGCAAGGCGAAACTTGTTGAGGAACAGGCCGCCGGCGGCAGCAGCATCCGGATCGCGGCCCCCGAGGGCGAAACGGGCATCAAGTTCCCCGCGCCCGCCGGAGGCTCCGAGCACAACCTGTTCAACCTGTCCGTGTCCCTGCCCCTGGCGCCCGAAGTCACGGAATCCGTGGTGGCAGTCGACCCCGCCGCGGAGCGCGCCCTGCTGGGCTCCGCCGGTGACTTCCTGGCGCCGCTGGAAAAGGCCCCGCCGGCCGACGCCCGCAACGCCGGTGCCATCGGCCGCTACTTCGAAGGCCTGTTCACCACCGGAATCGGCCTCGACCAGCTGGAGGAAGGACCGGACTTCCTGGGCGTCAAGCTCAAGTACTGGGCGCCGCTGATGACCCAGTACCAGCAGGCGAAGCGCAACGGCCAGCTCACCGCAGACTCCCAGGCGATTCCGCTGATCGTGCGCTCCGGCACCTCGCTGGACCTTAAGTACAACGTCAAGATCGAAGAGATCGACGAGTCCGGCAAGGTGGTCAAGGACGTCGGAACCGTCTCCCGGTCGCTGGACAAGGACTACCTGCCGTTCGTCTCCAAGGACCCGTTCGTCCTGTCCTGGCCGGGCTCCACCGACCACTCGTCGCTCCTGGGTGCCACCGGCAACTTCAACCAGGGTCTTTACACTCCCGCCACCTGGAGCACGGACTTTGCCGCCGCGCCGAAGTACACCGACGGCGAGGAGGCGGCCAACGGCGCCGTGGACAAGACCGCCGTTCCCGGCGAATGGGTCACCATCAACCGCCTGCCCGAAAAGAGCGCCAACGGCACGCCCGTGGACCAGACCCAGCGCGAGCCGGTGGACGAGCGGTCCTACCGCGAGAACCTGGCAACGGGTGAAAAGACGGCAGCCCCGCTGGCCATGGTCTACGGCACCTTCGACCCCGCAGCCGTGGCCGAGGCCGCCGGCGACGTCAACAAGCTTCCCCTGGGCGGCTACGATCCCACCCCCTTCACCCTGGTCAAGGACGCCGAGGGCAAGGACGTTCCTGCCACCGAGCTTGAGCCTCGCTGAGCGCCACCGGTCTCGCCAGCCAGTCGGCGGGCGCGATCACCGACTACTACGGGCTCGCCGCTGCCCGCGGCTACACGGACAACGCCGACGTGATCGACGCCGTGCGCGTCCGCGCCAAGGCACCGGGAAGCTGGAAGGAAGCGCAGCCGGAGGTGGAGAAGCTCGCCGCCGAGATCCGGGACATGGGCCTGGAAGCCACCATCGTGGCCGGCTCCGCCCGTGAGGACGCCAGCATCTTCGTGCCCGGCTATTCCAAGGACGACGCCGGCAAGGAGTCCGCGCTGGGCACTGTCCAGCAGTCGTGGGTGCGGCAGAACGCGGCCGAGGCCGTGACGGGATCGCTCTCCGGAACCAACGTGACCCTGCTCTTCCTGACCCTGTGCGGCGCGGCCCTGCTGACAGGGGCGTCCACCGTGAGCTACATCCGGAAGCGGCGCAGCGAAGCCGGAACCCTCCGGGCCATGGGCTGGACCCAGCGGCGGATCCGCAACTGGGTGCTGGAGGAATTCGGCGTGGGCGCAGTGCTGCTGGCCGTGGCCGGCCTCGTCCTGAGCCTGGTTAGCTGGAGCCTCGCCACTGCCCTGGTGTGCGTGGCTGTCCTGCTGCTGTATATCGGCGCCGCGTTCTTCGCAGCGCAGCAGCTGCGCCACCGCGACGTGATCGACCAGGAGCCGCAGCACGACGAGCGGCTTATTCCGGTGGATTCGCCGCTGACGTTTGCCAACCGCCAGCTGGGCACCAACAAGTTCAACACACTGGCCCTGGCCGTGGCCGTCGGTGTTTTCGGCGCCGCCGTGGGCGGCCTGATCGCCCTGCTGATCGACATTCCCCGGGCAGCCGGGGCGAGCGCCTGAGCGGGTTGGCCGCCGCCAGCGTGGCCCTGCCCAGCATCCTCCTGGCGCTGGCCGGCGTGGTGGTCGGCCTGGTGCTGACCCTTGTGACCGGAAGGTTCGAGCTGAATGCCAAGCGGCAGTACCTGAGCATCCTCGAGGCCATGGGCTGGAACCCGGACATGCTCCGCCAGGTCCGCCTGTTCGAAAACGCGCTGGTGGGAACCGTGGCCCTGCCCCTGGGCGTGCTGGGCGCCCTGGGCATCGGCCTCCTGCTGGCACCCTATGCCGCACTGTGGGCAGGCGTCGCCGGCCTCGTGGCTGTACTTTGCTGGATACCTATTGCAACGAAAGTGGTCCAATGACAAACCCGACCAATGTCCAGCGGAGCCGCAGGAGCGGCTCCGGCGAGGTTCCCCTGCAGACCCGCGCGAACACCATCGTCAAGGCGGCTGACCACGCCACCCCGCTGGAATTGAGCGACATCACCATCCGCTACGGCGGCGGCAAGGGCGGTGCCGAGGCCGTCAGTGTGGTGGAGGGCTTCGACCTGACGCTGCACGCCGGCGAGATGCACTGCGTGGCCGGCCGAAGCGGCTCCGGCAAGACAAGCATCCTCACCGTCGGCGCAGGACTGACGCTGCCGACGTCGGGCCGCGTCTTTTGGGAAGGCGATTCCCTGGAGAGCATGGGCGACGACGAAATCGCCGACCGCGTCGTGCCCTCATCGGCTATGTCGACCAGGGCGGCGCCCTGATCGACGGCATGAGCGCCCTCGAGAACGTCCTCCTGCCTGCCGTTCCCGACGGCGAAGTGGACCAGCGGCGGGACATGGCCAAGGACCTCCTGGACCTGGTGGGCCTCGGCCGCCGCATGCGCCACCGGCCGGCGCAGCTGTCCGGCGGTGAACGCCAGCGCGTCGCCATCGCCCGCGCGCTGATCCTGGGAACCCGGGTCCTGGTGGTGGACGAACCCACCGCAAGCCTGGACCGCGCCTCGGCCAACCGCATCATCAGCATCCTGAAAGACACCACTAACGACGGCATTGCCGTGCTGGTTGCGTCACACGACCACGAACTGGTCCGGCTCAGCGATACCCTGACTGAACTGATCTAGCCTGTCCCTCCGCACCGAAGGTAACCGTCCGCACGTGACTGCTTCAGAGAAGACGCCGTTCTACATCACCACGGCCATCACCTACCCCAACGGCGTGCCGCACATCGGCCACGCCTACGAGTACATCGCCACCGACGCCATGGCCCGGTTCAAGCGGCTGGACGGCTATGACGTGATGTTCCTGACCGGTACGGACGAGCACGGCATGAAGATCGCCCAGACGGCCGAAAAGGAAGGCATCACCCCCAAGGAGCTGGTGGACCGCAACGCCGAGGTGTACAAGGCGGCGCACGCCGCCCTCGGCATCACCTACGACCGCTTCATCCGGACCACGGATGCCGACCACTACGCGGCCTCGCAGGCGATCTGGAAAAAGATGGAAGCCAAGGGCGACATCTACCTGTCCAAGTACGAGGGCTGGTACTCCGTGCGGGACGAGGCCTTCTACGGCGAGGACGACACCGTGGTCAAGGACGACGGCGTGCGCTACTCGAAGGAAACGGACACCGAGGTGACCTGGACGGCGGAGGAGAGCTACTTCTTCCGGCTGTCCGCCTACCAGGACAAGCTGCTGGCACTCTACGAATCCCACCCGGAGTTCGGTGCGCCGCAGTACCGGTTCAACGAAGTGATCAGCTTCGTCCGGCGCGGCCTGGAGGACCTGTCCATCAGCCGCACCACGTTCGACTGGGGCGTTCCGGTTCCCGGCAACGACAAGCACGTCATGTACGTCTGGGTGGACGCGCTGACGAACTACCTGACGGGCGTGGGCTACCCGGATGTCGAGTCGGAGAAGTTCCGCAGGTTCTGGCCTGCGGACGTCCACATCATCGGCAAGGACATCTCCCGTTTCCACGCCATCTACTGGCCGGCCTTCCTCATGAGCGCCGGCCTGGAACTGCCCAAGCGGGTGATGATCCACGGCTTCCTGCACAACAACGGCGTGAAGATGTCCAAGTCGCTGGGCAACGTCGTGGCTCCGGCCGACTTCGTGGCGCAGTACGGCCTGGACCAGGTGCGGTTCTTCTTCCTCCGCGAAGTCCCTTTCGGCGCCGACGGAAGCTACAACCACGAGGCCATCGTGGGCAGGATGAACTCGGACCTCGCCAACAACTTCGGCAACCTTGCGCAGCGGTCGCTCTCCATGGTGGCCAAGAACTGCGGCGGCGACGTTCCCGTACCGGGGGAGTTCACTGCAGCCGATACGGCCATCCTCGCGCAGGCGGGAGGGCTCCTGGAGACTGCCCGGGCCGCATTCGAAAAGCAGGAATTCAGCCGGGCCCTCGAAGCCATCTGGGCGGTCCTGGGTGACACCAATGCGTACTTCGCCGAGCAGGCGCCCTGGGTCCTCCGGAAGACCGACGTCGGACGCATGAACACCGTGCTCTACGTGACGCTTGAGGTGCTCCGGATCGTGGCCATCCTGGCCCAGCCGGTGATGCCTGGAGCGACGGGGAAGCTCCTGGAAAGCCTGGGCCAGCCCAACGGCGAGGCCCGGCAGTTCTCGGCGATCTCCACTCCGATAACCCCCGGGACTGCCCTCCCGGCGCCGTCACCGGTATTCCCCAAGTACGAGGAACCCGCCGGGGCCTGACAGCTGCTTCCCGGGCCGGCCTGGCCGGCCCGGGGACCCTGCCACGAAACAAGTAGTGGCCCGTTTTTATATGAGTACCGGCTACTGGAGATTCGCCGGAGTACTCAACATAGCCTTTTCCTGTTAGCAAACTGATGATTCGCATCTGGGAGAACCGTCGCCTCGATGCCGTCTGTTTGCCTTTTTTATGTCGTCACCCGGGGCGCCGTTTTTCCTGCACGTTCGTCAGTTTGAAGCAGACGAAGGACGGAGACGGAAATGAAACGGATCCTTGCCGCGCTGGGGGTCACAAGCCTCGCACTGTTTGGTGCATCAGCCACGGCCAACGCCACAGGCGGAGCATCGGGTGACAACGAAAAAATCACCATTTGCCACGCCACAGGCTCGGAAACAAACCCGTACGTGCCAATCACCATCGACCTCAACGGGCTGAACGGCCACGTGGGCCACCAGCATGACGAGGACATTATTCCCGCCAACAACGGGAAGGTCCTCCCCGGCGGCCAGAACCTGGACAAGGTGGACTGGTGGAACGCCGGCTGCACCAAGCCCGGAGGGGCGGTAACGCCCACGCCAAAACCCACCCACCCGCACGATGACAATGGCAAGAAGATCACCATCTGCCATGCCACGGGATCGGAAACCAACCCCTACGTGGTGATCACCATTGCCCTCCAAGGCCTCAACGGACACGCAGGCGCCCACCACCAGCACGCTGAGGACATCATCCCGCCGAATGACGGAAAAGTGATGCCCGCAGGCCAGAACTGGACCGCCGAGGGCCAGGCAACCTGGAACAACGACTGCGTCCCCGTAAAGGTGCCGCCGACTACACCGCCGACGACCCCGCCGACAGTGCCGCCAACAGTCACGCCGACAACCCCGCCCACCGGAGCGGTTGTCCCCGCACCGAAGCCCAGTGGCGCAGCAGTTGGTAAGCCAGCAGGCGGAGCAGGCGCAGTGGCCGCCAACAACCAGGGCTTCAATGTGCAGACCGCCGTGGCCGGGAACCAGGAACCCGGAATTGCCCCGTGGCTCGGGGGCGCGGCAGCACTGCTGCTGGCCGGCGCAGCCATTGCGGCCCGGAAGTCGCTGGCAGGCGGCGGAACCCAGGGCAGGCATCACCAGTAAGTCCCCGGCTGCCGCTTCCGCGGCAACCGGCTGAACAAGCGCAGGGCGCCGTGCCGTCACGTGGGCACGGCGCCCTCCGCGCGGGGAGCCGTATGCACGAACCATCCTCGACAGAACCGGAAGCAGACAGCGCCGCCCACCGCCACCGGACGGACGGGCAGCTGAGGCGCCTGCGCCTCCTCGCCGGTGCGCTCCTGCTGGCCGGGCTGGCATGCCTGGTGCTGTTCCTGCCCTCCCTGGCCGGACGGGATGGAAAGACTTCCCTTCCGGAGGTTTCCGCTCCTGCGGCCACAACCGCGGCGGTGGCCACGGCCCCGGCACCTTCCAGGGCCGCACCAGCACCTGCCACCAGCCTGACTCCCGAGGGGCCGGCGGCTGCAGCACCCCAACACCTGGCCTACCCGGCGGCGGGGATCGATGTGGTGGTCCACCCCCTCGACCCGAGTGCTGAGGACCAGGAACGCCGGACCATCATTCCGCCGTCCACGAAGGACGGCTACTGGCTCACGCCCTACGGCACCCCCGGTGCCGGCTCCGCAAACACCACCTACATCGTGGGCCACAGCTGGCAGGACCAGGACGCGCCCTTCAACCACCTCAGCACCAGGGCCGCTGCCGGAGACCTGCTGACGGTCACCACCTCAACCGGCCAGCTGGCCTATCGGGTGGAATCTGTCACCACCTACGAAAAGTCCAGCCTGAAGGACAGCCCCATCTGGGCCGTCGCACCCAACACGGTGGTGCTCATTTCCTGTTATACGGACGACCTGTGGGGGACGAACGTGGTGGTCGTGGCAACGCCCGCATAATGAGACGGCTTGACCACGATATGGATCGCTTGGCTACCCTGAAACTATGAGCGCATCCTCCATCGATCTGGCAGTTATCCCCGGCGACGGCATTGGCCCCGAGGTCATTGCCGAGGCAGTCAAAGTCCTGGAAAAAGCTGTTGCAGCCGAAGGGGTGGAGCTTAAGCAGACGCACTACAAGCTGGGCGCTGAGCACTGGCTGGAAACGGGGGAGACCCTTCCGGACGAGGTCCTCGCGGACCTGCGGACCCGGGACGCCATCCTCTTCGGCGCCGTGGGTGCAGCCCCCGGCGATACCCGGATCCCGTCGGGCATCATCGAGCGCGAAATGCTGCTGAAGCTCCGCTTCAGCCTGGACCACTACGTCAACCTGCGGCCGTCACGGCTGTACGGCACGGTGGGCAGCCCGCTCGCCAATCCGGGCACCATCGACTTCATCGTTGTCCGTGAAGGTACCGAGGGCCCTTACGTGGGCAACGGCGGAAGCCTCCGGGCGGGCACCCCCCATGAGGTGGCAACCGAAGTTTCACTGAACACCGCCCACGGCGTGGAGCGCGTGGTGCGGGACGCCTTCCGGCGCGCAAGTGCCCGGGAGCGCAAGCACGTCACCCTGGTCCACAAGCACAATGTCCTGGTCTACGCAGGCCACCTCTGGAAGCGGACCGTCGAGGCCGTGGCCGCGGAGTTCCCGGAGGTCACGCACGACTACCTGCACGTGGATGCAGCCACCATTTTCATGGTCACGGACCCGTCCCGCTTTGACGTGATCGTCACGGACAACCTCTTCGGCGACATCCTGACCGACCTGGCTGCCGCCATCACCGGGGGCATCGGGCTGGCGGCATCCGGCAATATCAACATGGACCGCACCGCCCCGTCCATGTTCGAGCCGGTCCACGGCTCCGCGCCGGACATCGCCGGCCAGGGCAAAGCGGACCCCACCGCCGCCATCCTGTCCGCCGCCCTGCTCCTGGACCACCTCGGCTTCACTGCGGCGTCACGCAGGATCGAAGCGGCAGTGGTTGCCGACGTCGAAAAGCGCGACGGCGGTGCCCGCAGCACCAGTGCGATCGGCGACGCGATCGCGGCCGGACTCTGACCCCGCGCCGGGGCCTCCGGCATCGGGCGTAAGCTTGTCTCGAATCACCAAATGCCGCCCTCGCGTTCAGCGCTGAACCCGGGCGGCCGATCGTGGAGGAACCATGACCCAGACTGCCCACGGCGTCGAATTCAGCCGGCAGCTATCGGCCAACCCGAAGTCTGCTGAAGAGCGTGCAGCCATCCTGGCGAACCCGGGATTCGGCAACCACTTCACCGACCACACCGCCATCGTGGACTACAGCGTCGACGAGAACGGTAAAGGCGGCTGGCACAACCCCCGGGTGGAGGCCTATGGGCCCATCTCCCTCGACCCGTCCGCGGCCGTGCTGCATTACGGGCAGGAAATTTTCGAAGGGCTCAAGGCCTACCGCCACGCCGACGGTTCGGTGTGGACCTTCCGTCCGGAAGCCAACGCCGCCCGCCTCAACAAGTCGGCCCGCAGGCTGGCGCTGCCTGAATTGCCTGCCGAATACTTCCTCGGCGCCATCCGCGAACTGGTGACCGTCGACAAGGAATGGGTTCCGGACGGTGACGGCGAGTCCCTGTACCTGCGGCCGTTCATGATCGCCACCGAGGCATTCCTGGGCGTCCGGGCTGCGCGCGAAGTCTCTTTCCGGGTTATTGCCTCACCGGCAGGCAACTACTTCGGCGGCGAGCTCAAGCCGGTGTCCATCTGGATTTCCAGGGAGTACGCGCGGGCCGGCCGCGGCGGCACCGGTGCGGCCAAGTGCGGCGGCAACTACGCTGCTTCGCTCATTGCGCAGCAGGAAGCCGAAGCGAACGGCTGCAAGCAGGTCCTGTTCCTCGACCAGTTCAATGACAACGCGGTGGAAGAGCTGGGCGGCATGAATGTGTTCTTCGTCATGAAGGACGGCTCACTGGCCACCCCCGCGCTCACCGGCACCATCCTGGAAGGCGTCACCCGCATGTCCGTCATCCAGGTGGCCAAGGACATGGGCCGGGAAGTCGCCGAGCGCAAGATCACCCTGGATGAGTGGCGCGACGGCGTTGCCTCCGGCGAGATCACCGAGGTTTTCGCCTGCGGTACTGCCGCCGTCATCACCCCGATCGGTGTCCTCAAGGACGCCACGGAATTCATTGGATCCGAGGACGCCAAGGCGGGGGAGACCACCATGGCCATCCGCGAACGGCTGCTCGGCATCCAGACCGGCACGTCCCCGGACACCCACGGCTGGCTGACCCGCCTGGCTTGAGCCGGGGCTTATCGCCAAACAACGACGGCGCCTGCGGGGCTTCTGCCCGGCAGGCGCCGTTTTGCGGGTGGACAGGTCAGCGGCGGGCGGCTTTCCTGGCGGCGTTCTTCAGCGCCTTCCGCGAAACCGGCTTCAGGGCCTTCCGGGCCGCTTCTTCCGCGATGGCCTGGTTGCGGCGGGCATCAATGATGTCGTTCCACAGTGTTGTCGCAAAGACCCCGCCGTCCTGGGCGTAGACGTCGTAGGGGTAGTCGGCAAATATGGACGGCGTAGTGGTGCCGGTGGGCAGGTCCTGCCCCTTGGCTTTCGCGACGGCGTCGCCAACAGCCCAGGTCCGCGTCAGGTGCTGAACCAGGTTCTCCTGCACAAAGATGTTGGCGTCACCGGAAGCAGCGGCCCTAGTCAGCAGCAGGTCAAGGTCCTGGGCCAGGAGCTCGGAAGCGGATTCCTCCGCTGGTGCCGTCCCTGAGCTGAAATCCCCGGCGAGGCCGTCCACGGCTACGCTCCAGTCGGCCGTTTCGCGGTACTTCTTCCACGTGGGAAACCAGACAATGCTGCCCGTCGCGTGGTTGTGGATGTGTTGGAGTCCACTGTTCTTCTCGGTCGCAGCATGGTCATGGCCGGCAGCGTCAGCCCCGGCGAGGAGGTCAGCAAGGGTGGTTGTGCTCATGGTGTCCGGTTCCGGCTTTCTGGTGGGGAACGTGTGGTCTTCGTTAATGGTCAACCCGGGCCGCGGGCTGTTCTATTCCGGCGGCCAAAACTCACCTCGCTCCGGATGCAGTGCAAAGATGGGATGGTGACGTCAGCCTCCGGTTCCATCCTGCAGCGCAGCTCCGCCCTGACCCAATACATCCTGGCCCCGAATCCCGGCCCCATGAGCCTGGAGGGGACCAACTCCTATATCCTGCGGGCCACCGGCTGTCCCGGTGCAGTTGTGGTGGACCCAGGCCCCCTCGATGACGGCCACCTGCGCGCGCTGGCCGCCGCCGGCCCGGTGGAACTCATTCTCGTCACCCACCGCCATGCGGACCACACGGCAGGATCTGCACGCCTGCATGAACTGACGGGCGCCCCCGTCCGGGCGGCGGACCCCGCACACTGCCACGGCGGCGGTGAACCCCTGCACGGCGGGGTGATCCGCACTGCGGGGCTGGAAATCCACGTGCTGCCCACGCCCGGCCATACGTCCGATTCGCTGTGTTTCCACCTTCCGGAGGACGGCCCCGGCGGTTCGGTCCTGACCGGCGACACCATCCTGGGCAGGGGCACCACCATGCTGGACTTCCCGGACGGCACGCTGGGGGACTACCTCGGAACTTTGGACAGGCTCGAGGCCCTGGGCCCGGCCACTGTCCTCCCGGCACACGGGCCCGTGCTGCCCTCCGTGGAGTCGATCGCGCGCGACTACCGGCTGCACCGGCAGGAGAGGCTCGGCCAGATCCGCGCGGCGCTGAAACAACTCGGCCGGGACGCTCCGTGGGTGAGGTGGCAGACGCCGTCTATGCCGACGTCGTGCCCTCTGTCCGGCGGGCAGCCGAAATGTCCGTCGCCGCCCAGCTGCATTACCTGCGGGAAGAAGCCGGACGGCTTTAAGCCTGGCCCAGGGCCGGCAGCCCGGCACGGACCGCCCGGCGCGGAACGGTAGGGTAGGACCCATGCGTATTGCCAGGTTTGTTGTCGATTCTGATCCCCTTTACGGTGTTGTTGAAGGCGGGCCGGGCAGTGAGGAAGTCACTGTCATCCATGGAGACCCCTTCTTCAACGGCGTGGAGCGCACGTCCGTCCGCCACAAGCTGGAGGATGTCCGGCTGCTGGCCCCCATCATCCCCCGCAGCAAGGTCATCGGTGTGGGGCGCAACTACGTGGAGCATGCGCGCGAGCTTGGCAATGAGGTTCCGGCGCAGCCGCTCCTTTTCCTGAAGCCCAACACGGCCGTCGTGGGTCCCAACGATCCCGTGGTCCTTCCGGAGTTCTCTGAGGAAGTCTCCTTCGAGGCCGAACTGTGCGTGGTCATAGGCCGGATCTGCAAGGACGTTCCCGAGGACCGCGTGGATGATGTCATCTTCGGCTACACCTGCGGCAACGACCTCACGGCCCGTGACGTCCAGAAGACCGACCTGCAGTGGACCCGGGCCAAGGGCTTTGACACCTCGGCGCCGCTCGGCCCGTGGATCGAGACAGACCTCGATCCCGAGGACCTGCAAATCCAGGGGCGGCTGAACGGCGAGGTGCGCCAGGACGGCAGCACCAGCCAGATGATCCGGGGCGTGCGCGAACTGGTCTCCGTGGTGTCACAGGCCTTCACCCTCCTGCCGGGCGATGTCATCATGACGGGAACCCCCGCCGGCGTGGGCCTGGTGAATGCAGGCGACCGGTTCGAGGTGGAGATCGAAGGAATCGGGCGCCTGTCCAATCCGATCGTCCGCCGCTGACTCCAGCGGACGGCCGCCGCCGGCATCCGGTGCCGCCCGCGCCGGGTGGCGGCGGCAGACGGTAAAGTTGGAGCCACTATGACTACTCCTTCTGCGTCCCCTGCTGCCTCCCTCCCATCCGTTTCAGCCGATACACCCGTGCGCGTCCGGTTCTGTCCCTCGCCCACCGGCACCCCGCACGTCGGCCTGATCCGGACGGCGCTCTTCAACTGGGCCCATGCCAAGCACACCAAGGGAACGTTTGTCTTCCGCATCGAGGACACCGACGCCGCACGCGACTCGGAGGAAAGCTACCAGCAGCTGCTGGAGGCGCTGAAGTGGCTGGGCATCACCTGGGAAGAAGGCGTGGAAGTCGGCGGACCGCACGAACCCTACCGGCAGTCGCAGCGCCTGGACCTCTACAAGGACGTCGTCGCCAAGCTGATCGCGGGCGGTTACGCCTACGAGTGCTACTCGTCCCCTGAGGAAGTGGAGGCACGCCACCGGGCTGCGGGACGCGATCCCAAGCTCGGCTACGACAACTTCGACCGGGAGCTCACCGAGGAGCAGGTGGCGGCGTTCAAGGCGGAAGGCCGCCAGCCCGTGCTGCGGGTCCGGATGCCCGACGAGGACGTCACCTTCACCGACCTGGTACGCGGCGAAATCACTTTCAAGGCCGGCAGCATCCCGGACTATGTGATCGTGCGCGCCGACGGCTCACCCCTGTACACCCTGGTGAATCCAGTCGACGACGCACTTATGGGCATCACGCACGTGCTGCGCGGGGAGGACCTGCTCTCGTCCACCCCCCGGCAGGTAGTCCTCATCCGGGCCCTGATGGATCTGGGCGTGGCCAGCTACATGCCCGAATTCGGCCACCTGCCGTACGTCATGGGTGAAGGCAACAAGAAGCTGTCCAAGCGGGACCCGCAGTCCAACCTGTTCCTCCTGCGTGACCGCGGCTTCATCCCCGAAGGCCTCCTCAACTACCTCTCGCTGCTGGGCTGGAGCCTGTCCGCGGACGAGGACATTTTCACCGTGGACCAGCTCATCGAGCACTTCGACGTGCATGACGTCCTGGCCAACCCGGCACGCTTCGACATCAAGAAGGCCGAAGCCATCAACGGCACCCACATCCGGATGCTCGCACCGGAAGACTTCCGGGACCGGCTGGTGCCCTACCTGCGGAACGCGGGATACCTGGGGGAACAGCTCACGGAACGGCAGGAGCAGATCCTTACCGACGCGGCGCCCCTGATCCAGGAACGCATTGCCCTGCTGGGCGAGGCGCCGGACATGCTCGGGTTCCTCTTCAAGGCCGATGACGCCATCGACATCGCCGATGACGCCCGCAAGGGACTGCCGCAGAACCTCGAGGAAGTCCTCGACGCAGCCATCGCCGCTCTCGAACCCGTGGAGGAATGGACGCCGGACACTATCCAGGCTGCACTCAAGCAGGCACTCGTGGAGGACCTCGGCATCAAGCCGCGGCTGGCCTTTGGCCCGGTACGCACGGCCGTGTCCGGCCGCCGGATCTCGCCCCCTCTGTTCGAATCCATGGTGATCCTGGGCAAGGAATCCTCCCTGCGCCGGCTCCGGACCTTCCGCGGCTGATGACTGCTCCCGGCAAGGCGCGCAGCGGCGTCCTGGAGACACCCTTCGGGGCGGTCCGCGGTGTCCTCTTCGATATCGACGACACCCTGGTGGACCTCGAATACTCGATGACCACTGCCTTGCGGGAGGTCAGCGAACACCTCCTGCCCGGCCTGGACCAGGCCGGGTGGGAGCGGTTCGGGCGCATCTTCACGCACGAGACCACGCACTACTACGACCAGTACCTCGCCGGCGAAGTGACGTTCAACGAACAGCGCCTGCTCCGCGGCCGCGCTGCCTTGGGGCACTTCGGGGTTGAATTGGCCGACGGCGAGGAATCGCACCGGTGGCTCAGCGCCTACATGGAGCGCCAGCCTGCCTACGTCAAGCCTTTCCCGGACGTCCTGCCGCTGCTGGATGTCCTGGACGGCGCAGGCATCCCCTACGGCGCGGTCAGCAACAACGTCCACGACTACCAGCGGGCCAAGCTGGACAGCGCCGGACTGGAACGCGTCACGCACCTGGTGGGCACCGACACGCTCGGCGTCGCCAAACCCAATCCAGCCATGTACCTCGAGGGCGTTCGGCTGCTGGGCACCGCCACCTCCGAAACGCTCTACGTGGGCGACAACCGGCTGCTGGACGCCGAGGGTTCCACCGCAGCCGGGCTGCTGGGCGTGTGGCTGAACCGGACGGGTGAGCCGGTGACAGGGTTCGACGGCCACATGGTTGCCTCGCTCGATGGGCTGGTAAGGCACGTCACACCCGGCCGATTTGTGCGGGCTGAAAGTCTCGGGTAGAGTATTTTCTCGTGCTGAGGCGCACGGAGCGGGGTGAAAGCCCTGACAACCGGCCCGAAAGTGCCATTGGGATATGGTGTAATTGGCAACACTACGGTTTCTGGTACCGTCATTCTAGGTTCGAGTCCTGGTATCCCAGCTCTGGTTTGAGCACCGGTTTTCCGGTCTCGGGACAGAAAAGTTCCAAACGGTCCGCCGATTTGGAACACGAGCGAAGTGTATGAAACAATCACTGAGCTTGACCAGCGGAAACGCTGGCAGGAAGTACGCGGCCCCATCGTATAGCGGCCTAGTACGCCGCCCTCTCACGGCGGTAACGCGGGTTCGAATCCCGCTGGGGTCACCAACGAAATGGTCCCGGGCAGAAGCCCGGGACCATTTTTCTTTGTCCTGTTAGAAGTCCCCGCCGGCCGGACAATTCCGCCGGTCATGCCCGGCGGAAAGGCCCGTCTGCAGGGGAGCCCCGCCGTCGTTTGCCGCTGACTGGGCGGCGTGAGCTGGCATGATGTTGCTGTGACCTCCCGGAACGAGCACGATGATGCAGCCCAGCCGGCGCAGACCGCCGAAGCGGTGGCCCTGCTGGAAGATGTGCGGAGCGCCCTTGCGGAGGTCAGCCTGCCGCTGGCGCTTCCAGGTGCTGACCAGGCCCGGCGTGAAGCTGCCGGCGCCGCGAGCCAGCTGGAGGACTACATCCTTCCCCGGTACCGGAGCCTGGACGCGCCGCTGCTGGCCGTTGTTGGGGGTTCCACCGGCGCCGGGAAGTCGACCCTTGTGAATGCGCTCGTGGGCCATCCGGTGACCCGTGCCGGCGCCATCCGGCCCACCACGCGCCAGCCCATCCTGCTGCACAATCCGGCGGAGGCGGCGTGGTTCGAAGGCCAGCGTGTCCTACCCGGCCTCAGCCGGATCCGCGGCGCCCTTACCGGCCAAGCCGCCGCCGGGCAGGCACCGGAACGCCCGGGGACGGCGCCGTCGTCGTCGCTCGTCCTGCTGGCGGACCCCGCCGTTCCCGCCGGGATCGCCCTGCTGGACGCCCCGGACGTCGATTCCATCGCCGATGAGAACAGGAGGCTGGCAGGACAGCTGCTGGCGGCGGCAGACCTCTGGGTTTTCGTCACCACCGCCAACCGCTACGCCGACGCCGTTCCGTGGAAGCTGCTGCTGGATGCGGCCGGCCGGGACATCATGGTGGCCGTGGTGCTGGACCGGGTTCCGCCGGGGGCGGAGGCTGAAGTCAGTGGGGACCTCCGGGCGCTCCTCGACAAGGAGGGCCTGGGCGCTGCACAGCTGTTCATCATTCCGGAGACCACACTGGATGCAAAAGGAATGCTGCCCGCTGCAGCTGTCCGTCCGCTGGCCACATGGCTGCAGGACCTCGCGGCGGACGCTGCCGGCCGCTCGGACGTCGCCCGGCGGACCCTCAACGGGGCAGTCCGGGCATTGGCCGGCAAGGTCTCCGCCATCGCCCTGGCTGCGGCAGAGCAGCGGCGCGCAGCGGGCAGCCTGGAGTCCGATGCCGTGTCGGTTTACCGGGACGCGGCGGAGCGCATCATGGATGCCACCCGCGACGGTGCGCTCCTGCGTGGTGAAGTACTCGCCCGGTGGCAGGACTTCGTCGGTACCGGTGAGTTCTTCCGCGCCCTGGAGCAGAACGTTGGACGGTTCCGGGACCGGCTGGGTGCCTTCTTCCGGGGTGAACCGCCGCCCGCCGTGCGGGTGGAGGCCGCCATCGAGACAGGCCTGCAGGCCGTCATCCTGGACGAGGCAGCCACCGCGGCCGAGGAGACCGACCAGCGCTGGCGGTCCGATCCGGCCGGGCGCAGCTGCTGGGAACGGACGATCTTTCAGGTACTGCTCCGGGCTTCGCCGACCGGGCCGCCGCGGAAATACGTGCGTGGCAGGAGGCCCTCATGGAGCTCATCCGGACAGAGGGCCAGGGCAAGCGGACCCAGGCGCGCTGGCTTTCCTTCGGAATCAACGGCCTCGGTGCCGCGCTGATGATCGTGGTCTTTTCGATGACCGCCGGACTGACAGGCCTGGAAGTCGGTGTTGCCGGCGGGACTGCGTGGTGGGCCAGCGGCTGCTGGAGGCGGTGTTCGGCGAGGATGCCGTCCGCCGGATGGCCGAAAAGGCACGGGAGGACCTCGCGCTCCGGTGCCGGCGGCTGCTGGATGAGGAGCAGCAGAAATTCCTGGACCGGCTGCCGGACAGCGTCGAGGGCACCGAAGCCGTCCTCACGGCACAGTCAAGTGCCCTGGTCCGGCTGGCAGGCAGCGCGTGAGCCGCCACAGTGCCGCCAGGGAGGCTTCCCGCCTGGACAGCAGGCTCCAGGCACTCGACGACGCCCGCGGTCTTGGCGAAGGCGTCCTGCCCGACCAGGCGCTGGAGGAAGTCCTGGCTGTCCTGGACAGGGCAAGTTCCCGCCGGTCGCTGTCCGCGGACCACACCGTGGTGGGCTTCTTCGGTGCCACGGGCAGCGGCAAATCCTCCTTGTTCAATGCGGTCAGCGGCGCGGAAATTGCGACGGCGGCGGCCCGCCGCCCCACAACATCGGAACCTTTGGCAGGGGTCTGGGGCGCCGACGGCAGCGGGCCGCTCCTTGACTGGCTCGAAGTCCGCAACCGGCACCACGCGGCCGCCGTGGACGCTTCGCCGACGAGGAGACGGGGCTGATCCTGCTGGATCTGCCCGATTTCGACTCCACCCGGGAAGCCAACCGTGAAGTGGTGGAACGGATGGTAGGCCTGGTTGACGTTCTGGTGTGGGTCTTGGACCCGCAAAAATATGCCGATGCGGCGGTCCATCACGGCTTCCTCGCCCGGCTCGCCTCCCACGGCGCGGTGACCCTCGTGGTGTTGAACCAGGTTGACCGGCTGCCGGTGCCGGACGTGGAACCGGTGCTGGAATCCCTCCGCGCCATCCTGGCCCGCGACGGCCTCGGGCAGGTGAGGGTGCTTCCGACGTCCGCGGTGACAGGCGCCGGCGTCGATACCCTGCGGGCGGCCATCCGGTCCGTTGCCGTCCAGCGCCGGGCCCAGTCGCAGAGGCTGGCCGCCGATGTTTCCAAGGCAGGCCGGGACCTGCGGGCAGCCTCGGGGGACGGGGAAGCGGCCGGGGTTGCGCCGGCGGCAAAAGCCAGGCTGGCTGAAGAACTGGCAGTGGCCGCGAATGTGCCGGTTGTGGTCAGCGCCGTTGCCCGGTCCTACCGGCTGGAATCAGTGCGGCGGACCGGCTGGCCCGTCACCAGGTGGCTTGCAAGGTTCCGTCCGGACCCCCTGCGCCGGCTCAATCTCCGCAGCACCACACCGGCCGAACTGAACCGGACGTCACTGCCGGCCGCGGGTGCCCCCGAGCGCGCCCGGACGGACGCAGCCGTGCGGGCATTCGCCGATGCCGCCAGCGCCGGTGCGCCCGGACCGTGGCGGGCCGCCATCAGGAGCGCCGCCCGGGAAGGCCGTGAAAGGCTGCCTGATGCCCTGGACCAGGCGATTGCCGGCACGGACATCGGCGCCAACCGCAAGGCATGGTGGTGGGGCCTCTTCAATGTGGTGCAGTGGCTGGCGCTCCTGACCGTGCTGGGCGGGCTTGGCTGGCTCGGCGTGCTCGCCGGCCTGGGCTACTTCCAGATGCCGGTGCCGGAGGTGCCGCGGGTGGAAGGCTGGCCCATACCCACCCTGATGGCCGCGTCCGGCGTGGTGCTGGGGGTCTTCCTTGCCGTCACCGGCCGGGTCATTGCCGCCGGCGCCGCAAACGCCCGGGCCAGCAGGGCACGGAAGCGGCTGAATAAAGCCGTGGCAGCTGTGGCCCACAAGCTGATCGTGGAGCCGGTGGAGGTGGAGGTGGGCAGGCTTGCCGCCTTCAACGCCGCCTTGAGGCGTGCCGGGGAGAGCTAGGAACCGGCCCGCAGGCCGTCCGCTACCGCTGACCGCCGGACGCCTCCAGCGCGGCCGCGGCGTCACGGACCTTGATGAGCGTCCGCAGGTTGCGTGTTGTGGTGGCCGACTTGAACTTTGCCTTTGCCGAGAGCTTGCTGAAGGGGCTGTCCAGCGTTCCGCCGGCCGGTGCCAGCCAGGCGAGGGCTTCCGGACCGAGCCGCTGCTGTTGGGTGCCTTCGAGGGCGGCACCCGCGGCATCCAGATGGTCGAGCACCTTGGTGTCCGACGACAGCGTGATGTAGGTATGGGTGGATTTGTCGTCCGCCGGCCAGGGGCAGGCATCCACCAGTGCGGCCACCCGGGATGCATCCAGGACCACAACCCAGGCCTCGTAGCCAAAGGCCGCGCGGAGGCAGTCTTCGCATTCCCGCTTGACGGCACGGGCATCACGGCTGCTGGTGAGCACCACGTTTCCGCTGGCCAGGAGGGTCTTTGCGTCGGCAAAGCCGCAGCCCTTCAGGGCCTCCCGCAGGTCCGCCATTTTGATATTGATCCCGCCCACGTTGATGCCGCGGAGGAACACCGCATAGCTGCCCATGGCCACAGCCTAGCGCCCGGTGCCCGCGGACGGTCGGGACTTGTCAGTCGTTGTTCTTGCGCAGGGCTTCGGTGAGGATGCGCCCGGCGTTGCACACCACTTCCGCGTGCAGCCGGCCGGGCTGGCGGGTGAGCCGCTCGATGGGGCCGGAGATGGACACGGCCGCGATCACCCGGCCGGACGGCCCGCGCACGGGTGCAGAAACGGAGGCAACCCCCGGCTCACGTTCGCCGAGGCTCTGGCCCCAGCCCCGGCGTCGTACGCCCGCCAGCACGGTGGGCGTGAACCGGGCGGACTGCAGGCCTTCCAGCAGTCGGTCGTGGTCCTCCCATGCCAGGAGCACCTGCGCAGCGGATCCGGCCTTCATGGACAGCTGGGTGCCCACCGGAATGGTGTCGCGAAGGCCGATGGGGCGTTCCGCCGACGCCACGCATACCCGCCAGTCACCCTGGCGGCGGAAGATCTGTGCACTCTCGCCGGTGGCGTCCCGCAACTGCATCAGGACTGGTCCTGCGGAGGCGATCAGGCGGTCCTCGCCGGCGGCGGACGCCAGTTCAACGAGCCTGCTGCCCAGGACGAAGCGGCCCTGGATATCCCGGCTGACAAGCCGGTGGTGGACCAGTGCAAGTGCCAGCCGGTGGACAGTGGGCCGGGCCAGGCCGGTGGCAGCTACCAGCTGTGCCAGCGTGGTGGGGCCGGCCTCCAGTGCATCAAGCACCTGGGCAGCTTTATCAATGACACCGACTCCACTAGAATTGTCCATGTAATGATATTGCCGTCTCAATATCTGAGATGCAAATCTTTCGGCTGGCGCACGGTGAAGCCGTCCTGCTTCAGTTGGAACAATCAATCACAACAGCAGTGAAGGGAGCTGGCCATGGCAAAGACATTGGCCGAGAAAGTCTGGGACGCGCACGTGGTGCGCAAAGGTGACGGCGACGGAGCCAACGCCCAGCCCGACCTTCTCTTCATCGACCTTCACCTGGTCCACGAGGTCACCTCGCCGCAGGCCTTCGAAGGCCTCCGCCTGGCCGGACGCAAGCTGCGCCGGCCTGACTTGACCATTGCCACGGAGGACCACAACACTCCGACGCTGGACATCGACAAGCCTATCGCCGACCTCACCAGCCGAACCCAGATCCAGACGCTGCGCAACAACTGCGCCGAGTTCGGTGTCCGGCTGCACAGCCTGGGCGACGCCGAACAGGGCATTGTGCACGTGGTTGGCCCGCAGCTGGGCCTGACCCAGCCCGGCATGACGGTGGTCTGCGGCGACTCCCACACGTCCACCCATGGTGCCTTCGGTGCACTTGCCATGGGCATTGGCACCTCGGAGGTGGAGCATGTCATGGCCACCCAGACGCTCTCCCTTAAGCCGTTCAAGACCATGGCCATCAACGTTGAGGGCACCCTCCGTCCCGGCGTCACCGCCAAGGACATCATCCTCGCCGTCATCGCGAAGATCGGCACCGGCGGCGGCCAGGGCTACGTCCTGGAATACCGCGGCTCAGCCATCCGCGCCCTGTCCATGGACGCCCGGATGACCATCTGCAACATGTCCATCGAGGCGGGCGCCCGCGCCGGCATGGTGGCCCCGGATGAAACAACCTACGCCTACATGAAGGGCCGCCCGCACGCGCCGGAGGGCGCTGACTGGGACGCTGCAGTCGAGTACTGGAACACGTTGAAGACCGACGACGACGCCGTCTTCGACGCGCAGGTGGACCTGGATGCCAACACGCTGGAGCCCTTCGTCACCTGGGGCACCAACCCCGGCCAGGGCGTTTCGCTGTCCGACTCCGTGCCGTCGCCGGAGGACTTCGGCGACGAGAACGCCAAGGCAGCCGCGGAGCGCGCCCTGCAATACATGGGCCTTGAAGCCGGCACCCGTATGAAGGACATCCGCGTCGACACCGTCTTCCTGGGTTCCTGCACCAACTCCCGCATCGAGGACCTCCGTGCGGCGGCGGACATCATCCGCGGCCGGGAAAAGGACCCCAAGGTCCGCATGCTGGTGGTTCCCGGTTCCGCCCGGGTCCGCCTGGAAGCCGAGGCCGAGGGCCTGGACCGCGTGTTCAAGGACTTCGGTGCCGAATGGCGCTTTGCCGGCTGCTCCATGTGCCTGGGCATGAACCGGACCAGCTGGAGCCGGGGGAGCGCTGCGCCTCCACCTCGAACCGCAACTTCGAAGGACGCCAGGGCAAGGGCGGCCGCACCCACTTGGTGTCCCCGGTGGTGGCCGCAGCCACAGCCGTCCGCGGCACGCTCAGCTCGCCGTCGGACCTTGGCCCGGCCCCTGAACCGGCGGCCAAGCCCGCCGGAACCGCCATCCGCACCGACGCAGCTAGGAGCCAGCCATGGAAAAGTTCACCAAGCACACCGGCGTCGGCGTTCCGCTGCGCCAGAGCAACGTCGATACCGACCAGATCATCCCCGCGGTCTACCTCAAGCGGATCACCCGCACCGGCTTCGAGGATGCCCTGTTCTCCGCCTGGCGCAAGGATCCATCCTTCATCCTGAACCAGGAGCCGTTCAACGCCGGCTCGGTCCTGGTGGCCGGCCCGGACTTCGGTACCGGGTCCTCGCGTGAACATGCGGTCTGGGCCCTGAAGGACTACGGCTTCAAGGCGGTCCTTTCCTCCCGGTTCGCCGACATCTTCCGCGGCAATTCCGGCAAGCAGGGACTGCTCGCCGCGCAGGTGGCCCAGGACGATATCGAACTGATCTGGAAAGAGCTGGAAAACGCTCCGGGCACCGAGGTCACCGTGGACCTCGAGTCCAAGACAGTGGTGTGCGGCAACATCGTGGCACCGTTCGACATCGACGACTACACCCGCTGGCGCCTGCTGGAGGGCCTGGACGATATCGGGCTGACCCTGCAGCACGAGGCGGACATCACGGCGTACGAGGCCACGCGTCCGGCCTTCAAGCCGAAAACCCTGCCGGCCAAGCTTTCCTGACCGCTCCACAGCTTCCGTCCGCAGTACCCGGGCCCCGCCACACCACGTCGGCGGGGCCCGCGTATTTCGGTTCGGTAACACGACCTCCTATGCTTGGGTGGAGCCTTTGCAAGGATTTGGGGGCGAGTAATCGTGAGGAAACCGGTATATGAGTAGTGTTCTGACAATCCGCGGCGGAGTCCCGCTTACAGGCCGCGTCAGCGTCCGGGGGGCAAAGAATCTGGTTCCCAAGGCCATGGTGGCCGCATTGCTGGGCAATGAACCGTCGGTGTTGCGGAACGTCCCGGAAATCAAGGACGTGGAGGTAGTCACCTCCCTGCTGCAGCTGCACGGCGTCACGGTGGTCAAGGACCCTGTCAACGGCGATCTCACCCTTGATCCCAAGGATGCGAAGACTGCGCCGAGCACGGCCATCGACGCCCACGCCGGCGATTCCAGGATTCCCATCCTGCTCTGCGGTCCCCTGATCCACGCGATCGGCGAAGCCTTCATCCCGGACCTGGGCGGCTGCAAGATTGGTGACCGCCCCATCGACTACCACCTGGATGTCCTGCGCCAGTTCGGTGCCGTGGTAGAGAAGCGTCCCGGCGGCATCCACATCTCCGCGCCCAAGGGACTCCACGGCGCCAAGATTTCCCTGCCGTATCCCTCCGTGGGTGCCACGGAGCAGGTGCTCCTGAGCGCCACCCGCGCCGAAGGCATCACCGAGTTGTCCGGTGCAGCAACCGAGCCGGAGATCATCGACCTCATCGCCGTGCTGCAGAAAATGGGCGCCATCATCAGCGTCCAGACGGACCGGACCATCCGCATCGAGGGTGTCCGCGACCTGGGCGGCTACAACCACCGGGCCCTGTCAGACCGGAACGAGTCGGCATCCTGGGCCTCCGCCGCCCTGGTCACCCGCGGCGACATCTTCGTTGAGGGGGCATCCCAGCGGGACATGATGACTTTCCTGAACACCTACCGCAAGGTGGGCGGGGGAATGGACATCGGCGAGGACGGCATCCGCTTCTACCACCCGGGCGGAAAGCTCAACCCGCTGGTCCTGGAAACGGACGTCCACCCGGGGTTCATGACCGACTGGCAGCAGCCGCTGGTGGTGGCCCTCACCCAGGCTGAGGGCGTATCCATCGTCCACGAGACGGTCTACGAGAACCGGTTCGGCTTCACCGACGCCTGATCAGGATGGGCGCCAGCATCCAGGTGCACCGCGAATGCCTGGGCAGCGTTCCCTGCCGATTCGGGCAGCGGAACTTCCTGCACTCGGCAGTGATTTCGGGACCCACCCAGCTCAAGGGAACAGACATCGACGTGCCGGACCTCCGTGGCGGCTTCAGCCACCTGATTGCCGCCCTGGCGGCCACGGGCACCTCACGGGTCACCGGCATCGACATCATCAACCGCGGCTACGAGCGCTTCACTGAAAAGCTCGCCGGACTCGGTGCCGATTTCGACATCACCACCAAGAAGTAGCGGGGGACCGTGAAGGAATCGGCCAAGAGCAGGGCCACGTTCATTTTCATTGCCGGCGTTGCGCGCCCGCTGCTGAACCTCATGATGGGGAAGAAGTGGGAGGGAACCGACAAGCTTCCCGCCGGCGGGTTCATTGCCGCCCCGAACCACTGCACCGAAATTGACCCGCTGGTGGTGGGCCACATGCTGTACAACAACAACAGGGCGCCGCACTTCCTGGCAAAGGCGGCCCTCTTCAAGGTGCCCGGCCTCGGCTGGCTGCTGCGCGCCACCAAACAGGTCCCCGTGGAGCGTTCGACGGCGGGAGCCAACCGCTCGCTGCAGGTCGCCCAGGAGATCGTCGCCGAGGGCGGGGCCATCATCATCTACCCCGAAGGCACCCTGACCCGGGATCCGGACCTGTGGCCCATGAAGGGCCATACCGGGGCGGCCAGGCTCGCGCTCGAGGGCGGAATCCCGGTGGTCCCCATCGCGCACTGGGGAGCCCACGAGGTCTTTCCCCGCTACGGCAAAAGCTTCCACCTGTTCCCCCGCAAGCAGTCCCGCGTGGTGGTGGGGGACCCCGTGGACCTCAGCGCGTTCGCCGGCAAGCCCCTGGACAAGGCCACGCTCACGGCGGCCACTGACGCAATCATGGACGCCATCACCGGCCTCCTGGCTGACCTGCGCGGTGAACAGCCCCCGGCCGAGCGCTGGGACCCGGCGCGGCAGCAGCAGGCCAAGCACGGGCGGTTCGTTGAACGCGGACAGCAGCAGTCCGGCGACGGGGCGGATGCCCAGTGACGCTTGACGCGGACATGACCGGTTCTGCGCGGTCCGTGGCCGTGCTCGGCGCCGGATCCTGGGGGACTACCTTCGCAAAGATCCTGGCCGATGCCGCCATCGCCGCGGACTCCCCGCGCGCCATCAGGGTCTGGGGCCGGCGGCCCGAAGTGGTGGAACAGATCAACGCCAGCCATCGCAATGAACAGTATTTGAAGGACATCGCCCTTCCCCCCAGCATCACAGCGTCCACCGACGTCCGTGAGGTGCTCCACGGGGCCGACCTCGTGGTCCTTGCGGTCCCGGCCCAGTCGCTGCGGCCGCAACTGCGGGAATGGAAGGGCCTGATCTCGCCGGGGGCCATCGTGGTCTCCCTCATGAAGGGCCTTGAGCTCGGGACCGACTCGCGCATGAGCCAGGTCATCCAGGAGGAGCTGGACCTTCCCGCGGACCGGATCGCCGTCGTCTCCGGCCCCAACCTGGCCATGGAAATTGCCCGCGAGGAACCCACCGCCTCCGTGGTGGCCTGCGCGGAACCGGCAGTCGCCGGCTGGCTGGCCAGAAGCTGCACCGCGCCGTACTTCCGGCCCTACACCACCTCGGACGTGGTGGGCGTCGAAATCGGCGGGATCGTCAAGAACGTCATCGCACTGGCAGTGGGCATCTGCGAGGGCAAGCAGATGGGGGACAACACCAAGGCCTCGGTCATCACCCGGGGACTTGCGGAAACTTCACGGCTGGCCCTGGCCCTGGGCGGTGAAGCGAAAACCATGGCGGGCCTCGCCGGCCTGGGTGACCTGGTGGCCACCTGTTCGTCGCCGCTGTCCCGGAACCATACCGCCGGACGGCTTCTTGGCCAGGGCCTCACCCTCGAGGAAGTGGGCCAGAAGATGACCCAAACAGCCGAGGGCATCAAATCGGGCCAGGCCGTGCACGAACTGGCCGGCAAGCTGGGCGTGGACATGCCCATCACGGCCGCCGTCGTGGCAGTGCTTGCCGGCAAGCTGTCCGTTAACCAACTGGGGACTGTCCTGCTGTCCCGGGAACTGAAACCTGAAGGCGATTACTGACCATGTCCCATGACAACCTGACCGCAGGTAAACCGGCCAAACCCCGGGTCGCGGTACTTTTCGGCGGCCGCTCGAGCGAGCATGCCGTCAGTTGCGTCACCGCTGCCGGCGTCCTCGGTGCCATTAATAAGGACAAGTACGAGGTGATTCCGATCGGAATCGCCAAGTCCGGGCAGTGGGTACTGGCCTCCGCCGACACCGCCCAATGGTCCCTTTCCTCATCATCGCTGCCCGAGGTTGTGCCGTCGGCGGAGACCGTAACGCTCGCGGAGATCGGCGGCGAGCACCAGTTGATCGTGGCGGCACCCAACGAAGTCCCCAAGGAGCTGGGAACCGTCGACGTGGTGTTCCCGCTGCTGCACGGCCCGTTCGGCGAGGACGGCACCATCCAGGGGCTGCTGGAGCTTTCAGACACCCGGTACGTGGGCGCTGGGGTCCTGGCTTCCGCCGTGGGCATGGACAAGCACTTCATGAAAGTGGTCTTCGAGGCAGCCGGACTGCAGGTGGGCCCGTACATCGCGGTCACGGACCGGCAGTGGCGCAAGGACCCCGAAGCCGTCCGCAAGCAGGTGGACCGCCTCGGTTTCCCTGTTTTCGTCAAGCCCGCCCGGGCCGGTTCCTCCATGGGGATCTCCAAGGTGGACTCCATGGAGCACCTGGACTCCGCCATCGAGGAGGCACGCCGGCACGATCTCAAGCTGGTCATTGAGGCAGGAATTGCGGGCCGCGAGATCGAGTGCGCCGTACTGGAAGGCAGGGGCACTGACGCTCCGCGGACCTCGATGCCCGGTGAGATTTCCGTGGCCGGCGGCGGCCACGAGTTCTATGACTTCGAGGCAAAGTACGTGGAGGACAATGCCGCAGCGCTGAGTTGTCCCGCCGACATGCCGGAGGAAGCCATCGCCCGGGTCCGTGAGCTTGCCGCGGCAGCGTTTGACGCGGTTGGCGCCGAAGGGCTGAGCCGGGTGGATTTCTTCTACACTCCTGAGGGCGAACTGGTGATCAACGAGATCAACACCATGCCGGGCTTCACGCCCAAGAGCATGTACCCGCAGATGTGGGCCGCGTCCGGGCTCAGCTATCCGGACCTGATCGACGAGCTCATCTACCTGGCATTGAACCGCAGGACCGGCCTGCGCTGACGGGCCGCGGAGGGCCCTGTCCGGGGCAACCCGGAAGGGCCTTCCTATTGGCTCTGCGGCAGGTCCTGCAACTCTTCCTGGCCCACGCAGTTCCGGGTCGCCGGGATCTTGCCGGCCGAGGTGGCAAGGTCAGCGAGGACCGTGGCCGAACTGATCTTGTCCGGATCCATGAGAATTTCGGTGGCTGGCTCACGGCCGTAGGTGGTCAGTGTCCACACCGGGTCACCCTCCTTGATCACCCAGTCAATGCCGTTCACGGTCACGCACCGGTCCGTCGTGGGCCCGGGCACGTTGACGCCGCAGCGCAGGATGACGAGGGACGGGTCGCCCCAGGCGGCCGTTGCCTGGCTGTTCGTCTTCCGCAACTGCGCCTCTCCAATCGCATCAGGCAGTGACACCATCATGGGGGCGCAGGCCGGATTGGCAGCATCCTTGGCAGCCGTGACGTCCACTGCGGGGGAACACCCGGCCAGGGAGAAAGCGGCAAGGGCTCCAACCAGTGCAATCCTGGCGGCACGGACGAAGAAGGAAGGCATGGGGTGGTGCATTTTTCCATCATCCCGGCTTGCGCGTGGCAAGACCAATCGCCCGGCTGTTTCCCCTTGTCAGCGCCGCCGGCGCCGAAGTGCAGCGTTGCTGACGCACCCTTATAAGCTGGCTTCATCATGAAAAATACCGCTGTTGCTGCGCCATCCCACCGGCTGGATCCAGAAGCAAAGACCTCCCGGCCCATCCGCGCGCACAGCATCAGGGCGGCGGGTGTTCTTGCCGCCGTCGCGGTCCTGGGCTTCCTCTCATGGTTCCGGCTTCCGGAAGTGACCCGTGGCACGCTCTGGGCGGAGGACGCGGCAGTCTTCCTGGCCGACACCATGTCCATCGGAGCATGGCAAAGCATCGCTGACCCCTACGCCGGCTACCTTCACACAATCCCGCGGCTTGTTTCCGGCATCGCGTATACGGTTGCCCCGATCGACGCCTATGCCACGCTTGTTTCCTTCCTGAGCTGCGTGGTGGTGGCCGCGGTTTCCGTGGGCACCTACTTTTGTCCGCGCAGATGTTCCCCCACCGGAGCTACCGCCTGATGCTGGCACTGATCCCGGTCCTGGTTCCGGTGGGCCCCCTGGAGGTCCTGGGCAACGTTGCCAACCTCCACTGGTACCTGCTCTGGCTCTGCCCCTGGCTGCTCGTTTATGAGCCGCGGGGATGGACTGGGCGTGCCGGGCTCTTTGTTGCCACCCTGGCCGCCGCCACCACCGAGATCATCGTGGGCATCTTCCTGCCCCTGGCACTGTGGTCACTGGTGAAGAGGCGGAACTATGCAGCGCCGCTGGCCCTGGTTGCGGGCATCGGCCTCCAGCTGTTGGCCACGGTCGCGGATCCCCGCTACGCAGAAACGCCCCGTCTGGACTCCATGCAGCCTTTGTCGGTCATCTACGGATTCATCCTGCAGGCAGTCGGCTCGATCTGGGAGCCGGACGCCCGCACCATGGCGCTGAACATCGTGACTTTCGGCGGCTTTGCCGTGGTTGTCCCCTCCATCATTGTCCTCGGGTTGCTCGCCTACATCACCATTTACGGGCGCGCCCCGTTGAAGGTTGCAGCCTTGTATGCGGCGGGCGCTGCCGCAGCCTGCTGGGCGGCTGCGACAGTGCTTAATCCCTCACCCGAATTCGATTTCGCGAATTTCTCGAGGGACGACTGGCTGTCCGGCTTCACGTTCTTCCGCTATGCGGTCACGCCTTCCATGTTCCTGCTTGCCCTGGTTCCCATGGCCTGCGCTGTGGCTGAGGACAGAGGGATCATCGGACGCAACCGGGCCAGGTACCTGGCTCCGGTCCTGATGGCAGTCTTCCTGTCCACCAGCTATTTCGAGGCCACGCCTGCCAGGCAGACCGGGCCCGAATGGACGACCGGGGTCCGGGCAGCCGCCGCGCAGTGCGCGGCGGACCCGTCCCTGACCGAGGCAGTCATTGCCGTGACACCCGCCACGTGGCAGGTGGCTGTTCCCTGCCGGGTGCTGTCCGGCCGTTAATTGGACAGCAGCGGTTGGGCAGCCGGCAGACACCCAATGTCAGGGGCGCGCTGTAGCGTAGTGCCGTGCCTGAAAAGCCCTTGAGCAACAGTGAATCCATCCGACCCGGCGCGGGCAGCGCCGGCCCTGCGCCCCAGGACTCCTTGACCATGGAGTCCGGCAGCCGGGAGCGACAGCCGGCCGTGGCCGGACTGTCGGAAGCCGAACTGCTGGCCAGGATCTTTCCCCGGCTTGCCATGGGCAGCGCGCATACCGAGGCCACGCTGCTCGGCCCCGGGGATGACGCCGCGGTGCTTGCCGTACCCGACGGGCGAACCGTCATCAGCATCGACACCCAGGTCGAGGACCAGGACTTCCGCCTTGCCTGGGCCAACGGCTACCGCACCACCGGGTACGACGTCGGCTGGAAGGCAGCTGCACAGAACCTCAGCGACATCAACGCCATGGGGGCCAGCGCAACATCCATGGTGGTAAGCCTCACGCTGCCGCCGGATACCCCGGTCAGCTGGGTTGAGGACCTGGCAGACGGACTCATCGCAGGAATCCGGGAACTGGGCGCCGGCCGCTGCTCGGTTGCCGGCGGCGACCTTGGCCGGGGGCGGGAAATCTCCGTTACCGTCGCCGTCCTTGGAACGCTCGACGGCGGCGCTGCCGTCCTGCGTTCCGGTGCGCAGCCAGGCGACGTGCTGGCGCTGGCGGGCACGGCGGGGCACGCCGCTGCGGGCCTCGCGCTGCTCGAATCAGATGTGCCTGTGGACCGTCTCAACCCGGAGCAGCGTGTGTTCCTGGAACTGCAGTGCCGGCCCCGGCCGCCACTGTCAGCTGGTCCAGCCGCCAGGGCTGCCGGGGCCAGCGCCATGCTGGATATCTCGGACGGCCTGGTCCGCGATGGCCGCCGGCTGGCGGCTGCCAGCCAGGTGGCCGTGGACCTCGACCCGGAACAGCTGGCGCGCCTGGCGTCCGTCCTCCAGCCGGCCGCAGAGCTGCTCCGGGCCGATGCGCGGGAATGGGTCCTCAGCGGCGGGGAGGACCACGGACTGCTCGCCACATTCCCGCCCGGCATTCAGCTGCCTCCCGGATTCACTGCGATAGGCTCGGTACAAGCACTGGGAATCAACGAGGTTCCGGGCGTCAGGATTGCGGGCCGGTCCGCGGACACCGGGGGATGGGATCACTTTGCACACTAAGGTTGCCGCCAACGCGCAAGCGATGAAGAGATGGCTGGGCAAGGCCGAAACTGCCCTGGGCAACCACAGCGACCGCCTGAACGCCATCAATATCTTCCCCGTTGCAGACGGGGACACCGGCACCAACCTGTACCTGACCGTCCGGGCCGCAGCGCGCTCCCTCGCCGCGGGCACGGGCCAGCCGGCACAGGTGGACGTTGGCGCAGTCCTGTCCACCGCAGGGCAGGCTGCCCTCGAAGAGGCAAGGGGCAATTCCGGGACGTTGTTCTCCGTTTTCCTTTGCGCCGCCGCAGAGCCGCTTGAAGGCCATACCCGGCTGACCTCCACCCTGCTTGCCGCGGCCCTGAACCGGGCCCAGATCCGTGCCTGGTCCGCATTGAGCGACCCCGTACCGGGCACCATGCTCTCCGTTATGGAATCCGCAGCGCGCGCGGCAGCCGCAGTGGATGCCGGGCAGAACGGAGATGACAGCAACCATGCCCTGGGCCTGGCGCTGGATGCCGCCGTTGAGGGAGCGCTGGCAGCTGTCATCCAGACGGAGGACCAGCTCGATGCCCTGACCACCGCCCACGTTGTGGACGCCGGCGGCGTCGGCATGCTGCTGATCCTTGACTGCCTCCGCTCCGCGGTCATGGGGGTTGAGCTCCAGAGCGAACTTCTTGACGGGCTCCACGGCTACGACGTCGCGGACCCGCACATCCATGCCGACATGCCGGACGACGACGGCGTGGAGGTCATGTGCACCATCAACCTGTCCCCGCTGAACGCCGCCACCCTCCGGCAGCGCCTGGACGAAATCGGCGAGTCCGTCATCATGAGCCAGGTGGCAGCGGCGCTGACGCGGGCGGGAACTACCGGTGGCGGGTCCACGTCCACGTTCCGGATCCGGAGCCTGCCGTCGCCATCATCCGGTCCCTTGGCGAACCCTCCCAGGTCAGCATCAGTGAACTCGCGCTGCCGCGGGAACCTGATGCCAGCGCAGTCAACACCGCCGGGCATGAACGCTGAGCTGGACCTGGCCCTGGAACGGCGCATCGGCAAACGTTCCGCCGCCGTCATCGAAAAACACCTGGGCATCACCACGGTCGAGGAGCTGCTGAACTACTTTCCCCGCCGCTACCTCACCCGCGGCGAACTGACGCCCATCAGCGACATTCCGCTCGATGAGGACGTCACCCTGATCGCCCGGGTGCTCTCCAGCAGTACCCGGACCATGCGCGCACGGAAGGGAACCATCACCGACGTCGTCATCTCGGACGACGACGGCCAGGCCGGGCTGCGGCTCGTGGGCGGCACCGATTACCGCGGGAAAGCCCCGGGTACGCTCAAGATCAGCTTCTTCAACGGTTACCGGGCCAAGGCTGAATTGCTGCCCGGCAGGCGGGCGCTGTTCTCCGGCAAGGTCACCAGCTTCAAAGGTTCGCTTGGCCTGACAAACCCCGATTACCACGTCCTGGACGAGGAGCCCTTCTCCGCGGGCGGGCAGGATGCCGGCAAGCTGGCCGCCATGCCCATTCCCGTCTATCCGGCAACGGCAAAGCTCCCGAGCTGGAAAATCCAGAAGGTGGTCGCCGCCCTGCTGGAGACGGCGGACCTCGCCTCGCTGCCGGACCCCGTTCCAGCGGCCGTTGCTGAACGCGAAGGCTTCCTGCCCCTCCACCAGGCGTACCGGCTGATCCATGCGCCAGAAACGGCGGCGGACTGGAAGCAGGCGCGCGAGCGGCTCCGGTACCAGGAAGCGCTGGTCCTGCAGTCGGCGCTCGCCCGGCGCAGGGCCCAGTTGGCTTCAGAGGAGGCCACCGCGCGGCGGCCACGACCGGACGGGGTGCGGGCCGCGTTCGACCGCAGCCTCCCCTTCACGCTGACCGACGGCCAGGCCGCTGTGGGCAAGACCCTTGCCGGGGAGCTGGCGCGCGATTTCCCGATGAACCGGTTGCTCCAGGGCGAGGTGGGCTCCGGCAAGACGGTGGTGGCGCTGCGTGCCATGCTGCAGGTAGTCGACGCCGGAGGGCAGGCGGCCCTGCTGGCCCCCACCGAAGTGCTGGCCGCACAGCACTATGATTCCATCCGCCGCACCCTCGGCCCGCTCTCCAGGGATGGGCTGCTGGGCGGCCTGGGCGCCGGGGACGACGCATCCGTCCAGGTCACCCTGCTCACGGGGTCCATGCCGACGGCGGCCCGCAGGCAGGCAATGCTGGACGCCGCGTCCGGAACGGCCGGCATCGTCATCGGCACCCACGCCTTGCTCAGTGACAACGTGTCCTTCTACGACCTCGGCCTGATCGTGGTGGACGAGCAGCATCGGTTCGGTGTGGAGCAGCGTGATGCCCTCCGCGCCAAAGCCCGGAAACCGCCCCACCTGCTGGTCATGACAGCTACTCCGATTCCCCGCACGGTGGCCATGACCGTCTTCGGCGACCTTGAAACATCCACTCTTGACGAACTGCCCAAGGGCCGTGCGCCCATCACCACGCACCTGGTGGGCCTCGCGGAAAACCCTGCGTGGGCCGGCCGGATCTGGGCCCGCGCGCGCGAGGAGATCGACGCCGGCCACCAGGTGTACGTCGTCTGTCCCAAGATCGGCACCGACGACGGCGACTTCAGCCCCGGCGAAGCGGAGCCGCCCGGCCTTGATGCCGAGGAAAGCCAGCGGGAACTGGCGTCGGTGACAGCCGTCGTCGAACATCTGCAGGGTGAACCTTCCCTGTCAGGCGTGCCGCTGGCTCCGCTGCACGGACGCCAGGACCCCGAGCTGAAGTCGGCCACGATGGCCGGGTTCGTGGACAACACCGTCAAACTGCTGGTCTCGACCACCGTGATCGAGGTGGGCGTGGACGTCCACAACGCAACACTGATGGTCATCCTAGACGCCGACCGGTTCGGCATCTCCCAGCTGCACCAGCTCCGCGGCCGCGTGGGACGTGGAGGACTGCCCGGCACCTGCCTGCTGGTCACGGCACTCGAACCGGGCCATCCCAGCCGGCGGAGGCTGGAAGCAGTGGCCGCGACCACCGACGGCTTCGTCCTGTCGCAGGAGGACCTGAAGCTCCGCCGCGAGGGCGACATCCTGGGAGCCTCCCAGTCCGGCGGGCGCTCCACCTTGAAGCTGCTGCGGGTCCTGGAGCACGAGGATGTCATTGCCCGGGCCAGGGAGGACGCGCAGGACATTGTGGCCGCGGACCCGTTCCTGTCCCGCCACGAGGAACTGGCGGACGCCATCGAGAAGTACCTTAACCCGGAAAAGGAGGCGTTCCTTGAACGCGGATAACAGGGGAGCTGCCGGATACGCCGGCGCTGCCAGGAGGCCAGAATGAGCCGGATCATAGCCGGTGCCGCCGGCGGCACCCCGCTGTCAGCGGTTCCGGGCTCCTTGACCCGCCCCACCACCGACCGCGTCAAGGAGGCACTGTTTTCCCGCCTTGACGCTTTCGACGTCATCTCCGGCGCCCGGGTGCTGGATCTTTATGCCGGCTCCGGCTCGCTGGGAATCGAAAGTGGCAGCCGCGGCGCACAGTCCGTGGAGCTGGTGGAATCCGATGCCAAGGCCAGCGCTGTCTGCCAGCGGAACGCGGACCTCCTCAACGGGGTCCTGGGGCGCAAGGCGGTAACGGTGCACCGGTCCAGGGTTGAGCCGTTCCTGGAGCGTGCCGCACCGGCCACAACCTGGGACCTGGTCTTCCTGGACCCGCCATATCCCTTGAGGAGCTGGCAGTGTCCGCTGTGCTGGCGAAACTGGCCCCGCATCTCGCTCCGTCGGCGGTCGTCGTGGTGGAACGCTCATCCCGTTCGCCGGAGCCGGAATGGCCCGGAAGCCTGGCACGGTTCGCGGAAAAGAAATACGGCGAAACCAGGCTGTGGTTTGCCGAGCCGAATGTGCCGGACGCAATTGCCGGCGATGATATCCCGGAGGCGGCAGAGGCGGAGGGGCAAAGCCAATAGGCGTCAGCCCGCCAGGGGATCGAGATCCACTCCGGCGAGCACCCTGGCGGGGTGCGGGCCGCGGGCCGTGAGTTCCACGGACCACTCCCTTGGCCATGGCACCTGTGTGCCCGCCAGTATGATGTTGCCGGGGTACCGGCCCTCGAACATGCCCGCTTCTGCGATGGCGGCCACATCGGCCATCGCCTGCCGCATCGCGGTCACCTGGCTGCGCACCAGCGTCAGGCCCGGCTCGTCGCCCACGTTGACCACCAGCACGCCCTCCGGGCCCAGCTTCTCCCGCGCTTCCCGGTAGAAGCCGGCGCAGGCAAGATGGGCTGGTGCTTCAGGCCCCGAAAAAATATCGAGGATGATGACGTCGAAGCTGAGCTCCGGGTCCAGTTCATCCAGTGCATCCCTGGCATCCCCGGTAATGGTGTGGAGATCCGTTCCCTCCGGGAGAGGAAGCTGGCGCAGGACAAAATCGAGCAGTTCACGCTCCAGTTCCACTGCATACTGCAGTGACCCCGGCCGGGTGGCCTGGATGTAACGGGCCAGCGTCAGTGCTCCGGCGCCCAGGTGCAGCGCCCGGATCGGTTCTCCCGGCGGGGCTGCAAGGTCTACCAGGTGCCCGATCCTGCGGAGGTACTCGTAAAAAATCTCTTCCGGGTGGCCCAGGTTGACGTGGGACTGTTCGGCGCCGCCGATACTCAACACATAGCTGCCCTCCGTGAAGCTGTCAGGATCAATAGCTGCGTGCTGGCCCGTGCTGCGCAGGAACCTGGTGGCATGGCCCGCATTCCCGGCGGACATCAGAGCTTTTCGCTGAGGGTGGCCAGCCTTCCGGCTGCTTCCTCAAGGACGGCGGCCTTCTTGCAGAACGCAAACCGGAGCAGGCTGCGCGTCCGTTCCGCTCCTTCCGGGTGGCAGAACACCGGGACCGGTATTGCCGCCACGCCCACCAGGGCAGGCAGGCGCCTGGCAAGGTCCACCGAGTCCGTGATGCCCAGGGGGGCCGTGTCCACGTTGACGAAATAGGTGCCCTGCGGGGAGAAGACATCAAAGCCGGCGGCGCGCAGGCCGGCACTGAGGATGTCCCGCTTGCGCTCCAGGTCAGCGGCGATGCCCTTGAAGAAGTCATCCGGCAGGGCCAGTCCGGCTGCAATCGCCGCCTGGAAGGGCGTCCCGGAGCTGTACGTGAGGAACTGCTTCACGGTCCGCGCCGCCGCCACCAGTTCCGCCGGGCCGGAGAGCCAGCCCACTTTCCAGCCGGTGAGCGAAAAGGTCTTTCCGGCCGAGGAGATGGTGATGGTCCGCTCTGCTGCCCCGGGAAGGCCGGCCACCGGGGTGTGGCTGATGCCGAACGTCAGGTGCTCATAAACCTCGTCCGTGATGATGATGCTGTCGTACTTCCGGGCCAGCTCCACGATCCGTTGCAGGACGCTGCGCGGGAAGACGGCCCCGGTGGGAATGTGGGGATTGTTGAGCAGCACAACCCGGGTCCGTTGGCTGAAGGCAGCTTCGAGGGCGGCCATGTCCGGGAGGAAGTCCGGCGCCGCAAGCGGTGCCGTCACATGGGTGGCACCAGCGAGGCCGATCACCGCCCCATAGGAATCGTAAAAGGGCTCGAAGGTGAGCACTTCGTCGCCGGGGCGGGCGAAGGCAAGGAGGGACGCGGCGATGCCTTCGGTGGCTCCGGTGGTGATGACCACCTCTGTTTCGGGGTCCGGGGCCAGGCCATAGAAGCGCTCCTGGTGCGCCGCCACCGCCTCCCGCAGCAGCGGGAGGCCCTTGCCCGGGGCGTACTGGTTCGCCCCTGAGCTGATGACGGCGCGGGCCGCCTCACAGATTTCCAGCGGACCGTCCTCATCCGGGAAGCCCTGGCCCAGGTTGATCGCTCCGGTACGGACGGCCAGCCCGGTCATTTCCTCGAAGATCGTCACGCCCAGTCCGCCGTCGGGCGCCAGGAGATTGGCGCCGAGCGCCGTGCGCTGCCAGGGGGCAGGAGCTGGGGAAGGTTCCGGTCGAGGATGCATCAAGTCATGTTATCCCGGGCTTTTAATGGGGTAGGTTCGGAGCATGAGACGAGCTGTCTGCCCAGGATCCTTCGACCCCATCCACAACGGCCATCTTGAGGTTATTGCGCGGGCGGCCGGCCTTTTTGATGAAGTCATTGTGGCCATCTCCACGAATTACGCCAAGAAGTACAGGTTCACCCTGGACGAGAGGCTGGAGATGGCCCGGGAAACCCTGGCCTCGCTCAAGGGAATCGTTGTTGAGCCCGTGGGGGAGGGCCTGCTTGCGGAGTACTGCCGCCAGCGCGGTGTGTCCGCGATCGTGAAGGGGCTCAGGTCCTCTTCGGATTTCGACTACGAACTGCCCATGGCAACCATGAACCGCCAGCTCAGCGGCGTGGAGACCGTGTTCCTGCCCGCAGAGGCCCACTATGTCCACCTGTCGTCCACCCTCATCAAGGAAGTGGCCGGCCTGGGCGGCAGCGTGTCCGACTATGTGCCCAGGTCTGTGCAGCGGCGGATGCTTGCTGGCGAGCCTGCGCAGGATCAGCAGCCCAGGCGGTAGGCTTGTCCGGTACTTCGAGCCCGCCGGCACCCCGGTTTGAGTCCCCGGGATTCTTCAGGCTAAAATAGTACGTCGGTCATATGTTCAACAGGAGTTCTCATTAAAAGAGATGCTGGTTCGCCCTTGGTGTTCGATGTCAAGGATCTCGGTCGAAGCCCGGGAAGCATGCGGACGCTGAAGGAACATGTACCCGCACCAAGTGATCTTGGTGTGCCGCTCATTGGTGTTCAGGAAGGCTCGGATGTCGAGCTGGATCTGAGGCTTGAGGCCGTACACGAAGGAATTCTGGTATCAGGAACCGCCCTCACCGAAGTAACCGGTGAATGCGGCCGATGCCTGGATCCCCTTGCGTATGACCTGGAGGTCAATGTGCAAGAACTTTTCTTCTACGAAGGCGCTGAGCTTTCGGACGGAGAAGATGATGAAGAGCAACGTCGAGTCGAGCACGATCTAATCGATCTTGAACCGGTGTTGCGGGACGCGGTTGTTACCATGCTGCCGTTCCAGCCGGTGTGCCGGGAAGACTGCCAGGGCCTTTGCTCCGAATGCGGAGCTCGCCTGGAAGACGAGCCGGGGCACCACCACGAGGTCATTGATCCTCGCTGGGCTGCCCTAGCTGATATGGCTAAGCCTGACCGGCAAAATTGATTTGTACGTGTTTGTCTAGAGAGAAATGAGTTAGCCGTGGCTGTTCCCAAGCGGAAAATGTCTCGCTCGAATACCCGCGCCCGCCGCTCGCAGTGGAAGGCGACCGCCCCCCACCTGGTGAAGACCGTTGAGAACGGCCAGGTTACATACAGCCTGCCGCACCAGGCGAAGGTCGTTACCGACTCTGCTGGCACTGCGCTGTTCCTTGAGTACAAGGGCCGCAAGGTCGCTGACGTCTAATCGGCCACTCAGGCTGACCAGATGTCTTCAACTGAAGAGCTTCTGAAGCGTCTCGGTGTCACTATTGACGCCGGGACGCTTCGTCTTGCGCTGACACACCGTTCCTACGCCTACGAGAACGGCGGCATTCCCACCAACGAACGGCTCGAATTCCTGGGTGACTCCATCCTGGGGTTCTCGGTGACGGATGCCCTCTACCGGGACAATCCGGACCTTCCCGAAGGGGACCTGGCAAAGCGGCGGTCCGCAGTGGTCAGTACCCGTGCCCTGGCCAACATCGGGCGCAGCTCGGCATCGGCGAGTACATCTACCTTGGACAGGGCGAAAAGCTCACCGAAGGCAAGAACAAGGCGTCGATCCTGGCCGACACCATGGAGGCGCTGATCGGTGCCACCTACGTGTCCAATGACATCGAGACCGCCCGCCAGCTGGTCATGCGGCTGATTGGTCCGCTGCTGAAGGACGCTGCCGTGCTGGGCGCCGGTACCGACTGGAAGACCAGCATCCAGGAGCTTGCGGCCAGCCGGCAGCTGGGCACCATCCACTACGCGGTGGACGGCGCCGGCCCGGACCATGCCCGGACGTTCACGGCGGTCCTGAACATTGGCGGGACGGCCTACGGCAAGGGCTCCGGCCACTCCAAGAAGGAAGCGGAGCAGGAAGCCGCCGCCGACGCCTGGCGTGTCCTGTCCGGAGCCAAATCCACCGACGCATCCGGCACGTCGGCTGGTTCCGTAGCAGCGAAGTAGCGCATGCCCGAACTGCCCGAGGTGGAAGTGGTGCGCCGCGGCCTGGTGAGCTGGGTCCGTGGCCGCACCATCGAAGCCGTCGACGTCCTGGACCCGCGTTCCATCCGGCGCCATGCCCTGGGAACCGAAGATTTCATCGGCAATCTTGAGGGTGCGGTGGTGGCGGACGTCGTGCGCCGGGGCAAGTTCCTGTGGATGCCGCTGCTGGACCGCGCCGGCCTGCAAGGCCGGCAAATGAACGGAAGCGGCGACGTCCCGGCGGTGGCGCTGATGGCGCATCTTGGAATGAGCGGCCAGCTCCTGATGCAGGACCGGGACGTTCCCGACGAAAAGCACCTCAAGGTGCGGTTCCGGCTCAGCCGCAGTGACGGCATGCCGGAACAGCTGCGGTTCGTGGACCAGCGGATCTTCGGCGGACTGTTCGTCACGGCGATGGTCCCCACGGACGACGGCGGTCCGGGCGGCCTTGCCGAGTCCCCCCTCGCACTGATTGCGGAAGAGGCTGCGCACATCGCCCGGGACCCGCTGGACCCGGCCTTCTCCTTCGACCTCTTCTTCCGCCGCCTCCGCAAGCGCAAAACCGGACTCAAGCGCGCATTGCTGGACCAGGGACTGGTCTCAGGAATCGGTAACATCTACGCCGACGAAGCCCTGTGGGCTGCCAAACTGCACTATGCCCGGCCCACCGACACCCTGCGCAGGGCCGAGGCCGAAAGAGTCCTGGAAAGCGCCCGCCAGGTCATGCTTGACGCCCTTGCCGCGGGTGGAACCAGCTTCGATTCCCTCTACGTCAACGTGAACGGTGCCTCCGGCTACTTCGACCGGTCACTGAATGCCTACGGCCGCGAAGGTGAGCCCTGCAAGCGGTGCGCCGCAGCAGGAATCCACGCCACCATCCGCCGGGAGCAGTTCATGAACCGCTCATCCCACACCTGCCCGGTCTGCCAGCCGCGGCCGCGCAACGGACGCTGGTAACCGCCTGCAACCGGGACCACTTGCGGGGGACAACCGCGGGAATCCGGGACTTTGGCCGCGAACCCAGTAAATTTGGGAGTTCCAAGCAGCAGCTGCAGCCACCGAGGAGATCCGAAACGCCTTGCACCTCAAAAGCCTCACCGTCCGGGGGTTCAAGTCCTTTGCGTCGGCAACCACCTTCGACTTCGAGCCGGGGGTCACCGCGGTAGTCGGCCCCAACGGTTCCGGCAAGTCCAACGTGGTGGACGCGCTGGCCTGGGTCATGGGGGAGCAGGGCGCCAAGACCCTTCGCGGGGGCAAGATGGAGGACGTCATCTTCGCGGGCACCTCGGGCCGGCCTCCGCTGGGCCGGGCGCACGTGTCCCTCACCATCGACAATTCCGACGGCGCCCTGCCCATCGAATACAGCGAAGTCACCATCTCCCGCACCCTCTTCAGGACCGGCGGGTCTGAGTACGCCATCAACGGGGCATCGTGCCGCCTGCTGGACATCCAGGAGCTGCTGTCCGATTCAGGACTTGGCCGGGAAATGCATGTGATCGTGGGCCAGGGGCAGCTGGACCGGGTCCTGCACGCCACACCGGAGGACCGGCGCGGTTTCATCGAGGAGGCCGCCGGCATCCTCAAGCACCGGCGCCGCAAGGAACGGACCGTCCGCAAGCTCGAGGCGATGCAGGCGAACCTCCAGCGCCTCACCGACCTCACCGGCGAACTCCGGCGCCAGCTCACGCCGCTCGGCAAGCAGGCCGAGGTTGCCCGGCGTGCGCAGCGGGTCCAGTTCGATGTCCGCGACGCACGCGCCCGCCTTCTGGCCGACGACCTGGTCCAGTTGCAGCTCGCCCTGGAACAGGACGTCGCGGACGAAGCCGCCCTCAAGGCACGGCGCGGCGTCGTTGAACATGAGTTGGAAACCGGCCGGCGGCAGCAGGCAGCACTGGAGCAGATGGCGGCAGAGGCCACGCCCAGGCTCAACGCAGCCCGGGACACCTGGTACCAGTTGTCCGCCGCCCGGGAGCGGCTCCGGTCCCTCGGATCGCTTGCCCGCGAACGCAGCCGCCTGCTCGGCTCGGCTGACGCCGCGCCCGCCTCCGGCCGGGACCCGGAACAGCTGGAACGGCAGGCTGCCCGGGTGCGCGAGGAACTGGCCGAACTCGAGCGGACGATTCTGGACCGGCGGAGTGCACTGGAAGCGGCCACGTCGGCAAAAGCCGGGGCCGAGCAGGCCGCGACCGCCGAAGACCAGCGGCTCACGGCCCAGCTTCGCGCCGCTGCTGACCGGCGGGAGGGCCTGGCAAGGCTGGCCGGGCAGGTGGCGGCAGCCAGGTCGCGGGTGGAATCCGCACAGGCTGAACTCGGCAGGTTGCGGGAATCGCTTGCGGCCGGGGTGGAACGCCGTGCCCGCGCCCAGGAAGAGTTCACGGCGCTGGAAAACCAGGTGGCGGGAGTTGAAGAGGGCGAGGAATCGCTCGACGCCGACTATGAGGACGCCAGTGCTGCGCTGGAGGCAGTCCTTGACGACATTGCGCGCCTCAAGTCCGAAGTCAACGAGGGCATCCGCAAGCGTGATGCCCTGGCGGCGCGCAGGGACGCACTCAAGCTCGGCCTGGACCGCAAGGACGGTGCACGGCACGTCCTGC
This sequence comes from Arthrobacter nitrophenolicus, assembly GCF_000332815.1. GTDB lineage: Bacteria > Actinomycetota > Actinomycetes > Actinomycetales > Micrococcaceae > Arthrobacter > Arthrobacter nitrophenolicus. Next base: position 124,708 of record NZ_AOFD01000004.1, read on the forward strand.
AGTCCGGCGTCGCAGGCATCGAAGGCAGCGTCGCAGGGGAACTGGCGGTGGAACCTGGATACGAGACCGCCATCGCCGCGGCGCTGGGGGAGGCCTCCGATGCTGTGCTGGTGCGGGACGCCGAAACGGCGGCCACTGTCCTGCAGCTGCTCAAGGACGACGACGCCGGCCGCGCCACGCTGCTGCTCCGGTCCGCCGCCGAAGCCGGGCAGGGCAGGAACGCGGACAGCCTGCCGGCCGGAGCCCAGTGGGCCGGCGACCTGATTGGCGGCAGCGGCCCCGGCCCGGACGTGGCCAGGCACCTGCTGTTCGGGACCGCCATCGTCGAAGATATTGCAGCGGCAATTGCACTGGCATCCAGCCGGCCCAGGATCAGCGCCGTGACCCGTGCCGGTGACATCCTCACCGCCGTCTCTGCCACGGGAGGCTCCGCCAAGGCGCCGTCGCTGCTGGAGGTCCAGGCCGCCGTCGACGACGCCGCACAGCAGCTTGCAGTCGTCACTGCGGCCATCGAGCAGAACAGGTTCGCCCTGGCCGGCGCCGAAGCACGCCGCGCCGAAGCGCAGGAACGGGCGGACGCCGCCCTCGACCGGCTGCACGAGTCGGATGCCCGCCTTGCCGCCGTCGCGGAACGGCTGGGCCACCTCAACTCCGTCCTCCGCAGCGCCGCCGGCGAGAGCGACCGGCTTGCCGCCTCCCTCGCCAAAGCCGAAGCCAACGTGGCGTCGGAACAGGAAGCACTCGCGGCCGTCGCCGCCCGCCTTGCCGCGGCGCAGGAGGCACCGGTGGAGCAGGAACCGTCCACTGGGCACCGGGACGCGCTCGCCAGGGCGGCGTCCTCCGCCCGGGCCGCCGAGGTGGAGGCGAGGCTGGCGCTGCGCAGCGCCGAAGAGCAGCTGGCCGCCACCCGCAACCGCGTTGCTTCCCTGGAACGTGCGGCCGCCACAGAGCGCCGTGCCCGGGAGGAAGCAGCCGAACGGGCCAGGCGCCGGCGCATCCAGGCCCGGCGTGCCGCGGCAGTCGTGGCCGCGGTCGAGGCCGCGCTCCGCCACGTGGATGTTTCCGTCGCGATCGCCGCAACTGAACGGGACCGCGCCGAAGAGAACCGTGAGCTGCGCGAGCAGGGCCTGAAAGACGTCAGGAGTACCAATGATGCGCTGGCCCGGGAACTCGCCGAGCTGACAGACAACGTGCATCGCGACGAGCTGGCCCGCGCGAGGCAGCGTGCGCAGATCGAGGCGTTGGAAACCCGGTCGGTGGACGAACTCGGCATCACTCCGGACGCCTGGTCAGCGACTACGGGCCGCACGTGCCGGTGCCGGTCCCGGCAGAGGAAAGTGGGGACAAATGGGCCGCCCTGCGGGCCCCCGTGGACGCCGGCGGGGAAGAAATCCTGGAAGGAAAACCCTTCAACCGGTCAGAGCAGGAAAAGCGGCTCCGGAAAGCCGAACGCGACCTCGCCAGCCTGGGCAGGGTAAACCCGCTGGCACTCGAGGAATTCGCGGCACTGGAGGAACGCCACCAGTTCCTCAGCACCCAGCTTGAGGACCTTAAGGCTAGCCGCAAGGACCTGCTGGACATCATCAAGGAAGTGGACCTTCGCGTCCAGCGCGTCTTCACCGAGGCGTTCGAGGACACCCAGGCGCAGTTCGTCAGGGTCTTCGAACGGCTCTTTCCCGGCGGCGAGGGACGGCTGGTCCTCACCGACCCTTCCGACATGCTTACCACCGGCATCGACGTCGAGGCGCGCCCGGCAGGCAAGAAGATCAAGCGGCTCTCACTGCTCTCCGGCGGCGAACGGTCCCTGACCGCCGTTGCCCTGCTGGTGGCGATCTTCAAGGCCCGTCCCTCACCCTTCTACGTGATGGACGAGGTGGAGGCCGCCCTTGACGACACCAACCTGGGCAGGCTCATCACCATCTTCGAGGAACTGCGGGAGTCAAGCCAGCTCATTGTCATCACCCACCAGAAACGCACCATGGAAGTCGCTGACGCCCTGTACGGCGTCACGATGCGGGGCGACGGCGTCTCCACGGTGATCAGCCAGCGCCTGGGGGCCGACGCGTAGCGCCGCGGTCCGGGCCCCGTTGCGGCGGGGCGGGCGCCGCGGAGCCGCCAAAGGCGCCTGCTTCGTTGTGAGAAGCTAGGGGAGTGAATGACATCCTTCCCATTATTCTGTCCATTGTTGCTGCCCTGGCGGTTATCGGCGGGCTGATTCCTGTCCTGCTGAAGACTCGGAAGAACATCACCCAGTACCCGGGCACGCGTGATGCAAACGACCCCGAAGTGCCCGGCGGCAGCACGCTCGTCGATGAACGCCCGGTCCCGGCGGCGGACCGGAAGGCGCCGGCCGGCGTCGACGTCGCGGACCTGGACACCACCACGGTCCCGGACGATGCGGCCGGGCTGGAAGTCATCCCGGTGGAAACCCCGCTGCCCGTCGCAGGGCGCCTGGTCCGCCTGCGGGAGCGGCTTGTCCGCTCCAACAACATCATGGGCAAGGGCCTGCTGGCCCTGCTCTCCAGCGACAAGATCGACGAGAACGTCTGGGACGAAGTCGAGGAAACGCTGCTGCTGGCAGACCTTGGGACCGAACCCACCATGCAGCTGGTGGACGCCCTGCGCGAGCGGGTCAAGGTGCTGGCACCCGGACACCCGAGCAGGTCAAGGCACTGCTGCGGGAAGAACTCATCAAGCTTGTGGACCCGACGATGGACCGCAGCCTCAACGTCCAACGGCACGCCGACAAGCCGGCCGTCATGATGGTGGTGGGTGTCAACGGCGTGGGCAAGACCACCACGGTGGGCAAGCTCGCCCGAGTGCTGGTCGCCGAGGATAAGGACGTCCTGCTGGGAGCCGCGGACACCTTCCGCGCCGCTGCCGCCGAACAGCTGGCAACCTGGGGCCAGCGGGTGGGGGTTCCCACGGTGAAGTCGGACATCGACGGCGCCGATCCGGCCTCCGTTGCCTATGAGGCCGTCAAGGCGGGCATCAACCAGGAAGTCGATGTGGTCATGATCGACACCGCGGGCCGCCTTCAGAACAAGGTGGGCCTCATGGACGAGCTCGGCAAGGTCAAACGCGTCATCGAAAAGCTCGCCGAGGTGGACGAGGTCCTGCTGGTCCTGGATGCAACCACCGGCCAGAACGGCCTGAACCAGGCCCGGGTCTTCTCGGAAGTGGTCAATATCACCGGCATCGTCCTGACCAAGCTGGACGGAACGGCCAAGGGCGGCATCGTCGTCGCCATCCAGAAGAGCCTGGGCGTCCCCGTGAAGCTCATCGGGCTGGGTGAAGGGGCGGACGACCTCGCCCCGTTCGAAGCCGAAGGCTTTGTTGACGCGCTGCTGAACTAGATGCAATTCAACTAGCGGTGTCCGGAGCCGGTACCCGGGCCTTGACCAGGCCGGGTGCCGGCTCCCGGCTTTTAAGGCTTCGCCTGGCGCAGGGTTTCGCGCGTGGCCAGCCACGTGCAGGCCGCCACCAGCATGATGCCGCCGGTTACGCCGAAAGCCCAGCCGAAGCCGAGCCGGTCAGCCAGGACGCCGGCCAGGACCGGCCCCGCGATCGCGCCGACGTCGGACACCATCTGGTAGACCGCAAGTACCTTGCCGCCGGACCGTCCGTTGCCGATCACGTCCGCAACGGCAGCCTGCTGCGCGGGGCCGAACAGCCCCGACCCGATTCCGGCCAGCGCCGAGGCGGCCAGGAACCACCACAGGTCCTGGGTGAAGCCGATGCCCGCAGTAGCCAGCCCCGCCACCAGCAGGCCCCAGATCATCATCGGCTTCCGTCCCAGCGTGTCGGCCAGCCGCCCCGAGACGGTCAGGGCCAGCGCATTTCCACCGGCGAAGACTGCCAGGCAATGCCCGCAGCTTCCGGTCCGGAACCAAAGGCAGCAGCCGCAAAGAGTGGAACCGTGGCCATCCGGACTCCAAACGTCGCCCATCCGTTGGCGAAGCTGGAGAACAGCGCCGACCGGTAGGCCCCGGTTGCCAGGGCTTCGCCGAACGGCATGTCGGGGGCCTTCGTCCGCCCCTCAGTTGACCCGCGGCGCTGGTGGCTCAGCTGGGTTTGGACCACGACGGCGGCCACCACCAGGGCGGCGGCATAGGCCAGGAACGGAATGCGGAGGCCGAACCCGGCCAGCAGGCCGCCCACGATGGGTCCGCACACATTGCCGACCAGGAACGCGGACGCGTAGGCCCCGGATACCCGGCCCCGGCTCTCCGGCGGGGCCAAGCGCACCACCAGCGCCATGGAGGCGACGGTGAACATCACCGACCCGGCACCGCCCAGCCCGCGGAAGAGCAGCAACTGCCAATAGTTCCCGGCGAAGGCGCAGGCTGCCGTGGAGGCCGCCACGATCAGCAGCCCCGCGACATAGACCGGCCGCTCACCCAGCCGGCCGATCAGCGTGCCGCCCGCCGGCGCAAAGATCAGCCGCATGAAGGCGAAGATGGCAACGATCACCGCAGCCTCGGTGTTTCCTACCCCGAAGGTTGTGGCGAATTGCGGCAATACGGGCGCAACAAGCCCGAATCCGAGGGCAATCAGGAACGCCGCAACCAGCATCACCTTGATATCGCGCGGGAGCTTGTCCCGCCGTGGCCGAAGGCGGGCCAAAATCCTTGATGTGGCGCCGCTCACGCGGGGTGCTGCAGTCATGAAGCGAAGTTCCTTGCACAGTGGGTTGCGGGGGTGCGGCTGGGGTAGTGAAACACAACCGTAACAACCCGGATATGCACCATTTACTTCCTAGAGGTTCTTGTAACAGACCGGCAATCTAAATCCTCTCCGGGCGAAACACGCCGCCGACACACTTTTTACAGGACGCAAAAGGCGTTGGCAGGCGGAAGACTCCGCAACATTCGGATGAGAGAGGACGTGCACCATGGAACTTACCGCAGGTCACGTATGGCTCATGGTGGCGGCAGCGCTCGTGCTGCTCATGACACCAGGTCTGGCATTTTTCTACGGCGGCATGACCCGTGCCAAGGCAGCACTGAACATGATGATGATGAGCTTCATCTCCATCGGCATCGTGAGTGTTGTGTGGGTACTGTGGGGCTACTCCATGACGGGCGGTGACGGCTTCCTGCAGATCGTCGGGAACCCGTTCGCGAGCTTCGGCCTCGAGGGAGTCAACACGGCGGATTCGCCGGACGGCCTCATCCTGGTGGGCTACGGGGCAACCTTCGCCATTATCACCGTGGCCCTGATCAGCGGCGCAATCGCCGACCGCGCCAAGTTCGGCGCATGGAGCGTCTTCGTGCCCGTCTGGGTCACCCTGGTGTACTGCCCCCTTGCCTACATGGTGTGGGGCGGCGGCCTCTTCGGTGAGGAAGGCGCCATCGGCCAGGCGCTCGGCCCGGCCATCGACTTCGCAGGCGGCACTGTCGTCCACATCAACGCCGGCGTGGCGGCCCTGATCCTGGTCCTCATCATCGGCAACCGCAAGGGCTTCGGCAAGGACCCCAACCACCGCCCGCACAACATCCCGTTCGTCATGCTCGGCGCTGCCATCCTGTGGTTCGGCTGGTTCGGCTTCAACGGCGGCCTCGCCTCTTCCGCAGAACAGGGCGGCCTCATCTGGGTCAACACCCTCGCCGCTCCCGCCGCCGCGATGCTCGGCTGGCTTGTTACCGAGCGCATCCGCGACGGACACCCCACGTCACTCGGTGCCGCCTCCGGCGTGGTTGCCGGCCTGGTTGCCATCACCCCGGCCTGCGCCAACGTCAGCCCGGTGGGTGCCCTCGGCCTCGGCGTCGTGGCAGGTGTGGCTTCCGCCCTCGCAGTCGGCCTCAAGTTCCGCTGGGGCTTCGATGACTCGCTCGACGTCGTCGGCGTGCACCTTGTGTCCGGCATCATCGGCACGGTGGCCCTGGGCTTCATCGCCCTCCCCACCGACGGCGTGGGCGGCGGCCTCTTCTACGGCGGCGGCATGGCCCAGATGTGGGCCCAGCTCGCAGCGGCCGGCATCGCCATCGCCTACTCGGCAATCCTGACGCTCATCATCGCCCTTGCCATCCACAAGACCATGGGCTTCCGGGTCTCCCAGGAACAGGAAACCGTGGGCGTGGACCTGAGCCTGCACGCCGAAACGGCATACGAGTTCGGTGTGGGCGGCCACGGCGGCTCCTTCCAGCCGCTGCACGACATGATTACGGGCAAGGGCCAGCAGGACTCCGCTGCGCAGCCGGCGAAGGCTGCACAGCAGAACGAATCAGCAACAGGTAAGGAAAGCGTGGGGGCATGAAACTGATCACTGCAATCGTCAGGCCGGAAAAGCTCGAAACAATCCGGGAAGGACTGGAAGCCTACGGCGTACAGGGCCTGACGGTCAGCGCGGCCAGCGGTTACGGCCGGCAGCGCGGCTACACGGAGGTCTACCGCGGAGCGGAATACAACGTGGATCTCCTGCCCAAGATCCGGGTGGAGGTGCTGGCCACGGATGAGCAGGCGGACGACATCCTGGACGTGATCATCGCCAGCTCCAACACCGGCCGCGCCGGGGACGGCAAGGTCTGGACAGTGGACGTCTTTGAAGCCGTCCGGGTCCGGACCGGCGAACGCGGAGTAGCCGCAATCTAGGCAGGGCAGTCAGCAGGCAGAGAAAAACGGGCGGGATACCGGAAGGTATCCGCCCGCTTTTGCTGTCCCGGAAAGCTGCTGTACCCCGTAAGCCGCTGCGCCGGTGCCGGTGCCGGGAAGCAGGCAGGGGCAGGCCCAGGACGGCGTGCGGCCTACCCGCGCCGTCCGGTGGTGGGCCACGCTGCGGGACCGGCCGAGCCGGCGTCGTACTCCTCAAGCAGCACCGCGTCCTGCTGCCACGCCGTGAGCACAGGCTCAACGATCCGCCAGCATTCCTCTGCCGTGTCGCCCCGGACCGAGAGCAGCGGATCGCCCGCCAGCACCCCTTCGAGGACTTCCCCATAGGGAAGCAGGTCCGACGCACTGAGTTCGGTTTCGAGGGTCGCGCGGCTGAGGCTGAAAATATCGCCCGGACCGTTCACGTCCACGTCGAACTGCAGGGTGTCGGGACCGAAACCGATCCGCAGCTGGTTGGGGGAGTCAACACCCGTGAAGCCCGCGGGAAGGTGCGGCACCGGCCGGAACGTGACAATTGCCTCCTTGCGTTTGGCGCCGAGGGCCTTGCCCGAACGGAGGATGAAGGGGACGCCCTTCCACCGCCAGTTGTCGATTCCGACCTCGATCTCGGCGAGGGTCTCGGTTCCGCGCTTCGGGTCCACGCCGTCTTCCCTGGCATAGTCGGGGACATTCTTCCCCGCTGCCGTCCCGGCCGTGTAGCGTGCCCGCCGGGTGCAGGCGGCCAGCGGGGTGTTGACGCTGCTGGCGCGCAGTACGGCGGAGATGGCGTCCCGCAGGTCGCGCTCGCGGATGGTGGCGGGAGGTTCGATGGCCAGCAGCGCCATGATCTGCAGGAGGTGGCTCTGGATCATGTCCCGGAGGGCGCCGGCGCCGTCGTAATAGCGGGCGCGTCCTTCCAGGGCGAGGTCCTCGTCGAAGATGATTTCCACCTTTTCGACGTGGTGCCGGTTCCAGACCGGCTCCAGGAAGTTGTTCGCGAAGCGCAGCCCCAGGATGTTTAGCACGGTGGCCTTGCCGAGGAAATGGTCCACCCGGTGGACGTGGTCCTCGGGGACGAGCCGCACCAGCGTCCGGTTGAGGGAGCGCGCTGATTCCTCGCTTGAACCGAACGGCTTCTCCATCACCAGCCGGGTCCCGGGCGGGACATCCTCCGGCCGCAGTGCTTCGCAGGCAAGCTGGCTGATCTTCGGGGGGAGCGCGAAGTACACTGCCACCGGTCCCTCAAGGCTGTTCAGCAGCGACGCAGGGACCCTGCGCCGGTGACATCCAGCTGGTGGTAGACGGTCTCCTTCTCCAGCGCCTTCAGCGCATCCCTGCCGTCCGCGCCGGCAGCCTCGGCGGCTGCCGTGAATGAGGACTGCACGCGTTCCCGCCACTGCTCCGGGGTCCAGGGGTCCGACCCCGCCCCGACGAGCCGGAGCCCGCCCGCGCGTCCCCGTGCCACCAGGCGCGCCAGGCCGGGAAGGAGCAGCCGGCCGGTCAGATCCCCAGAAGCGCCGAGGATGAGCAGGGTTTTTACAGTTGTTTGGCTCGTCATTTTGCCAGCATGCCATCTGGCGGGCCCGACTTGGTACCCTAGATAGTCGAGTCCCGATCATCTCCTGAAAGAAGTGCGCGGCGCGTGTTCAATTCTCTGTCTGACCGGTTGACAGCAACCTTCAAAAATCTCCGCGGCAAGGGCCGCCTCACTGAGGCCGACGTCGATGCCACAGTCCGTGAGATCCGCCGTGCCCTCCTGGACGCGGACGTTGCCGTTCCCGTGGTGCGTGAATTCACCGGCAGGGTCCGCGAACGCGCACTCGGCGCCGAGGTGTCGGCAGCGCTGAACCCGAGCCAGCAGATCGTCAAGATCGTCAACGAGGAACTTGTCGAAATCCTCGGCGGCGAAACCCGGCGCATCCGCCTCGCCAAGAGCGGCCCCACCGTCATCATGCTGGCGGGCCTCCAGGGTGCCGGTAAGACCACACTCGCGGGCAAGCTCTCCAAGTGGCTCAAGGCCCAGGGGCACAGCCCCATGCTGGTGGCCTGCGACCTCCAGCGCCCCAACGCCGTCACCCAGCTCCAGGTGGTGGGCGAGCGGGCCAAGGTGCCCGTCTTCGCTCCGCACCCGGGCGCCACCTCCACTGAGCTCGACCAGCCCGCGGGCGATCCCGTGGCCGTGGCCCGCGCCGGCGTCGAGGAAGCCCGCCAGAAGCTGCACGACGTCGTCATCGTGGACACCGCCGGCCGGCTGGGCGTCGACGCCGACATGATGGAGCAGGCGCGCCAGATCCGCCGGGCCATCGTGCCGAACGAAGTGCTGTTCGTCATCGACTCCATGATCGGCCAGGACGCCGTGAACACGGCACTGGCCTTCGATGAGGGCGTGAACTTCACCGGCATCGTCCTGTCCAAGCTCGACGGCGACGCCCGCGGCGGTGCCGCGCTTTCCGTCGCGTCGGTCACCGGCAAGCCGGTCATGTTCGCCTCCACGGGTGAAGGTCTGGACGACTTCGAGCTGTTCCACCCGGACCGGATGGCCTCGCGCATCCTGGACATGGGCGATGTCCTCACGCTCATCGAGCAGGCCGAGAAGTCCTGGGACAAGGAAGAAGCCGCCCGGATGGCGAAGAAATTCGCTGACCAGGAGGACTTCACCCTGGAGGACTTCCTCGCCCAGATGCAGCAGATCCGCAACATGGGATCGATGAAGAAAATGCTCATGATGATGCCGGGTGCCCAGAACATCCGCCAGCAGCTGGAGCAGTTCGACGAGCGCGAGATCGACCGCGTGGAAGCGATCGTCCGCTCCATGACGCCGCATGAGCGCCTGGCTCCCAAGATCATCAACGGCTCGCGCCGCGCCCGCATCGCCCGCGGTTCCGGTGTCCACGTCTCCGAGGTCAACGGCCTGCTGGAGCGCTTTGCCCAGGCCCAGAAGATGATGAAGAAAATGGCGCAGGGCGGCATGCCGGGAATGCCGGGCATGCCGGGCCTTCCCGGTGCCGGCGGCGGGGCGCGGAAGAACGCCAAGAACGCACCTAAGAAGAAGGCAAAGTCCGGCAACCCGGCCAAGGCAGCCCAGGAGCGGAAGGACGCCGAGGCCCGCCGGGCCAACGCCGCCAAGGCGCTCCCGACCGGTGCAGCCTTCGGCCAGCAGTCCGGCGACTTCGACCCGTCCCAGCTGAACCTGCCCAAGGGCTTTGACAAGTTCCTCGGCAAGTAGCAGCCTCCACCGGCTGGCCGGCAGGGGATGCTTCCGCGGCACGCCCGCCGGGCATCGGCTGTTGGCCGCCCCGGGCGGCTCCCGGGGAAGTCGGTGCCGTGGAATAGGGTTGGGACATGTTCAAGCAGAGGGTAGTGTTCGTGCACGGCGCCGGAAGTTACGGTGCCGCAGCATGGCCGCGCCAGCACGGCATGGCGCTGTCCTACGATGCCCTGTTCCTGCGCCGCCACGGCTTCGATCCCGTCGCCGAACCTGTGGAATCCTCGTTCGCCGCGGATACCGCCATCGTGTTGAGGTCGCTGGCAGATGACGGGCGCGGCGCCGCCGGCGGCCACATCGTTGCTCACGCCCAAGGCGCCATCGCCGCCATGATGGCTGCCGTGGAACGGCCGGATCTCGTCTATTCCCTGACCCTCGTGGAACCGGCATGCCTGTCGCTGACGGCGGAACTGCCGGCCACGGCGGCGCACATCAGCCTCATGAAGCCGTTGTTCGAGGTGCGGCACCAGCTCAGCGACGAAGACTTCCAGCGCGAATTCGTGCGGCGGGTCTATGCCACAGACCTGCAGGAACCGGCCACCGCGGAGGAGAAGCGGTCCGCCCGGCGCCTGCGGCTGCAGGCGCCCTCCTGGGAGGCGCCGCTGCACATCGTTCCCGGGGTCCCTACCCTGGTCCTGACCGGTGGATGGGAACCGCTGTACGAGGAAATTGCCGGCTACCTCCGCGAAACCGGAGCCGTGCACCGCACTGCTGCCGGCGGGCACCGGCCGCATGATTCCCCCGACGGGGACCGGGCCGTCCGCTCCTTTATCAGCGACGTCGGCAGGGCCCGGTCCGCCCGCGCCTCCTGACGGAGCGCCCGGGCTTCCCCTCCGTCCGGCCGGCCCCCAATTGCCAGCCGGACGAAGGGGAAGGTTTCTACGGGGAGACCGCCTCGGGCAGCCGCGGCTCCGGCAGGTAGACCTTGCCGCCCGACGCCAGGAATTCCTGGCTCTTCTCCCGCATGCCGGTTGCCCGGTCCGCCAGGGCTGCCTGCGCCTCCGCGGACCCGTATTCGTCCCGGATGTCCTGGCTGATCCGCATGGAGCAGAACTTGGGCCCGCACATGGAGCAGAAGTGTGCCGTTTTGGCCGGCTCCGCGGGAAGCGTCTCGTCATGGAAGGCCTCGGCGGTCACCGGATCCAGTGACAGGGCGAACTGGTCGCGCCACCGGAATTCGAAGCGCGCCTTGGACAGGGCGTCATCGCGTTCGTGCGCGCCGGGGTGGCCCTTCGCCAGGTCCGCAGCGTGCGCTGCAATCTTGTAGGTGATGACCCCCGTCTTGACGTCGTCCTTGTTGGGCAGGCCCAGGTGTTCCTTCGGTGTCACGTAGCAGAGCATCGCGGTGCCGTAACGGGCGATTTCCGTGGCGCCGATGGCTGAGGTGATGTGGTCGTAGCCGGGTGCCACGTCGGTAACCAGGGGACCGAGGGTGTAGAAGGGCGCACCCTTGCACAGCTCCTGCTGGCGCTCCACGTTTTCACGGACCAGGTGGAAGGGGATGTGCCCGGGACCTTCCACCATCACCTGGACGTCGTACTCCCAGGCGCGCAGGGTGAGCTCGGCCAGCGTGTCCAGTTCGGCAAACTGGGCGGCGTCGTTCGCGTCGGCCGTGGCACCCGGCCGCAGACCGTCGCCAAGCGAAAACGCGACGTCGTACCTGGCGAAGATCTCACACAGCTCATCGAAGTGTGTGTACAGGAAATTCTCCTGGTGGTGCGCCAGGCACCAGCCGGCCATGATGGAGCCGCCGCGCGACACGATGCCCGTGACCCGGTTTGCAGTCAGCGGCACGTAGCGCAGGAGGACGCCGGCGTGCACCGTCATGTAGTCCACGCCCTGTTCGCACTGCTCAATGACGGTGTCGCGGAAGATCTCCCAGGTCAGCTTGTTGGCTTCGCCGTTGACCTTCTCCAGCGCCTGGTAGATGGGCACGGTACCGATCGGTACGGGGGAGTTGCGGATGATCCATTCGCGCGTGGTGTGGATGTCATCACCGGTGGAGAGGTCCATCACGGTGTCCGCGCCCCACTGCGTGGCCCACTGCAGCTTGTCCACCTCTTCCGCGATGGAACTGGTGACCGCGGAGTTGCCGATGTTGGCGTTGATCTTCACCAGGAACGCCTTGCCGATGATCATCGGCTCCGACTCAGGGTGGTTGATGTTGCTGGGAATGATGGCGCGGCCCGCCGCCAGTTCACTGCGGACCAGCTCCACGTCGCAGTTTTCGCGCAGTGCCACGAAGCGCATTTCGGGGGTGATGATGCCCTGCCGGGCGTAGTGCATCTGGGTTACCGTCCGGCCCCCGACGGCGCGGCGGGGCACCGGCTGCGCGCCCTTCCACTCGGCTGACGCGGCGCCGCGGCGGACGGCC